>NZ_JBHTZI010000003.1:0-207410 GCF_042790355.1 Rhodococcus sp. NPDC056743 | reverse complement strand
TTTGGTCGGGTTTTTTTTCTTTATCATCTTTGTCTTTGTTATTCGTCGAGCCCCCTCACAGTGGGCCCTTTTTTAACCCCCCGGCTTTAAAAACGGCCCCACGGTTGCCTACGCCAGCGGCTTACGCAAGGCCGCCATGAACATGGCATCCGTGCCGTGCCGGTGCGGCCACAGCTGAACCGAATTGCCGTCTCCGACGTCCGGCACACCGGGCACCAGTTCCTTGGTGTCGAGTTCGACGACGCCGTGACGGCGCACCGCGTCGGCGACAACGGCCAACGTTTCCGACAGGTGCGGCGAGCACGTGGAGTACAGCACCACTCCGCCGGGGCGCACCAATTCGATTGCCGCGGCCAATAATTCGCGCTGAAGCTTCACGAGTGGGGCCACATCCGACGGTTGACGACGCCACCGCGCTTCGGGTCGCCGACGCAACGCGCCCAGTCCGGTGCATGGTGCGTCGACGAGGATGCGGTCGTATCCGGGTTCGAGGCCGGACTCGCGGCCGTCTGCCACGTGTACGTCGACGGGTAGCTCACGGGTGGTCTTGCGGATCAGGTCAGCGCGGTGAGCGACGGGTTCGACGGCGTCGAGGCGCCCACCTTCGATGCCGGCGAGCGCTCCGAGGAGAGCCGCCTTACCGCCGGGGCCAGCGCAGAGATCGAGCCAGCGGCCGTTGTCTTCGCCGTCGAGCGGTGCGATGGACAGCGCCCGGGCAACCAGCTGGCTGCCTTCGTCCTGCACTCCTGCCAATCCCTGACGCACCGCGTCGAGCTGGCCGGGATCGCCGCCGTCGAGATGCACGGCGTACGGCGAGTACGGGCCGATCTCGCCGCCGGTCACCAGTGCCAGTTCTTCGGCCGAGATTTCGCCGGGACGCGCAACGAGGTGCACGGCGGGACGGGCGTCGTCGGCGATCAGGACGTCTTCGAGTTCACCGGCCGCAGCGCCGAGCGAATCGGCGAAGACCTGAGCGATCCACACGGGGTGAGCGTGCTCGAACGCGAGATGCCCGATCGCGTCCTTCGGCGCCAGCAGTTCCACCCACTCTTCCTGCGTGCGCTCGGAAACCCGGCGCAGGACCGCGTTGACGAATCCTGCTCGACCCTGGCCGGATTCAGCGCGTGCAAGATCGACGGACGTCGCGACGGCGGCGTGCGGAGCGACGCGCGTGCGCAGCAGTTGGTAAGAACCCAACCGCAGCACGTCGAGGAGGTTGCCGTCGATTTCCTCGATCGGGCGACCCGACGCGTGCACGATCACGGCGTCGAGCAGCCCCTGTGCGCGGGCAGCGCCGTACGCCAGTTCGGTTGCCAAGGCAGCGTCGCGGGAGTCGAGTTTGCGATCGCGCAGCAATCCGGGCAGAACCAAGTTTGCGTAGGCATCGCGCTCGCGGACCGCACGCAGCACGTCGAGCGCTGCGAGACGCGGCTGATCGAGTCCAGCCGTCGGATCTGGGCGCTTGGCCTGCTTCGGCTTGTTGTTTCGCGACCCGTTCCGCTTGTCGCCGGGGCCTTGGGCCTGGCGGGCTGGTCGTCGTGATTCGGTCATGCTGCTCGTACCTCCGCGTCGAGTCGGGCACCGCGTGCCCAGTCCCCTGCCGACATCAATTTCTTGCCCGGGGGCTGTATCTGCCCGAGTCGCACCGCCGTCGTAGCGGTACCGATGTAAAGACCGTCCTTGCGTACTGCGATCTCACCCACTGCCAGTACGTCGTCGGTGACGGTGACCGGTCCGAGCTTGACCCGCAGATCACCGATCATCGTCCACGCACCTGGTGCAGGCGTGACGGCCCGAATGTGACGGTCAACTGCCGCAGCTGGACGATCCCAGCGCACGCGGGCCGCGTCGACGGTCACCTTCGGGGCGTACGAGACGCCGTCGTCGGACTGGGGAACTGCCGTGATCGCGCCGGCTTCGATTCCGTCGAGCACGGATTCGAGCAGGGCGGCGCCACCATCGGCCAGCCGCCCCAGGAGATCACCGGCAGTGTCGGTGTCGCGGATACGTTCGGTCATCACGCCGTACACCGGTCCGGTGTCCATACCTGCTTCGAGGCGGAAGGCGCTGGCGCCGGTGACCTCGTCGCCGGCACTGATCGCAGCTTGCACGGGCGCAGCACCACGCCACGCGGGAAGCAGCGAGAAGTGCAGGTTCACCCATCCGAACTTCGGGATATCGAGTACGTTCTGCGGCAACAGATTTCCGTAGGCGACAACGGGCGCGCAATCCGGCTCGTAGCTCTTCAGTTCGGCCGCGAATTCCGGATCGGACGCCTTGGCGGGTGTCAGCACGGGAATGCCGTATTCGTCCGCGAGCATTCCGATGGGTGACCGGGTGACTTTGCGTCCGCGACCAGCGACGGCGTCAGGACGCGTCACCACGGCAACAACCTCGTGATTGGCCGACTCGATGAGTCGGCGCAAGGACGGGACGGCAGGTTCCGGCGTCCCGGCGAATACAACGCGCATGTCAGCCCTCCCTGTTCTCAGGGCTGCAGAGACTGTGATCAGCTCGCTGGCCGCTCGAACGTGGTGGACTGCAAGTCACGAAAGCGCTCCCGGATTTTTGTACGAATGGAACCTTCAGTCTAGGGAGTGCTGAGCCTCGGTCGTACCGCGCGGCATGTCGCGCGCATTTCTCAGCAAATTCTTTGCTCGGAACGCTGCAGATTCACCGACCGACGGTATTGACTGTTGCCGGCGTCGCCACGGGGCGTCGCACGGCAAGAAAGAACATGCACCGACCACACGGAGGTACTTCGTTGGCAGGGATCGACAGCAAGTTCGACAAGGCATACGCAGGAAAATCCATCGAAGACTTGGCCGACGCTCCGGTAGCGGCCCTGAACGGCGTAAGTGATTCGGACGCCGAGCATTTGAAGGCCGCATTCAATATCAAGACGGTACGCGATCTGGGTACCGACAAGTTCTTCATGAGGGCGCAGGCAGCGGCCAAGCTCGCAGAGTAGACGTAGTCGGTCTCAGTCGACGTCAAGAATTGGCGTCGATCACCACTTGCGGAATATCGGCGCCGAGCGGGACGGTCGTGCACGACGCGTGCCGCTCGGCATCGGGATCGAGTGAGGTGCGGATGATGTCGATCACGTATGGGTCGTACGGCATCCGGAAGTGCCCGGTCAGGTTCTGTGGGCACAGGTCCTGAAGGACGATGTTCTCGGCGCCGGGGTCCCGCAACGCGATGTTGCCTGACGGCTGGATCACTTCGTCGACACGCGAGCCGATGGTGGTGTACTGCACCCCTGGCACGGTGTCTCCCCCGTTATTGAGACTGCGCAACAGATCGGATCCCTCCATTTGTTCGCGCACGGCGACGGAGAATGTGTCTTCGACAAATTCTTCGCCGCCGGGTACGGCCCGAACGAGCGGAACCAGCCCGTACATCACACCGCCGTACGTCGGCGAGGCCAGCCCGATCCAGTGGTCGACAAACCGCGCACCACCAAGTTTGTTGATGTAGTACCGAGTTACGGTGGCGCCCTGCGAATACCCGATGACGTCGACGCGATCAGCGCCCGTTCTCGATCTCACCTGATCGACAAAAGCGCTGAATTCGCCTGCACTCGTAACGATGTCGCCGACGCCATACGTGTCTTTCTCAGGATCCCCGCCGTAGTTGAGCACAAAAACGCAATAACCGTCGGCAGCGAGCGCCGGCGCCACAGCTGCCCAATCGGTGTACGCCTGAGTGTCGGTTCCGTGTGCCAGCAACACCGGACGCGGATGCTCGGCTGTGGGCCGGCAATCGAAATCATTGGACCCGGCCGGCGCCGAATCGGGGTGGGTCTCGGCGTAGGCGGTGGCCGTGTGACGGCTTGTCTGCGCCGGCCCGACCTGCGTGGGAACACTCGCCCCGGACTGCGCGCCGGCGACGCCTGGTAGCGCCACCAGGCACGCAACCGCCACCAATCCTGCAAGTTTTGTCATGCCCGACATAATTCAGCGCTCCCGCCCCGATCCCGATCTACACCGTGTCATCATAAGTGCAGGCGAAAACACTTCTCTAGCTGGTCACCGCCGGCTTCCGAATGAAGAACGACCCTGCCACCGCGATCAAGGATATGACGCCGCCCCACACGAATGCGGTGTGAATGCCGGATTGCTGAGCAGCGATATCAGTCGAACCATCGGCGAGGCGTGAAGCGGCCGTGTTCGACATGATCGTGACGAACAGCGCTGTTCCTGCCGCACCGGCCAATTGCTGACCGGTATTGAAGATGGCACTGCCGTGGGAATACAACTCGGACGGGACCGATCCGAGCGACGACGTCATCAGCGGCGTCATGACCAGTGCGAGACCGATCATCAGCATCGAATGGATGCCGACAACTACAGGCAGGCTGGTCTCGGTACCCAGGAGCGTCATCAGCCACAACGCTCCGCTGACTACGACAACGCCGGGGATGACCAGCGGGCGCGGGCCGACGCGGTCGAATACCCGGCCGACGAATGGCGCCAGAATGCCCATGAGCAGGCCACCGGGCAGAAGCAGCAGTCCGGTTTTCAAGGTGTCGAGGCCGAGCACGTTCTGCAGGTAAAGGGGTAACAGAATCAGCGCACCGAACAGAGCCATCATGCTGATCGCCAACATGGCGAGTCCGATGCTGAACGTCGGCGTGAGGAATGGCCGCATATCCAGGAGCGCGCGTCCGTCCTCCTGACGAGACAACTGGCGCAGAACGAAGACGATCAGAGCGACGACACCGACAACAAGCGGAATCCAGACGGGTACGCCGGATCCTTCGGCCGAGTGTCCGAGGCTACCGAGCCCGTAGACGATGCCGCCGAATGCCAACGCGGACAACACAACCGACAGACCGTCGAACGGTGCAGCGCCGGTAGTAGTGAGGTTCTTGACCAATGCCGAGCCGATGGCAAACGCCACCAGGGCGATCGGCAACACGAGCCAGAACATCCAGCGCCAGTCCAGTGATCGCAGAATCACACCGGACAGTGTGGGACCGATCGCCGGGGCGACGGCAATCACGATGGAGATCACACCCATCATGGCGCCGCGTTTGTGCACCGGTACAACCCGCAGGACCGTCGTCATGAGCAACGGGAGCATGATCGCGGTACCGCCGGCTTGGATCACGCGACCCGCCAGCAGAAGTTCGAATCCGGGTGCGGATGCCGCGAGGAGCGTACCGACGCTGAAGAGCGTCATGGCCGCTGCGAATACTTGCCGGAGGGTGAATCGCTGGAACAGATAACCCGTGGTCGGAATCACGACAGCCATGGTCAGCATGAATCCAGTGGTCAGCCACTGTGCTGTGCTGGCGGTAATGTCCAGGTCCACCATCAATCGTGGCAGCGCCACGCTCATGATCGTTTCGTTGAGGATCATCACGAATGCCGCGACGACCAGCACGGTGATCAACATCTTGCTACCGCGGTCGAGGTCAACCGATTCCGGTTGAGCTTCCGTCTCTTGAATGTGCATGCGCTACTGAGAACTCTCTGGATTTAGAGGACAAATCAATCTATTACCTGACAATATCAATCATCTTGACAGTCACTGTCAAGTTGATTTCTGCTGGTAAGTTGAGCCTCATGGAGGAACGCGGATGACTACCCGCCACAGTGTCAACGTCCCGGCGACCAAACGCGCTCCCGACCTGCGGGAACGTCGTCGTCAGGAAACTCGCCTCGAAATTTCACGGGCCGCCCTCGAACTTTTCGAACTCCACGGCTCGTCGGCAACAACGGTGGACGAAATCGCGCGCCGAGCCGGGGTCTCGCCCAGCACTTTCTTTCGATGCTTCGCCACCAAAGAAGACTCGGCCCTCAGCGTCGAAGTCGAGTTCGAGACGGAGATCGTCGAATGGCTCGATGCAATCGCTGCTGACGAACTGACCCTGACGGGGATCCAGGCGATTTACGGGAACATCATCGAAAGACTGGAGACTTCGCCGGACAGGCGAGATCGAATACTGCGAGTTCGACGTCTTCTCGCGTCCGATCCACATCTGTGCGCATCGTCATTCGCGGCAGAATCCATGGCACTGATCAAGCTGACAGACCGAGTCGCCGCCAAACTCGGCGGCGAGGCTGCCCGCCCTTACGCTCGACTGCTCGTCGAAAGTGCCGCAATGACAACACGTATCGCGGTCGACACGTGGGCAGAACGTCTGGACAACGGTGCCGACGCTGATCTTGCACAGATCTACCGGAGCACCTGCGAAGATCTCCGTCGCGCCGCTGCCAGCTGATCGAGAAGCCAAATCAGGCAGACGAACTCCGGGAATCGACGGCTCGGGCCGGTCCCATGTTGCGCGAGAACATGATCCCCACAAGTAGAACCAGCCCGGCAACGGCGATGAACCACCCGGTCTTGTGCAAACCGGCGTCGTCGATCTGATGGCCGGCGGTCACCTGCAGCACCACCACGGCAAGATTCGCGCCGATGAACGCGACTGTGCGGTACACACCGATAGCAGCACCGACCTCGTCCACGGTTGTCACTGCATTGATCAGGCTTTGATTGCCAATGTTGTTGAAGCCGTTAGGCACACCCAGTACCGCGGCCACCAGGAGAAGTACCAGGACCGGTGCCGTCGAACTTTCGACGGAAGCGATCAGCACTCCGCCGACGAGCAGCGCGCACGTACCGACAAGAAGAGTGCGGCGGGCACCGTATCGCCGGTAGGTGCGTGATCCGATCATGGTTGCCACCACGCTGACCCCCGCGACGGGAAGCATCGTCAGGCCGGCCTCGATCGGGCTCATCCCCCGCGCATATTGCAGCCATTGAGGAATTCCGAAGAAAACGCAGTAGAAGCACGTGTACGTGAGCAATGTCCGGCCCAGTGTGGCACTGAGGGCACGATTTCGTGCCAAAGCCTCGACATCCAGGAACGGCTCCGGAGCGCGATGCTCCCACCACACGAATAGGCCGAGTCCCACGACGGCAACCGGAAGCAGCCACCATGTCGGGTTGCTCGGCAACGAAATCAGCAACACCATTGCCGACGTAATCGTCACGAGGAACAGCCCGATTCCGAGTACGTCGAGAGCGTGAAGCGCTTCCCGGACCGACACTCGTCTGCCGCCGGCAAAACCCACGTCAGCATGCATGACCACAACAGCACTGAGCACCACGACGGGAAGATTCACCCACAGGATCGACTGCCACCCGAATGTCCCCACGAGGAGACCACCCACCGTTGGGCCGAGAGCGGCAACAGACTGGCTGCAGACGACCAGGGTCGCAATCGCAGTACGAGGTTGGCGTCGGTAACGCTCCGAGTAGCTGCGAATCATCGTCATCGCGTTGGGCATGTGCGCCGAAATACCGAATCCGAGTATCACGTATGCGCCGATCAACCACCCGACATTCGGGGCGAGCATCCCGACGCACGATCCGATCGCGACCAGCGCCAGACCACCGAGAAATACGCGACGGGCGCCAAATAATGCACCGAGCCGCCCCATCATCGGGGCACCCACGGCGGTCGTGATGTACATCGCGGAGATAATCCAGGAAACGCCCGATGTCGAACCGAACTGAGCGGCGATCCCGACAATCGCCACTGCAATCATCGACGAGTTCAGTGGCTGCAGAATACTGCCGGTCGCGGCCGCACCGCTCACGCGAAACGGAACCGGCAAGGTCTTGGTGTCTACGTCGTCCGCGACGGCAGTCATACGCGAATCACCGACTCCTGTGTCGGTGTCGTATCGGTCGACTCGGCGGCACGACGCAGCAATCGTCCTGCCAGATAAAGCAACTCACGTTCGACATCGGTGAACTGCTCCTCCAGCACGGAGGTAAGCCATTCGCTACGAGTAGCACGGTCCACGTCCAGGGTCCTGCGGCCGCTATCGGTGATCGCGATCAAACTGGCGCGGGCATCATGTGGATCGACGGTGCGCGTCACCATGGCTTTTTCTTCGAGGAGGAGCACGGTACGTGCGATCGTTTGCGGCGCCACTTGTTCCAGGTCGGCCAGCGCCCGCGCGCTCATCGCGCCAACCCGATCCAGATGCGCAAGGGCCTGCAGTTGGGTTGGAGTCAACAAATGCCCGGCACTCTTGGTTCGGATCCTTCGGCTGAACAATGCTACGTCTTCGCGCAGTCGGTCCGCTCGCTCATCCATGCGGTTCTCCCTAGTCTCATTAGCCAGGGTACCTGTTTAATTAGTCCCGAATTGGTAGTTCGAGTCGGATATCACCCGTATTTTTCAACAGTATGCCTGTCTAATACTGCGCAGCGCATCAGCCGATCTGCTCGAACAGGGACACGATGATCCCCTCAGGCCCCCGCACATAGGCCATCCGCACACTGTTCTCGTACTCACCGATGCCGCCGATGAGCCCGTACCCGTCCGCCGCAACAGCGTCGATGGCAGCCTGGAGGTCGCCGACCTCGAATGACACGTTGCGTAGCCCAAGCTCGTTGGCCATTGCCGTGGGCGATCCGGACACATGGTCGGGCGTGACGAAGGACGAGAGCTCCAGCCGAGAACCTCCGCCCGGCGGCCGTAGCATTGCGATTTCACAGTGGGCGCCCGGGATGCCGCAGACGGTCTCCACGAATTCGCCCTCCACAGATCCGGTGCCCTCCAGCTCGAGGCCCAGCCCGACGAAAAACGCCGTCGCCGAGGTGAGATCCGCGACGGTGATGCCGATGTGGTCGAAACGCTGTACGTGTGCCATGGGGCGCATCCTCCAACTGTTGTCTTGCCGATTTCATTGGTCGAGATCGACGGTGGCGAGACAGCAATCCCGGGAGACCCTGCAAGGGGCTCCCGGGATCACGGCCAAATATTCAGTACCTAGACCTGCTGATAGTTACAGCAGCTCCGAAACTTCTTCAGCAATCTGCTCGGGCGTGACTGTCGACTCGAAACGACGAACTACTGCTCCGTCACGATCGACGAGGAACTTCGTGAAGTTCCACTTCACCTCGTCGGTACCGATCGCCTCGGGGCGGGTCTTGCTGACGTGGTCGAAAAGGAATCCGATTTCGGGCCCGAAGTCACCGGGCGCCTCACTGCGGAGATGCTTGTACAACGGGTCCGCGTTGTCTCCGTTGACCTCGATCTTGGCGTACACCGGGAATGTGACGTTGTAGGTCGTGCTGCAGAACTCCTGAATCTCGGCGTCCTGCCCCGGTTCCTGATCTCCGAACTGGTTGCTCGGGAATCCGATGACCCGAAGACCACGGTCCTTGTTCTCGCGATACAGGGCGTCGAGGCCTTCGTACTGCGGCGTGAATCCACACTTGCTTGCCACGTTGACGATCAACAGAAGGTTGCCCTTGTACTGGCTCAGATCCTCGGTGGACCCGTCGGCAGCCTTGACGGCAAAGTTGTGGACGGTCATGAATTCTCCTGATTATCGAAGTGATTGTCTTGCTTACCAAGCTAGTTCATACTTCCCGGCGATCGTGATCGGGCGCACAAACCCTGGGCCGCGCCTAACTGTCGGTGTCGGTGGACCCGTCGTCGGCAAGCACGCGGTACAACGCCCGACGCGCTTCGATCAGAACATCGGCGGCGGCCTTGACCTGCTCCGGAGTACCAACTGCGGCAACCTGACCGGCAGCACCCATCAGTTGTCCGATCAGCTCACGCAGATCCTGTTCCGGGGCGCCGACGCTGTCACGAACCTCGTCCCACGGTGCGCCGAGGTCTTCCCGGTGCTGCTCGACGTACGCGACGCCTTCTTCGGTGAGCTTTGCTGTCTTGCGCCCGGCCACCTTGTCGATGATCACGAGGCCTTCGTCTTCGAGTTGAGACAGCGCCGGGTAGATGGAACCAGGACTCGGCTTCCATACTCCGCCACTGCGTTCGACGATCTGCTGAATCAGTTCGTAGCCGTGCATCGGTTCTTCGGCGATGAGGAGCAGAACAGCTGCACGAACGTCACCGCGGCGCCCCCGCCCGCCGCGTCCGCGACCACGACCGAAGTGCGCGCCGGGACCGAAGCCGGGGCCCTGTCCACCGTCAGGTCCGAACCGCCCCCGACGATGCCCGCGTCCACGCTCGCCCTCGGGAAAATGCCTGTCCATAGCTGCTGCCCTCCACCGATATCGCTGATAGTTCGACGATATATCGCATCGCTGGAGGGTGCAACGACGCGAGCCGTAATCAGCCCTGCGTCACGCGCAGCCCGTCCGCGAGCTTCTCCAGAGCGTCGATCTCACGGATCCCCGGGTCCATCTCCGCCCCGGACAACGTGACGTAGTGACGGTTGCGCACGGCAGACATCTGCGCGGTCACCGGATTCGATTCGAGGAAGACGATCTTCGTCTCCAACGAATCACCGTCTACCCGCCGACGGTGAAGATCACCGAGCACCAGAACATCCGGGTCACGGTCTGCAACCGCCTCCCAACTCACTTCCGGCCAATCATCGGAGAGGTCTGCAAATACGTTGACGGCACCCACCTGTTCAGCAAGAAGCCCTGGAGCCGAACAGCATCCGGCCATGTACGGAGCTTCGAGCCCGGAGAACCAGAAAGCCACTGTTCTTCCCGAACCGGCCACATCAGCCGCGGCCACCGAAAGGCGCGACTGTAGTTCGGCGATCAACTCTGCGCCACGATCCTGCACGTCGAAGATCGCCGCCAACTCACGAATCTCCCGGTACAGCGTGTCGATGCTCAGAGTCTCCGTACGCGAGACGTTCTCTCCCGCCACGACGGCGTCGGTACAGACAGACGGCGACTGATACGTGGGAATCCCCAGTTCGGCGAATCGCGACCGCTCTGCGACGACAGCGGACGTGAAAGTGTGGGCGCTCGCCGACGTCACGAGGTCGGGTTCGGTGTCGAGTACCACCTCGAGCGACGCGTCGTTGTCGGCGAGTCTCGGCACCAGGTCGTTCTGAGCTGCGAGAGGAGCGAGAACGGGATCGAACCACGTGGAGGTACCCACCATCCGGTTGCCGAGACCGAGCGAGAGCAATATTTCCGTCGAACCCTGATACAGCGACACAGCTCGTTGCGGCGCCGAATCGAATGTTACTGTCACCCCACAATTTTCGAGTATCAACGGGTAGCTGGTGGGGCCCGCTGCATCAGCGGCGACTGTTGTCGGGGTTGTGGCGTCCGGCGGCGAAGCGTTGGAGCAACCGGCGAGTAGTGCGGTGGTGCAGAGTAATCCGGTCGCGGCAGTGAGTGCGCGCGTCAGCGGTGCGGTGGGCACGGAAAGTCGTCCTTCGATCAGGGGCTCGGTCGCGGAGCCCGACATGCGGCAATCGGCATCACAGGATGCAGTTACGATCACCACTTCGATGTGGTGCCGGACGAGTATTCGGACTCGTGGGAAACCCCATCGCCGTTGCGCGTCAGTTCCGGATTCTCACCGGCATTCCCTCGTCAGACAGTGGTCAGTATAAGCAGCACCTGTCCGTGATCATGCAGCGCTCCAGGTCACCAAGAAATCCTCAGCCGATTCTGCGCGGGTCGATCTGAATACGCACCGGACCCGAAGATTTGCGGGCGCTCCGAGCCGCGCGAGCATGAGCCAGAGAGTCAGCCAGTGCCCGGCCGTCCTTGCGCGGCACCCGAATCAGCAGCCGCTCGGGAGCTACACCTGCCTCGTCCTCGCCCGAATACGGAAGCCTCTCCCCCGCAGGCAATTCCACGGGCCCGAGAAGAACTGCACTGGCAGGTAGATCAGCGGAGGCCACCAATTCGGCAATCGCGGCGCTACCACCGTCGATTGCCGCCAGATGCACCGCAGGCGGAAAGCCGACCTCGTCGCGTTCGTCGAACTGACTGCGGGCGTGACCGACCGGATCCCATCGCACCAAGGCCTGGACCGTCGGGATTCCCGAATCCGCGACGACAACGACCTCGCCGCCGTCAGAGAGTGGAATCACCAAGGCGGCAGCCGACATCCAGCGTCGCAGCGTCTCCTCTTCGGCGCGAAGGTCGGCGCGACCGAGCAATGCCCACCCGTCGAGTAACAACGCAGCACCGTAGCCCCCGGTCATCACCGGTTCTGCGCCGACGGTCGAGACCACCAGCGCGGGGCCTTGGGCAACTTCCTTGACCACATCGCCGCCACCGGACAGCACGACCTTCACCCCGGGGAACGCGCGACCGAGTTCCTCGGCTGTTCGGCCGGCCCCGACCACGACGGCACGAAGCGCTTTGGCTCCGCAGGCATGGCACCGGTAGGCCGCATCGGCGACGCCGCACCAGCGGCACTCGGGAATTCCGGCGCCGTCCGGCCCGGCGGCAGACGGCAACGCCAACGGCCCGTTGCAGCGACGGCACCGCGCCGGTGCCCGGCACTTCCCGCAAGCGAGCGTCGGAACGTAACCACGCCGCGGCACCTGAACCAGCACGCCACGGCCGTCGGCCAATGCGCGCCTGGCAGCGGCAAAAGCGATCGCCGGCAACCGCGCTGCCCGCGCGCCGGGGTCGCGGGCCAACGCATGATCACTGTCCGCCAGAGCAGTGATCTTGGGCGAGCAGTGCCGGACCACATCGCGAGCGGCAACCAAATCATGGGCCCACCCCGAATCGACGAGCACCTGAGACTCCGCAGTTCGGGAGAACCCGCCGATCACCACGGCGCACCCCGCCACATGCGCCCGCAACACCGCGGACTCGCGGGCATGCGGGTACGGCGAGCGCGGCTCGGACAAGTTGTCGTCGCCGTCGTCCCACACGACAACAAGTCCGGTGTCCGGAGTGGGAGCAAATACGGAACTTCGCGTTCCGACGACGATGCGAGCACTTCCGCGGAGCGCCGCAAGCCACCGCCGATAGCGCATGGCCGGGCCAAGTCCCGCTGAAAGCCCTACTACCGCTTCAGGTCCGGATACTTTCTCGCACGCGGCAAGGACTCGATCGAGATCACGCTGATCCGGAACAACGATGACCGCACTCTTGCCTGCCGACGCCACCGAGCCCGCAAGTTCGGCCAACCGCAGCGGCCAGTCTTCACCGGGCAATGCCTGCCACACCGCTCGCGGAGCGCGCAGTTCGCGGACGGCGGTGACAAACGCATCTCCGTAGTGATAGAGGTGCCATCCTCGTTCGTCCAGAGTGGGAGCGGCAATGTCACCGCTGGGTTCCCACGCCTCGCCCTCGACCTTGGCGTGACGCGGCGGGACGGCTAGCCGGAGCACGTCCGCCCGGGTGCCTGCGTAGCGCTCGGCAACGCGGTCGACCAACTGCGCTATTTCGTCAGTGAGGACTCGCTCGGCGGAGATGACACGTTCGAGCCACCCGAATTTGCCCTGATGATCACTTGTCGCCTCGCGGGAGACGATGAAACCGTCGACCAGACGACCAGCAAAGCGGATGCGCACCCGTACACCGGGTTGCGCATCCGCTTCGAGTTCACGGGGAACGAGGTAGTCGAACTCTCGATCGAGGTGGGCGAGCGGGAGCATCGGGAGTACCCGGGCTACCGGATCGACCTCTGCCGCTACTCTTTCCGCGCCCACCCGCGCCCCGTCTGTACGTCAGTTATCAGAGACCTGCTGCGCTGCGCAGCTTGTCCGCACGATCCGTGCTCTCCCACGGGAGATCGATATCGGTGCGTCCGAAGTGACCGTACGCCGCGGTCTGCGCGTAGATCGGACGCAGCAGATCGAGATCGCGGATGATCGCTCCCGGACGCAAGTCGAACACCTCGGTGATCGCCTGCTGAATCCGAGCCGGATCGGTCTTCTCGGTGCCGAACGTCTCGACGAACAAGCCGACCGGAGCAGCCTTGCCGATAGCGTAGGCAACCTGAACCTCGATGCGATCGGCGAGGCCGGCCGCAACGGCGTTCTTGGCAACCCAGCGCATTGCGTATGCAGCACTGCGGTCGACCTTTGACGGGTCCTTGCCGGAGAATGCGCCGCCGCCGTGGCGAGCCATTCCGCCGTAGGTGTCGACGATGATCTTGCGTCCGGTCAGACCAGCGTCGCCCATCGGGCCACCGAGGACGAACTTGCCCGTCGGGTTGACGAGCAGACGAACATCGGAGGTATCCAGATCAACGACATTGACGTCGGCAAGAACCGAGTTGAGCACCTTCTCGCGAAGGTCTGGGGTCAGCAGGTTGTCGAGATCGATGTCTGCGGCGTGCTGCGTGGAGATGACAACGGTGTCGAGGCGAACCGGCTTGTCACCGTCGTACTCGATGGTGACCTGAGTCTTGCCGTCCGGACGCAGGTACGGCAGAACGCCGCTCTTGCGAACCTCGGTCAGACGACGCGACAGGCGATGAGCCATCGCGATGGGAAGCGGCATCAGTTCCGGTGTATCGGTGGTGGCGTAGCCGAACATCAAGCCCTGATCGCCGGCGCCCTGACGGTCGATCTCGTCGTCGAGTGTTCCGTCGACGCGAGCTTCGTGCGAATGATCAACGCCCTGAGCGATTTCCGGGGACTGCGCACCGATTGCGACATTGACACCGCATGAGTTGCCGTCGAAGCCCTTGGCGGAGCTGTCGTACCCGATTTCGAGAACAGTGTCGCGGACGATCTTGGGGATGTCGGCGTATGCCGTGGTCGTGACCTCACCGGCGACGTGAACCTGGCCAGTGGTGACAAGAGTCTCGACGGCGACGCGGGCACGCGGATCCTGCGCGAGGATCGCGTCGAGGATGGAGTCGCTGATCGCGTCACAGATCTTGTCCGGGTGCCCCTCGGTGACGGACTCGCTGGTGAATAGCCGACTGCCGGACTTGCTCACAGATCTCCCTCTCGACGCCTTAAGTTCATGACTACAGCTTATTGAAATCACGCGACCACCGTTCAGTGGCCGTTTTGTCGCTTTATTCAGGGTGTAGCTGCGCCGACGATATCCGTTGAACGCCCGGCGCAACACCCTTCCGCTCACCCGAAATGGGTGAGAAGGCCCTCACCCTGTCAAGGGAATAACGTGATCAACGCATCCAGCACGCGGCTGGCCATCAACGCTTTCGAACCGTGTTCCAGTGCCGACTCGGATCCGTCGGAACCGAGAAGCCAACCGTCGTTGTGATCGACTTCGAACGCCTTGCCCTCACCGACTGCATTGACCACGAGAAGGTCGCAGCCCTTGCGAGCGAGCTTCGAGCGGGCATAGCTCAAGACGTCGCCGTGGGCGTCGCCCGTCTCGGCCGCAAATCCGACGATGACGGTATCCGCGGCAAGGTCGCCGGCCCGACGCGATTCGACGAGACCGGCAAGAATGTCCGCATTACGAGTGAGGCTGATCGAGTCGGGTTCGTTAGCGCCCTTCTTGATCTTGCTTCCCTCCACCGTGGTGGGCCGGAAATCGGCGACGGCGGCGGCCATGATGATGCCGTCCTGCCCGGGGGCATGCTTCTCGACGGCCAAACGAAGATCTTCGGCAGTCTTGATGTGGACGACGTCGACGGCTGCCGGATCCGCGAGATCGGCCGTGTACCCGGCGATCAACGTGACCTGGGCGCCGCGCTGCGCTGCCAAGCGAGCCAGGGCGTACCCCTGCTTGCCCGAACTGCGGTTACCGAGGAAACGAACCGGATCGAGGGGTTCGCGGGTACCGCCGGCTGTGACCAGAACTCGACGACCTTCGAGGTCCCGAGGTAAAGCGTCGCTGCGCTCGAGGAGCAACGACGCGAGGCCGACGATCTCGTCGGGTTCGGGTAGCCGACCGGCGCCGGTGTCCTTACCGGTCAATCGTCCGGATGCCGGTTCGATCACGTGTACTCCGCGTGAACGCAGTGTCGCGACGTTGGACACCGTCGCGGGGTGTTCCCACATCTCGGTGTGCATTGCCGGAGCGAAGACGACGGGGCAACGAGCCGTCAGCAATGTCGCGGTCAACAGATCGTCGGCTCGGCCCATGACGGCACGTGCCATCAGATCGGCGGTGGCCGGTGCGATGACAACGAGGTCCGCTTCCTGTCCGAGTCGGACATGCGGCACCTGCGGTACGTCAGCGAAGACACCGGTATGCACCGGATTGCCGGAGAGCGCCTCGAAGGTTGCTCGGCCGACAAATTCCAGTGCCGACTCGGTGGGAATCACGCGGACGTGATGACCACTCTCGGTGAAGCTGCGGATGATCGCGCACGCCTTGTACGCCGCGATACCCCCGCCGACACCGACAACGATGCGTTTACGCGCCGTACCGGAAGTTTCCGCTACTCCCCCGGTGCCCGAAACCGATCCGGGAGCGGCAGACGACGTGCTCACTCGCCTTCGGTGTGCTCGAGCAGATCAGCGTGGATTTCGCGCAGCGCGATGGAAAGCGGCTTTTCCTGCAGACCCGGTTCGACGAGGGGGCCGACGTACTCGAGGATGCCGTCACCGAGCTGGTTGTAGTAATCGTTGATCTGGCGAGCACGCTTGGCCGAGTAGATGACCAGGGCGTACTTCGAGGAGGTGCGTTCGAGCAACTCGTCGATCGGCGGGTTGGTGATGCCGAGCGGAGTGTCGTAGGCAGGCAGAGCGCCCTGGCTTGCGGTGGACGCGGCTGAAGTGCTGCTCACTCTTGTGTCTCCTGAATTAGATCTTGAATGAAGGCCTACATGAATCGATTTTATGCACCTGGATGGATGAAAATCAGTTCCCAACCAACAAGGATACCAACTCATCGCAAGCACGGCTGACATCCTCGTTCACGATGACCGTGTCGAACTCGTCCTGGGCGGCCAATTCGACTCGCGCCGTCTCCAAACGCCGTGCGACAACCTCGTCGGATTCGGTGCCTCGTCCGGTGAGTCGCTGAACGAGAACGTCCCAACTCGGTGGAGCCATGAATACCAGGAGAGCTTCGGGTTTTGCCTTGCGTACCGCACGGGCTCCGGCCAGATCGACCTCGACCAGTACGGGTCGTCCTGCTTCGAGAGCTTCTTCGATCGGCGCCGCTGGGGTGCCCGATCGCTGCAGTCCGCCGTGAATGTCGGCCCATTCGAGGAGCTCACCGGAGTCGATCATCCGCTGGAACTCGTCGCGAGTGGTGAACCGGTAGTCCTTGCCGTCCACCTCACCCGGGCGAGGATCGCGGGTCGTTGCCGACACGCTGAACATCAACTCGGGCAACCGGGTCCTCAGTTCGCGGACCACACTCGACTTACCGACAGCCGAGGGGCCGGCCAGTACAACCAGCCGACCCCTCCGCACTGCAGTCTTGCTCTCTGACACAGCCTCAGCACTCATAAGAAACTGTTTTCGCAGCGCTCATCACTACTGTTGCGCCAGTTTTTCTCACGGTTCGACTCAGACCTCGAAGTCGAACTTGGTGAGCAGAGCCCGACGCTGACGATCACCGAGGCCGCGGATGCGACGCGTCGGAGCGATCTCCAGCTCGGTCATGATCTCCTGAGCCTTGACCTTGCCCACCTTCGGCAAAGCCTCGAGCAGTGCAGAAACCTTCATCTTGCCCAAGATTTCGTTGTCTTCGGCGTCCTTGAGGACCTCTTTAAGGTCGGTGCCGCCACGCTTCAGGCGCTCCTTGAGCTCAGCCCTGGCCTTGCGGGCAGCAGCTGCCTTCTCCAAAGCAGCAGCGCGCTGCTCATCAGTCAACTGGGGAAGGGCCACGGTTCCTCCGTCTCGTCGTGTGCAAATTTTGTCTATTCCACTGGATAACCAGCAGCGATAGCGACCGTACTCACGCCTGGCGCGAATTGCTAACCCACCCCCCGCGGTCCGGTGCAGATCACGGTGGGTTATGCGCCCTGAAACGTATCTCGAAATCGATGTCCACGACATCGCGATCTCGACCGAAACAAAACGACATGAACGTTAATACGATTGCGAAATCAATTGTAGCACAAGACTTTTCGAAAAATAGACCCGATATGACCCCGGGTTGCCCCAGGCCTCGGCCGCACCGACTCCGGACGTGCCCGGCGCCACAGTCAAATTTTTCGACGCAATTCGACGCGTTTGCGCGTGTCGCGACCGAATCTCACGCCGAAAGTGAAGATTTCGGATCGCCGGCGCTCGCGTCGGCATCGGCAATTCGGGCAGAACCCGGCACGACCAACGCCACCAGGACGGCACACGAAGCCCAGAGTAAAGAGTTCTCCAAGATGAAGCCGACAACGGGGACGTCGAGGTCCGCTCCCACCCGCGGCAGCCGGAACAGCACCACTGCAGCAGTGACCGCAACGGCAGCCCACGACCACGCGGGAATGCTGCTCCTCCCCCGCGGCGGCGTCAAGAGCACGCCCACGGCCGGCACCAGCCACACGAAGTGATGGGTCCAGGCGATCGGCGTCACCACAGCGGCAAGCAGCGCGACCACGGTAAACGCCGCCAGACCCCCACGTAAGCGCTGCGCACGCCGAGTCGCAAGAATCCCCAGCGCCGCCAGCACAACACACGCAGCCAGCCACACAGGCCCCACCATGCCGTCGGGAAGCACCCGCAACAGCATTCCGCGGAGCGACTGGTTTCCGAATACGGCCGGATCTCCCACCGCAACGCGCCCCGACAGCGACGCGATGTCGGCGAAGTAGTCGATGCTCGCGCGCGGCAGGATCGCAAAACCGACGGCAGTGGCACCGGCAAAACCCGCGACGCCCCCGGCAAACGCCTTCCACTTTCCGGTGATGACGTAGTAGCCGAGGTAAACGATAGGCACGAGCTTGACGGCTCCGGCTATGCCGACCAAGACGCCCTCGGGCAGCCACTTCGGCCGCGCGAGGACGTCGATCAGGCACAGAAATGTCAGAAACAGTCCAACCTGCCCGTACCCGAGATGATCCGAGATGGGCGACGCAATCGTCCACAGAATCAAAAATCCCACGTACACCGACAGCGGCCGCTTACGCGTGAGTGGCACTCCCCGATAGCTCAGTGCGATGATCGCGGCCAGCATCAGAAGGCTGACAAAACTCCACGTCCACTGCATGAAACCCCACGTGCCGATCGCAACCGGGACGGCAACGACAGCGGCAAACGGCGGATACGTGAACGGCAATCTGGCATTGAACGTGCCGTCGTACAGGTTGGTGCCGTCCAGGACGGCCTGCCCCGCAGTGCGGTACACCGCGAGGTCGTCGCCGTGCACACCGGTCAAGGCCTGAAACGCGGTGGCCAACAATCCGCACACCACGACAAGCACCCCGACGCGCCACCGTCGACGCGCCAACACTCCGCCCAATCCGTTCACCGCAGGACGGTACCACCGCGATCCGACAGCGCTGGACACGTCGTGATCGCTCACGGATCAGTTCGCCAACGCTGCTTCGATCTCGTCCCGATCACGCCTGGCAGCCTCGCGGAGCGCCGATACCGACGGTCCGTGTTTGAGAACACCGCGCGACGAATTCGGCAGGAGCAACTCCGTCGAACCGGCAAAGATCT
This sequence comes from Rhodococcus sp. NPDC056743, assembly GCF_042790355.1. Classification (NCBI taxonomy): domain Bacteria; kingdom Bacillati; phylum Actinomycetota; class Actinomycetes; order Mycobacteriales; family Nocardiaceae; genus Rhodococcus; species Rhodococcus sp. NPDC056743. The sequence goes on along the minus strand of NZ_JBHTZI010000003.1, from coordinate 188,145 downwards.
CGGCCAGATCTGCGGCCGTCGCACCCTGGGCGCCAAGCCCCGGAGCGAGGATCGGCCCGTTGAAGTCGGTCAGGTCCAAACCGTGATCGCGAGTAGCGCCCACGACGAGTCCGACGGTGTCGCGGCCGTCTGCATTGGCGGCAACGGCGTCGTCGACGATCGACTGTGCCACCGACACACCACCGGCAGCGGACTGCTGCAATCCACCACCCTCGGGATTGGACGTGCGCGCGAGGACGAAGATTCCACGCGCATTCTCGCGGGCAAGGTCCAGGGCCGGAGCCAATGCGCCGAACCCGAGATACGGCGACACCGTCACTGAATCCGAGGTCAGCGGAGATTCACCGAGCCACGCCTGCGCATACGCATCCATCGTGGAACCGATGTCACCGCGTTTGGCGTCGGCCACGACGAGGGTTCCCCCGTCGCGAAGAGCCGCAATCGTGTGTTCGAGGACGGCAAATCCCGCGCTGCCGTACGCCTCGAAAAACGCGACCTGCGGCTTCACGAGCGCAACTTCACCGGTGAACGCTTCGACACAGATGGCCGCGAACGTCGCCAAGCCGTCGGCGGAGCGCGGCAAGCCCCACGCATCGAGGAGCGCCGGGTGTGGATCGATGCCCACACACAGCCGCCCCCGGTCCGCAGTCGCGGACCGAAGGCGCTGACCCCAACTGAGGGTCACGACTGTGCGGACGGTTGGCGCAGTCCGGCGTGCAGTTCCTGCAAGGAGTGAACGCCGATGTCACCGCGCAGAACAGCTTCGATGCCCTGAACGGCCGCCGAAGCGCCCTGCACCGTCGTGATGCACGGAATGTTCGACGCCACCGCTGCACTGCGAATCTCGTAGCCGTCGACGCGCGGGCCGGAGTTGCCGTACGGGGTGTTGATGATCATGGCGACCTCACCGCTGCGGATCTGGTCGACGATGGTCACAGCTCCCTCAGGAACTTCTTCACCGGACTGCTTGTACACGTTGGTGCACTGGATTCCGTTGCGGCGCAGAACTTCTGCGGTTCCATCGGTCGCAAGGATCGTGAAGCCCAGGTCTGCGAGACGCTTGACCGGGAAGATCAGCGAACGCTTGTCCTTGTTGGCGACCGAGACGAACACGGCACCTTCGGTGGGCAGCGATCCGTAGGCAGCGGTCTGCGACTTCGCAAAAGCGGTACCGAAGTCGAAGTCGATGCCCATGACCTCACCGGTGGACTTCATTTCCGGGCTCAGCAGGGTGTCGACGCCGGTTCCGTCGGCGCGGCGGAAACGGTTGAACGGCAGCACTGCTTCCTTGACGGCAATCGGTGCGCCGGCCGGGGTGTTGCCCCCGTCGCCCTCGGCAGGCAGGATGCCGCTGACCCGCAGTTCGGCGATGGACTCACCGAGCATGACGCGAGCACACGCCTTGGCCAACTGCACAGCCGTCGCCTTGGAGACGAACGGAACGGTGCGGCTGGCACGCGGGTTCGCTTCGAGGACGTAGAGAATGTCGTCCTTGAGTGCGTACTGCACGTTGAGCAGGCCCTTGACGCCGATTCCCTTGGCCAGAGCCTCGGTGGAGCGGCGAACGTTCTCGAGGTCTGCGCGGCCCAGGGTGATGGGCGGCAGCGCACAGGCGGAGTCACCGGAGTGAATGCCGGCTTCTTCGATGTGCTCCATGACGCCGGCGAGGTACACCTCGGTGCCGTCGCACAGAGCGTCGACGTCGATCTCGACCGCATCTTCGAGGAAGCGGTCGACCAGCACGGGGCGGTCGTCGGAGATTTCCGTGGCGCGGGAGATGTAGTTGGCGAGTGAAGCCTCGTCGTACACGATCTCCATGCCGCGTCCGCCGAGGACATACGACGGACGGACCAGGACCGGGTAGCCGATACCGGCGGCAATGTCGCGGGCGCCGTCGAACGTGGTGGCGGTGCCGAACTTCGGTGCGGGCAGACCGGCTTCGGTCAGCACTCGGCCGAATTCGCCGCGGTCCTCGGCGAGGTCGATAGCTGCCGGGCTGGTTCCGACGATGGGAACGCCTGCAGCTTCGAGACGCTTCGCCAATCCGAGCGGGGTCTGGCCACCGAGCTGGACGATGACGCCGGCAACGGTGCCCGACTGCGCCTCCGCGCGGTAGACCTCGAACACGTCCTCGAAGGTGAGCGGCTCGAAGTACAGGCGATCAGCGGTGTCGTAGTCGGTGGAGACGGTCTCGGGGTTGCAGTTGACCATGACGGTCTCGTAGCCGGCCTCGGACAGTGTCTGCGCAGCGTGGACACACGAGTAGTCGAACTCGATGCCCTGACCGATGCGGTTGGGGCCCGATCCGAGGATCAGGACCTTGGGCCGCTCGGTCTGCGGAGCCACTTCCGACTCAGCGTTGGGGTCGAGTTCGTACGTCGAGTAGTGGTACGGCGTCTTGGCTTCGAACTCTGCGGCGCAGGTGTCGACGGTCTTGTAGACGGGGCGCACGCCCAGCTGATCACGCAGAGCGCGAACTGCGTCCTCACCTGCGTGCGTGTCACCACCGAGTTCGGGGCGCAGAGCTGCGATCTGACGGTCCGAGAGGCCGTGGTACTTGGCCTGACGCAGCGCAACCTCGTCGAAAGTCTCTGCAACGCGCAGCTTTTCGCCGAGTTCGTGGATCTGCTGGAACTGGTCGAGGAACCACGGGTCGATCTTGGTGGCGTCGAAAAGCTGCTCGACAGTTGCGCCGAGGGCAAACGCCTTCTCGATGCCGTACATGCGGCCGTCCTGCGGAACGCTGATATCGGCAAGCAGAGCTTCGAGGCTCTCGGCCTCGACCTCTGGGCCCGTCCAGTAACCGGCACGCTTGGTCTCGAGAGAGCGCATGACCTTGCCGAACGCCTCGGTGAAGTTGCGGCCGATGCTCATGGCCTCGCCCACCGACTTCATCGTGGTGGTCAGCGTTCCGTCGGCGCCGGGGAACTTCTCGAACGCGAAGCGAGGAGCCTTGACCACGACGTAGTCGAGCGTCGGCTCGAAGCACGCCGGGGTTTCCTTGGTGATGTCGTTGACGATCTCGTCGAGCGTGTAACCGATGGCCAGCTTGGCGGCCATCTTCGCGATCGGGTACCCGGTCGCCTTCGATGCCAGTGCCGACGAGCGGGACACGCGCGGGTTCATCTCGATGACAACCAGACGGCCGTCGGCCGGGTCCATCGCGAACTGGATGTTGCAGCCGCCGGTGTCGACGCCCACCTCACGCAGGATGTCGATGGAGAGGTCACGCATCGCCTGGTACTCGCGGTCGGTCAGCGTCATCGCCGGAGCGACCGTGACGCTGTCGCCGGTGTGGACACCGACCGGGTCGACGTTCTCGATGGAGCAGACGATCACGACGTTGTCGCGACTGTCTCGCATGAGTTCGAGTTCGTATTCCTTCCAGCCGAGGATGGATTCCTCGATCAGGACGTTGGCGGTCGGCGACGCAGCCAGACCGCCACCGGCGATCCGGTTGAGATCGTCGACGTTGTACGCCATGCCGGAACCGAGACCACCCATGGTGAAGGACGGGCGCACGACAACCGGGTAACCGAGCTCGGCAACCGTGGCGTGTACTTCGTCCATCGTGTAGCAGACAGCCGACTTCGCGGATTCGCCGCCGACCTTGGCAACGATGTCCTTGAACTTCTGGCGATCCTCGCCGCGCTGAATGGCGTCGAAGTCGGCGCCGATAAGCTCGACGTCGTACTTCTCGAGGATGCCCTGCTCGTGCAGCGCCACTGCGGCGTTGAGAGCGGTCTGACCGCCGAGCGTCGCGAGGACGGCGTCGATCTTGTTGCCCTGCAACGCTTCCTTGGCGATGACCTTCTCGAGGAACTCAGCCGTGATCGGCTCGACGTACGTGGCATCGGCGAACTCGGGGTCCGTCATGATGGTCGCCGGGTTGGAGTTGACCAGGCTGACGCGTAGGCCCTCCTCCTGGAGGACGCGGCAGGCCTGAGTGCCCGAGTAGTCGAACTCGCAGGCCTGACCGATGACGATCGGACCGGAGCCGATTACCAGGATGTGCTTGAGATCTGTACGGCGTGGCATTAGTTCTTGACTCCGGTTTCTTTCCGTGCGGAGAGCAGGCTGGTGAAGCGGTCGAAGAGGTACGCGGCGTCGTGCGGGCCGGCTGCTGCCTCGGGGTGGTACTGCACCGAGAAGGCGGAGTCGTCCAGCAGGCGAACACCTTCGACGGCTCCGTCGTTGGCGCAGGTGTGGCTGACCACGGCGCGACCGAACGGGGTGTCGAATTCCTGGCCGGCTTCACCTTCGAGCGCGAAGCCGTGGTTCTGAGCCGTGATCGCGATGCGACCCGTCTGGTGCTCGATCACCGGGATGTTGATGCCGCGGTGGCCGAACTTCATCTTGTACGTGCTCAGGCCGAGGGCGCGGCCCAGGATCTGGTTACCGAAGCAGATGCCGAAGAGCGGCAAGCCCTGCCCGATGACCTCTTTGGTGAGGTGGACGGCGCCGTCGGCGGTGGCCGGGTCACCGGGGCCGTTGGAGAGGAACACTCCGTCGGCCTTCAGGTCGAGGATCTGCTCGAGGCTCGCGTTGGACGGCAAGACGTGCACGCGGATGCCGCGCTCGGCGAACATTCGCGGGGTATTGGTCTTGATACCGAGGTCGATGGCGGCAACGGTGTACAGCGCTTCGCCGCCCTTGGGCTCGACGACGTAGCCGCTGGTGGTGCTGACCTCGCCGGCAAGATCGGCGCCGAGCATGGTGGGCTGATCCTGAACCCGTCGGACCAGTTCGTCGTCGGCGGCGATTGCCTCACCGGAGAAGATGCCGGCCTTCATCGAGCCGCGGGTGCGCAGGTGGCGAACCAGGGCGCGAGTGTCGATCCCGGCGATGCCGACAATTCCCTGCTCTTCGAGCTTGGCCTGCAGCGAACCCGTCGCGCGCCAGCTCGAGGTAACCCGAGAAGGATCGCGGACAACGTATCCGGCAACCCAGATCTTCGCTCCCGCGCTGTCGCCGGTCGGTCCGACAGACTCGTCGTCCTCGTCGTTCCAGCCGGTGTTACCGATCTGCGGTGCGGTGGAGACCACGATCTGGCGGTGGTAGCTGGGGTCGGTGAGCGTTTCCTGGTAGCCGGTCATACCGGTGCTGAACACCGCTTCGCCCAGCGTCTGTCCAACTGCACCGAAGGTGGTTCCGCGGAACACCCGTCCGTCTTCGAGGACCAATACTGCGGGGCTGCTGTCAAAGCCGCTCATGCGTTCTTTCCGTTCTGCTCGATGTCGCCAGAGCTTGCGTCTTCATTGTTGTTCGTCTTGTTCGAAGCAGTAACCGGCTTGACCCAGTCCGGGTACACCATTTTGTCGTCGCCGCGCACACCCGTGTCGATCTCGGTTCCGCTCGGCAACTCCCAGCGGATGACCAGGACGCCATCCTTGCTCATCACCTTGCCTGCGAGGCCGTTCTCGGTGCGGATCGCGCGGATCGACTTCTCCGGAATCCAGATGGCCGACGCACCGGTGCGCTCCAACAAGATTCCGTTGGAGTAACGGCTGATCTCGCAGGTCGCCCGGAATCCGAGATCACCGACTGCAATGCGGTCCTGCCAGCTGGGCGCGATGGTGCTGCCGACGTACAGGCCGGTGGTGGGCATGACCAGCAATTCACCCAATGTTGCCGGTACGGTGGGCAGCTCACCGATCTTGTCTTTCTGTCGTCGGGCGCGGCCACGCCAGCCGATGAACATCAGGCCGATCATCGCGGCCCAGAAGACCACCAGACCGACAATCCACAGAACTCTTTCCATCTCCATGACGCCTACTCCTTGCTGCTCAGCAGCCGCGGCGATCCGTCGTGTGCAGTAACGCGGCCACGTAACAGTGTGGTCGTGACCCGAGCAGGCAATGTCATCGACTCATACGGAGTGTTATTCGCGACACTCGCCAGCGACTTGCCGTGCACGGTCCACTCTGCGGCGGGATCGACCAATGTGAGGTTGGCCGGCTCCCCTACCTCGATGGGACGGCCCTGATCGTCGAGGCCGACAATCGCTGCGGGACGCTCACTCATGACGCGCGCAACGCCACGCCAGTCGAGCAAGCCTGGCTGGACCATGGTTTGCACGATGATCGAGAGCGCCGTTTCGAGGCCCAGCATGCCGGGGCGAGCTGCGGCGAACTCACAGCACTTGTCCTGCTCGGCGTGCGGAGCGTGATCGGTGGCCACGCAGTCGATGATGCCCTCGGCCAGCCCCTTGCGCAGGGCAGCTACGTCGCTGGCCTCACGAAGCGGCGGGTTGACCTTGTTGATGGCGTCGTACGTCTCGAGACGCGAATCGTCGAGCAGCAGGTGGTGCGGAGTGACCTCGGCGGTGATCGAAATACCCTGTCCGCGGGCCCACTTGACGAGCTCGACGGTTCCCGCTGTGGAGGCGTGGCAGATGTGGACCCTGGCGCCGGCGTCACGGGCGAGCAGCGCGTCGCGAGCAACGATGGACTCCTCCGCTGCGCGCGGCCACCCCGCCAACCCGAGGCGAGCTGCTGTGGGTCCCTCGTGCGCAACTGCGCCGACGGTCAAGCGCGGCTCCTCGGCGTGCTGCGCGATGAGAACGCCCAGTGAGCTGGAGTACTCGAGCGCGCGACGCATGATCAGCGGGTTGTCGACGCAATGGCCGTCGTCGGAGAACATCTTGACCTGGCCGACACCGGCGGCCATGGTTGCCATCTCGGCGAGCTGCTTGCCTTCGAGGCCGACAGTGACAGCGCCGACGGGATGGACGTCGACGAGGCCGACTTCCTGGCCGCGTCGCCACACATGGTCGGTGATGACCACGGAATCGGCAACCGGACTGGTGTTCGCCATCGCGAACACTGCAGTGTACCCACCCAGAGCAGCTGCAGCAGAGCCCGTTTCGATGGTCTCCGTGTCTTCACGACCGGGCTCACGGAGATGCGTGTGCAGGTCGACAAATCCGGGAAGCAGGATCTGACCGCTGCCGTCGATCACCTCGGATGCAGTGGCCGGATCCAGATTCACGCCGATCTCGAGAATGACTCCGTCGCCGACACGGACGTCGACGGCTTCCCCTTCTCCGTAGATCAGTACGCCGCGGAGCAGGACACTCACGGGTGATTCTCCGTTCTGATTGCTTGTCACAGCGCACCGTCCTCCGAACCGACCAGAAGCCGGAACAAGACAGCCATGCGCATGTGCACACCATTGGTAACCTGCTGCAGCACAGCAGCTTTGGGGGAATCTGCGACGGCGGAAGCAATTTCCATGCCGCGTAGCATCGGGCCGGGGTGCAGGACCACCGCGTGATCGGCCAGCATTGCGAGACGCTTCTCGGACAGGCCGTAATTGATCGAGTACTCGCGCTGTGACGGGAAGAATCCGCCGTTCATGCGTTCAGCCTGGACCCGCAGCATCAGGACCGCGTCGAGTCCGGGCAGTTCCGCGTCGAGCGAATGCGAGACGGTGACCGGCCAGGTGTGTGCGCCGACCGGCAGCAGCGTCGGCGGGGCAACGAGGACAACCTCGGCGCCGAGCATCGACAGGAGCAACGCGTTGGAGCGCGCGACACGACTGTGCAGAATGTCGCCGACAATGGCGATCCGCTTGCCCTCGATGTCGCCGAGACGCTGACGCAAGGTCAGAGCGTCGAGCAACGCCTGGGTCGGATGTTCGTGAGTGCCGTCGCCGGCGTTGATGACCGCGGGGCCACCGTCCGACGCACTACCGGTCCACTGGGCGATCTGATGAGCCGCACCAGACGCGGGGTGACGAACGATCAGAGCGTCGGCGCCCGCAGCACGCAGTGTCATCGCCGTATCGCGTAGCGATTCACCCTTCGACACCGAAGAGCTGGACGCACTGACATTGATGACATCGGCGCTCATCCACTTGCCGGCCACCTCGAAGGACACCCGCGTGCGGGTGGAGTTCTCGAAGAACACCGTCATGACTGTGCGGCCACGCAGAGTCGGAAGTTTGTGTACTTCACGGCCCAGGAGTGCCTGCTCGAAGCGTTCGGCCTCGTCGAGAAGTTCGATCGCGGACTCTCGGTTGAGGTCTGCGATGGAGAGAAGGTGCTTCACGCGCTCTTACCTCCGGAAATGACCACAGCGTCCCGGCCGTCGTGTTCCTGCAAGAGGACCTTGACGTCCTCGGACCTCGCGGTGGGGACGTTCTTACCGACGTAGTCGGCACGCAGTGGGAGTTCGCGGTGACCACGGTCGACCAGTACCGCAAGCTGCACCGCACGCGGGCGGCCCAGATCGCGAAGGGCGTCCAAGGCAGAGCGGACGGTACGTCCGGAGAACAAGACATCGTCGACGAGCACGACCAACGCGTTGTCGACGCCACCTTCGGGAACAGATGTCCGTTCGAGGGGACGGTGCGGCTTGGTGCGGAGATCGTCACGGTAGAGCGTGATGTCGAGAGATCCGATGGGAGTACGCACACCGGAGAATTCTTCGATCTTGTCGCGAAGACGTGTCGCGATGGTGGTGCCCCTGGTCGGGATACCGATCAGGACGACGCGGGGCGCAGTACCTTCCGGTCCGTCGAGTGCCGTCTTCTCGATGATCTCGTGCGCGATTCGGGCGACGGTCCGGCCCACATCCTGGGCGGACAGCAATTCACGGGTCTCGGCGTCACTGGCCTGCGTTGTATCTGGACCTGCAAGATCGGATGGGCGAGACCCTTCGGGCACGCTCATACAGCGACCTCCTTCTCCGCCTCACTGGACGGATCGTTAAAGGATGTCTGACGGTTCCCCACCCTATCAGCCGACAGACCTGAAACCCGCCGCGCGAGCCGTCATGATGACGGGTTGTGTGCAGACACACAACCTAAGCTCGAACGGCGGGCGGTAGTACTGAAATACGCGGAACTGTAGAGCTACTCGGTACCCGAATCTGTTTCCTGCGCCCGCTGCGATGTCGCTGCGGCGGCCGAACGAACCTGCGGCGCTACAAGCACAACCTGGCCGAGAATTCCGTTGACGAATCCGGGTGAATCATCCGTCGACAACTGCTTTGCCAATTCGACGGCCTCGTCCACGGCAACAACCGGCGGCACGTCCGTCGCATGGAAGAGCTCCCACACGGCAATACGCAGAATCGCGCGGTCGACTGCGGGCAGACGCTCGAGCGTCCAGTCCTGCAGGTGCGAGGAGATGACCTGATCGATCCGGTCGAGGTTCTCCGCAACTCCGGACACCAAAGTGACCGTGTACTGAGCTACTGGCGCAACCGCGTCGTCCTTGACCGACAGATCGGAACGCTCCGACGTCAGAGCAACCGGGTCGAGGTCACGTGCCTCAGCTTCGAAAAGGAAGTCGACAGCACGCTTGCGCGCCTTGTGGCGCGCACCGAGTTTCTTATGAGTGCCGGACACTTTAGGAATTCACACGCCCGAGGTAGTTACCGTCACGCGAATCGACCTTGAGCTTGTCACCGGTGTTGATGAACAGCGGCACGTTGATCTCGGCGCCGGTCTCGAGGGTGGCAGGCTTGGTGCCGCCGGTGGAGCGGTCGCCCTGCAGACCCGGATCGGTGTGCTGAACGACGAGCTCGACCGTGACCGGGAGCTCGACGAAAAGCGGAACGTCCTCGTGGGTTGCAACCTGAACGGCCATGTTCTCGAGGAGGAAGCGTGACTGCTCGCCGACGACGGTTTCGCTGATCGGAATCTGGTCGTAGGTGTCGCCGTCCATGAAGATGTAGTCGCTACCGTCGTGGTACAGGTAGGTCATGTCGCGGCGGTCGACCGTGGCGGTCTCGACCTTCACACCGGCGTTGAACGTCTTGTCCACTACCTTGCCCGAGAGCACGTTCTTGAGCTTGGTACGCACGAAGGCAGGACCCTTGCCGGGCTTGACATGCTGGAACTCGATAATCGTCCACAGCTGGCCTTCGATCTGCAGAACCAGACCGTTCTTGAAATCACTGGTGGAAGCCACTTGCTTCGCGTCTCCTAGGGGTCGGGAAACCGTCTCAGACGACGGTAAGGTCTTTTGCGGTCAGTGTGAGCAGCTCTGGCCCCTGCTCACGAACAACGAGCGTGTCCTCGATCCGTACGCCTCCGCGCCCGGAGAAGTACACGCCCGGCTCGACGGTCACCGCCGCGCCGGAAAGAAGTGTACCGGTGCCGAGCTTCCCGATTCCGGGAGCTTCGTGGATTTCCAGCCCCACGCCGTGCCCGAGGCCGTGCAGGAACAATTCGCCGTACCCTGCGTCGTCGATCACCGAGCGTGCTGCAGCGTCGACGGCAGCGCATTCCGCACCGGAAACCAGGGCCACGCTGCCGGCTGCTTGGGACTTGGCAACCAGGTCGTAGACGTCCCGTTGCCAATCGGAAACAGTCTCGAGCACGTAGGTGCGAGTCATATCGGAGTGGTACCCGCCGACCTGGGCGCCGAAGTCCAGTTTCACGAAGTCACCGGATGCCAATACCGCGCCGGTAGGTCGGTGATGCGGAATCGCCGAGTTCGCTCCGGCAGCGACGATCGTCTCGAAGGAGATCCCGTCGGCACCGTTCTCGAACATGAGGTTTTCCAATTCGCGGCCCACCTCGCGTTCGGTGCGGCCCGGTCGCAGTCCCCCGCGAGTAATCAACTGCGCCAACGCATCATCGGCCGCTGTACACGCCGAGCGCAGCAATCCGATCTCGTGTTCATCCTTGACCATGCGGAGTTTTTCGACGAGCCCGCTCACCGGTTCGAACCGGACGGACGGCGCAGCCACCCTCCAGGATCGGTGCTCGGCAAATGTCGCGACGTGCGCCTCGAAAGCGAGCACGTCGCCCGAATAGGTACCGATCAAATGCGCAGCGCTCGAACGATCGATTTCGGCCCGCAAGTCCGGCACCTGCTCGCCGACTTGAGTGACGTAACGACCGTCCGTGCAGATGACCGTCGCGTCTTCGTCGCCTTCACCATCTCGAGCGCTCACCACCAATGCGGCGTTCGAACCGGTGAACCCGGTCAGGTAGCGGATGTTCAATAGGTCTGTGACGAGAATCGCGTCGAGTTCGCGCTCGACCAGAAGCGCACGGAGGGCATCGCGGCGGGACCGATGATCAACTGACATGACTCGAACCTACCCGCTCCCCCCGCTCTCCTCCCCAACCCGAAACACGCGGTTACATCAATAATTGTGGGTTAGGCCACAAGTGGAATCTGTTCTAGTTAGGCTGTAGGTATGAACGCGTGGTTAGTACGTGGCCTCGGCATGGCCCTGATACATGTTGTGTTTCGCGCATTGCTCGGTATGGCAATCGCGCAGTGGCCACTCCAGGGCTCCACCCTGCGATGGCTTTCCCTGTTCATCGTCATCGCACTTGCCGCGATATGGGGCGGAATCGACGGCATCCGCGATCGTCGCCAGTTCCCCGAACCCGACGACGGTGCAGATCTCCTCATGCTGTGGCTCAAAGCCGCAGTTGTCGGCGGCTTTGTCGCCGGCGCAGCCAGCTGGCTCCTCAGCCTCGTGCCGGCTCTCGAACTGACCCAACAGGGCCTGTTCTTCGAGATCACCGCCGGTGCGGCATTCACAATTCTGCTCATTTTCGTTCCCGCAATGGTCGCCGTCACCGTCGGCCGATTCCTCACCAGTCGTGAGCAGCGCAAGCACGGCACGGCGCCGCAAACTCCGTCGCACGAGCGCCACCACGAACCGGTTCCCGTCAGTGAGGGCTACGACTCCCCCACAACCCAGCACGCGTACAGCGGCGCTGCCATGACGGTCGAGGAATCCGACGCCGACACCACCGTCTTTCCCGCCATCGATCTGGGGAAGCGCGAACAGTAACGTCCACCAATGACCACTGAGGGCTCCGAGGAAATCATTCTCGGAGCCCTCAGTTCGTGTGACTGCATTTCGTACTTACGTACGTCAGCCGCGTTCGGCGAGGAACCTGATCGCCAATGGGTATCCGGCAACACCCAGTCCGACGATCACGCCGGCCGCAATGGGACTGAGGAGCGAATTGTGCCGAAACTCCTCGCGCGCATGGACATTCGAGATGTGGACCTCGACCAGACCGGCGGTGAGTTCCGCGCACGCGTCACGCAACACCACAGACGTATGGGTCAATCCACCAGCGTTGAGAATCACCGGTTCGCCGGCATCCGCCGCATCGTGAATCCACCCGAGCAGATCGCCTTCGTGATCGCTCTGTCGAACAACCACCTCGACGCCCAACTCCTTGCCGGCCGCGACACACAATTCCACCAAATCGTCGTGTGTGGTCGCGCCGTACACCTCCGGCTGGCGCTTGCCGAGACGTCCGAGGTTCGGTCCGTTGACGACGTTGATTTTCACAGGCGAACCGTTCCGCCGGACGACCTCGGCGGGCGGGCGATAGCCGAGTACGCCGCAACCAGCAGCGACGGATCCGGGCCTTCGAGCCGGCCGGGCTTGGCAAGGCCGTCGAGAACAACGAACCGCAGCAGTCCGGCACGGTTCTTCTTGTCGGTCTGCATTCCGGCGAGCAACTGCGAAAAGGCATCGTCGTCGTACGCGGTTGGGAGCCCCACCAATTCGAGGATCGATTTGTGGCGATCGGCCGTAGCGTCGTCGAGACGGCCGGCCAGGCGGCCCAGTTCGGCGGCGAACACCAGACCGACCGACACCGCGGCGCCGTGACGCCACTTGTACTGCTCACGACGCTCGATCGCGTGTGCCAGCGTGTGTCCGTAGTTGAGGATTTCGCGCAGATCAGACTCGCGAAGATCCGCTGCGACAACCTTGGCCTTGACCTCGACGGAACGTCGAATCAGTTCGGGCAGAACAGTTCCCGACGGATCCAGCGCGGCCTTCGGGTCTGCTTCGATCAGGTCCAGGATGACGGGGTCGGAAATGAAGCCGGTCTTGATGACCTCCGCCAAACCGGCGACGATCTCGTTGTGCGGCACCGTTTCGAGCGTCGCGAGATCGATGAACACTGCGCCAGGTTCGTGGAACGCACCGACCAGGTTCTTGCCGGCTTCGGTGTTGATACCCGTCTTGCCGCCCACAGCTGCGTCGACCATTGCAAGCAGCGTGGTCGGAACGTGCACTACCTTCACGCCGCGCATCCACGTCGCTGCGACAAAACCGGTGAGGTCTGTCGCGGCGCCGCCGCCCAGGCTCATGATCGCGTCGCTGCGGGTCAGACCGATACGGCCCAGCACATCCCAGCAGAAACCGGCCACAGCCAGATCCTTGCCGTCCTCGGCGTCCGGGATCTCGATGCGATGCGCGTCGATTCCCTTCTCCGCCAAAGCAGCACGAACAGCCTCAGCCGTTTCCGCGAGTGGTGGCTGATGGAAAATCGCGACGGTCCGGGTGCCTTCCAACTCGGCAACGATGTCGCCGAGCAGACCGCGCCCGATCACAACCGGGTAAGGACTTGCGGTCTTCACCTCTACAACTACGGGTTCGGTCACTGCTCCACTACTCCGCTCCGGTTGATCATTTGTCTTCAAGTTTGGACACCAACTGCGCGACGACGCGCGACGGACTCCGACCGTCGGTACGAATCCGGATGGTGGCGGCGCGCCGGTACAACGGCCGACGGCGTCGCATCAATTCCTGATACTTCACCTTGGGATCCCCGCCCGCCAGCAGCGGACGGTGATTGTTGGCACCCGTCCGGCGCAGCCCTTCGGCAACGCTGATCTCGAGATAGATCACCGTGTGGCCGTCGAGCAAAGCGCGGGTGCGTTCCGACAGGATCGCACCCCCGCCGAGCGAGACAATGCCGTCGGTGCTGGCCAACGCTTCCCGGACGACGTCTTCTTCGATCTCACGAAAACGTGGCTCACCGTCGTGCGTGAAGATCTCGGGAATCGTCCGTCCGGTCGTCTTTTCGATCTCGGCATCGGTATCGACCAGGTCGAGTTCCAACGCTTGCGCGATACGACGCCCGATGGTCGACTTGCCGGCGCCGGGCGGCCCGATGAGTACAGCTTTCGGTTTCATCGTGGCAGGAACCTCCGTGTGGACGCTCTCAGCGAGGCGGCCGGGCTGCGATACCGTCGGCGTAGCGCCGGTAGTTTGCTGTGGTCTCGGCAATGGAATCACCACCGAACTTTTCGAGTGCGGCTTGAGCGACAACAAGCGCAACCATGGATTCCGCAACGACGCCGGCAGCCGGAACCGCGCAGACGTCACTGCGCTGATGGATGGCAACTGCCTCTTCACCGCTTTCCATGTCGACCGTCGCCAATGCGCGCGGCACCGTCGAGATCGGCTTCATCGCGGCACGAACTCGCAGTGCCTCGCCGTTGGTCATGCCGCCTTCGATGCCGCCTGCGCGATTGGTGGAGCGGACGATGCCGTCCGGGCCGGGGCGGATCTCGTCGTGAGCTTCGCTGCCTCGGCGACGCGCGGTCTCGAAACCGTCACCGACCTCGACACCCTTGATGGCCTGGATTCCCATCAGGGCTGCGGCGAGTCGAGCGTCGAGACGCTCTGCGCCACTGACGAACGTTCCGATGCCGACAGGCAGGCCGTGAATGACAACCTCGACGATGCCGCCAAGGGTGTCGCCGTCCTTCTTGGCTGCTTCGATTTCGGCGATCATCGACTCTTCGGCAGCCTTGTCGAACGCGCGGACCGGGCTCGCGTCGATCGCGTCCAGATCCTTGCCCTCGGGCACCGGACCGACATAGGGCTCGGAAGCACCGATGGAAATGACGTGCGAGACAACCTCGACGCCGAACACCTGACGGAGGAAGGAGCGAGCGACAGTTCCGGCAGCAACACGGGCTGCGGTCTCACGCGCGCTCGCGCGCTCCAGGATGGGGCGGGCGTCGTTGAAGCCGTACTTGAGCATGCCGCTGTAATCGGCGTGGCCGGGACGCGGGCGCGTCAACGGTGCATTGCGGGCCTGATCGGCGAGCAGATCCGGATCGACCGGATCGGCGGACATGATGGTTTCCCACTTCGGCCACTCGGTATTGCCGATTTCGATGGCAACGGGGCCACCGAGCGTAAAGCCGTGGCGGACACCACCGATGATGGTGACCTTGTCGGCCTCGAACTTCATCCGCGCGCCACGGCCATAGCCGAGTCGACGACGGGCAAGTTCGGACGAGATGGCCTCAGAGGTCACTTCGACCCCCGCGACCATGCCCTCGAGCATCGCAACGAGGGCGGGACCATGGGATTCTCCAGCAGTTATCCAACGCAGCACGACGACTATCTTTCCACGTCGCGGACAGTGGTTGTGACAGTGGTCCTTCGACCTCTGTCCGATTGCGCAACGTCACATCGGAAGGAGAATCCGTTTCTCCGGTTTCCGCAAGAGCACGGGAGCGTGGCGCACGGCAATCACAACCCTCGATCGGGCAGCGGGATCCGGTATTCAACGTGGCCGGAACCACCGACGGGGGTTACCCGACGATGTCGGAACTACGGCCGCCCAAAACGACACAATGCTGTCCTCAGGACCGTTGTCCACGCGCTTGAATGCCTTGTCGATCGGATTCGCGTAGTAACCCGAAAGCAGCTTCACGACTGGCCAGCCACCCATCTCCGCGGGCGGGTCCGCCCATACCCCTCCCGTGTGACGGACCAAGAGCTCACCGACATAGACACCCAACTTGAAGACCAATTCCGCCAGCTCGTCGCTGCCCCCGACTTCGGCGGCGATCTCGCCGAGGAAGACGTCGATGTCAGCCACCGAGTCCGGCGCGAAGCTCAAAGGCTTGCCGGTGTTCGTCTGCACGGAGAACGAGGCTGCGTCAGCCAGTTCGCTCATGTGCTCGACGACTGGCGGAAAGGGCAGTGCCAGTGGCCTACTCACGTACGGCCCGCTCATGGAATGAGGATACCGGGGCGATGCTGCCACCGGCCTGTCGCCGGAGCCAGTGAGCGACGGACAAGCACCACACAACTTTCGGTGGCACCCAGTGGGGCTATGTTCCTGCACCCGAGGTGCTCTCGCCATGTCGTCTGCGGGATGGGTCCGAGGGCCGATCCGCAGACCGGATACGTCCTTGGGTGAACGGGGACAAGCCCTGATGTTCGCGTGTCCGAACTTCTTCGCGCGCTACTCCAACTATAGTTGCTATAGTCAAACTTTAGTTGGAACCGAGGGGGTGCCTGCCATGCAACTGAACAGACCATTCGCCGCGGTAACGCCGACCCTGGACGGCGACGTACTTGCCGTCTTGGCGAGCGCGGAGGTCACGTTCACGGTCAGCCAAATCCAGCGCATCCTCACCATGAGGTCCGGCGAAGGCATCCGCAAAGTCCTCACCCGCCTCGTCGCGCAGGGTGTCGTGCTGCACGACCAGGTAGGCAGGACCAACACCTACCGCCTCAACACCGAGCATCTCGCGGCCGAGCCCATTATCGCGCTGTCACAGCTGAACTCCACCTTCCTCAAGCGCCTCGAAGAGCACCTGGACGGGTGGCGCAAGACGCTCCGGTACGCCGCAGTGTTCGGATCGGCAGCAACCGGGCGCATGAAACTTGACAGCGACATCGACCTGTTCCTGGTGCGCGCCGCCGACGCCGGCCACGACGAGGACGATGCATGGGAGGAACGGGTAACCGAACTCGCCCGACTGGTCACCGCGTGGACCGGCAACGACGGCCGCGTCGTCGAGTACGCCGAAGACGAGTTCCGCGCCGCGGCCGCCGCCGGCGAACCCCTGCTCCGTGACGTGGCGAAGCAAGGCCTGACCGTAGCGGGAACACGGAGCTGGTTCAACGCACAACTGCGCCCCGCCGCGAAGAGGTCCTGATGGCGGGACAACGCGACTGCGACTCCGTTGTTACCGCGGGGCGCATGTCCAAAGCGAACGAGTTCTTCGACGCCGCTGACCATCTCGGAGAGGAGATGCCCAACGCCGCCGGGGACTTGTACGTCGACGCAGGTATCGCCGCCTCGGACGTACTCTGCTGCCTGCGCCTCGGCGTGCACTCGAACAGCGGCAACCACAGCGAGGCCATTGCCCTACTCAAACGCGCGGACGGTGGATCCGAACGGCACCTGAACACACTGCTGAACTTGAAGAACAAGGCCGCCTACACACACCAGGACCTGACCTCTGCGGAATTGAAGAAAATGAACCGCGCAGCCGAACACCTGGTCGAGGCAGCCAAGCAGGCAGTGGCCGCTCGAGGGTAGTCCGCCGACTTCCCGGCTTAACCACCTAGCCGAACCCAACCTGCGCGACCGACGATCAACCAGCATCGACCACTCGGGCTCACGAATCCCCGGATTCTGCGAGCGCTGAGACGGGACCTGTACACGGCCATGTAGGCGAACTCTTGGGCGACGAAGTAGCCGGCGACTGCGATGATCGGCAACACGCATAAACCGAGTACACCTGCACCCGCCGGCTGGTTGGATAATTCCCACTCAGTGTGAATGTAAGGCTTGCCGCTCCCGGTACCGGTACAGCCCTTTTCTATATCCAAGAGCTGTCGTTGTCGTTCCAGTTGACGTGGGAAGCGCCTATGGGCGGTACGGTACGGCGATGCGGAAGCTCGTGCTCACAGCGGTAGCGATTGTCTTACTCGGTGGGCTTTTGGGATGCACCAACGACAGTGACCAGCCCACGTCGTCAGAGCCAGCAGACCCCGGTGATATCGCCGACACCGTCCGTCTGTATTTCGACGCCTACAACGCCGGCGACGTCGCAGGCCTCAACTCGACCTCATGTTCCGCCGCGCACAGTCAGAGCGCAACGGTTCCTCCGTCGAAGACGATTCTGACTGCCGTCGACGAGCCGATCGTGGAGGGCGATTCGGCGCGAGTACCAGTTGAGGTCACGGTCCAATTCGAAGGTGCTCCCGCCACTCCTAGTCGAACACAGATTTCACTAGTGGCCGAAGACGGGCGTTGGGGTGTGTGCATGTTCGAACGACGTGGCGAGTGACCGTCTGGGTTCAGAGTCGCCGACCTGGTTGGCGCGCGGCGAGGTAGTAGTGGAAGTCGCGCAAAGCTACCGTGTTGCATCTGATTGGAAATGGTCAACTCGCTGACGCCACGGAATCGAAGAGCAACTCAAAATTGACGAACCTAGCTGACCACCACCGCGATTCGTCTGCTGAACCTGCACAGCTCTAGGCAACCGAGGAACAACCTTTGCCGAGATACTTGCCCTGCACTCAATCAACGGCACTGCTACGTCGATCCGACTCTGACACCGACCGCGCACACCATCGCCCTGTTCTGGTCGAAGGTCGTACAGTCGCCGACATGCTGGTATTGGAGCGGAGCGCTCAACGCTCCGTACGGCTTCGTGCCAAACTGAGCGGAATTGCATCAGGGGACGCATTCGACCGATACCGACTTCTTGACTACACCGATGAGAAGCAGCCCACTGCGTAGCCTAAAAACGGTACTCGCTCCACTCGGTGGATCGCAGCTCTCCTGCACCCGCCGCGTTGCTATGACGCTGTTACCGGAATCGATGACCAAGTCTCGCGTAGTCCTCGATCGCCGGTGATGTCGACGGGGATTACTGCCGGCGAGATTCATCGAGCAGGGCGGCTACGTCCAAGTCATCGGGCCATTTCATCGACTGCGCCGGAATCGATTGCACGCCTGCACCTCTCACCCAGACGGTTCCCTTGCCATCGATCGTCACAGCGGGGGTGGTGGCGAAAATCGGTGTGCTCTTCACCGGTTCGAGAGTGCCCCCATCCAACAAGGTGAAAAGCCAGAACTGGCGAGTGCGGTCGTAATCGACAGGGCCGGGTAGTGGCCACCACCGCGTTCGCGACGTCCCGTCCGGTGGGTGACCGATGATCCACACGAAGTCCCCGACCTGACCACCACGGCGGACATCGCCTCCGAGTTTCTCCACCTCCCCGTACGTCAGATCCGGAAGCACCACCACCGCGACACTGCCGCGGAAAACCCGAAGTGGCGAGCCCGCGAGAAATGGTCTGGGCGAACCTTGCATCGGCGGTAATTCCGGACCGACGATCACATCACCGGACAGGTTCACCCGAATCAGCCGGTAGCTCGATTCCGCATCGCTATGTCGCTGTTCCGCCAGAATGACAAAGGACTCACCGACGACGGCGATCGAACTGACGTATCCGTCCGGCACGTCCACCGCGATAGGTTCGTGGTCCTGGATGTGCAGCGACCACCTCGTGCCGGATGGGCAGGCCAGGAAGTGCTCGCCGATCACTGCTCCCTGATGCACTGAGTGAGGAAAGACTTTCCGAGGCTCCTCACCGATCACGCACCGGTACAGGCCGTCGTTGCCGCCCACCCAACATCCCGTCGGGGTTGCCCACAGGTGCCTCGAATGTCCGATTGGACCGGGCAGAACATGCTCGTGGGCAACGTGATCGGGGTCGATGCTCACCACGATCGGCAATTGACTGTCGATGACCCACAACGTTTCGCGCGACGCCGACACGTCACCCGGAACGATCGACGGACGGGCCGGCACTGGCGGTACGTCGTCGAGATCGAGATCGACGACGACACCTACTTCACGGTCTACTTCGAACAGGTCGTCGCGCATGAACATGTCGTTGTCGAAGAAACGTGGTGCCGTCTCGACGTCGCGGAACGTGCGGTGGCCCGGAACGATGTCCCATCCGTGATTCTCGGGCGGGCGCCGGTATCGCTCAGTGACCAGCTGCACGCGGGTGACCCGCCCACGCACCCTGGACGGAGTGTCGTACCCCATCACTCCGTAGAACCGGCCGGTCAGCTCCACCTGTCCGGTGCGTGGCCGGAAGTTGCGCCATGACGCGGTCCAGCCGTCACCGCGCAGCAATCCGTTCCATTCCCACCGGCGAGGTAAATCATGGCCCGTGTATTGAAAAATCGGATCTCGAGCACCTGCTTCCAGGATTGCGCGAATCGTCACGGTGTCGGCAACTGTCGCGGGGTGTTCCACGAAGCGGAGCGGGAATTCGATTACGTCACCGAGTCGCGGCGGCACGATTTGGCCGTCTTCGATCGCGACTTCATCGATCTGCACGACAAGCATGCGTTGGCGCGTCATGCGCCTTTCATTGGGTTCATATCGACGACGGTACCAATTCGAGCGAGTTCTGGGCCCGATCTGTCTACGGCGTGGCGTTGAATGTCTTGGTGCGCGATGAACGAAGTGTGGCGCCAGATTTTCGAGGGGCGGATCGAACTGGCGAAAATCGGTGAAATTCGCAGAACCCTAGGAGCTAGATTGTGGGCGCGCATGAAGGGACCGGTTGTGCGCTACGGTGACGACCAGCGCAGGCACCACGATGGCTAGTACTGCGAGGGCCGCGCAGAGAATCGGTCCAAGCAGCGGCCGCTCGGACCAAAGCTCTTGTGCCAGTATCAAAGAGCCAAATATTGAAATACCTGCGCCGCCTCCCCGAAGCATGGCCGTACGCACGGGCGGCCTGACGGGGTACTGCCCAGTGACAATCGGCAGTCGACGCCCGGCATTGAGAATCGACAACCGCATCGCGTACAGCCAGTTCACACCTGCCCCGAAAACCAGTAAGCCAACACCAAGCACCATCATCCCCGGACCATACCGAAGGCGCGCCGAGGAGAATTCGGTTCAACGGATCTGCACGGATAATTCCTTGCGGCTGCGTATTTGCTCACTAAGTAACAGCAAGCGAAAACTTCGAAGACCAACCGGAATTGAACGAAGAATCGATCACTTTCAAGGTGAACGCGTACGAGGCCGGTACGAGACCTTTGGGCTTGCGGAAGTGAAACTGAATAGCGGAGTGACGCATCGATCCGGACAGGCCCCAACCTGCCTGAATCACTCCTCCGCTGTGTTCGAGATACGCCTGTGCATCGTGACGCATCAAGGCTGGCTCGTCGTGATCAAGCGACATCGCGAGGTACTCGAAGCGGATACCGTCCGGCCCTGACACAGCCGGTGTCACCCAGCTGACAATTCCGTTGTCCCCCGTCGATAAATATGCCGCTGGCGAGCACACCTCCAATGTGCCGAGCGTCCCTGCACCTGACGAAAATGCGCCGCGAAAAGGATCCATTGTTGGACACTAATCGGCGAGAGGCGCAAGACGGGCACCGACCTGTGAAGCCGCTGACGTTCTGTTCTCCGGGATAGGCCACCGAGGACGGTCTCGCCCCTCGGTGAAGGATTATCGCGACGCCGGTGGGCGTACCACCTCGAAACGCTCGACGCCTGGATACTTGCATCCAAGTGAACGCACCATAAACCCAGTCGCCTCGTAGAATCCGACTGCGTCCCTATGGGTTTCGGCGATGATTTCTGATTCAGGCGAACGACCCTGCAGCCAGTCGATCGGTGTTTGGGCAACACGTTGCTTTCTGTACCCCATCGCAGTGGCGATGTGCAGCAGTTCGATTCTCTGCCCACTTTGTCGCCAACCCGCCACGCCGACGACACTCCCGCAGACATACGCCGCAGACATACGCCGCAGCGAGAACGCCATTTCCATTCCGATACAGGTCAGATGCTCTGCCGAGACGGTCCACGGCTCCCGGTCCTACCGCGAAGGACAGAATCCCCTGCACCCCCGGCACGTTCACGTCGACCAACCTGACTTCGATGTTGTTCATGTCATATACGTTCGCATCACACCGATTTCTCTGCTCGACTCCCGGTGCCAGTTTCAGTAGACGACTGCATTTTCAGAAGACGACTGCACGCTAGGAGAGAGCATCCTCGGGCTTTCACGGTAGTTCGCGGTAACCCGTGTCACCAAAAAGATTGGTGCCCTTAGGTGGATGACCTGATGGCCGACAGCATCTGGGCCCGCGAAACTCGCGCCACCACGTACTACCGCAATGTAAAGGGCGAGGTGATCCTCGCCAGCCCCCTCACGATGGTCGATTACTGGACCAGGCTGCGTGGTCTCAATTCCGACCACGTCGTTTTTGGTGGCTGAGATGCGCGGCGTGAGCTTGCAAGGCGTGGCACGTCCAGGTTGGTCGACACTCTGACCGTGCCGCTCGTGGCGGCTGGTCAGGTGAGAATCCGCGTCGAATCATGCGGCATTTGCGGGAGCGACTTGAGGCCGTTCGAAAATACTGAGAACTTCGTCGAGTTCGCAGCATCGACCGGGAGGTCGACTGACGGATGTGCAGTATTCGAATCGTGCATATTCAACCAAGGATGGACAACCTCAATCGTGACCCACGCTGCCGCTGCTGCGGAGGGCGTAGATACGTCCACGCCTGGGCAAATCTAGAGCATGTCTCCCAATGATTCGGGGTGTTATGCGGTGACAGAGACGATAGATCGATATCAGGTCTTGACCGAGAAGCAGTGGGCGTTGCTCGCATTGCTGTTACCGAGTTCCGATGGGCTGCGTGGGCGGAAATTTCAGAATGACCGACTCGTGGTGGAGGGGATGCTCTACCGACTGCGTGCGGGGATTCCGTGGCGGGACCTACCTGCGCATTTCGGTCCGTGGAAGACGGTGTGGAAACGGCATCGACGCTATGCCGGGGATGGAACGTGGGACCGGGTCCTGATGGCCCTGGCCGCGATGGCTGATGCTGGTGGCGATTTGAGTTGGGCGGTGTCGGTGGATTCCACCGTGGTGCGGGTGCACCAGCATGGTGCCAACGTCGCGCGCAACACAGGGGATCTACCGAATTACACGAATCTGGTTGACGAACCGGCCCATCACGGCATCGGGCGGTCCCGAGGTGGGTTGACCAGCAAAGTGCACTTGACGTGCGACGGCGCCGGACGTCCGTTGTCGGTGCTGGTGGGCCCCGGGCAGGGGCGGAGACAGTCCGATGTTCGGCCTGCTCCTGGAGGGCATCTGTGTACCGCGTATCGGTGGTGGAGCGCCCCGTAGACGCCCGGACGAGGTTCGGGCTGACAAGGTACACATCCAGAGCTAATCGAGAACTGCTGCGCAGCAAGGGAATCAGGGCCGCTATTCCCGAGAGGTCCGATCGGGTGGCCAACCGCAAGAACAAGGGCAGCTCAGGTGGGCGGCCGCCGAACTTCGATGCGCAGTCGTCCAAGGGTCGCAATGTCGTGGAAAGGGCCTTCAACAAGGCGAAAGGGTGGCGAAAGGGTGGCAACCCGGTACGACAAGCTCGCCATGACTTACCGGGCTGGATCCTCCTTAACTCATTAAGGGCCGAAAATCGCAGCAAGGTAATGACTTTCGCCGCGCAAATCACCAGCAGCGATCGCCTGCTCGGCCGTCAGCATGCCGGATGCAAGGCCGAGTACCACCATCGGTTCTGCTCGAAGGACCGTCTCGGGTTGTCCGTCGACTTCAAGCGCGACGTGGGGACCCGTTTCGTCCACGCGAACGGTGAGGGTCATACCGTCGACCTCGAAGCCGATGGTCGCCGGTTCCGCTGTTCGTTTGCCGTCCATCAGTGATTCGAGCGCGACCACCAACCAATGAGGTTGAAAACTGTCGCCACGCGGGCCGGCAACCATGAGCGGCGTGCTCCAGTTCACCAACGCAGCAACAGCATCACGGAGTTCCATTCCCCAGGGGGTGAGCGAGTAGGCGATGCCGTTGCTGTCAGTGTCGAGTTGGCGCCGGACTACGCCGGATTGTTCGAGCTCGCGCAGACGCTCGGCTAGTAAGTTGGTGGAGATCCCCGGCAGGCCGGCCTGAAGTTTCCCGTAGCGGGCAGGGCCTATGAGTAGCTCGCGCACGATGAGCAGGCTCCACCTGTTGCCCACGACGTCGAGTGCCCGTGCCAACCCGCAATACTGGCCGTAAGACCGTTTGATTGCTATCTCGCTCTCTTCAGCTCCCACCGTCAGTCCTCCGTCTCAATCTCGTCGAAGTCGAGCGCCAAAAGCGTTGGGCCAGAGAGAACTCGGCCTCGCGGGCCTCTAGGGAGCACGCGGCGCCGAGCGGGGAATACGAGCCCGTCGAACTCGCGGTGGTGATCGCAGTAGAGCGAGGCTGCGGCCCAGGCGCCTACTGGTTCGGCGACGAAGTCGTGGCGACGGATCAGGCCCTCGGTGTCAACGTAGAAGGTCTGTCGTCGGCAGTGCGTATCGATCTGTGCGGGGAATGTTGCATGGAGTCGGCGCCATATCTGTCCTGATTCCCGCCACGGTTCGCCTTCGGTGACGACGATGTCCTTGCGGGCGAGCAGTAGCGGTGTCGTCAGGTAGTTCCAAAAGGCATATCCGGCGAAGTACGCGGTGTCGAGTGGGTCCCAATGGACGTTGCGGCGGATTCCACTGCGCCCGAAGAATGCTGAACGTGGGTCTATTCGCGTGGCGAGCGACTCCCCGTCGAGGGTTTCGATCCGCACGTCACCCCCGCCGAACACGGCACGCTGGCCGGCTTGCGGGAAGTCAAGCAGGACGGTGTGCTGCCCGGCGACTCGCACCTCGACAGTGAAGTTGGCCAGCTTGTTGCCGGAAAAGCGCGCAGGCAGCAGGCCGCCCACACGTCCCCGCGCTGTGATGGCTGAAACGGACTGCCAGCGTTCCGCGCCACCATGCGCAGTCAGGACGTCGTCGATCAATCCGCTCATTCAGCCCGCTCCCGTCTGCTGCTTCATGTTTGATTGTGAACTAGAGAATCACAAGTCAACGTGAGAATGGCTAAAACAGAGAGGATCGGAACATGGCGGCTACACAGCCTCCGGGTGAACGTCCGGAGTGGGTGGACGACGAGTTGTTCCCGTTCGAAAGCCACTTCGTGGAGTTGGACGGAAACGTTGTGCACTACGTCGACGAGGGCTCGGGTCCTACCCTGCTGATGCTGACCGGAAATCCGGTCTGGTCCTTCGCCTACCGCGAAGTGATCACCAAGCTGCGAGGCAGGTTCCGGTGCATCGCTGTGGACTTTCCCGGTTTCGGCCTCTCGACCGGCGCCCCTGGCTATCAGTATTTGGCCCGTGACCACGCAGAGCTGCTCGTGTCTTTCCTCGACCGGCTGACTCTGACCGAACTGACGCTGGTCGGCCACAACTGGGGAGGCCCGTTCGGCTTGTATGCTGCCCAGCAACGACCGGACAAGTTCGAACGCCTGATCCTCACCAATACTTGGGCCTGGCCGTTGAACGGTGACCTGTCCAGCGAACTGTTCTCCCGCGGCGTCGGGAATCCGATTGGACGCGAACTGATTTGCCGGTTCAATCTCATGGTTGACTACTACATCCCCTCAGCGCACAAGCGACGGAAGCTATCCGACGCCGAAATGGCGCACTACCGCCAGGCAATGCCCACGCCAGCCCGTCGCCGACCTTGCGCAGCTCTTCCTGGCGAAATCATCGGGGCTCGCGAGTTCTTCACCGATCTCGAGAACCGACTCCGCACACTTGAGAAGCTACCCACGCTGATCGTGTGGGCCGATGCGGACCCGATCTTCACCGACAAATACCGTAAGCGTTTCGAAGCGACGTTCCCCAACCACACCACTACGGCGCTCCCCGGAGTGGGCCACTTCCTTCAATCCGACGCACCAGCCGAGTTCAGCGACGCCATCGAAACTTGGTGGGACGATCTGGCCGGCAATGACAGCACGTCCTCATAGAGATCGCGGGCTTCCTTCATTCACCTTTCGACTGACGGGCCGGTCTCGCTGACGCAAATATCTCGGAAGTTATTGGACACGAACGTGTTTAGCAAGCCCAGGGTGGCGTTACGGTTCCGCCGTCGGCCATGACTGCGGTCAAGCCCACCGATGTCGTCACCCACAGCGATGCAGCGTCGTTACCCGGGTTATCCAGCTGAACCGTCGCCGACTCCGGAACCAACACAACATCTCCGACAGAGAGTTGCGCTCGCTGACCGTCCAAGGTGACCACAGGCGAACCCTGAAGCACCAGAAAGACCTCCTCATGGGAGACAGTGTGCGGCGCGCCGGCAGCACCGGGCTCAAGTTCCGTACGCCAGGCGCACAGCTGTCGACTGCCGCGAGAGGGCGCCACATAGGAGTGAAATTGTGCGCCGTGCAGTTGATGGGTGGAGTGGTCCCCATTTTTTCGGATCGACATCTCGAGTTCCCTTCTTCAGTTCAACTGTATTTATTGGACAGTTACACTGACTACATGTCAAGGGATGAACCGCGCGCTGATCTACTGATGTTGCTGATGCGCAGCGCATCTGCCCTGGCCGAGCAGATCAACGACGCCGTCGCCGAACACGGGCATCCGACGCTACGTCCTGCGCATGGCCTGGTCTTTCAGCGAGTCTCCGGCGACGGTGCCACAGTCAGCGAGATCGCCACCTACTTGGGCATCACGAAACAATCCGCGGCCGTGATCGTCGACGAGTTGGTCGCATCCGGGTACGTAAGCAAACGGCCGCACCCGCACGATCGCCGTTCGCAACTCGTTCGACTCACCTCCGCAGGTGCCGATGTGACCGCAGCGGCTACCGATGCAACCCTCTCCCAATGGAACGCAGCGAGTACGACACTAGGCGCGGACACGATGGCATCACTGGTACGCGCACTCGAGGAGATCGGGAGAGATGGCACACCACGGCCCGTCTGGTGAACCTCAACGACCCTCATACCCAATTGCAAACACCCACCCGCGGGACGCGCCGACAATGAAGGGCTGCCCCGTTGCGCACAGACTTGGAAGTAGCCCACAAACCCAACAGGCAACGCGGCACTCACCGGAGGGTCCGGGGAGACACAAGCACCGAGGTCGACAAGTCGCGTGTCTGTCCAATTGTGCCGGCTGACAAACATTCCGCACCTTGTCGAACCTCGGACTGCACGTCCAAC
The DNA here is from genome assembly GCF_042790355.1 of Rhodococcus sp. NPDC056743. NCBI lineage: Bacteria > Bacillati > Actinomycetota > Actinomycetes > Mycobacteriales > Nocardiaceae > Rhodococcus > Rhodococcus sp. NPDC056743. Next base: position 161,539 of record NZ_JBHTZI010000003.1, on the reverse strand, counting down.
GCCTAAATTGCAAGGACGGGCTCTGCCTCATTTCTATCGGATACTCGGGCGCCTACGGTGCAGGCTGGAGGTTCGACTCGAAGAGTCGTGGAACCCAGCCGCTTTCACCGAATTCGGTTCGACCTTTCGCCCCGTTCAGGGACAGACGTTCTATCGAAAGTAGCTGCGCCCCGTACAGAATGGGAAACCACCCTCAAGCGGTCGGGTCGTGCATGAGCAATCACGTAGTTGAAGATTCGCCCCGACATGTCTCGGACGGTTTGTTCCAACAACAGCAAGGGCGCCCCTTCGGTAGTTCTCAATACCGACGCCAGAGTTTCATCTGAGAGCACCGCGCTGACCGTAAAATCAGACCCGCCGATTTTCACTCCCGCATCTGAGAGATAGGCGTACCAGTCGACAACGAAGGGAGTGTCGATCAATCGCTGCGCTTCCGGAAACAACACGTAGTTGGTGGCCGCGACGTCTACGTCCCCATTAATCGTGCCCGCCGCGTAGTCCACGCGCAAACATGGTGTTCCTGTTGTCACCTCGAGCGCCCTCGATGCAGCACCGGGCGCTGAGATCACTGTGCTGTCGAAGGACGTCAGGCGCAATCTCCCACTGAAGAGATTGCCGCTCTCCAATTCTGCGGCGGCTTTAATGTCGTCGGGACGCCTGTGAGCGGTCGGGGCAACTACGTGTGTCCCTACACCCTGAGTCCGGGCGATCAACCCTTCGTCCCGAAGGAGCGTCAGAACTTCGCGAACAATCCCCCGGCTCACCGAATAGGAACCTACGAGTTCACTCTCTCCCGGAAGAGTGCCGTCAACAAAATCTCCACGCAGCACCGCTGCCCGGAGAAGATCCCTTGTTCGCCGAACCGAATCAGGTCTTGCCTTCATCCAACCTACCTCGCGCTTCATCTCTGACGAGCCTTTGCAAAGTCTAGTACAGATATTCAATTATATTGTTGCCCCGCACATTACGCCGTTAATGCAATTCTTGTAACGCTGCGAACTGGTGCTTTGATCCTCAGATTTGCCGATACGCCGATACTGTTCAGCACAGCGCACTAAACCTTCCCCTGCCGCTTCGGAGTCCGCTTGTCGCAATAGGCGTAATGGCCTATTGTCGGTCCAGACATTGCGGAACATGATCCGATCTACCGATAAATACAATTGCGACACAACGGTTTCCGACAATTGTTGCCTGCAAGGTGTTGATGGGCCACCTTGGTATGCAATGCACGTTCCCTTATGAACTCCGCGGCGACGTCTCCCAACCGATGCACTAAGACGCATCTCTTCCGCCGAAATCAGTATCAATCGAAAGGACAGTCACGATGGTCAGTTGGAACGAAGAATGTGACGTGTTGATAGCGGGCTCGGGAGGCGGCGGCCTCACCGGTGCATATACCGCGGCTCGAGAAGGACTCGACGTGATCTTGGTCGAGGCCACTGACAAGTTCGGAGGCACCACCGCCTACTCCGGCGGCGGTGGTGTGTGGTTCCCATGCAACCCCGTCCTTCGGCGTGCCGGCACCGACGACACGATCGAAGACGCGCTCGAGTACTACCACGCGGTGGTTGGCGACCGCACCCCGCGCGAACTGCAGGACACGTATGTCCGTGGTGGAGCACCGTTGATCGAATACCTCGAACAGGATGAAAACCTCGAGTTCGAAATGCGGCCGTGGCCTGACTATTTCGGTAAAGCGCCCAAGGCCAGACTCGACGGCCAGCGGCACATCGTCCCGAGGCCGATTTCGGCAGCAGATGTGGGGGACCTCCGCGCATCAATGCGAGGACCTCTCGACACGGAACGTCTCGGGGCTCCGCTACCCGACGTGCTGGTCGGCGCCCAGTCACTCATCGGTCGACTACTCAAGGCAATTGCGAAGTATGCGAATGCCGCTCTGCGGTTGAACACACCACTTGTCGAACTCGTCGTGGAGGAGGGTGTTGTCGTCGGTGCGATTGTCGATCACCCCGGCGGGCGCCGCGCCATCCGAGCCCGAAAAGGCGTGCTGCTCGCGGCCGGCGGCTTCGAGGGCAACGATGAGCTTCGGCTGAAGTACGGTGTGCCCGGCACCGCCCGCGACACCGTGAGCCCACCGGGCAACCTCGGCGCGGCGCACCAGGCTGGAATGGCAGTCGGTGCCGACATCGACCTGATGGGTGAAGCCTGGTGGGCTCCAGGGATGACTCATCCGGACGGCCGCTCTGTGTTTGCACTGTGGTTCACCGGTGGCATCTTCGTCAATCAGGACGGCAAGCGGTTCGTCAACGAGTCGTCGGCCTACGACCGTATCGGCCGTGATGTCATCGACCAGATGGAAGATGGCTCAGTCGCCCTGCCGTACTGGATGATCTACGACGACAAGGAAGGCGCGCGTCCGCCGGTTCGGGCCACCAACGTCTCCATGGTCGAGACCGAGAAATACGAGGCGGCCGGCCTGTGGCACACAGCTGACACCCTCGAGGAACTCGCCGAGAAAATCGGCGTGCCGGCCGATCAACTGGTCGCGACTGTCGAGCGGTTCAATACGATGGTCGCCAAGGGTGTCGACGAAGACTTCGGCCGCGGCGACGAGGCTTACGATCGCGCGTTCACAAACGGTGAATCACCCATGGTGGCAATTGACCGTGGCCCCTACCACGCAGCCACTTTCGGCATCTCCGACCTCGGCACCAAGGGAGGGCTGCGGACCGACACCGCCGCGCGGGTACTCGACACCGCTGGCAAACCGATTCCGGGGCTCTACGCGGCAGGTAACACGATGGCTGCACCCAGCGGCACCGTCTATCCGGGCGGCGGAAACCCGATTGGAACCAGCATGCTCTTCAGCCACCTAGCCGCTCTCGATATGGCCGGCCGTAAGGCTTGAGAACGGACGCCTCCACCAACTGAACCAATCGAATGAGAACCCGCTGGGGCCGCGAACGACGCGGCCCCAGCGATCACACCGAACTCGAATCCACTGATCGCTACTACGTCGAGCAGCGGTGTAGGTTCCGGTTCACGATGTCGGATTCCGATTGGCGTGCCCTGGTGCAGTTCTCCGCGCCGCAACAACTACATTCACGCCAAGATCGATGCAAACCAAGCTGTAAGAAAGTCAGCCCCTGCTAGGGCATACAAAACGAACCGGAACTTGAAACTCACCCCCTCGTACTTATTCGATGTGGCCGGTTTTGGGATCGATCATGTCGAGGAAGTCTCTGATCGACTCGCGGTGTCAGCTCACGAACCGGCACTCTCACGAATCAAACATGGAGCGCAGCAGGATGGTTCGCGGCAACCAAGCGATTCCACCCGTGGTCACCGTGCGAGTAGCCAGCGGCGGCCGGGATAGCGCTGACAACCTCAGCACTAATTGACACAGAAGACGCCTTCCCCAGGCCGCGCTGACGGATCAGGAACCACGTTGGCACATTTCACGATGCCGGTTGGTCCGGCTGTGAGATCCGAGAACTGTGGACATACATGGACGATCGCAGAATGGATCAGATATGAGTAGGCGGCAATATCCGAACGATCAGATTCCTGAGCCTGCAAAGACTTCCACAGACCAGCAGCCCCCTGCTCAATGAGCGAGGTACATGCCCGACGACCTAGTTCGGCAGCATGACCGCGAACCTCCCTCATCGGGATCCCGCTGTACAACGCACCATCCAATTGCGGTAACCCACACACGTCCCGAGCGAAGGCCGCATCACCTCCCGGCGGTACCAAATCGTTCACTACCTGGGACCACTCGGCCCGCTTCTGACTCTCCACCTCCTGTTGCGAAGGAAACGACTGCTCAGGGTAGTGGCTACGTTGGTCGTCGAAGATGTTCTGCCAGTAGGCAACCGATTCGTCGATCCCCACGTTCGGCATGTCCGCGTCGAGGCACCGGGCGGACGGATCAATTGGTGCATTTACGGGTGGTTCGGCGAAGTTTCGATGATCCGACGTCGGCTCGGTCCCGACTACAAGGCGCGCGTTCGAGTCGGGACTGCACGCAACCAGGACGAATCCGATGAAAACGACGGCTATGCCGGCAAATGCCGGGGTGGAACGACGACTCACTACCGATACCTTCCTCGAGAAATTACGTACAGAGTGAATCCGATCTCGTGACGACGCACTCCGGCTTCACAGTCGTTGATGAAACGCTCGGCACCTTTCCGCGATCACCGCATATGGCCGACGGCGTGATGAGACGACAGCCACGAACGGTATGACGAAGCGGCACTGACGCAAATCCTAGAAGGACGGCCAGTTCGACTATTCTGCCCTCCGAAACGATAGCGTCGCTGTATGCCCCGTTCCGATGTCTCATGGCGAACCCAAGCAATGGCGTGGCCACTGATCGTGGGAGCCGGATTTGGAAGTCACGTCGCGCTTCAATTCGCAGACCCGAGCGATATCGGGAGCCTCGTCCGAGCCGTGGCCCTCGGATCTTTGTGCTCTCTTCCTGCTGGTGCCCTTCTGGGGATTTCCGCAATTCTGGCGGGAAAAGCAGTACTCGCAATCGGCGAGCACAACTCCCGTGCCGCTGCGCCGACTACCTGGAGGCTCGCATTCGCGATCACAACAGCTGTGGCGACAGCAGTGATCGTCATAACGGCGCTCGCCTATACAAGCCTCGACGACGAGGCGATCGGTGCGTCAGCGCTGGCAATCGCCACCATCTCCTTCGTCGCCGCGCACTTCTACTATCCCGCGACCGATTCCGACTGAGCCGTCGTTCCTGTTTCCTGCTCGTTTCCACCGACCCCCGACAGGCAATCAGGAATCCAGAGACGAGTTTTGCGGAGACGATCTGACGATGCTTCCAGGTCAGCACAGGCTCGAAGGGTATGACTGGGGTCATAAATCCTAAGTTTTGTGCTGCGTCTCACTTCCATTTCTCACTCATCGGGAAAACGCATTCGCTATTTCTCGAACGCTGATTACCTACGGCTCTGCCTATGACTGCCATGAAGTGCCGTCTGCAAGAAGGAGAACCTCGTAGTGAAGTTGAACAAGACCGCGAAGCTGGTTGCGGCGCTTGCTGCCACCGCCGCTCTGGTGTCCGCCTGTTCCGGCGACCGTGGCGACGACCCGTCGGCCACGTCGACTGGCGGGTCCAGTGCGAATGCAACGGCCGCATCGAGCAATTCCGATGCAAAGTTCGGAACATTGAATTCTCCGTGCGGTCAGGGGGACGCGAAGGGCGCCACGGATCAGGGTGTCAGTGACACCGAAATCAAGATCGGCTTCGGCGACGACCGCGGCTACGTGAAGTCGCCCGGCCTGAACAAGGAAATGAGCGACGCGGTCAACGCCCTCATCTCCTGGTGCAACGATCAGGGCGGCATCAACGGCCGCAAGGTTGTCGGCACCGACTACGACGCAGCGATGACGCAAGCGAATTCGGTCATGCAGGAAGCCTGCGCCAGCCAGTTCATGATGGTCGGCTACGGCTTCGCGATGGACCAGACCGCAGAGCAGACCCGCGTGGCCTGCAACATGGTGTCCGTCCCCGGTTTCACGGTGTCACCTGACGCAACGAATGGACCGATGACCTTCCAGGGCGTCCCGATGCCTGTCGATTACGCCAACGCCGCAGCATGGTTCCAGATGGCCGAGATGCACCCGGATTTGCTGAACGACTTCGACGTCGTCAACAGCACGATGCCGACGATCATCACCTCCACCACCAAGACTCGTTCGATGGCCGCAGCTGCGGGCTTCAAGCTCAAGGATTGCGGCGTGACCCTCAACTACGAGGGCGAATCCAGCTACGTCCCGTTCGCCGAGAAGTTCAAAGAATGTGGTGTCAAGGGTATTTGGACATCCCGTTCAGCAAGTCCGGCCGAGCTCAACTTCGTCAAGTCCCTCGATCAGGTCGGTATCGATCCGATCTTCTTCGGCGAATCCACGTGGTACGGCGAGGCCGTTTCGGCATGGAACAAGGACACCGGACTGCTCGACAACCTCAACGCCGACATGGTTTTCCAGATGCTCGAGAATGCGGACAAGGTTCCGGCCGTCAAGCAGTACGCCGACATGGTCAGCGAGCAGGGTGGCAAGACCGCACTCCTCGGCATGCAGGCTGCGTCGTCGTTCCTCCTATGGGCCACCGCAGCGGACGAGTGTGGATCCGACCTCACGCGTCAGTGCATGGTCAACGAGCTCTCGAGCATCCATGAGTGGGACGGCGGCGGATTGCACGCCGTCACCGATCCGGGCAAGAACATGCCCGCTACCTGCGGCCTGATGACCGCGCTGACAGGCGACGAATATACGCAGGTTTTCCCGACCACGGCCGGTGAGTTCAAGTGCGATCCGAAGTACTTGATCACCACTGACAAGTCCATCTGGGGCACCGAACTGGATGCCGATCGCATCTCCACGAAGTACCAGAACGCGAATGTGATCAAGCCGCAATCCTGATGCACTGAACGCCGGTGGCGCGAATCGCGTGCCACCGGCGTTCCATGCACCAAAAAACGTTCGGCGCCAACAACTTCGGTGACTACGTTGTCTACTGGCGTTTGTTCGCAGCTACCGATTCCCAATTCGACAAACCCGGCCCACTCCCCGACTTCGACGCAATCCGATACAGCAGTCGCATAGTCAGGACGCGACCAGTTCGTCGATCTGATTGATCGCTGACGACGCACCCTCTACAACACCCATGTCGAGCACCTGCTGCAACGCCTCCGCAGACTCGTAAGTGCTCACGTAGGTCGCACGAGTACCGCCGTCGAACTCGGCAAAAGTGAAGACGTTCTTCGACACCGGCATCTCGGCATTCGGGTTGAAATCCTCGTCGGCGAAGCCGTCATCGAACGAGAAGCTCCTCGGTTCATCGGTGGCCGTAATCTTCCAGTACCCTGCATACTTCTCACCGTCCGGGCTCGTCATGAAGTAGGTCGTACGACCTCCCGGCGTGAGATTGTGTTCCACCACGGTCGCCGGGTATGTCGGTGGGCCCCAGACCTTTTCCAACTGACGCGGGTCTGCGTAGACCTGCCAGATACGTTCAACCGGCGCGGCGAATTCCGCCACAATGGTCAGCGTTCGGGTATCGATGTCCTGCTGGACGTCCGTCACAGGCATGGTTCAGTCCTCCTGGGGTGAGTCGAAAGCGATGAGTTCGTCAATACGTCCGATGCGGCCGCGCCACACTTTCTCCAACTCGGTGAGCATGGCCGCCACCGACCGCAACGCTGCCACCTCGCCGCTGGCGAGATGCTCTCGACCGATGCGTCGCTTGGTGATGAGGCCGGCTTTCTCCAAAACGGCGACATGCTTCTGCACCGCCGCGAAGCTCATCTCGTACTTCGCAGCGAGTGCGGAAACCGAGTGCTCGCCGGCCAGTACACGGCGCATAATGTCGCGCCGCGTTCGGTCGGATAGCGCACGGAACAGAGCGTCCGTGCGGTCCTCGTCGTCTCCGTTCACACCCCAAACATACAACCAATTGGTTGTATATGTCGATCGCCCGGGAACACTCGCCCGATAGAGACCCTGCATTCTGTCGCCACGATCACCAACAGAGTCGATTCAGCTACGCCGTCAGGGCGCGACGATGCAACCGGGTCCGAGCGGCACCCCAGGGTTAACCGTCACCGTTTCGATCGGTCCGCCTGCCGAAGTCTGGTATGCCATCAGTGAATGCTCGCCGGGCGCAGTAGGAGTCCACAAAGTTACCGCATGACCGAAAATCACCGGAGAAACGTAGTAGGGATTGATCGTGTCCCAGATAAGTTCCTGCGGAAAGAACGTCGATGCGCGGTTGAAGTCGACGATGGAGACCCCGCGCTCCGACATATCGGACGTCCTGGCCACCACTAGGTACGTGCACCCGGCGCCATACGGGGTGGTCGGGCCTCCTCCGAGTCCAGGAATGACCGTGACGTCGACGACCTCGGCAGAGGCAGTTGGCGCAAACCATGTGGCGACCGCCGCGCAAACAACCACGGCGAGCGAGGCAACTCGGGTAGTACGGGAAAGTGTCATACCAAAAGGTCGGTTTCAACTGCCCGAGTGTTACGCGCCCACGTCAGCCGACGCACCAACGGAGAGGTCATCGTGGGGTGGAGCGGAGTCAGTGCAATTCAAGGCGCGCAACCAGAATCAAGCCGACGCACAAGACGAGAAAAAGCAGTGTCACGTTGAGCATTCCATCGCCCCCTTTGTCGAATTTGCGCCTCGGTCTCGATCGAGAGCAATTCTTCGGACCTGAACAGAATTTCCATCAAATGGTCCGTCAAACGCTCGAACTCGAAAGGTCGTCGCGTGACACCTCGCACGGAGGTCATTTCTGAGGTGGTTTGTCGTAGTCGCAACAGTCAACCGTGCGGGCCAGGTGGGCACGTGCTCAACGTGCTTTGAGCGGTTCGCTGCGAGATCACGTGTTGAGCGGCAATCACCTTGTTGGTCAATCCTTGGGCCACAGGTTGCCGAGGTGACCGCATCCCCTTCACCGCATCCCCTTTTACTGAGACCGCACCTAGCCTTGAAACTACGTGGCATCCTGCCGTTCCAGCCAGTTCAAGATCGCTTGGTTGGTCTCATCGGGTCTTTCTTGCTGGATCCAATGACCGCAGTCGAGATTGACTACTTCCACATTGGGCACGAACTCTGTCAGGTTTTCAGCCCTCGCGATCGCGTCACGGTCGCCGTAGATCATGAGTGCTGGCTGTTGAATGACCGGGTCCACCTCCGCCAGCAAATGCCAGTTGCGGTCGAGGTTCCTGTACCAGTTCACACTGCCCCTGAATCCTGTCGATTCGAAGGCGGAGACGAAAACGGCCAATTCGCTATCGCTCATCAGTGGCTCACCGAGTGGCGTCTCTGCTCTGGCGAGATCGATCAGCGCCATACCCGGCTGAGGCTCCCTGAGGGGTTCGTTCTTCCGGTACAGGTTGCGGAGGAACCGGAAGGTGTTGTCTTCGAACACGGCGTCCGCGACGCCCGGCTGTCGATTGAAGTGGACGAAGTAGAAGTCACCGCCGAGCACGGCTTCCATGAACTCAATCCAGGGCTGCTCTCCGCGATCCTGGTAGGGCAGGCTCAGGTTGATCACTTTGTTTACCCGGTCCGGGTGCAACAGGGTCAGGCCCCACACGACAAAGGCGCCCCAATCGTGACCGACAAAGGTGGCATCTTCGTAGCCGTAGTGATCGAGAAGTGCGATGAGATCACCCGACAAATGTTCAATGTCATAATCCGTCACTTCGGTCGGACGTGATGAGTTGCCGTAGCCGCGCTGGTTCGGGACGATGACGTGGTAGCCCGCCGCGACAAGGGCGGGCACCTGGTATCGCCAAGAATAGGCGTGCTCTGGCCATCCGTGACACAGCACGATGGGTTTCCCGGCATTGTCTCGCCCTGCTTCGAAGACTTCGAGTTCCACGCCCTTGACTGGGATAAGGACGGGCCTGGGGAAGTCGGATGGATTCACGGATGCTCCTTTGGGTTGAGTACCGATCTAATGTCTGGATCGACCGGTTGCTCCGACGATAGGGAGCATCGTGGACACATGACGTCCTAGATTGCTGGCAATCTGAAGAAATGCGGAACGATCCCACAGGCCGAGCACTGCAATTGCTCTCGCTCCTTCAGACCCATCGTTTCTGGCATTGTGCCGAACTTGCCGCACGACTCGATGTCACGCAGCGAACGGTGCGCCGCGACATCGATCGCCTACGCGACCTCGGCTATCCGGTCGATTCCACGTCCGGAAAATACGGAGGCTACCGACTTGCAACGGGGGCGCACGTGCCGCCCCTGATCCTCGACGATGACGAGTCCGTGGCAGTAGCCGTCGGACTGCGCTACGCCGCCGAGGCCGCCATCGACGGCATCGAAGAAACGTCGCTTCGAGCGCTGACGAAGATCGAAACACTCCTGCCCCATCGGCTACGCCGACGTGTGTCGGCACTGCATTCGAGCGTCAGTTCCGTGCGGCGGGCCGACGACGACATCGTCGACCCCGAAGCACTCAGTGTGCTCAGTGCGGCATGTCGCGACCACGAGCACGTGCGTTTCGACTATCGGCGAGGTGATGGCGAGAGCGGCAGACGGCTCGTCGAGCCGCACCGCCTTGTCACGGCGGGACGTCGTTGGTATCTCGTAGCATGGGACCACCATCGTGCCGACTGGCGAACATTTCGACTGGACCGGCTCTCGGAGCCCTGGCTGGCAGGCAGTCATTTCACGCCACGCGAGATCCCGGGCGGTGACGCGGCAGGCTTCGTCGCGAGATCCGTCGGCCCGCCACCCCGCCACCACGAGGCAAAACTCGCCATCGCAGCCACGTTCGCCGACCTCGAGGGTGTGCTCAGATGGATTGACCACACACCAATCGAAGTGGCAGCGGACCGCTGTCTTGTCCAGATCCGCAGCGAAGATCTCGGCAGGCTCACCATGACCGTTGCGCGCATCGCGCTCACCGCCCCAGTGGTCGTCATCGAACCAACCGAGCTCGCCGACACCGTCAGTCGGCTCGCCCTTCACCTCGGGGTCTCGCCACCATGACAGCCAGAAGAGGATTGCGCGACAAGACCATTCATGTTCAGGTCATTACTGAGACGAGTTCGCGGACATGTTCCCCACGCCGGCTCTTCTTCTATCGAGACACATATCCGCTTCACTCTGAGCTGGGAGACTAAGTGACCAATTCGAAATCATCGCCACCGAGTTCCGTCCACCCCCCAACGTGGAAGTTCGACTACCCGATCATCCACGCCGAGACTCGGGAACAGTGGCGAACGTGGTTGACGGACAACCACACGTCAGCCCGGGGTGTGTGGTTGTGCTCCTGGCGCGACACCATCAGCCGACCACGCTGCCCCTACCCTCAGGCCGTCGAAGAAGCCATCTGCTTTGGTTGGATCGACTCCACCAACACCAACCTCGACGAAGAACGCAATTTGCAACTGTTCACGCCGCGTAGACGCAAGAGTTCCTGGACCCGACTCAACCGCGAACGCGCAGCCGATATGGAGGCGCGGGGCCTCATGACCGTTGCTGGTCGCGATGCAATTGCTGCCGCGAAATCCACTGGTTGGTGGACGATTCTCGACCAAGTCGAAGACCTCGAGGAACCGCTTGACTTGCAGGCGGCACTGGACCGGGAGCCGCAAGCTCGAAGCAACTGGGACAGTTTTCCGCCCAGCGCCCGCAAACAGATGCTGTGGTGGATCGTCAGTGCCGCTCGAGACGCAACACGGGAAGGTCGAATCGCCCATATCGTCAACCACGCGGCCATCGGTCAACGTGCCCGCGGCTGATCGCAATTCGACCGCGTCCGGTATGAAGGCCGGTCTTCATCTGCACTCGACGGTCTCCCTCAGCGGAGTATCCAGTCACAGCATCAGGGTAGGTCCGGATCAAGCCGCCCTGCTGGACCTGAATGGGATTGACATATTCACACTGCAGCCAAGTACGCGTAACCAATCGTCGCCGATCTACGGACGCATCGGCTCATCCCACTTGAAGCCGACCCATCCAATCGAGGGCACGTAAAGCACACAGTGCGACTAAAGTTCCGACAATGGAGCGAAGCAGCGACGCTGCTCAAACCCGCAGCGGAGGCAACCGCCGGTCGCGGTTTGACAGATTCGTCGAGCATGCAGAGTTACGAGTCAGTCAGGCACCGTTCTTCTTTCTCTGTGTCGTCATCGTCGTGGCCTGGTTTATCAGCTTGCCGTGGTGGACGGATCTCAAGACCTGGCAGGTTGCCATCCATACCGTAGCGAGTGTTTTCACACTGCTGTTGGTCGTGTTGCTCGAGAATGCCGGGCGCCGCGCAAGTGAAGCGTCGCAAGAAAAACTCAATGTCATCGCCGAAGCACTCGCGGCGATGCTGGATTCGTCCGCATTCGATGATCCCGAGCTTCGAACTGCTGCTCAACGACTCCGCCAAGCCGTTGGACTCGAAGAACGCCACTGACCTGAAACTGCGTTCGGCGTATTCGAAGGTCCGAATCGACCTCTCACTCTTCCTGCGTGCGACTTCCCTCTTGCTGCCCATTTCGTCCGAACGGTCGCGACAAGTCCGAATTTACGGTTCTATGGGACAAGCATGCTCGTTCGTCAGATTCTCGATCACCCGAGGTGATCGTGAAGACGTGAAGGAAGTGCAGAAGTGGTCGAACATATCGGCAGTGGCGTCGAAGACGCTCTACTCCGCGGCGGTCGTTTCTTCACTCCTGGGAAGTTCTCGGACGACCTCCGGACCGTGAACCGCACTGGCGGCCGCGAAGGCGACATCTTCTACCGCGATCGTTGGAGTCACGACAAAGTGGTGCGCTCCACTCACGGAGTCAACTGCACCGGTTCGTGTTCGTGGAAGATTTACGTCAAGGACGGCATCATCACCTGGGAAACCCAGGAGACCGACTATCCGACGGTAGGACCGGACCGTCCCGAGTACGAACCGCGCGGCTGTCCACGTGGTGCCGCATTCTCGTGGTACACGTACTCGCCCACCAGAGTCCGCTACCCCTACGCCCGTGGTGTTCTCGTCGAAATGTACCGCGAGGCCCTGGCCCGCCTCGGTGATCCGGTGGATGCGTGGGCAGACATTCAGGCCGATCCGGAGCGTCGCCGAAAGTACCAGCAGGCCAGAGGGAAAGGCGGACTGGTGCGGGTCACATGGGCGGAGGCCACCGAGATGATCGCTGCCGCCCATGTGCACACCATCAAGAAATACGGTCCCGACCGTGTTGCGGGGTTCTCCCCCATTCCGGCGATGTCAATGGTGTCGTTCGCTGCGGGGTCGAGGTTCATCGAACTTATCGGCGGCGTCATGACGTCCTTCTACGACTGGTACGCGGACCTCCCGGTGGCATCACCTCAAGTATTCGGCGATCAGACGGACGTGCCCGAGTCCGGGGACTGGTGGGACGCGTCGTACTTGATGATGTGGGGATCCAACGTTCCCGTAACCCGCACCCCCGACGCCCATTGGATGGCCGAAGTCCGTTATCGCGGAACCAAAGTCATCGCGATCAGCCCCGATTACGCCGACAACACCAAGTTCGCCGACGAGTGGATGCCGTGCGCTGCGGGCACCGACGGAGCCATGGCGATGGCAATGGGCCACGTCATCCTGTCCGAGTTCTTCGTGAAGAAACGTGAGCCGTTCTTCGACGATTACGTGCGGCAGTTCACTGACCTGCCGTTCCTCGTCACCATCGAGGACCGCGACGGCCGACTTGTCGCGGGCAAGAACCTGACGGCTGCGGACCTGGGTGAATCGAGCGAAAACGCTGCGTTCAAACCGGTTCTCCTCGACAGCACCACAGATGAAGTGGTCGTGCCGAATGGCTCTCTCGGCTTCCGCTACGGCGATGAAGGCGTCGGTAAGTGGAATCTCGATCTCGGCGAGATCGTTCCCGCTCTGACTGTCGACAACGAGTGGGTCGAAACAGCAGAAATACACCTTCCGCGTTTCGATACTCCGGATGGTCACGGCGAGAGCATGATTCGCGGCGTGCCTGTGCGCCGGGTGGGAGACCGCCTGGTGTGCACTGTCTTCGATCTCATGCTCGCGCAATACGGGGTGCAGCGCAACGGGATGCCGGGGCAGTGGCCGTCCGGTTTCGACGACCCGAGCGAGCCGTACACGCCCGCGTGGCAGGAATCGATCACCGGCGTCAGTGCTGCGCAGGTGATTCGCATTGCGCGCGAATTTGCCGACAACGCCGTGGAATCGGGTGGCCGGTCGATGATCATCATGGGTGCGGGTATCTGTCAGTGGTTCCACGGCGATGCGACGTATCGAGCGGTTCTGAGTCTGCTGCTACTCACCGGGTCGATGGGTCGCAACGGTGGCGGGTGGGCGCACTACGTCGGCCAGGAGAAATGCAGACCTGTCACAGGTTGGGCGACGGTGGCCATGGGGACGGATTGGCTCCGGCCGCCGCGGCAGATGGCCGGTACTTCCTACTGGTATGTCCACACCGACCAGTGGCGTTACGACGGCTACCAGGCGGACGCACTCTCCAGTCCCGTCGGGCGCGGTAATTTCAGTGGCCGACACACGATGGATGTAATGACATCGGCGGTGTCGATGGGGTGGACCCCCTTCTATCCTCAGTTCGATCGATCGAGCCTCGATCTGGCTGACGAGGCAGATGCGCACGAACGTGACGTCGCCGAACACGTAGCCAGCCAATTATCCTCGGGCGCACTCAAACTCGCAGTCACCGATCCGGACAACCCTCAGAACTGGCCGCGAGTGCTGAGCGTGTGGCGCGCCAATCTGCTGGGATCGTCGAGCAAGGGCAACGAATACTTCCTTCGGCACCTACTCGGCACGGACTCGAACTTGCAGGCTGAGCCGACGCCGGAGGACCTGCGCCCCAACGACATAACGTGGACCGACGACATCCCCGAAGGGAAACTCGATCTGTTGATGTCGATCGACTTCCGCATGACATCCACAACTTTGCTTTCCGACGTGGTTCTCCCTGCGGCAACGTGGTACGAGAAATCCGACCTGTCGAGCACGGACATGCATCCGTTCCTTCATGCCTTCTCCCCCGCTATCGATCCGCCGTGGGAAACCCGCTCGGATTTCGACGCTTTCGGCGCGGTTGCCAAGGCGTTCAGCGTACTGGCGAAGAAGCATCTCGGAAAACGCCGAGACGTCGTGATGGGAACACTGCAACACGACACGCCCGGCGCGATGGCCTACCCCTCAGGTAGAGAACAAGATTGGCGCTCACAAGGAGAAATGCCTGTCCCGGGCAAGACCATGGGTCCCCTCGTCGTCGTCGAACGTGACTATCCCGCCGTCGCCGAACAGTGGGCTGCACTCGGCCCGTTGGTCGAGAAAGCCGGCCTCACCACCAAAGGCGTCACGACGCACCCGAAACGAGAAGTGGAAGAACTCGCCGCCAAGCATGGGGTCTTCGATTCTGGTGCTGCCGCTGGTAGACCCGCTCTCGATACTGCCGAGAAGATGGCTGAGGCAATCCTCGCGCTGTCGGGAACGTCCAACGGCAGGCTCGCGGTGGAAGGGTTCGCTCAACTGGAGAAGCGTACGGGGCACTCGCTCACACATTTGGCTGCCGGTAGTGAGGAACGCCGAATCACGTTCGCGGACACACAAGCTCGACCTGTCCCGGTTATCACCAGCCCGGAATGGTCAGGCAGCGAAACCGGTGGCCGTCGATACGCGCCGTTCACCGTCAATATCGAGGAACTCAAACCCTTCCACACCCTGACCGGTCGCATGCATTTCTTCCTCGATCACGACTGGCTAGAGGAACTGGGCGAACAACTACCGATTTACCGGCCACCGCTCGACATGGCGAGCCTGTTCGGCGAACCTGCACTCGGGGACCGCGGTGGCGGAATCGGTCTCAGCGTCCGCTATCTGACGCCCCATTCGAAGTGGTCGATCCACTCGGAATACCAGGACAACCTGTTCATGCTCTCGCTCTCGCGGGGCGGGCCGACGATGTGGATGAGCCCCGACGACGCTGCCAAAATCGAGGTATCGGACAACGACTGGGTCGAAGCCGTCAATCGAAACGGCGTCGTCGTATGCCGGGCGATCGTGTCTCATCGAATGCCGGACGGCGTGGTCTTCGTCTATCACGCCCAGGAACGGACTATCGACGTGCCACTCACGGAGACAACCGGAAAGCGTGGTGGCATCCACAATTCCCTGACCAGGCTGTTGATCAAACCGTCCCACCTCGCCGGCGGCTATGCGCAGACGTCGTTCGCCTTCAACTACCTCGGCCCCACCGGAAACCAACGCGACGAAGTCACTGTGGTGCGTCGTCGCTCGCAGGAGGTGACGTACTGATGCGAGTCATGGCACAACTGGCGATGGTGATGAATCTCGACAAGTGCATCGGCTGTCACACCTGTTCGGTGACGTGCAAACAGGCATGGACCAACCGATCCGGAACCGAGTACGTGTGGTTCAACAATGTGGAAACACGCCCGGGGCAAGGCTATCCGCGCACGTACGAAGATCAGGAGAAGTGGAACGGCGGATGGATTCGCGACAAGAACGGCCGCCTTCGACTGCGTGACGGTGGCCGATTGAAGAAGCTGTCGCGCATCTTCGCAAATCCGAAGATGCCGTCCATTCAGGACTACTACGAGCCCTGGACCTACGACTACGAAAATCTCACCCAGGCTCCCCTCGGTGAGCACATGCCGGTAGCGGCGCCGCGAAGCCTCATCAGCGGTGAACCCATGAAGGTGGAGTGGTCGGCGAATTGGGACGACGATCTGGCCGGCTCACCCGAAATCCTGCCTGAAGACCCGGTTCTGAAGAAAATCAGCATGGAGGTCAAACTCCAACTCGAAGACACGTTCATGTTCTACCTACCGCGCATCTGCGAGCACTGCCTCAATCCGTCGTGTGTTGCGTCCTGTCCGTCGGGCGCGATGTACAAGCGTTCCGAGGACGGGATCGTGCTCGTCGACCAGGACAAGTGTCGAGGTTGGCGAATGTGTGTATCCGGATGTCCGTACAAGAAGGTGTATTTCAACCACAAGACCGGCAAGGCCGAGAAGTGTACGTTCTGCTATCCGCGCGTCGAAGTAGGACTTCCGACGGTGTGCGCGGAGACCTGCGTCGGCCGACTGCGCTACATCGGCCTCATCTTCTACGACGTCGACAAGGTACTCACAGCCGCAACGGTTCCGGATGACAAAGACCTGTACGAGGCTCAACTCGACGTACTGCTTGATCCCCGCGATCCCGCGGTCATCGAAGGCGCTCGCGCAGAGGGAATCTCGGACGAGTGGATCGAAGCAGCACAGAAGTCTCCCATCCACGCACTGATCAAGGACTATCGCGTCGCACTGCCGCTGCATCCGGAATTCCGCACCATGCCGATGGTCTGGTACGTCCCGCCACTGTCCCCCGTTGTCGACGCCGTTAGCCGCGACGGTCATGACGGGGAAGATGTCGGAAACCTTTTCGGGGCTCTCGATTCGTTGCGTATTCCGATCGAATATCTCGCCGGCCTTTTCTCCGCGGGTGATACCGATGTGATCGACGGGGTTCTGCGACGGCTGGCTGCCATGCGCTCGTATATGCGCGACATCAACCTCGGACGCGAACCACAGCCTCACATACCGGAGGCAGTGGGCATGACCGAGGAAGCCATCTACGAGATGTACCGACTGCTGGCATTGGCAAAGTACGACGAGCGCTACATCATTCCCACCGCTTACGCCGTTGACGGACACAAGCTCGAAGAAACAGCCACCGAATGCGCGCTCGACTTCGACGGTGGCCCGGGCATGCACGAGTCCGGTCCTTTCGGTGAGACCAGCGGCGGCCCGGTCCCGGTGGCAGTCGAGACGTTTCACGCGCTGCGCGAACGTCAGACCACGGGCGAACTGTCCGTCGACTCGACTAATCCGTCCAGGGTCAATCTCCTGAATTGGGATGGGAAAGGGTCACCAACCGGGCTCTTTCCCGATCGAGGTGACACCCGATGATCGGGTTCGGCCGCCGCCGACGCGGGGTCGAGCAGGATCGACTGGTGTGGCATGCCGCCGGCCTGTTGTTGGCGTATCCCGACAGCGGCCAAGGCGAACGACTCCGACTTGTCGAGGACATTCTCAGCCATCTCCCGCCGGCGCCCCGAGACCAACTCGCACAGACGCACCGCTTTCTGCGGGACTGCGACGAATTTTTCGCATCGGCGCAGTACGTCGAGACATTCGACCTCCGGCGGCGAAGCACGCTGTACCTCACGTACTGGACCGCGGGCGACACACGCAATCGCGGTCGCGAAATCCTTGCTTTTGCCGACGCCTACCGCGCTGCCGGCGTCGATCCACCACAAAGCGAAGCGGCAGATCACCTGACGGTTGTCCTCGAGTTCGCTGCTCTCGTCGACCCGAGTTCCGGTGCGAAACTACTTTCAGCGCATCGGGTTCCGTTGGACATGATCAGTGCGTCACTGACCGATTCGGACTCGCCGTACGCGCCGGTTCTCCGAGCAGTGTGCAGCACACTGCCGCCGGCTTCCGCCAACGACGTACGCCGTGCCCAGCAACTCGCAGCATCGGGACCACCTGCCGAATCTGTCGGGCTCCCACTCTTCACTCTGACCGTCCCACCTCGTCGCGATGGAGGTATGTGAGATGTCTGCCGGTGAAATCTACTGGGACATAGTGCCGTACGTCGTGTTGGCAATTTTTGTGAGCGGCACGTGGTGGCGGTATCGCTACGACAAGTTCGGCTGGACAACGCGGTCATCGCAACTGTACGAGCACCGTCTGTTGCGGATCGGTAGTCCGCTGTTTCACTTCGGAATCCTCGTAGTCATCATCGGGCACTTCATCGGACTGGTGATCCCACAGTCGTGGACCGACGCAATCGGGATGAGTGAACACGTCTATCACCTGCAAGCCCTCGTACTCGGGTCGATCGCGGGCGTGGCGACGCTGGTGGGCGCCGGGATTCTGGTGTACCGCAGGCGGACCCGCGGGCCGGTGTTCACGGCTACCACCTGGAACGACAAGCTGATGTATGTCGTGCTGATCGCTGCAATCGTCGCTGGTCTCGCCACGACAGTGCTGGGATCCGGAGCGTTCGGCGAAGAATCCAACTACCGGACGACGGTATCCCCGTGGTTCCGATCCATCTGGATCTTCCAACCCCGCGGCGACCTCATGGCACAGGCGTCACTCGACTTCCACATCCACGTCACGATCGCCATGGTGTTGTTCGCCCTGTGGCCGTTCACACGCCTGGTCCACGTGTTCAGCGCGCCGATCGCATACCTGTTTCGGCCGTACATCGTCTACCGCAGCCGCGACGACGCCCGGAAGGGCGAACCTGTCGGCTCACGCCCCCACCGTCGGGGTTGGTGAACTCACAGCCCACAATCGCCGCGCAGATGCAATCAGCAGAATGACGCACAGCGCTACCGCCGGCCACACCAGGACTTGGCCCACCGGCTTCAACCACGGAGCCGACGCCGTTGCCGCAACAGTCAGTGACGCGGCCGACGTCATCCCCATCGGGAAGGCAGTAGACCAGCGCCTGACGTCGTATTTCAGGCGAGGCCAGATCAATTCGCAGACAACCAACACCCCGTAGCAACCCAGGATGAGGATCATAAGCACGATGCTCAATCGCTGAAACGACAAGTGCAACGATTCCGGCCAGCCCACCACCGGCGCTGCGGCGGACAGTTTTCCGGCCGCGAGCGTCGAAATTGCCAGGGCACCACCGAAAACCCAGTGATCACCGGCGCCGACGCGTAGCTGATTGAACGAGAACCGCACGAGCACCAACACATAGAATCCCAGGCCGAGCACAAAAGCAGCAGCCGATGGAATCGCGATCCAGTGAGCCGTGGTCGTAGCCGCAAGCGTGGCACCGAGTACCGCCACACCCTGCGTCGCAACGCACAGCAGAAAATGCACGCCGACGGTGGGCGATGTCCAATGCCGAATGACCGCCGGTATGAGCACGATCCACGCCACCAGTGCGATCGCGAGCGCGGCGTAGCCGACCACGTCCCAATCGAGCAGCACAACGCGGGTACCCAGCACCGTTGTCGCTGCCACCCCCGTGAGAGCCGGCGGAGTGTCAGCCTCGTCGACCCACCGGGCGCGATCGTCGATCAATCTCGACGCGAACACCACAGACAGAACCAGCCAGATTACTGCGCCTATCGCCAGCCACACCAGTGAAAATGTCTCGAAGCCCACCAGATGCAATGCAACCGACACGATTCCAGACGACATCGCGGCGGCTCCCGCGCCCGGAGGGATTACCTCGAGCGTACGGCCTGCTGTCGATCTCGCGCGATGATCGCCGGTCACCTAACCATGATGCGCGACGACGCGGGGGCGTGTCCTGATTTCAGCGACACGTCTGCGTGATTGCGGATTGGCCAGCGTGACCGATCGGCCTGAAATTCAATACAGAATTGCACCGAGAAATTAGCACACGCGTCGGCGAATGGATACGTGGATCGACAGTTAAGATCACCCTGAATCCAACTATTCCCCCAAATACGGGGGGAATGATTGAGTGTGTTCACCGAGGTAAAAGCCTGAAATCTGACCGGAAGGTTGCAGTGTTCGTCCGTATGCGATGTCTGCGCTGACTTCTTCAGCGCCACACCTGCTGGGGTAGCACCCACTAGACACTGAATTGTTTTTCAGTTCGGGTAGGTCGAGGCACCCAGGACGATCACATTTCATGTCGCCCGTAGGGCGACATCCCACTTCTGCGTAGGCCCGCGCTCAGTTCGCGGCGCTGCGCGCCCTGATCTGAAGGACTACACCTGTCGTGAACTCGACTCTTTCCACGGCCGGACTCGATCGCCGTGCACTTCTTCGTGGCAGTGCCATTGCCGCGCTCGCAATTCTCGGTACCGGATCGCTGGCCGCATGCTCATCGGCTGTCGGCGAACAGGCCTCGAGCGCAGGAGAATCCGCGAATCCGGTTCGCGGGGGCACGCTGACTTTGGCACTTCGGGACGACGTGAGTCCGTCGGCGTTGCTGACCAACACCACCACTGCGGGTGCCACCATAATGGGACTCGTCTACGAGACGCTGACCCGGTATCCGCTTGATTCCGTAGTGCCACAGCCTGTTCTCGCGAAATCCTGGAATCTGTCCGACGACGGGCTGACCGTGACCCTGAATCTGCGGGACGACGTTACATTCCACAGCGGACGACCATTCACGTCGGCGGACGCCGAGTTCTCGCTACGCACCTATTCCGATCCCAAGCACTCCGCACAGCTGAGAAGTACAGCGACAACTATCACAGGCTTCGATTCGTCGGACCCTCATACACTGGTCCTGACACTTGCGCACCGCACGGGAAACATCTTCGACCTGTTCGAGTTGGCCCCGATTTTCGACTCCGAGACGTTCGACAAAACCGTGGCGGGTGAATCCTTCATCGGTACAGGACCTTTCGTGTTCAGCTCGCGTACGCCGAACAGTCAGATCACATTCGATCGGAACCCTGACTACTGGATTGCGGAGCGCCCGTACCTCGATCGAGTAGAGGCACGCATCATTCCCGATTCGCAAGCACGTCTGGCTTCACTGAAATCAGGTCAGGTCACACTCGTCATGCCGGCATCATTGACCTTCCGCGACTCGCAGACCGTATCCAAGACAAACGGCTTCGAGACGACGTCTCTCGACGGCGCGGAAATGCAGACGTATCTCGGTGCCAACGTGGCTGCCGACGGTCTGACCGACGTGCGCACCCGCAAAGCCGTCGCGTATTCGATCGACCGCGATCGCATCATGAGTGAGGTGTACCGCGATAGTGGTTACGCCGTGAATCTTCCATGGCCGAAGTCGTCACCGGCGTACGACGCCGCAAAAAACGCCGTCTACACACGGGATGTTGCCAAGGCGCGCGCGTTGGTGAGTGAAGTGGGCGCACTGCCCACCATCCCGTTGACGTACACCGGTGTGAGTCCGGATTACGAAGCAGTGGCACAGATCGTGCAGGCAAATCTCGCTGAGGCCGGAATTACCGTCGAATTGGATCCCGTCGAATCATCGGTCTTCGCCAAGCAGTTGATCGGAGCCGAGTTCAAGGGCTTGTGGTTGACCAGTCATGGTTTTGCACAATTTGTTCCGTCGACATTGACTGTGAGCGCGTACCCGTTCAACGCTGCCCACAATGCATCGAAGTTCAGCTCGCCGGCATATTCGGCGGCCGCAGAAGCAGCGTGGCAAGTGTCGGACGGTTCGAGCGATGAAGCGAAGAAACTCTATGCCGATCTGGGGACACAAATGCTGGACGAATTGTTCCTGATCGAGATCGGTGTGGTGGTCCCACAAGTATCGGCAGCAGCGACCGCCCGAGATCTTGCCTGGACCAAGAACAGTCAGCCGCAGTTCACCAACACCTTCCTGGCTTAGCAGCGAATCCCCGCTAGTCGGCACTTCTCTGAACTGACCGTTCCGCGGATAACACCAAGATCAGCTCTCACTTGCGAAGGAAGTAGGAAAACCCATGACCATCCTCGACATCCGGCCCGACGTCGCCGCCGACATCTACGCCGCCGGCGGCATCACCGTCCGCAAGCACGGCCACCGTATCGGCGCGATCATCGACGGCGTCGCCCTCTCGGGAGAGATCTCCGACGAGACGGCCTATGCGATCCAGTACGCGCTCACCGCGCACCGGGTCATCTTTTTCCGCGACCAGCACCACCTGACTGATGAGATCCAGTACGACTTCGGCGGCCGCATCGGCTCCCAGACCACCACCCACCCGACGCTGCGCTCGGACGACAACAGGACTCTGCTCGTAGAGGGCGCGCGGGCCAACGTGTGGCACACGGATGTCACGTTCATCGACCGCATCCCGAAAGCGTCGATCCTGCGTTCCGCTATCGTGCCCGCCTATGGCGGCGCCACCACATGGGCCTCGACCATCGCGGCCTACGAGCAACTGCCCGCCCCGCTGAAAGCACTGGTGGAGAACCTGTGGTCGGTGCACTCGAACGCGTACGACTACGCCGAGATGTCCAGCAGGATCGAGGGCGGCCCCGCGCAGGCCGTGGAGCCGGAAGGTTACCGAAAGGAGTTCACCCGCACCGTCTTCGAGACCGAGCACCCGGTGGTACGAATCCACCCCGAGACCGGCGAGAAGTCGCTGCTGCTGGGCAACTTCTTCAAGGAGTTCGTCGGCCTCGAGCCAGCCGAGTCCACGGTGTTGTTCCAGCTGCTGCAGGACCGAATCACCAAGCTCGAGAACACAACGCGCTGGACCTGGCAGCTGGGCGATGTCGCCATCTGGGACAACCGTTCCACCCAGCACTACGGCGTCGCCGACTTCGGCGAGCAGCCCAGGAAGCTCTACCGCACCACTCTCGCCGGAGATGTGCCCGTGAGTGTGCATGGTGAGTCCAGCCGCGTCCGCACGGGCGACGCCTCGCACTTCTCCGTGGTGGACCAGCCGGTTCGGCTGCCGGGCTTCGCGACGAACTGACGTGTACTTACCGGGCGGCGTGGCTTCGGGGTAACCAAGGACCAAGCAGCTGCGCATCGATCTCGTCGGCCGCTCACACGCCCGTCCCTACAAATCAAGGAAGAGTCCCGATGGATCGCACTCAGCTACCTATCCACCTCACCCAGGACACAGTCGAAGCCGCGCACGACGTCCGCCATCAGCAGAAACCCTTCCCCGGCCCCCCGAGGGTGACCGCCCCCGACGGTGCACCGAACGTCCTGGTGATTCTGCTCGACGACATGGGCTTCGGTGCCTCGTCGGCCTTCGGCGGACCGTGCTCGATGCCGGTCGCCGAGCAACTGGCAGCCGACGGGCTGAGGTTCAACCGCTTCCACACCACGGCGATCTGCTCGCCGACGCGGGCGGCGCTGCTCACCGGGCGTAACCACCACAGCGTGGGGATGGGGGTCGTCACCGACTTCTCCTCCAGCGCCCCGGGCTACACCGGCGTCCGCCCCCTGGACGCCGCTCCCCTGGCTCGCACCTTGCGGGAGAACGGCTACGCGACAGGCGTTTTCGGCAAGTGGCACCAAATACCGCAGGACGAGATCACGCCGGTCGGTCCGTTCACGCACTGGCCGACCCAGGAGGGCTTCGACACCTTCTACGGGATCATCGGCGGAGCCGACGACCAGTTCCACCCGAACCTGTACTCCGGCACCGCGCAGGTCGAGCCGCCGTCGACGCCGGAGGAGGGTTACCACCTCTCCGAGGACCTGGTCGACAAGACCAGGGACTGGATCCGGTCGGTACGCGACGTCGACAAGGAGCGCCCCTGGTTCGCGTACCTGCCATTCGGGGCCACCCACTCCCCCTTCCAGGTTCCCGACTCGTGGCGTGACCGATACCGCGGGAAGTTCAGCCACGGCTGGGACGAGCAGCGCGAGCAGACCCTCGAAAAGCAGAAGGAGCTGGGCGTCGTCCCGCCCGACACGCTCCTCTCGCCCTGGCCTGACGGTGCTCCGCACTGGGACGAACTCGACGACGACGGGCGCGCCGTCGCTGAGCGGCTCATGGAGATGTATGCGTCCTTTGCCGAGCACACCGATGAGCAGGTCGGCCGGCTGGTCGAGTTTCTCCGCGCCGGCGGGGAGCTCGAGAACACGATGGTCTTCTACATCCTGGGCGACAACGGCGCCTCCTGTGAGGGGCGCCTGACGGGGACGTTCAACGAGTCGCGGACCTACAACGGTCTGCCTGAGACCGCCGCCGAGATTCGTAGTCGCCTCGACGAGATCGGGGGGCCGACCAGCTATGTGAACTACCCCGTCAGCTGGGCCCTGGCGATGGACACCCCGTTTCAATGGACCAAGCAGGTGGCGTCGCACTTCGGGGGAACCCGCAACGGGCTCGTCGTGCACTGGCCACAGGGGATCTCCGAACGCGGTGACGTCCGCACGCAGTGGCACCACGTCATCGACGTGGCACCGACGATCCTGGAGGCCGCCGGAATCCCGCACCCCGACCGGGTCGACGGAATCAGCCAGCGCCCCATCGAGGGCACCTCGATGCTGTACGCGCTGCGCGACGGCGATGCGCCCGACCAGCACATCACCCAGTACTTCGAGATCTTCGGCAACCGCGGGATCTTCCACGAAGGCTGGACCGCGGTCACCAAGCACCGTTCGCCGTGGGACCTGTCGCGGACCGACCCCATCCCGTTCGATCAGGACACGTGGGAGCTGTACGACATCACTCGCGACTTCTCGCAGGCCACCGACCTGGCCTCCGAGTATCCGGAACGGCTGGCAGCGCTGCAGGAGCTGTTCCTGGAGCAGGCTCGGTTGCACCAGGTACTGCCGCTGGACGACCGTGGCGTCGAACGCATGGACGCAGCTGTCGCCGGGCGCCGCAGCCCCGAACTGGGCGGGCGGGTCACCGTGCCGGCCGGCACTCGTCGGCTACCGACCGCGGCGTTCCCCAGCACGTCGAACACGTCGTTCCGGCTGAGTGTGCCCATGGTGGCCGACAGCGACGGGTCCGACGGCGTCCTGGTGAGCCTGGGCAACTCCTTCAACGGACTCTCGTTCTACGTCCGTGAAGGGGTAGTGACGTTCGCTCACAACCTGTGCAGCCTGGTCGTCACGCACGTGCGCGCCACGCAACCGCTGACCGCGGGCGAGCACCTGCTCGAATACCTGTTCACCTATGACGGTGGAGGGATCGGGCGAGGCGGGACCGGTCAGGTTCTCATCGACGGTCAGGTCGTCGGTGAGGGGCGTGTCGAACGCACGGCACTGTTCGGCTCGGGCCGGCTGACCGTGGGTGCAAATCCCGGCACGCCGGTCACCTCCGACTACGCCCGCGGCGGTGAGTATCCGTACACCGGCCGGATCGGTGAGGTCACTCTCGAGACCGAGGCCGCCAGCAGCTGGCCCACCAACGCCCAGCGGCTCGAGGCGGAACTCGTCACGCACTGACATCTATCCCGGCCGAGATGAACCGTACTGATCCAGGTGCGGAGCTCATGACTACGGGAGGCACTGCCAGCAGGTTGGCTGCGCCTCCCGTCGTCAACGGCTTGCGAGCACTTCGTCCGGGGCGATCTCGGCACCAAAACCATTCAGTTCCATGGCAAGTCCTGCCAACTAGATCGATTCCGGCCACTCCGTCATCGTGAGTAGTCCGTCCAATCCGCAAGCGACCAAGGCTCATTCGTCGATCAGATCGAGGCTGACATAGCTAGGTGCGGCGATGTAAGGTGCGCAGTCGCGCAGCGCAACAGCAGCTTCCACCATCTGTTCTATCGACTCCACCTGATCAGGGCGAATAGAATCGCCGACGAGCGCGGCAGCGCCTTCGCTGAGCACCGCTGCGGTACCCGGCTCTATCACGGTCGATGGTGGTCCCCGCCACCCCGACAAACGAGATGTCACATGATGGACCCGAATCAACGGGTGCGCTCTGCACTGCGTCTGTCCAAACGCATCAAACCGTGGCCACGATCTCCATCGCTACTGCCGGAACACTGATTCTGTGCTGCAGACAAATTGGCGATGATCGACGCGCCAACGCACACACCGGCAACAATCACGCCCTCGCGGCTGTCGTTTGATGGTCCGACTTCAAGCTTTGAGCGGTAGCTGAAACCAGGTCGAGTGACGTGCCACGAAGCCGAGCCCAGCACATTGCGTCGTGGCTGACCAGCGTGTCACTGTCGGCATAACCCATCTCGTCATGCGTGCTTGATTGCATCCGAGAGATGTTCTCGGTAATGAGAATTCAGAAGGAATACTGACCAGGGCGGTGACCGACGCTCAGCTAGATCCTGGCATGCGTTCGGCGTATGTCCAACATTTTCAGGTCCAACGACGGCTATCGCCGTGATAACGATCCGAACATTGATCGCGACCGCGTGCGCCACGCATGATCATGTCGTGCCAAATCATCTTGCTCAGCATGATGTCAACTTGCCGTCACCCGCGATGCGGGTCACCCGAAAAACCGGAATCCAAAGGTACAAAGCCAACGCAGGCATAATCTGCGCTCATCGTATTGCGAGCAATGAAGTCTCCGAAGGTGGATTGCGATTCGTTCAGAGGAATCGGGTTATCGGGGTGAAATACCCAGTCCGCCAGAAGAACAACAGTTCAAATATGCACCGATTCGCCATAAGCGTTTTCCCGTAATTCGCTTGAACACGATGGAGTCGCGTGAAATGTCTTTTGCCGCACGAACAACCGATCTTCACTACCTCACTATTGCCCGAGCAAGCGAACTCATCGGTTCGCGCATACTCTCACCTGTCGAGTATGCAGAGGCACTGATCGCGCGTATTCAGGCCATGGATGGGCAATTGCAATCATTTGTGACCCGCACCTTCGACCTTGCGTTGGAGCAGGCACGACAGGCGGAGGACGAAATTGCTGGGGGTTGCTACCGTGGTCCGCTGCATGGCATTCCTTTTGCCCTCAAGGACGTTTTCGATACCGCCAACGTTCTGACTTCCGGTCATTCCAGGGTTTGCGCGGACAATGTCCCCGTCCGAGACTCGGCAGTGGCCGAGAAGCTCCATCACGCAGGCGCGGTTCTGATGGGAAAGCTGGCGCTCCACGAATTTGCGCATGGCGGGCCGTCGTTCGACGTGCCGTGGCCCCCATCGCGAAACCCATGGAACTTGGCCCGCGTTACCGGAGGATCCTCGAGTGGCTCCGCGGCGGCGATCGCGGCGGGGTTGGTACCTGGAAGCATCGGAACAGACACCGGCGGTTCGATCCGTGCGCCTGCATCGCATTGCGGTATCACAGGCCTGATGCCAACTTACGGACTTGTTAGCCGAGCGGGAGTAATACCTCACTCATTTACATTCGACCGTTGCGGACCAATGGCCATGACGACTGAAGATTGCGCAATCCTGCTCCAGGCTGTCGCGGGCCACGACCCAAATGATGCCGGAAGCGTCGCTTATGCCATCCCGGACTACCGAGCTGCACTCGGTGAAGATCTTCGTGGAGTCCGAATTGGGGTACTTCGGCATAACTGGAACGGTGAAGTCGCGGTCTCCACTGTCCACTCCGAAGCCATGGAAAACGCGCTTGCTGTTTTGGCGGATCTAGGTGCTACGCTGGAGGATTGCAAGATCCGGCCGATGCAGAGCTATTGTGACATCAAGACAATCATCGGCGAAATCGAAGTGTTCAGTGTTCATCATTCCAACTTGATCGCACGCCCCGAACACTTCGGCGCCGACATTCTGAGTCGCATGTTACCTGCAATGTTGTTCTCCGGCACCGATTTTGTACAGGCCAGCCGCGAGCATCGCCGCGCCATCGCAGAAATGCAACCCCTCTATCGAAAATTCGATGCCTTTATCACCATCGGCGCCGGGGAGGCCCCACGCTTCGACTCGCACGACCCGCTCGCATTCTGGAAGAACGCTCATCATTTCACTGCGGCCAACATCACAGGTCAGCCAGTTCTCGCGCTGTGCAATGGATTTGGCTCAAACGGATTGCCGTTGGGAATGCAGATACTTGGACGACCCTTCGGCGAAGAGATGATTTTGCGCATCGGGCACGCCTATCAATCAGCGACCGACTGGCATCTGCGACATCCGACGCTCGTCGACAATGCGACCCCGCCAATCGTAATCGAGCCCACTTTGTTGGCCGGCACGTCCTCGGACGCCGATTCGTCGTTACGCCAGATGTGCCTGTCGGCGGCCAGGCGGGCCGGTCTCGAACTGGATGAGAGGATGTTCGCGCAGTTATTGGAGGGTGCGCCCTATGCCCTCGCGATGGCTTCACGAAGTTCACGAAATTACGGTCATGCGGATGTGCCGGCCCACGTATTTGGTGTACCGCCAGCCTGATCGAAGAACAAGAATGCCCTTACGGCCTTCCTCAATGCCCCATATGTTCCGCGGGTTCTTCGCATCTGCCTTCCCGCTGAAGAACGCTACGACAAAACTTCCTGCACTGCACGTAGAACATGCATTCCTGCAGGGGCCAATCTGCCGAATGGCAGTGTCCTAGAGAGAACGGAGAATAGCGTGAGTCAGTATCTATGGCTCGTCCAGCTTGACATTCCAGTGGAAATGGAAGACGAATTCAATCACATCTACGACACCGAACATGCGCCCAATATTTCCAAAGTTCCAGGCGTGCTCGGTGTGCAGCGCTACGTCCTGGAGAAACCTGTCGCGGGCGTACAGAAGTACGCAACGCTTTACCTCGTGAACTCACCGGACTTGCCCCAGACCCCCGAGTGGCTTGCCGCGTCTGCAGAAGGTCAATGGAAGACCGTCATTCGACCGCACGCGATCAACTCCACGTTGTCCATGTTCAGAGCAATTCCGTAATCATCGCCAAGGTACCAGCCGCCATACGGCGCAAAGCGCAATGTTCGACACGGTATTCAGCAATACCCCATTCTGTCCGCGAACCCATGAAAGTCAGGCAATGACGTTGAATCTTGATCAAGCCAAACTGGTCCTAGAGGGTGCAATCAGCAAAGCCAACGAACTTGAAATTCGAATTAGCGTGTCGGTCTGTGACGCTGGTGGTCGACTTGTCGCCTTCCAACGAATGGACGGCGGGCATTGGGGCGCCGGCTACGGCTCACAAGGTAAGGCCATCGCCTCCGCCGGATTCGCACGGCCCAGCGGACTCCTCTCGGAGCGAGCTTCCGCGCCCGTCATGCAGGGCATTGCCGCAGCGGAAGGTGGCCACATGTTCTACTCCCAGGGTGCCGTTCCCATCTTTGTCGATGGGTTGATGGTAGGTGCGTGCGGTGTCGGAGGCGGTACCGGTGAGCAGGACGAAGAATGCGCACAGGCGGGCGCAACCGCGCTTCAGAGCAGCCTGCACTCCGCCGTATGACCACCATCCATCCACTACCTAGGCAAAGGACTTGCGTGTGATTTACGAGGTTCGGTCTTATCAAGTAGATGCCGAAAATGTGACGGAGTTCGAGCGAATATTTGGCGACGGCTATGTGCACCGACAAGCCTTCTCGCCCCTGACTGCATTCTGGCACACCACAAATGAGCCTCTGAGTGAAGTGGTACATGTATGGCCCTACATAGATCTAGACGATCGGGCCAGTAAACGCGCCGCTGCTGCCCAGCACCCACAATGGCCCCCGGCAACGGGCCAATTCGTCAATCGCATGCAGTCCGAACTGGTGATACCTTTCGACTTCGTCTCAGACCCAATGCCTGGTCTCCTTGGACCGATCTATGAAATCCAGTACGACTACTTCAAGGTATCCGACCTGGGCGCCGGCACCGAGGCGTGGACGAATGCGATACAAGAACGCAGCAAACGCGACTCACTCGTACTTGCTGGCCGACTCGAATTCGGGCAGGTCAACGGCATCATCCAGATCTGGGCATATTCCGATCCGGAAACGCGTAGGCAGGCGATTGCCAAAGCATCCACACAGGGAATCTCGCCCCCGGCAGATTGCCCCACCCCCATCCATCGAGTAACGAAAATGGCCGTGCCGTCGATCTTCTCGCCACTGCAATGACGGTTCGGCACGCATGATTCTCGTCTAGTCGATCGGCGAGACGCACCTCGTGTCTTGCAAGTCCACGAAGCGCGGAAGCATGAAGGGAAAAGCTGTCCATGCTTCCGCGCGTAGCCTGCGTGCCGGCAAGTTTCGTCCTTGTCGAATTGGGGCATCCGCTCATTCGTGTGCGACCTGCTCACCTCGGGTAGAACCCGCTTGTCTCCTGCCCCGACACAGGGATCAACAACGCCGACAACGCACCCTCGCGGGCGTAAATGCGGCTTGTCGCCACACGATCGGACGAAAAACTTCAGCCAGCGGTGTCTGATTGCGCGATATCCGATCGGAGCAGACCTCTTCCGACCCTGAGCAGTCTGGAAGGCTGCCGTCCGCTACCACCAGACGTACGATTTCTTGTACCTGATTGACACAATCGTCTACGACCAGATCCGGATAGCCGCGTGGTGCTATCGCTGTGAACGCCGAACAGGATCATCCAATCATCCAGGCAAGTAGCGCGCCGCCGCACATCGACGGACCATGAGGGATCTGCGATCGCCGAGGCAGTAGAACTGAAACGGCAAGGGTGATCACCAGCGCCAGAAAAGCCGAGAACAGCCAGATCTGCGCACCACCCAACCCCGTGATCGCACCCAGCGGAAGTGCCAGTTTCA
This sequence comes from Rhodococcus sp. NPDC056743, assembly GCF_042790355.1. Classification (NCBI taxonomy): domain Bacteria; kingdom Bacillati; phylum Actinomycetota; class Actinomycetes; order Mycobacteriales; family Nocardiaceae; genus Rhodococcus; species Rhodococcus sp. NPDC056743. Next base: position 130,944 of record NZ_JBHTZI010000003.1, on the reverse strand, counting down.
CATCACCTGCGCCTAAGGATCCTGGTGAAATCAAGTGCAGCACAAGGTGGATTCCCGCCAGCAAAGCCGATCCCATGACCGCGGTCCACAATGCGCCCGTGCACGCCGAAACCGCCAGCACGACGACATACCCTGCCAAGGTGAAACTGTTGGGTAGTCGCTGCACAGATGCATCGACGGTCGAAATAGCCACGCACCACCACACGACCACCAAGCCCGAAACAAGCTGCACCACAGATGAAGTCGCGGCGCCGACAAGAACCCAACCAATGGCGGCAGCTAACTCGGGAAATCCACGACGAACCACAACTCCCGCACCACTGTTCCGGGCAATCCACAGCTTCGCGAGAAGACGAGCACCGCAACCAGCTACTGCACCCGCACCTGCCAACACCACCAACGTCCACATGACACTGAGCATGCGACCGAACGTGCGTCACCCGCAGATGCCTGAATCGTGCTGTGGACTACCCCGGCGTTGTGGATGAAGGTTAGCTGTGGATGAAGTTAGCTGTGCATGAAACTAAGCGATCGCGGCAGCCATCGCTTCACGTGGAGCGGGCTTACCCGTGAACTGTTCAACCTGACCGAAGGCCTGATTGAGCAGCATCGCCAGGCCACCGATCACGGTGCCACCGGCAGCCTCGACCGCCGAGGCCAGAGGCGTCGGCCAGGGGTTGTAAATCGCATCGAGGACAAATGGCGCCTGACCGAGTTCCGAGGCAAATGGTGCTGCAGCGTCAGCAGGAACGGTGCTCACCAGAACAGCCGAATCAGCGCAGAGAGAACCGAGACGAGGATCGTCGAAGGCAACAAGATCAATGTCCAAGCCGACCGCGGAACCGCATTCGATGGCGCCCGATGCACGCCTGGGATCCCGGGCGACAACAGTCACGTTACGAACACCCATATCCGCCAAGGCAACCAGCGACGGCCGAGCAGTTCCGCCGGCACCGACAACAACAGCGGGGGCGCCGGTGAGATCGCCGACACCACCGGCGATCAACGCACCACTGACTCCGTCGACATCGGTGCAGTCAGCCCGCCATCCGCCGTCGACGCGCACCAACGTGTTTGCCGATCCGATGACAACGGCACGGGGGGTGCGCTCGGACGCGTATTCGAGGGCCGCGATCTTGCCTGGCATGGTGACAGACAGTCCGACCCATTCGGGTCCGAGTCCGTCGACCAGGGCGGGCAGCTGCTCCCCTGTGCATTCGATCCGCTCGTAGGTCCAGTCGGTCAGACCCAATGCCTCGTATGCCGCCAGGTGCAGCAGCGGGGACTTCGAATGCTGAATGGGGCTGCCGAGAACCGCTGCCTTGCGCGCACTACCGACCACTATCGAGAATCCCGCTTTCCTGCGCTAGAACGATATTGGCGAGATGCTCGTCGTAACTGTGGGTGAAGAGCGTTTCGCCTTGCATGTTGATGGTGACGAAGTACAGCCAGTCACCAGGTGCCGGGGATTCGACCGCCTGGAGCGCTTCGATGCTCGGAGACGCAATCGGAGTGGCAGGCAATCCCGGCATTGCGTAGGTGTTCCACGGTGTCACCCGGGCGCGATCGTCATCGGTCGTCGCAACTTCGGTCGTGTCGAGCGAGTAGTTGACCGTGGAGTCGAACTGCAACGGCTGATCGACGGCCAAGCGGTTCACGATCACGCGAGCGACCTTCGACATGTCGTCAGGCAAAGCCTCACGCTCGACCAGCGACGCCGCGACCAACAGTTGGTACGGCGAGAGCCCGACGCCGGATCCGGCTGTCAGAATGCCGGTGCTTTCGTACTTCTCGGCGCTGCCTTGGACCAATGTCCGCAGAATTTCGGTCGGCGTTGCGGTGGGATCGAAATCCCAACTGCTCGCCGCTATGAGGCCCTCGAGTTGACGATCTTTGTCCGGCACACCCTGCACGGACGACATTGCCCACGACGGAACACCCAATGAAGCAAGATCGGAAGATGCTCCCGCAGTGTTCAATTCGTCGGCACTGACACAGGTCTGCGCACTGGCCGATCCGACGCAGCTGGCTTCCTCGATCAGGTTGTATATGCCCTTCTTGAGGGCTCCGGTCTGCGCATCACTGCTGTCGTGGAGTTGACGACCCGCGGCGACCACAACCAGGCCCACACGAGATTCAGGGGTCACCAACGTGTCCAGAGCCTCAGCCGCACTGCTCTGCACAGGTACCTGGTAGAAACCGGGCTGGACCTTCTGAATTTCCGCCGAGTTACTCACAGCCGCGTTGTAGAACGCGGCCGAACTGGCAACCACGTCTTTCTCGGCGAGCGTGGCACCGATCTCCGACGCAGTTTCACCTGGAAGGATCTGGATCACGACCGGCGCCCCGCCCGGACCGGCGTAATCTGCCGCCGCTTGCGTGCGGTTCATGTACCAGGTGGCGCCGTAGGCACCGACGCCGAGAACCGCGATCACCAAGACGAGGACTGCGAGAACTCCGACCTTCTTGCCACGTTTCGCTCGCTTGGACTGCGCTTCACGTTGTTTGCGGGCCTCAGCCCTGGACATGTGCGGCGGCTCGATGGTCTGTGGCAACGCACGCATGACCATGGTCTCGTCGTTGTCGAAATCGAATGAACCGGTGGGCCGGCCGGAGCCGCCCTCATCCCACCGCCCGCTCACCGATCGAACTCCGACACAGGTGTGTCCCCCGACGACTCCCCTGGTTTCACTGCTCTACTCCGCTCGTCCAGCCAGCCTTGCAGGATCTCCACTGCCGCAGCCTGATCGATCATGGGACGCTGACCGCGAGCTTTGACTCCACTTTCGCGGAGGTTGCGCGCAGCCGTGACCGTCGTCAGTCGCTCGTCGGACAGTCGCACCGGAATCGGTTCGACGGCCCGCTGCAGCCGTTTTGCGAATGCAGTGGCGATGCCGGCGGCTTTACCTTGCTCGCCGCGCAGCGTCTGTGGCAGTCCGACGATAACCTCAACGGCCTCGTATTCGGACACGATGTCGATAATCCGCCGGATATCCGGCGCGTCGGGTCCACGTTCCTTGGAGCGAGGCACGGTCTCGACCGGTGTCGCCAGAATCCCGTCGGGGTCGCTGGACGCAACCCCGATCCGGACGCTACCGACGTCGATCGCGACACGTCGGCCGCGGCCAGGGTCGTCAACGCCGGGGCGATCGGGACCCTGCACAGCCGCTGCCACCGTTAGCTGCCGCCCGCCAGTTCTGCGACCCGGTCCCGGATCGCATCGAGCGCCGCCGGGATTCCGGAGGCGTCGGAACCCGACCCCTGAGCCATGTCGGGCTTTCCGCCGCCGCGGCCACCGATCTTCGGTCCGAACGAGCCGACGAGGTCGCCGGCCTTCACGCCGAGCGCCTGCGCAGCCTTACTGGTGGCAACGACGAATGGCACCTTGCCGTCGGTGTCGCCGAGCAACGCAACCACTGCGGGCTCCGAGCCCAGACGCCCCTTGATGTCGGTGACCAGTGTGCGGAGATCGTTCGCGCCGACACCGGCCGGTGCTGGTTCTGCGATCACGAGCACACTGCCGATGCGCTTGGCCTTGTCGACGAACTCGCCGGCTGCCGCCAGAACAGCCTTGGCCTTGGTCTGCTCGAGTTCCTTCTCCGCAACCTTCAGACGCTCGACGAGCGCCTCGACGCGAGCCGGAACCTCTTCGGACGGAACCTTGAGCGATGCGGACAGTCCGGCCAGGAGTGCGCGCTCCTTGGCCAGGTAACGGTACGAATCCAGACCGACGTAGGCCTCGACACGACGGATGCCGGAACCGACGGACTGTTCGCCGAGCAGTGTGACCTGTCCGATCTGAGCCGAGCTTCCGACGTGCGTGCCGCCACAGAGTTCCATCGAGAACGGGCCGCCGATTTCGACGACGCGAACCTCGTCGCCGTAGTTCTCACCGAAGAGTGCCATGGCACCCATCGACTTGGCCTTGTCGAGGTCCGTCACAAACGTGTTGACCGCAAAGTTGGACGCGACAGCCTCGTTGGTGACAACTTCGATGTCCTGCTTCTGGGACTCGGAAAGCGCTCCCTGCCAAGAGAAGTCGAAGCGGAGGTAGCCAGGCTTGTTGAGCGAGCCGGCCTGCACGGCGTTGGGGCCGAGCACCTGACGCAGTGCTGCATGCACCATGTGGGTACCGGAGTGTCCCTGGGTTGCGCCCTTGCGCCATTCGGCGTCGACGTGCGCGAGGACGACGTCGCCTTCGGTGATCTCGCCCTTCTGGACGGTGACCTTGTGCGTCCAGACCTTCTTGGCGATCTTCTGAACGTCGTTGACTTTGGCTTCGAGTCCCGGCGCCGTGAGCGATCCGATGTCGGCGATCTGTCCGCCGGATTCTGCGTAGAGCGGGCTGCGGTCGAGGATGACCTCAACCGACTGTCCGGCCTTGGCGACCGGCACCCGAACGCCGTCGACGATGAGCGCGAGAACGTGAGCTTCGGAGACCAACTCGTTGAAGCCGGTGAACTCAGTGGGACCACGATCGAGCAGTTCCTTGTACACCGTCAGGTCGGCATGCGCGTGCTTGCGAGCCTGAGCGTCGTCCTTGGCGCGCTTGCGCTGCTCGGCCATGAGGGTGCGGAATCCGTCTTCGTCGACGGTGAGACCGGCCTCGGATGCCATCTCGAGCGTCAGGTCGATCGGGAAGCCGTACGTGTCATGCAAGGCAAACGCCTGATCGCCGGCAATGATCGACTTTCCGGACGACTTGACCGTCTCGGCAGCATTCTCGAACAACGCCGATCCTGATGCCAGAGTCTTGAGGAACGCTGTTTCCTCGCCGACGGCAACATTCTCGATGCGCGTGAAATCGGTTTCGAGGATCGGGTACGACGGAGCCATCGTGTCGCGGACGACAATCATGAACTCGCGCATGGTGGGCTGCTCGCTGCCGAGCAGTTTCGCCGAGCGCACGATGCGACGCAGCAACCGGCGCAGCACGTAGCCGCGGCCGTAGTTGCCGGGATTGACGCCGTCCGCAATCAGCATCGCGGCGGTGCGGGCATGGTCGGCGATGACGCGGAAACGAACATCGGAGGTGTGGTCGGTGCCGTACACACTTCCGGTCAGCTCGGCAGCCTTCTCGATGACGGGACGGAGAAGGTCTGTCTCGTAGACGTTTTCGACACCCTGCAAGAGGAATGCAACACGTTCGACGCCCATGCCGGTATCGATGTTCTTCTTCGGCAGGGGTCCGAGAATCGGGTAGTCACCCTTGTTGGTGCCTTCGCCGCGCTCGTTCTGCATGAACACGAGGTTCCAGATCTCGATGTAGCGATCCTCGTCGGCTTCCGGGCCGCCCTCGACGCCGTACTCGGCGCCACGGTCGTAGAAGATTTCCGAGCAGGGGCCACACGGTCCGGGGATGCCCATGGACCAGTAGTTGTCTTTCATCCCGCGGCGCTGAATGCGTTCTTCCGGCACGCCGACCTCGTCGCGCCAGATGTTGAACGCTTCGTCGTCGTCGTAAAAGACGGTGGCCCACAGGCGCGTCGGGTCGATGCCGTAACCGCCTTCGTCAACCGAACCGGTCAGCAGCGCCCAGGCGTGCGAGATGGCTTCCTTCTTGAAGTAGTCACCGAAGGAGAAATTACCGGCCATCTGGAAGAACGTGTTGTGGCGGGTGGTGATGCCCACCTCTTCGATGTCCAGCGTGCGAACGCACTTCTGCACGGACGTCGCGCGCGAGTACGGCGGAGTCTGCTGGCCGAGGAAGAACGGCACGAAGGGAACCATGCCGGCGTTGACGAACAAGAGGTTCGGATCGTCGAGAATCAGCGACGCGCTGGGCACCTCGGTGTGGCCGGCCTTGACGAAGTGGTCGAGGAATCGCCTGCGGATCTCGTGGGTTTGCACTAACCGGTCCTTACCTTCATGAGCGTCGAACTGTCGTTGTCCAGCGTAGCGTGCAGGGACCTTACAGCTTTAACCCCGCACGATTACAGCTTCAACCCCGCACGATTCGGCGCAATTTTCCCACTCGATCGGCGATCTCCCGCTCATTTCCGTGGGCAGTCGGCTTGTAATAGTCGACACCGACCAATTCGTCCGGTGGATATTGCTGCCGAAGAACACCGTCGCGGCTCTCGTGCGGGTACTTGTAGCCGACCGCATTTCCCAGTTTCTCGGCACCCTTGTAGTGACCGTCACGTAGATGCGGCGGTACGAGGCCCGACTTTCCGGCGGCCACATCTGCCATGGCCGCGCCCAGCGCCTCGATGACGGCACCCGATTTCGGCGCGGTCGCGAGATGAATCGTCGCCTGGGCAAGCGCGAGGCGGGCTTCCGGCATACCGATCAACTGCACGGCTTGAGCTGCGGCCATCGCGGTTTGCAGTGCCATCGGGTCGGCCATCCCGATGTCCTCGCTGGCGTGTACAACCAGCCGTCTGGCAATGAAGCGAGGATCCTCCCCCGCTGTCAGCATTCGCGCAAGGTAATGCAACGCCGCGTCGACGTCGGACCCTCGAATGCTCTTGATGAACGCGCTGATGACGTCGTAGTGCTGATCCCCGGCACGGTCGTACCGAACGGCAGCTTTGTCGACGCTGGCCTCCACCGTCGCGAGATCAACCTCGACAGGTCCCGGTTGGCTGCCCGCCGTGTCGAGCGCAGCACCGGCCGCCGCCTCGAGCGCGGTGAGCGCGCGGCGGGCGTCACCCGAGGCCAGTCTCACCAGGTGTTCCATCGCGTCGTCGGCAATGGTGACAGCACCGCCGAACCCTCGCTCGTCGCTCACTGCCCGCTCGAGAAGTTCCTCGACGTCCGCAGCGGTGAGTGCCTGCAATTGCAGAACCAGGGAGCGGGACAGCAGCGCCGACACCACGGAGAACGACGGGTTCTCGGTGGTAGCACCCACCAGCAGCACGATCCGATTCTCGACAGCGGCCAACAACGCGTCCTGCTGCGTTTTCGAGAATCGGTGCACCTCGTCGATGAACAGGACAGTCTGCTCACCGTTCAGGAGCCGGCGCCGGGCCAGTTCGATCACACCGCGAACCTCCTTGACGCCGGCCGACAACGCAGACAACGCCTCGAATCGCCGACCGGTCGCGCCGGAAATCAACGACGCCAGTGTGGTCTTGCCGGTCCCAGGTGGCCCGTACAGAAGTACCGATGCGGCACCGGATCCCTCGACCATTCTCCGCAGCGGCGCTCCGGGTCCGAGTAGGTGCTGCTGTCCGACAACCTCACCAAGAGTGCGTGGGCGCATCCGGACAGCCAAAGGGGCACTCGGCGGGACCGAGGACAAGGCACGCTCGGCTGCCGAGACGACATCTGGTTCGTCCACGATCTCGGAATCTTCCGGAGTTGCCTCGAACAGGCCGTCTTCTGCCACCACGCTGTCTTCAGCTTGCCAATCGCTCACAAAACGACGCTACTAGAAGGCACCGACGCGTCGAAGTCACATCTGGAAGGCACAGCCGAGTCGAATTAGATAACGTGTCGCCATGAGCACTTCTGAGATCGCCACCGTCCTCGCGTGGCATGACGCACTCAACAGCCAAGACATCGACACACTCCTGCAGTTGTCGAGTGACGACATCGAGGTGGGCGGACCCGACGGGGCTACGCAAGGATTGGCAGCACTGAGCGAGTGGGCTTCGAACGCCGGATTGACGCTTGTTCCCGGCAAAATGTACGTCCACCACGGAGTTGTTGTCGTCGAGCAGACTGCGACATGGGCCACAGAACCCGGCAAGACCGCCACCATCGCGTCGGCGTTCCGGGTGGTCCAGGATCAGGTCACATCCACGTTCCGGCATCCTGATCTCGCGACGGCGCTGGCGGCAACGGACTTGTCCGAGGCGGACGCTCTCGCCGACAACTGAGATTCGACACACAAAAGCGCCCGTGCTGAGCACGGGCGCTTTGTCGGTTCGTGGGAGTGTTACTCGGCGCGTTCGCGAAGCGCAGCGACAACCTCACTGGCGTGGGCCTGCACAGCGGCGTTGCCCGCGAGTTCAGCTGATCGTGCCAACCGTGCCCACCGACGCAGCAACGCATCCGAACGTGGAATCGACAGGTGGTGCTCTCGCACAGCAGCGATCCGCGAATGATCATTAGGCAGGAACATGTACGTGCTCAGCCACACCCAGATGAGTTGAGCTTCGACCAGCCCACGACCCAGCTCGGCTTCGTCGGCGAGTGCCGGCCACAAGCCCACCACTTCCGAACGCCACGCGTCGACCATCGCCGACGCGCGTTCCTCGGTCAGGTCGACGTTGCACAGGCATCCGGGGAATGACACGAGCGCGTAGGTGATATCGAGAAGTGCGTCTCGGTAACCACCCCACTCGTAGTCGAGGAATCGAACACCCTCGCCGTTGACGATGATGTTGTCCGGGCACAGATCGGAGGGGCTGAACGCACGGTATCGCCCGCCGCTGAACAGATTCTGCGCATGGTGGACCTGGTCGAGAACATTCGGATCGACGTCGACACCCAACGTGTTCGCCAACATCGACGGCACGTCGGTGACTACGCGTGCCACCTGATCAGCCACTTCGTCGGAACTATGGATAACTTCGGCGCGCCGAAGCAGGGCTGTGAAATCTTCTTCACGGCCGACGGTAGCGGCGTGCATGCGTCCCATTGCCTGGGCCATCGCCATCAGCGTATTGGTAACGGTGTCGGAGTCGCTGTCCTGGAAGAGGACACTGATCGCGGTGGCGTCACCGAGATCACTGAGCACGAGGAGTCGGGCGCCCAAGTCGTACGCCAGCAATTCCGCGCCGGGACGGGCGTCCTTGGCCAATGCGTTGGCGAATTGGTACGACACGGCTTCCCGCAGGAAGGCGGTGTCGGGATCGAACACATGGATTGCCTCGGCGGGCGGGGTAACGCCGTTCTTCACACCGAGATAGGGATCACGGACCTGCTTGATCACCAGGGTTCGGGGCAGGGAAAACGGGTTCTCGGCAACGCGAACGCGCAGCACGATGGTGCGTCCACTCCCACCGAGATCCGTGGGATCAACGAGGGTGACGGGTGCTCCGGTGCGGCGTGTGAGCAACTGCTCGGCAGCTGCCACAACTTCGGATACGGGGTCTGCCAGTAATACGGTCATCACTGATCAACTTACCCGTAAGTGAATGGAATCATGCGTCTTCGCCTCGCACGGTCAGTGCGCTTTCTCTTCACCGATCAGACCTGAAATGCCTTTCAGCGCTGCAGCAAACTCCTCATCGGCCTTCGTTTTGACCCACAACACGAGCGCGCATGCGGTGACAATACCCAGCATGTTGACGGCAAGTTGCAACGACGACAGGCCGGCGATATGCCACTCACCGTTAGCGGCAGCAACTACCGCGAAACCGGCTGCCGGGACGGTAGTCACCGAGATGAACACGCCGATCAACGCAGCCGATTTCGACGAAATCAGGGCCAGCATTCCCGCCGAACCCGCCAGGAGGGCCACAACAAACGAAATCGGACCGACTTTGTAGATGAAATCGACTTGATGCAACGCCTCGAAACTGACGACATCCATCCATCCGAAGAACTTCACCACGAACGTGGCCAGCAGAGTGATGCCCATCGCGACCGGGAAGGCGACGACAAGCGCCAATGTCGAACGTCTGCGAAGTTTCCTGTCACCTCGCACCAATGCCACCGCCAGAGCTGCCAGCGGCCCGAATTCGGGGCCCACCACCATTGCCCCGACGATGGTGACCGGCGAATCCGTCACCACACCGACAGCGGCGAGCAGACACGCGATGGTCATGAAAGCAACAAACAGGCCGTTGAGAGTCGATTCCTCACGAGTGCGGGACAGCAACTCTTCCCACACCACAGTTTCCGCGCCGTCACCGGGAGCTTCGTGCTCGGCTTTGCGCGCCGACGCGGACAACACCGTCTCCACCGGAACCAGCGTCACCGCGCCTTTCTCGGGGATTCCGAGATCTTTCATCGCGGCGATGACATCGTTGGCTGATTCACGGGCAACGTCGGCCTGGACCAGATCGCCGCGCGGATCGATTGCCGCGCCACGCAACATGACTATGTGTGTCACACCGCGTACCGCCTCGAGCGCACCGAGAACATCCTCGGTGCGCTCGGACGGGCAGATCACCCTCAGGTGCAGCACCGCGATCTGGGGTCGGTTCTACTTGCCGTCTGCGGTGTCGCCACCGGCAGCGTCAGCCTTCTTCTCCGGCTTCGCGTCGACGCCGGATTCCTTACGCTGCTGCGCCGTGATCGGGGTAGGTGCATCCGTAAGTGGATCGACACCGCCACCCGACTTCGGGAACGCGATGACCTCACGAATGGAATCCATGCCGGCGAGGAGCGCGGTGATGCGGTCCCAGCCGAAGGCGATTCCGCCGTGCGGGGGTGCGCCGAAGGCGAAGGCGTCGAGCAGGAAGCCGAACTTGTCCTGCGCCTCTTCCTCGGAAATACCCATCACCTTGAACACTCGTTCCTGAATGTCCTTGCGGTGGATACGGATACTGCCGCCGCCGATCTCGTTACCGTTGCAGACGATGTCGTAGGCGTAGGCAAGAGCGGTTCCCGGATCGGTATCGAACGTGTCGAAGAACTCCGGCTTGGGCGACGTGAAGGCGTGGTGCACAGCGGTCCACGCCGAGTGGCCGAGAGCAACGTCACCGGACGCGGTGGCGTCGGCGGCCGGCTCGAACATGGGAGCGTCGACGATCCAGACGAAGGCCCAGGCCTTGGGGTCGATGAGATCCTTCTTGCGCGCGATTTCGCCGCGAGCAGCACCGAGCAGCGCGCGCATCGGCTTGGTTGCACCCGCCGCGAAGAAGATGCAGTCGCCCGGCTGTGCGCCGACGTGAGCGGCCAGGCCCTCACGCTCGGTGTCGGTGAGGTTCTTCGCGACCGGTCCGCCCAGCGTTCCGTCTTCGCCGACCAGCACGTAGGCAAGTCCCTTGGCGCCGCGCTGCTTGGCCCATTCCTGCCACGCGTCGAGCTGCTTGCGCGGCTGGCTTGCACCACCCGGCATGACAACAGCGCCGACGTACTCGGCCTGGAACACGCGGAACGTGGTGTCCTTGAAGAACTCCATGCACTCGACGAGCTCGATGTCGAAACGCAGGTCGGGCTTGTCACTGCCGTAGCGACGCATCGACTCGTTGTAGGTCATGCGCGCGATCGGCGTCTTGATCTCGTGACCGACGAGCTTCCACAGCGCGGTCAGGACTTCCTCGGCCAGCAGGATGACGTCGTCCTGGTTGACGAAAGCCATCTCGATGTCGAGCTGTGTGAATTCCGGCTGACGGTCCGCTCGGAAATCCTCGTCGCGGTAGCAGCGCGCGATCTGGTAGTAGCGCTCGATGCCACCCACCATGAGGAGCTGCTTGAAGAGCTGGGGGCTCTGCGGCAGCGCGTAGAAGCTACCGGGCTGAAGGCGCGCCGGAACCAGGAAGTCGCGGGCACCTTCAGGGGTGGACCGCGTCAGGGTCGGTGTCTCGACCTCGACGAACTGGTGGTGCGCGAGGACACCACGCGCAGCAGCATTCACCTTGGAGCGCAAGCGAATTGCGTGCCCGGGTCCTTCACGGCGCAAGTCGAGGTAGCGGTACTTCAGACGTGCTTCCTCACCGACCTGATCGTCGAGCTGGAACGGCAGCGGAGCACTCTCGTTGAGGACCTCGAGTTCGGTGGCGTTGACCTCGATTGCGCCGGTGGGGATCTCGAAATTCTGGTTTCCCTCGGGGCGGACCTCGACGACACCGGTCACGCGAACACAGTATTCCGCACGCAGACGGTGCGCCTGCTCGGCGACGTCACCCGCCCGGAAAACTACCTGCGAAACTCCGGATGCATCACGGAGATCGATGAAGATCACTCCGCCGTGATCACGACGCCTGGCTACCCAACCGGTGAGCGTTACGGTCTGCCCTGCCTGCTCGGGTCGCAATGAACCGGCGAGATGTGTGCGCAGCACGGGATTCCTTTCGAACAACTTCAATAACCGACGACCGACTACTTTGCCTGCGATCCTACGGAGCGAACAGCCCAGACCGGAAACGCGGACCCGTCTCGCGTGCGAAGCTATGCACCAGAAGTGACGGCAAGCACTTGTTCACGACAGTAGAAAGCGGACATAGATGACCTTCAACGAGGGGGCCCGCGGTGAAGCGGGACGCGTTCAGGTTCAAGGCGGCGGGGGTGGTGGCCGGGGCAGCAAGCTGGCGATCGGCGGCGGCGCAGGCGGCATCATTGTGCTCATTCTTGCGCTGTTGTTCGGCGGAGATCCCGGTTCGCTCCTGGGCACTTCCACCGAAACCTCGAGTTCGTCGAGTGGCCTATCCTCGGTCGACGACTGCACCGGTACCGACGCGAACAACGACGTGAACTGCCGCGTCACGCTCACTGTAGGAAGCCTCGACGACGTCTGGGAACAACAACTGGTCAAACAGACCGGGACGGCATACGTGCGCCCGGAGGTGATCCTGTTCAGCGGATCGGTCAGCACTGGTTGTGGTCAGGCGACCAGCGAAGTCGGACCGTTCTACTGCCCCGCAGATCAGACCGCCTACTTCGACACGAGTTTCTTCCAGTTGCTGGTCGACCGATTCGGATCCAGCGCCGGCCCGTTAGCCCAGGAATATGTGGTTGCCCATGAATTCGGTCATCACATCCAAAATCAACTCGGGGATATCAGCCGCGCACAGGCCGACCCGCAGGGTGCCGAGTCGGGCGCCGTACGTACCGAACTCCAGGCCGACTGCTACGCCGGCGTGTGGGCGCATTACGCCGATACGATTCCCGACGAAGTTACAGGCCAACCCTTCTTGAAGACGCTGTCGCAGAACGACATCCGCGATGCGTTGTCGGCAGCGTCGTCCGTGGGCGACGACCGGATCCAGCAGTCGACCAGCGGGCGGGTCAACCCCGAAGGCTGGACTCACGGTTCGTCCCAACAGCGACAGTTGTGGTTTGCCGCCGGGTACAAGACCGGCCAGGTATCCGCCTGCGACACCTACTCGGCGCGCGATTTGAACAATCCCGCAGCATTGGCCAAGTAGAACTTCCCCACTAGCCCATCCCGCCGCCGCGGAAGCGTCACTCGACCCGGTCCGTCAGCAAATCCTGGCCGCACTGGTGACCCCGGGATCGGCTGCTGCGCTGGTGCGCCTCGTCGGACTGACCCGCCAAAAGGTCGATTACCACCTGTGATCCCTCGAAGAACACGCGCTCGTCCCTGTCGTGGAGGAGCGCAAACGCGGAAACATGACCGAACGGGGCATTCAAGCCGGTGCCGCGTCGTACGTCATCTCGCCCGCCGCGATGTCCACGCTGGCTCCCGATCCACGGAAGTTCCCTGACCAACTTTCGGCGCGGTGGCTCGTCGCTGTTGCGGCCCGAGTGGTCCGCGAAGTCGGCGAGTTGATCGCCGGAGCCGGCCGCGGTGCGCTACGTCCATGCCGGCGCATTTGCCGACGACTGGGACAACCAGTCGTAGGATCGCGCGCCGACTATTCCGGCCCCCTGGGGTGCAGGAGATCAGTAATGCTCACGTGCCTTCTCCGCCCAATCCCAGGTATTTCCGGGACTGCGCGGCAGCTGATTTCGGGTTGATCAGATTCCTGTTTGTGCCGACACCCGTCCCTTGTCGATCGCTGTCAATAGAGCAGCATGATCGCGAGCATTGCGTTTGGTGTACGCCGCGGCAAACTCGCTGATCGCGAAATCGAATTCCGTTCCCGCGCCGAGATATTCGGCAATAGCGATGCGGTCACCCGATCGAGAGTGCGCATAGGCTAGAACCCGAGCGCACAAACGCCCATACGCTTCCATACCTTCGGGTTTCATGCCTTCGATCACCGCTGACCCCTTACCGTCACGAAGTTGACGGATGTAGAAATCATGCTCGACCTCGTCCGGACCTGGCCCGCGCTCCCAACCGAGAAAGATGTCGCTGCTGGCCTGCATCAACCGCTGACCGTTCACCACCCGCTCCCCCTCGTTCCGGAATATCGGCCCTTCCACGTAGCCGGACAATACCGACGGCAACGCCTGCTTGACCTGCAGGATCAACGGATCATCCGCGTCCCGCCCCTTCATCAAAATCATCCAGGCCCGCGTGCCGACACTGCCGACACCGACTACCTTGCGCGCGATGTGCATCATCTCGAAACTCTGCAGCAAAACGCGCCGGTCCCACTGCAGTGTGCTGCGATAGGAACGAACTCGTCCGCGGAGAACTTCCTCGACCCGTTCGAGAGCCGGTCCGTCGTACAGCTCCTCCACTGGCACGATCAGCGGCGGATCACTGATGAATCGCCTCCGGCCATCGACTATCTCGGTAAATTTCGACGCGGCTTGAATGTTGTCCCGTCGGCGGGCTTTATCAAGCGTCGACCGAGCCCGTTCGAGCATTCGCTTCTTGATCTGATTGCTCAATTCTTCGAGACCGTCCTCTGGTTCGATGTGCGAATACCACACCGCGAGGTTTCCCATTTCCGCCGCACGGATCATCGTTTCCCGATATTCGGCGGCGCAACCAAGCGTTATCTTCCGGCGTTCTTTACCTGAATATCCGTTGTCTTTACCTGCTATCGCCAAACTCGCCGCCAGGCGTTTGACGTCCCATTCGAAAGGCCCGGGGTAGGTCTCGTCGAAATCGTTGATATCAAACGCCAGCTTTCGTTCAGGCGTGGCGTAGACCCCGAAATTGCTCAGATGCGCGTCGCCGCACAGTTGCGTATTCATGGCGGAATTCCGGTTGCGTGAAAGGTCGTCGCACATAACCAGCGCGGCCCCGCGAAAGAACGAGAAACGCGACGCCGACATGCGGCCGTAGCGAATCGGTACCAACTCGGGCACTCGAGATTCGGCTTGAGATTCCAGGAGTGAAATCGGGTCGCGGTCGCTTTCCGCAAGTTCGGCCAGCATCGCGAGCGGTGTATCTCGGCGACCCTGCCGACCATGTGCCTTCCGCTCGTCGACGGTGGGGTGCTGCGCAGGAACTTCCTTGTCGGCTGGCGCTACTTTGTCGACCGGTACTGCAGTCATTTCCCGCGACCTTTCACTCCTCGGGCCTGCGGTGTTGACGGCCCTGCTACGGCTGCGAGGCGTCGGACGTCGCACCACCACTTGATCCGCGTGCTGCGCGGACCAGCAATTGGGGACTCGACACCAACGCCTTGCGCCAAGGAAGTACCCCGTCTATCTCTATCTGAATCGACAGGCTCAGAACAGTTCGAATCAAGACGATCATGCCGAGTACGGCAGCATCTGTCAGCGACGGCGACGAAGTCACGGTTTTGACGAGATCGGCAGCAACCAAAATCTCCAGCCCGAGAAGGATGACCGCGCCGAGAGTTTCCCGGAGAGTCTTGAATGCCGCGCCGCCGTTGCGAGTGCGAAACCACGAACGTCCGGCCACGACAAATGCAAACACGAATCCGAGAACCATCGAGACAACACCAAGCACTTCAAACCATTCGGTGACCCACTCGAAGAACTTGATCTTGTCCATGCCGATGATTCTCGAGGTAAATCGCCCAGAAGTCGAGCAAGCGCGCCGTCGACCGCCCTAGCGTTCACCAGTCGAACTCAGGTGATCCAACAAATCGTCGACAGACTCGAACTCTACAACCTCGGCATCGTCGTCCTTGTCGTCGATGACGACGTCGTCCACGGCAAGTTCTTCATTTAGTTGGATGCGAATCCAACTGTCCGGGAACTGCTTCGGCGCACCGAACGAGAGCAGTATCGCGTCGTGGAAGACGACTACGAACTCGAGAGTCAGATCGTCGCGCAAATCAACGGTTTCGGTCACCTGCTGATCTCCGACCGCATCCTCGATCTCCTCGACAACCGCATTGACGAGCTGATCCCATCGCGTGGTCGTGATGGTGAGCACTCGCTCGACACCAGCAAGAAGCATGCCGGTATCCATGTCCGACCGGTCGTCGAACTCGGGATCGACATTCACCGTCACGTCAGTTCCAGCGGCAGGCATCCGTGCAACACCGACGATAATTCCGTCGTCGGCGCGTGACTCCGCGAGCAACCCGCTCTGAGCAATCTCGTCGCCAAGCAGGGTAATCGGGTCCATGTTTCACCAATCCACTCGAGTTGTGCTGCATCGTACCGGTTTAGGGGTCGCCTAATTCCAGTTGTCAATCTTGACGTCTCGGGGGTCTGGTGCGCCCGTGCCAGTTTCGATCATCGACTTCAGACTCATCAGGAAGAGCGCCCATTTGGTGCTGCAATGGTGCATGAACTCCACAGGTTCCTTCCATCCTTCGTGCGTGAAGAGAACGACTGTGTAGTCGCCGTCACGTCGAAGGTCCCACACCACGCGAGTGCCGATCCATTCCTCAGGCCCGTCGATCACCTCCCACAGCACTCGTTTCGCAGGTGCGAGCTCTAACACCTTCATATCGAATCCGCCCGCTCCGAAGCGGAATTGGAGCGTCCCTCCAATATTCGGATCTCCGTGTGTGTCGGTGGCCCACCAGCCGGCAAGACCGTCGATCGTCGTCAGTGCCGCGTACACATCGTCAATGGAGGACGACTTGATCGCGACCCTGTGCAAGATGTCGACCATTTCGAGTTCCTTCCTCTTCTCACTTCTTGTTGTTTCGTTCGATTGCTTCTGCGATTCGCTTGATGCGCTGCAACCTGCCGTCCCACGTCGATCCGACGGCATTGAGTTGCGCTACGGCTCGCGCGAGTTGCGCCGGATCGACCCGGTAGAGCCTCTCCCTGCCTGCCGGCCTCACATGCACCAGACCGGCGCGGTCGAGCGCAGTGAGATGTTTCGCGACAGCTTGTCGAGTCACGGGTAACTGTTCGCTCAGTGTGGTCGCCGTCCCTTCGCCGTCTGCCAGCAGCAGATCGAGCATTCGTCTCCGTGTCGGATCCCCGATCGCAGTCCAAAGGTCGTCGTCGACGATGAAATTCATCGGTTCGTCCCCAGGCTGCCGGCGTACTCGACGAGCCGCGGCAGATACAGGTCCCAACCGTCGACGTGCGAGTTGTATTGCTCCTCGAGAACGGCTACCTTCCAGCCCATTTCGCGGAATCCCGTTTCCGTCATTCGGACCGTCGTCCCGTCTCCCGAGGGAACGAGCTCGAACGTCACCAGCAGGGCACTCTCGGGGATCACCACATCGTTTTCCAGATGAAACCATCGGAAGGAAAACAATCGCGGCGGCTGAGCGTCGACCACCGTGATCCGCGCGACATGTCCGTCAGTCGAGGATCTGTCACCCCACACGAGTTCACCAACGGAACCAGGGACCGGTTCCAGATCGACAACCTCGTCGGCCCACCACTCCTTCAGGTGCTCCGGACTGCTGATGACCTCGTAAACCACGTCCGGCGCGGCTTCGACGTACATAGACCGCTCGATTCGTCCGTACTCCATGTCTGCAACCCCTTGTGCAATGTTTGGTTGCTAATCAGGCTATCTCTCCCGAATCGCATGCGCAACCAAACGTTGCGCGATGATCCTCGCGGCCATTGCCTCAGCTACGACGATCGGGAACGAGACCTGTCACTGAAAGTAGGACTCATAATCACTGAAAGGAACCTGACCCGTAGGGCTCGCCTTCACGGCGTCCGCAATCACTGACGGAATGGGAGCCCAGTAAGCAGGCATCGCGGCCGCCAAGGAAGGATTCAATATGTAGAGCAAGGCGAAGTTCACCATCCAGAGCGGTGGCGCTATCGACATGCCCACCTCCGAACTCACACCCCCTTTGGTGTTGGTCACCAATTGAGCTGTGCCCGAAATTTGTTGCGAGGCAAAGCCGTAAACGGCTTGCACGGTGTATGCCGACTGGTAGAGCGCAATCAGCGATCGGCTCGCACCGTTATTCCTCAACCAGGTGCCCACAAAACCGCCTGGAGCGATCAAGGAGTTCACCTGCCTCGTCGGAGCGTCTGCGTTGGCCGGGCTTTCCAGCAATCCACTGGTATTCACATAGAGCCCGTAGCTGGCCAAGACCGACGGTGTGGGCCGGCCGTCGACATCGGAATAGAGGGGACGTCCGGTGGTATTGGTCAGGATCCGGGCACACGCGTCGATCACCTCGGCAGCGTCTCGGCTTCCACCGACCCCGCCGCCCGTGATGAGGTCGCGGTACTGCTGCTCGGACAAAGCGTCTGCCCTGTCCAGCCCGATCCGTCCGGCAATCTTGTCCGCCCATTGCTGACCGAGCGGCTGATTGAGCTGACTTGGATCGGTGAGTTGCGTCGGCGCCAGGGTTTCGTAGCCGGGTGCCCCGACAAAGGGGATCACGAACCCGGTGTCGACTGCCTCTGCGACTGGCTCGGCGCTAGCCGTCCGAGTCGATGCCAGGGACAGAATGCACACCCCGACCAATGCCAGAACCGACACGGCTCCGCGATGGGATCTTTCTCCGCGTCGATTCCTCGGAATTGGCGAACTCATTCCGCGCATTCGTCAACCTCCCGGAGAATCCTGCGGGCAAATCAACACGAGCTTGTGTCTCAGTCAAACTCCGACGCTCGCTCTGTGTCAATGCGTTGCTTGTACGTCGCTTCACGCTCACGACGGAAGACCATGAATGTTCCAAGAATTTCGCCCGATTTGTCCCAAGCGTCGAAGTGCAGAGTGTGCCGAGTACTCACTACTTCGATACCTCAGGACGGGCCATGACCGCACCGATCAATCCGAAGACCGCCATAGTAAAGACCGCCGCCGTACGGCGAGCCACCCTGGTGGCAGTCTGCGTCAGTACCGCGATGCTCATGCTCGACATCGCCGTCGTCAACACCGCACTGCCGTCGATCGCGGTGGACCTGAACACCGGGGTCAGCGCCCTGCAATGGGTGATCGACGCGTACACCCTGGCGCTGGCGACAGTGGTTCTCAGCGCCGGATCGTGGGCAGACAGGAGAGGTCGACGCCGCGTGTTCCTCCTCGGAATTCTGTGGTTCACCACGGCTTCGCTGCTTTGCGCGGTCGCACCGAACATCTGGGTACTCGACATCGCGCGAGCGGCACAGGGTATCGGCGGCGCAGTGCTCTTCGCGTGCTCCCTCGCATTGCTGGCGGACGTGTTCGAGAAGGGACCACAGCGCGCAACGGCATTGGCTGCCTATGGCGCCACGATCGGCGGCGCGTTTGCCGTCGGCCCACTGGTCGGCGGACTACTCACCGAGTTGTTGGATTGGCGCGCAATCTTTTTGATCAATATCCCGATCGGGTTGATCACACTGGCTTTGACGGTGCGGTGGGTTCCCGAATCACGCGATCCTCGACCTCGCGGAGCGGACATACTCGGGCAGATTCTGGTGTCAACAGGTCTGGCAGCGCTGGTTTTCGGATTGCTGCGCGGCAACGAGGCCGGATGGACCGAACCAGCGCCGGTGACCGCCGCGGTGATCGCTACAGTCTCCCTGCTCGGCTTCTACCTACACGAACGTCGCACTGCTGAGCCGATGCTGCCGCCGCATCTTCTTGCCAACCGAGCCTTCGCCGGAGCGCAGATCGCGGCGTTCTCGATTTCGGCCTCCCTGTTCGCGATCTTTGTCTACACGACGATCTACCTCCAGAACGTGCTGCATCTGTCTCCGGTGGACGCCGGCTTGGTCTATCTACCGGCGACGGTTGCGATGTTCGTTGTCGCGGGTGCCACCGCGAAATTGGACGGCCGCATCCCCGTCTCGATCTCGCTGACCTGCTCCCTCATCCTCGTCTCCGTGGGCCTGGTCATGATGACCGTCGTCGACGAGGCGAGTTCTCCGTACGCGATACTCCCCGGATTCGTCGTCGCCTGCGTGGGCGCCGGAGTGTTCAATCCCGTCATGAGCGGGCTGGTTCTGGGCGAAAGTACCTCGAACCATTCAGGATTGGCGGCGGGGATCAATGACGCGTTCCGCCAGACCGGCATCGCGGTCGGAGTTGCGGGACTCGGCGCGTTTTTGCCTGCGCAGTCGATGCTGCCGGGCGGATCGCCGCACGAGTTCGTCAGCGGACTTCAACTCGCGCTGTTCGTCGCTGCCTTCATCGCTGCTCTCGGTGCGCTGGTGTGCGCGGCGACGCTGCGCACCACCCGCACCGACCGGACTCCTTCCGAGAAACCCACCCAGGTCCTGTCGCCCACAAGTTGACCGTTTAGTACTGCATGACCGTTTTCACTGCATCTATGGATTTCACTCCTTAGAATCGAACCGTCCTGCGTCTGCGGGTACGAGGGGATACAGATGATCTATCGACTACTCGGGCCGTTGGAAGTTGCACGAAGTCCCGCGGCGAGTGACGTGATCGATCTGGGCCCACGGAAGCAGCGAACAGTGCTCGCTGTCCTCCTCCTCAACCGGGGTCGCGTCGTGTCCACCGACCGGTTGATCGACGCGCTCTGGCAGAACGACGCGCCCGCCAGTGCGATATCCAGCATCCAGGCCTACATCTCCAACCTCCGCAGAGCACTCCGTACAGAAACAGGTGCAACGTCACCGATCGTGCGTCAACCACCCGGGTACCTTCTCGACATCCCTACCAGCGAGGTCGACCTTGCGGTCTTTCTCGACGACGCCGAATCCGGCCGACAACACGCGGAGAACGGACAGTGGCGTGGCGCGTTGACCACGACCGACCGCGCTCTTGCCGCGGTCCGCGGGAAACTCCTCGACGACCTGAGCGACGAGCATTGGGTAGAGGTGGAGGCCACGGCATTCGAAGAGGTACGGACCGAATGCCGAGAGACCCGAATAACAGCGCTTCTCGCCTTGGGCCGGTTGGCTCCGGCGTTGGTCGAGGCCGCCCAACTCTGCAGCGAATACCCGTTTCGTGACCGGACCTGCTGGCTGCGCATGGTCGCACTGCACCAGGCAGGGCGGTCCCCGGAAGCCCTGGAACAGTTCCACTCCCACGCCTCACTCCTGGACGCCGAATTGGGGCTGAAGCCCGGCGGGGAACTGACGGCACTTCAAGGCGCGATACTGCGCCATGAGCCAGGCCTGGCCGCGTGGCCCCGAGTTCCGGAATGGACCGGCGCAGAGCAAGTTCCAGCACCCAACGCTCCCCCGATACCCGCACCGAACCCTGAACCGCTGCCCACCCGCCTGTTTTTCGGGCGCGACGCCCAGTCGAGTATCGCCGCCACGATGCTCGACGACGTCCGGCGCGCCTTGCCCCGGTGGTTGAC
The DNA here is from genome assembly GCF_042790355.1 of Rhodococcus sp. NPDC056743. Classification (NCBI taxonomy): domain Bacteria; kingdom Bacillati; phylum Actinomycetota; class Actinomycetes; order Mycobacteriales; family Nocardiaceae; genus Rhodococcus; species Rhodococcus sp. NPDC056743. The sequence goes on along the minus strand of NZ_JBHTZI010000003.1, from coordinate 109,849 downwards.
ACTGACCGGTCCGGCGGGGATAGGCAAGACCCGACTTGCCGAAGAGTGCGCGGCGAGAACAGCGTCCGCTCACGGGCGAGCCGTCTGGGCACGGTGCCCCGAGGACGACGGAGCACCACCGTGGTGGCCGATCAGGCGGCTGGTTCGTGAACTCGGCGCCAACGCCGACGTAGTGCTGACCCCACCCACCGACGTGGATCCCGACGAGGCCAGATTCGCTGTCTACGAACGGGTTCGCACCACACTCGAATCGGCGGCCACCGACACCCCATTGACCGTGGTCATCGACGACATTCAGTGGGCCGATCCAACTTCGATTCGTTGCCTGACCTATCTCGTCGGCGCACTGTCCAGCGCCAGAGTCTGGTTCGTGTTGACACTGCGCGACTCGGAGGTCGGACCCACGGTGCGCAAACTCCAGGACGCCGTACTCCACGGTGATGGGAACCGGCACATCATGGTCCCGGCCCTTGCCCAGTCCGAGGTGGCGGCCCTCGCCAGTTGTGTATCCGGGGAGGAACTCGATGAGACGGAAGCGCGAATTCTCACCGAAAGAACCGGCGGCAATCCACTGTTCGTCTCGGAGTACGCCAGGCTTCCCCGGAACGAACGACTCGGCGACAGCATTCCGAGCGCGGTTCGGTCTGTACTCGGCCGTCGGCTCGCTGCCGTGGAACCCGCGGTACTGCAAGCCCTTCGGGTTGCGGCGGTCATCGGCGACGCTATCGAGATGGACACATTGACTGCAGCGACAGGACTCGACCTCGACACGCTCGCCGACTATCTCGACGAAGCCGCCGACGAACGAATCATCGTGGCCGAACCGGGGATCGGAGGCTATGCCTTCGCCCACGGCCTCCTTCGAGACGAAGTACTCGAATCGATATCCACGCTGCGACGTCAACGTATACACGCCCAAATTGCCGAAGTGCTTGCAGACTCACCTGATCCGGACCGGTTGAGCCGGCGCGCACAACATCTGATGTCGGCACTACCCCTCGTCGATCCACACATCGTGTTGGAGGCCTGCACGTCAGCAGCGCAAGATGCGACCGACAGGTGGAGTTCCGAAACCGCCGCGGAGTGGTGGGAAGCTGCGGTGCACGCCTTCGACCTACTGCCTGCTTCCCAGCAGTCGGCTGACGCCCGAGACGATCTGTTGGTGGCCAGAGTTGAGGCTCTTGCACGCGCTGGGCGTGGGCAAACAGTGCTCGACGTCGTGAATGCCGGCATCCTCGACGCTGTTCGGGAAGATCGAACGTCCGCTGTCGGACGGCTCGCGGGTGCATTGCTTCGCGCTGCCGGCGCCTGGCCTTGGGTTTCGTATGGCAGCGATCCTGGCCCACTACTCGAACGCCTCGCAGCGGTTGAGCCGCTGGTAGAAAACGACAGAGCAGCTCACGCACGGGTACTCGCCGCCTTGGCCGTAGGTAGTTGTTACCACCCTGACGCGGCGGTCCCCGACCGTTGGAGCACACAGGCGCTCGACATCGCTCGCGATCTCGGCGATCCTGACGTCGTAGCCGACGCCCTTCTCGGGCGGATTCTGCTGTTCTCCGGAGTCGCAGTCCACAGCATCGAATCGATGCGGCTACTGCGCGAACTTTTCGAGCTTCCACATCAGCAGTCGCGCGTGGACGACGTCATCGCCCACGCTGTCGCCAGCATGACGAAGATGAATCTTGCCGACGTCGACGCCGCCGTCACACATGCTCGGCAGGGCATCATCGGTTGCGATCTGTTGAGGCTTCCCGTCATTCGAGTCCAATTGCGCTGGATGGAAGCAACTCTCGCCGAGTGGCGGGGCGACTTCGCGCAGGCGAGGCGGCAATACGAGACGGCCAGACAAATCCACTTGCAGACCGAGTTGTACACCGCGGGGAGCTCGGACCTGGCATTCAACACCTTGGAATGGGAACGAGGCGCTTTGGCGCAATCGGATCCCGGTGTTGTCGAACCTGATTCGTGGAGCCTCGCCATTGCCGGCGCACGCGGCGATCGAGCATCCGTCACCGCAGGCATCGAGCAGTGGCTGATGAAACTCGGGCCGCAGACGTGGACAACTCTGGGGCACCAGACGCTGCTCGCACGAGTCGTCGCAGATCTGGAATTGATCGAGTATGCCGATACGTTCATCGACTTGCTCGCACCTCACACCGATCGCATCGCCACAGTGGGACATGTGGGCGAACTGGGCTCCGTCGCCGAAGCGTCCGCACGCCTGCACGCCCTTCGGGGGCGCGCTGAACAAGCGTCGACACTCCTCGATCAGGCAGAAAAGATCGCTGCCGGTTCCGGTGGTGCACCCACACTGCTCCGATGCCGCCTGCTTCGGGCTCAGCTACAGCCGCCCTCGAGTGAGCGGGATCGGGAACTGGCCGCCATTGCGGCCGAATCGAAAGATCTCGGGATGACCGACATCGCCGAGCGGGCACTATTCATGTCTTCCTGAACGACGAATCCTCCTGAACTGCGAAAATGCGCATGGAGAAAACTTGGATCCTGCCGAGTTTCCCGTCAAGAACCAGCCAAGCGCATTCAGACATTCTTCCTACACACCCGAAAGACGGATGAGAGAGGAAGATCATGAACTTTCAGTCCCCCACACTCGACACCACACTGGAATCGCTGCGCACAGAGGTGACCGGATCTGTGGCGCTACCCGGCGAGGCTGGATACGAATTGGCAACTCCGTGGAACCTCGCAGTACCAGTGAACCCGCGGGCTGTAATCGCGGTGGAAAACGCGCAGGACATTGCGGCCACAGTACGGTTCGCAGCAAAGCACAACCTCCGCGTCGCCGTTCAACGAACCGGCCACGGTGCGGTATCCCTGGGCAATGATGTTCTCCTCGTCCATACCGGCAAACTGACGGAGTGCGTCGTCGATCCCGTATCTCGCACAGCCAAAATTGGAGCCGGACTGATCTGGCAGAACGTCATCGACGCCGCAGCACCGCACGGCTTAGCGCCGTTGACGGGGTCTTCGCCCGCCGTCGGTGTCGCCGGATTCCTCACTGGAGCCGGTATCGGTCCGATGGTCAGAACGTACGGACTCTCGTCCGACCATGTCCGGTCATTCGACATCGTCACCGGTAGTGGCGAACTCGTCCACGTCACCCCGGACGAGCATGCCGAACTGTTCTGGGGACTACGTGGCGGCAAGGCAACTCTCGGCATTGTCACCTCGATCGACATCGACCTCATGCCGATCACCCACTTCTACGGCGGCGCACTCTATTTCGACGGAGTGGATGCACACACCGTGGCACACGCGTGGCTGGACTGGTGCGCCGACTTTCCCGAGCACAGCTCCACCTCTATCGCCTTTCTGCAACTCCCACCGCTACCCCAGGTTCCGCCGCCACTAGCCGGGCGGTTGACGTTTGCCGTCAGATTCGCGAGTCTCGCTGACGAAGCCGAGGCCGCAGAACTCATCAGCCGAATCCGTTCGGTGGCAACACCGCTGATCGACGCCGTCGGCACGTTGCCGTACGCAGCCATCGCGGCAGTACACGCCGATCCCGTAGATCCGATGCCGACACACGAATCCACTGCACTGACCACCGACCTGTCACACGAGGCCGTCGACGCCCTTCTCGCCGCCGCCGGAGCCGGGTCTCAGTCCCCCCAAACCGTCGTAGAACTACGTCTTCTGGGCGGCGCCCTGGCCCGGGAACCGAAACACCGCAGTGCCTTCTGTCATCGCGATGCCGCTTTCACGTTGTTCAGCATCGGAGTCTTGGCGCCGCCTGTGGCCGATGCAGTAGTTCCGCATGCCCAGGCCTTGGGACACGCGATGGCACCCTGGACCACCGGACGCACACTGCCCAACTTCGCGCCGAGCAACGACCCGGAGCAGATTGCCCGAACCTACGACGAGGACACCGCGCACTGGCTCACCGCTCTGGCGAACACTCACGATCCGAGCGGAGTCCTGGCGGTCGGCCAGGTCATGCGTCAGATCCGATGAAAGACACTCCGAGAAATCGAAAACCTATGGAAGGCTCAGCTACCGAATCCCCAGAACGAAAAGTCGAGAGAATTCACGGAGCCCGTAGTGGGTGCTTCCACAGTCATTGTCACCGGCAGGTCGGTAGGGTCGTCAATTCCATTGGTGGCGGTGACGGTGAACGTAAAAGTACCTGCGACAGTGGGTTTTCCGGTCAGAACCCCCGCCTCGGACAGCTGCAGCCCGGAGGGTGGTTCGCCGGCAGTGACGGTCACCACGGGGGTGGGCCGACCGGTGGCAGTGAAGGCGTAATTGTAGGACTGGCCGAGAACCCCGGTCGGCGGTGTACCGGCCAGGGTGGGTGCCTGCCCGATTGCGATCACCGACACCGAATTGCTGCCCTGATTGGCGACGTAGGCGTGAGCACCGTCGGGGCTGACAGCCACCCCGTACGGCCGCTCGCCAACCGCGATGGGCTGGCCGACAACAGCAGGAGGAACGGCGCTGGTGTCGATCACCGACACCGAACTGTCGCCTTGGTTGGTTACATAGGCGCGGTCGCCGTCGGGGGTGAACGCGATCACGGACGGGTTCACTCCGACTCCGATGGGCTGGCCGACAACAGTAGGAGGAACGGCGGTGGTGTCGATCACCGACACCGAACTGTCGCCCTGGTTGGCTACATACGCACGGTCGCCGTTCGGGGCGAACGCCACCCCGGACGGCCTCACGCCGACTCCGATGGGCTGACCGACAACGACGAGAGGAACAGCGGTGGTGTCGATCACCGACACCGAATTGTCGCCTGGATTGGTTACATAGATGCGATCCCCGTCGGGGCTGACAGCCAACCCGACCGGACCCGCCCCGACACCGATGGGGTCGCCAACGATGGCAGGAAGAACAGCGGTGGTGTCGATCACCGACACCGAGTTATCACCCCAACTGGCGACGTAGACGCGATCCCCGTCGGGGCTGACAGCCAACCCGGTCGGCAGCACACCGACCGGGACGATGGCCGTGACGGCAGGGGGAACGGCCGTGGTGTCGATCACCGACACCGAATTGCTGTCATGGTTCACCACGTAGACGCGATCCCCGTCGGGGCTGACGGCCACCCCGTTCGGAAACGCACCAACACCGATGGGGTCGCCGACAACAGCAGGAGGAACGGCAGTGGTGTCGATCACGAACACCGATCTGCTTGCCAGGTTGGTGATGTAGGCGCGGGCACCGTCAGGGCTGAACGCCACCCCGAGCGGACCTGCGCCGACCGCGATGGGGTCGCCGACAACGGTATCTGCGGACGCGACACCGACCAGACCACCGAAAGACATCGTCAGCGCGAGAGCAGTAGTGCCCACTACCGTCACAGCCCGAGACCATCTCGAACGTGAAAGTGAATGAGGTCGATCGAGAACGATCACAGATCCCTGCCCTTCCAAATGCAGTCCGCACCACTTCGGGCGCGCGGCAGCTCGCGGAAACGTAACCACCGCACCGGAAGATATCGGACATTTATTCTGAAAGGAAGCATTTGAACTGGCCATTAGAGGACACAGCTATCGCGTGGCCACAAGTGCCCCACCTTGCGGGTCACGCACATGGTGCCTGGATAGTCGGTATCGGCGCCCTTCGCAGGGTCGGACGCCGATACCGGTTCATGTCAGCACCGGTTCATGTCAGCCCAAAGCAGTGTCAGCGACCCGGCCGAGATGACGGACGAAGAACCGAGCCGAGCTGTCACGCTCGTATTCGGGTACCGGGTAGTGCCTGCCCGAGTAAGCGTGCAACGTCTTCTCCTTCGAGCCGAAAGCGTCGAATAGGGCGATCCCGGACGCGCGGTCGAATTCCTCATCGTCCCAAGGGATCCGGTACTCCACCGGGACAGTGAGCTTGTGTGCCGCGCCGATCAGAGCGTCGTCCACGAAGACCCCGCCGAAGCTCACGGCCGCAATCCGGGTTTCGGCTGCCGCCAACAACAACCCGGTCACGACACCCAACGACACACCGCCAAAACCGATCTGCGCGTCGGCGCCAAGCTCTGGTAGCAAAGCATCCAAGGTCGACTGCCATTCCGGCACAGCACGTTCCGCCACCGACATGTTGTAGTCCACGACAATCGGGGCGATCGGTTCTCTCGACGCCCGAGCCTTGCGTATTGCGTCTGCCCAGCGTTGATCCTGAAGGTTACGCGGCCGGTCACCGTGTCCGGGGGCGTCGATGGCGGCGACGGTGAACCCGTAGGTGGTCACGCTGTGGAGTGCACTGGCCACCAACCCTGGCGCCTTCTTGTGCATGCCACCGGAATGCCCCGACAGCAGCAGCGGCGAGCCGCTGGTTCCGGATGCGGGTGACCAGAGCACGCCGGTGATCTCATCCAGATTGAAATTACGTTCGATGACACCGTTTGACGATGTCTCAGAGGTGAAGTGCATGGTGTTGCCTTTCGGGAGTGCCTTGTAGTCGAAGCGCTCCCGGCGACACCTACGTCAATCGCCGAACCGTGAACTCGAGTGGGAGCACCCACATGGATGTTGCGTTCATGGGTCTCACCTCCTCGCCTTACGTCACGGTCTCGCGCACGCTATCAACCTGAGCCGAATCCCGTCCACTCATTTTCTTGCCCACCGAGCCTGACCGGTGCCCACGGAGGCGATGGGCGTTCCACGATCACTGCATTATGGTTTTCGCTTTGAGTGCCCGGAATTCCTCTTCGTTGATCGCCCCGGAATCGAGAAGCCCTTTCGCGGCCGAAATTTGCCGAGCCGGAGATTGCCCGCTGACATCACGGACGTCGACACCCTGGGCGTTCATGCGCTGGTGAGCAGAAGCCAGCGACCGCTGAGTCATTCCGTCATTTCTCACGATCACGTAGATCATCGCGGACAGGAACGGGATGACGAACAGGAAGATGATCCAGACTGCCTTCGCCCAACCGGACATCTCGTGATCTCGAAACAGGTCGGTGATGATGGAGAACAACACACTCAGGTAAGCCACAAACGCAAAACACACAAATACGAACCAGAAGAACTCCCAGAAACTTTCCATTCTCTTTCAACTCCCCGTTTGTATGTCGACGCTCAGGCCCCGATACCGCTAGCACGGTCGAGCTTCGGAAACACCCGAGATACCTCATGCCCCGGAATGTCACGTTCTCCCGCAGAGTGGGCAACGGCGATGTCGCGCAGCACGGCCTTCTCCACGAGTAGCGGCACGAAAGTGCGTATCCGCCCACTCCGCAAGCGCTGATGATTCATGCGCACACTACGTTCGATGTCCAGGGGTGAGACAGTCGGATAGCGGGTGATCAACCGTGCAATCACCTGTTCGACCTGGAGCAACTCTTCGTCGCCGGTCATCGGATAATCGTCTGCCCAGCGGCCCGCGGCCGTCAAGACTCGAAACAGGTTCGAAAGCATCACAATTCGAAATTCGATCTAGCCACGAATAATTGTGTCGATTGCGGGGCATACACAAGCAAAGGGTGTGTATGCCACAGGACATCCTGCGCGGAAGAACTGTCCGGAATATGGATGCCGAGGAGCGAGCGTGGGAAAGAAGTCGAAGAACAAGAAACACAAGGACTCTGAGCTCGAAGCTCCCCCAGCCAGTGACGTGGAACCCTCCTCGGCCGCGACCCACAAGCCGATGAAATACAAGACCTATCGTCGGGATCTCAAGCCGATTCACGCAGAACTCGTCGCATTGCAGGAGTGGGTCAAATCGTCCGGCGCAAAGGTCTGCATCGTGTTCGAGGGCCGTGACACTGCCGGAAAAGGCGGGGTTATCAAAGCGATCACCGAGCGGGTGAGCCCACGGGTATTTCGGGTAGTTGCCCTACCCGCGCCGACAGCACGAGAAAAATCGCAGATGTACATCCAACGGTATGTGCCACATCTGCCGGCGGCCGGCGAGATCGTCATCTTCGATCGCAGTTGGTACAACCGCGCCGGGGTCGAACGGGTCATGGGCTACTGCACGAACGAACAAGCACACGAATTCCTCCAGCTCATCCCGACAGTCGAACGCGCAATCGTGGAATCCGGTGTCATTCTGCTGAAGTACTGGCTCGAAGTGAGTGAGGAACAGCAAATGCTGCGCCTGCAGAGCCGAATCGACGACCCGCGGAAAATCTGGAAGTTGTCGGGCCTCGACCTGAGGTCGTACAGCCGTTGGTACGACTACTCCCGGGCCCGCGACGAGATGTTCCGCTTCACCAACACTGGTTGGGCACCCTGGTATGTCGCGGACAACGACGACAAGAAACGCGGTCGTCTCAACATCATCAGCCACATACTGAGCCAGATTCCCTACGAACCCCTGGAACATCCCGACATCAAACTGCCACATCGACAACGCGCCGACGGCTACAAGACACCCCAACAACCACTGCACTGGATCCCTACCCCCTACTGAAAATCCCGCCAGGGAAAGGACGTGCGGCAATGAGCCACCCGAAAGCCGCGCCGCAGGATCAAGCGCACACAGACTCAGCCCCGAGCACGACCTGGCATGCCCAGAGCGCCGAAACTGTTGTCGCCACCCTGACGTCTGATCGGGAGTCCGGCTTGAGTGCTGACGACGTCGTAAACCGTCGCCGTCATTACGGGCCCAACGAAATTGCCTCGACGCCACCGCCCTCGATGTGGTCGATTGCGCTGGCGCAGTTGAGGGATCCGATGAATCTGATGCTGGTCGCGGTTGCCGTGGTCAGCATTGTCATCGGTGAAATCCCCACTGCCATAGTGGTTGCGGTACTCGTCGTGCTCAATATCGTCCTCGGCACTCGCCAGGAGATGAAAGCCCGCGCCAGTGTGGACGCACTGGCGAAGATGCAAACACCACGAGTTCGGGTTGTCCGCGACGGGACTTTGATCCAGCTCGACGCCACCGAGTTGGTGCCTGGCGATATCGTCGAACTCGAAGCGGGCGATATCGTCGCCGCCGACGGACGCCTCCTGACCTCCACCACGTTGGAAACTCAGGAAGCGGCACTGACAGGTGAAAGCGCACCCATCCCGAAGGACCCGAAGACACTGAGCACCACAGACATTCCCCTCGGCGACCGAAGCAACATGGTGTTCCAGAACACTTCGGTCACCCGCGGCACCGCCACCATGGTGGTCACCGAAACCGGTATGCACACCCAGATCGGGCAGATCGCGTCGATGCTGTCGGCAGTCGCACCCGGCAAGTCGCCGCTACAACGCGAACTCGATTCCCTCACCAAACTGCTCGGCATCATCGCGTGGGGCGCGGTGACGATCATCGTGGTCATCGGCGTGATCCGTGGCCAAGACCTGACAACGCTTCTCCTGCTGGGTATTGCGATGGGAGTCTCGGCAATCCCGACGGGCCTTCCGACTTTCGTCCAGGCCATGCTGGCATACGGAGCTCGCCAACTGGCCGATGCGAAGGCCGTCGTCAAGAACCTCACCGACGTCGAAACACTCGGTGCTACGAGCGCCATCAACTCGGATAAAACCGGCACGCTGACGATGAACCAGATGACGGTGCGGTCGCTGTACGTCCATTGCCGGTGGTACCTCGTCGAGGGCGAGGGTTACGCCAAGAGCGGACGAATCACGCAGGTAGCGGGCGAAGCGCCGCCGGATTTCACCCTGCTCGCCTACGGTCTCTGCCTTGACAGCGACGCCACCGTCTCCGACGCTGGAGAGATTGTCGGCGACCCGACCGAGGCCGCGCTTGTAGTACTCGCGGCAAAGATCGGCGTCGACGCTCCACTCACCAGAAGGACGTACCCCCGGGTCGCAACAGTTCCCTTCGACTCGGCATACAAGTTCATGGCGACGTTCCACCATCTCGAAGTGGACGGCGGTAGCCAATTCGTGGAACTGGTCAAGGGCGGGCCGGACGTGGTCCTGGCTCGGTGCTCGACTGCGTTCCTACCTGGCCGTCGACCCGTACCGATCGACGAGGTCCGTGAAGAATTGACAGCCGCGAACCGGAGTATGTCCGAGAAGGGTCTTCGCGTGCTGGCCTTCGCCGTTCGGCGACTCGATGGGCAGGAAACAGCAGTGGGGGCGGACCCCATGTCGTTTGTCGAGGACCTCACGTTTGTCGGCATGGCCGGCATTATCGACCCGCTTCGCCCGGAGGCGATCGAATCGGTCCGCACTGCACACACCGCCGGCATCCATGTCCGCATGATCACCGGCGATCACGCAATTACGGCATCTGCGATCGGCGCCGAACTCGGACTTGGACCGGGCGCGATCGGCGGCCCGGAACTCCAGGCACTGACTGACGAAGATCTGTCGGCCGCGATGCCGAACCTACATGTCTTCGGCCGCGTCACCCCCGCCGACAAATTACGCCTGGTCGACGTTATGCAGAAGAATGGCGCGGTTGTCGCGATGACCGGCGACGCCGTCAACGATGCTGCCGCGCTGAAGAAGGCCGACATCGGCGTCGCCATGGGATCAGGCAGTGAAGTGACCAAACAGGCGGGCAAGATGGTGCTCACCGACGACAACTTCGGGACCCTGATCACCGCAATCAGTTTGGGCCGCAACATCTACGGCAAGATCGTGTCCTACATCCGCTATCAGATGTCGAAACTGTTCTCGTTGGTTCTGCTCTTCCTCGCCGCAAGCATCTTCGATATCAACGAAGGTGTAGCGCTCACCCCGCTGATGGTGCTGTTCCAGCACTTCTTCATCACCCTGTTCCCCGTTGCGGTCATCATGCTCGACCCGCCGCCGCCGGACCTGATGAAGAAGCCGCCCCGCGACCCCAAGTCACCGATCGCCAACCGGCGGGCGGTCATCCAGTGGCTGGCCTACGGCATCCTGCAGTTTGCCGTCACACTTGCCGCGATGCTTCTCGCCCCAGGCGAGATGAGTACAGACGAGGCAAATGTTCCCATGACCATGGCGTTTGTCGTGCTGTCTCTGGGCTCGATCCTGGCCGGACTGACCATGCGTCGCGATCCGGAATCCGGCCTCATCGCACCGGTGCTCGGCGCACTCAAGATCTTGGCTATCCCGACCGTGGTCACCGTGTTCGCGGTGGAGGCAGGAGTTCTCCAGGATCTCCTCATGACAACCTCATTGACGGGTAGCCAGTGGCTGGCCTGCATCGGATGGTCGCTCATCATTCCGATCGTGGTCGAGTTGGACAAGGCAATCCGACGCCGGCGCCTCCCGAAGACGGATATCCGTATCCCCGCGACCGCTGCAGTCGCCCCTCAGCGTGCTCACGCGCAATGATGCACACTCGTCCTACCAATTACTCGGCGACCGATTTGACGGATTTCTGAGCTTTGCGGCTGCGACGGGAAGGATAATCGACAAATGTCGTGGACAGAGGGTCTAGGTCGGCTACCCGGGATCGCAACAGCCCGGGAGTACCACCGCGAATGGCTGCGCACAGACATCACAGCCGGACTTGTCCTCACGGCCCTGCTGATCCCCGCAGGCATGGGATACGCGGAAGCCGCTGGACTCCCCGCGTACGCCGGTCTGTACGCGACCATCGTGCCGCTCCTCGCGTACGCACTGGTGGGTCCGTCGAAAATACTTGTGCTGGGACCGGATTCGTCGCTCGCACCTCTTATCGCCGCGGCGATCCTGCCACTGGCCATCGTCGGCGACGAAGACAACGCACTCGCCCTTGCCGGCGTCCTGGCCATCCTTGTCGGGCTCATCCTCCTGATCGGCGGGTTCCTGCGCCTCGGCTTTGTCACCGAACTACTCTCGAAGCCCATCCGACTCGGTTACCTCAATGCCATTGCCCTTGTCGTTGTTGTCGGTCAAATCCCCAAACTGCTCGGTTTCTCCGTCGATGCATCAGGCTTGCTCGGCGAAATAGGCGAGATCGGAAAGTCCGTGGTAGGCGGGGATATCGATCCCGTCGCTGCTGCTGTCGGGATCGGCTCGCTTGCTGTCATCGTCGCGTTCCGACTCTGGGTCCCCGTTGTACCCGGAGTCTTGGTGGCCGTCGTCGGCGCAATCATTTTGTCCGCCGCGGCTGGCCTGACGGATGACATCGGGATGGTCGGCGCGCTCCCGGAAGGTCTCCCCCTTCCCTCTGTTGGAGGCGTCAGTTGGCAGGACGTCGGGCACCTGATCGGTCCCGCGGCCGGTATCGCACTTATCGCTTTTGCCGACACCGGCGTTCTCTCCCGTACCTTTGCCGCCCGGCACGGTGAAGACGTCAACGGCAGCACCGAAATGAAGGCGATCGGCGTCGCCAACGTCGCAGGCGGACTTTTCGGCGGTTTCCCGATCTCAGCGAGCGGATCACGAACGCCGGTGGCCGAACAGAGCGGCGCCCGTACACAATTGGCGGGTGTAGTCGGCGCGCTCGCGGTGCTGGCGTTTGTCTTGGTTGCCCCCGGACTCACCGCGTATCTGCCCGATGCAACACTCGCGGCCGTGGTCATCGTCGCAGCCTGCGCGCTGATCGACGTGGGTGGAATGGTCCGGATGTGGCGTATGAGTACCGTGGAGTTCGGACTCGCCGTCGCAGCATTTCTCGGCGTTGCACTGGTGGGCGTTCTACAAGGAATCCTCGTCGCGATCGGGCTGTCGTTCGCCGCGGTCATTGCACAGGTATGGCAACCCCACCGCACCGAACTCGTCGAAACCGCACACCTAGCGGGATTCCACGATGTCGAGCGGCATCCGGACGGACATCGCATTCCCGGCCTGGTCTTGGTGCGTTTCGACGCTCCGCTGTTCTTCGCGAACGGCGAGATCTTCGACGAGTACGTGCGCTCGGTAGTCGCCACAGCGCCGACGCCCGTCGAATGGGTAGTCATTGCTGCAGAGCCGATTACCGGCCTCGACACCACAGCCGTGGACGAGTTGGTCGACCTCGACACCTACCTCGAAGGCAAAGGAATCCGACTGGCATTCGCTGAGATGAAGGGGCCGATCAAGGACCGACTCATCCGGTTCGGCGTCGGCGACCGGTTCGACTCGACGCACTTCTTCCCCACCCTCGAAGCTGCCGTCGACGAGTTCCGCAACCGAAGCGGGAAGAGCGACACCTCGACTGACCAGTGAGCAGGAGCACGAGACATGGATTCCTTCTGGACACTCTTCTGGCTCAGCGTCATCTCTCTCGCACTGCTGTCGTATCTGGTCCTGCTGTTCGAGATCAGCGCCGACCTCTTTCGCGACCACCAGATATCGGGGTGGATACGCGCCGCCTGGGTGTGCTTTCTGCTCCTTGTCCCCTTCGTCTCGGGACTCGTCTACGTCATCGTGAAAAGTGACGGCATGGCCGAGCGATCCCGAATAGCCGACGGAGCGCCCCGGAACTAACGGGGTGTCAGACCTTCTTGACGACGCTCGACTTCAGCTGCATCGGCCCGATACCGTCGACCTTGCAGTCGATGTCGTGATCGCCAATTCCCTGGACCAGACGGATATTTCGCACTTTCGTGCCGGACTTGATTCCGGTGGGGCTGCCCTTGACCTTGAGCGTCTTGATAACTGTCACGGTGTCGCCGTCGGTGAGTACGTTTCCGACGGCATCCTTGATGACGCCACCCTCTTCGACAGCCGAGTCGTCCGGTGCCCACTCGTGTGCACATTCGGGACACACCATGAGCGCACCCATCTCGTAGGTGAACTCACAGGAACATTCAGGGCACGGCGGCAATGTGTCTTCCACACGATCAGCCTATCGGCCGCCCCGCCTGCCCGATTTTTGCACTTCATAACCAGTCATTGGCAAATATTTTGCACTTAATGAAAGTTTGCATTCTGTGCAATTATCGAAGGTATGGGTACCGAAACACTGGGTCTTCGAGAACGTAAGCGAATTGCCACACGCGAACTGATCGAACGCACCGCCGTCGAACTTGTGCTGGAACTGGGCTACGACGAAGTGACTGTCGAACGGATCTGCGAAGCCTGCGATCTGTCCACGCGCACGTTCTTCAACTACTTCCCCACCAAGGACGCCGCGATCGGCGGGATCGCGATAGTCGTCCCGCCCACGGCCGTGATCGAGGAGCTACTCGACGCCCACCCGGGCGACCCGCTCCGCGGAGCCCTGGCCGTTTTCGCCGAGGCCATGAAGATCATGGACGAGAGACCCGACCTCCTCGTCCATCGACGCCAGTTGTTCGAGCGACACCCGACCTTGCTCCAACAACATCTGGCTACCTTCCACGAACTCGAGGACACGCTCACCCGGATGCTCACGGAAGAACTGCTCGAACGACCAACCCGTGGCCGCCTACCCACCGATATGGCGGCAGCCGATGAGGCCACCGCCACCGTGATCATTGCCGGAGCCGCAATGCGCTACGTATTCCGTGCCTGGCAGAACAGCGAAAAAGATCGTCCACGAGCCGAACTCGTAGATCCCGCATTGACGTTGATGGCCCACATCCTGCGGTCCACCCACTAGTTCGCCTTCCACTCTCGCCTCCAAGGAGCCTCATGTCGACTCGAGAAGTCACGCCCACAAGCGCAGACGAACCCGAGATCACGACCGACAAACGATCCATCATTCTGGTGTTCGTCGGTCTGATGATCACGATGCTTCTGGCATCCCTCGACCAGATGATCTTCAGCACCGCGTTACCGACCATCGTCGGAGAGTTGAACGGCGTCAATCACATGGTGTGGGTGACAACCGCGTACATCCTGGCGTCGACGATCATGATGCCGGTCTACGGAAAGATGGGAGATCTGATCGGCCGCAAAGGCCTGTTCATCGGTGCGATCAGCATCTTCATCGTCGGTTCTGTGATCGGCGGTCTGTCCCACGACATGACCACTCTCATCGCCGGTCGCGCAGTTCAGGGACTCGGCGGCGGTGGACTGATCCTGCTCTCGCAGGCGATCATCGCCGACGTGGTGCCGGCCAGACAGCGCGGTCGGTACATGGGCGCAATGGGCGGCGTCTTCGCCCTCGCATCCGTTGCAGGTCCACTTCTGGGTGGTTGGTTCACCGAAGGCATCGGTTGGCGGTGGGCGTTCTGGATCAACGTGCCACTCGGCCTGCTCGCGATAGCCAGTGCGTCGGCGTTCCTGCATCTACCCAAGCCCAAGCTCGGCAAACCGGCGATCGACTATCTCGGCATGGTCTTGGTTGCTACGTCTGCCACCTGCTTGATTCTGTTCACAACGTGGGGCGGAAACACCTACGACTGGGATTCCGCCGTCATCATCGGGCTGATCATCGGCAGCATCGTCAGCGCAATCGCCTTCGTCATGGTCGAGCGGCGAGCAACCGAACCCGTCATTCCCATGCACCTGTTCGCGGAGCGCAATTTCGTCCTGACCACTACCGCCGGACTGATCATCGGCATAGCGATGTTCGGGGCTCTCGCCTACCTCCCCACCTACATTCAAATGGTGACCGGCAAGAACGCCACCGAAGCCGGACTCATGATGATTCCGATGATGGCAGGACTTCTGGTGTCGTCGATCGGTTCCGGGCAGATCGTCAGCAAGACCGGACGCTACAAGGCCTTTCCGATCGTCGGCACAACAATCGTCGCGGTCTCACTGGTCTTACTGTCCAGGCTGACTCCGTCGACATCACTTGTCGTGTTCGGAATCTACATCGCCATCATGGGTATCGGCCTTGGTTTGGTCATGCAGATCCTGATCTTGATAGTTCAAAACACCTTCCCCGCAGCCGAAGTCGGTACCGCAACCGCATCGAACAACTTCTTCCGCCAGATCGGTGCATCGTTGGGTAGCGCAATAGTCGGAAGCCTCTTCGCGTCGCGGTTGTCCAACCTGCTCGCGGAGCGTTTGCCTGCCGGTGGTGGTGGCGTCGGCGGTGAAGAAAACTCGTTGACTCCGGGAATCCTCTGGAAATTACCCGATCAAATCCGCGAAATCATTGTGGGCGCCTACAACGACGCACTGGCGCCGATCTTCCTGTACCTCGTTCCCCTGGTAGTCGCCGCCGTCATCCTTCTGCTCTTTGTGAAGGAAAAGCCGTTGGCAACCACCATCGATCGATCGGTAGCACCGATCGAATAGGTACCGATTGTTCGCTAGTGTGGCGTGATGCCAGCCGAAAAGAATCCGACCAGACACAAGTTTGTGGTTCTGGTCGGATTCTGCGCTGTGCTCGTACTGCTCATCGCCGGCGGATCGTGGTGGGTCACCCGTAGCAACGACGCGCTTGCCGGCGAAACACTCGACGCCTTCCCCTCCCTCGACCACAGCACACTGAGCCAGTCACAGAGCGAACTGGTGACCAGCCTCGAGAACGAATGGGAGTCCGGTGCGCCCGGCACCACGTACGCCGAAGGCGTCGAAGAATCCTGGTGCGCCGACTTCGTCAGCTGGAACGTGAACAAAATTGGCGCGCCGTATTCCAACCCCAATTCCGGCTCGTGGCGAATCCCCGGTGTCTACACACTGCAGGAGTACTACCAATCCGTCGGAACCTTTGTGCCTCTCGGTCAGGACTATCGGTTGAAGACCGGCGACACGATTCTCTACGACGATTCCAGTCCCTTCGGGCAACACGTCAACATCGTGCTCCGCAATGATGCCGGCGTTGTCACCACTGTTGGCGGCAACGAGAACAACTCCGTGATGCTTCACCGGTTCAACCCTGACGATGTTGCCGGCATCGTCGGGTTCGGCGCGTTCTGACGACGCAGTGCAACGATTCCCTCGCGTCGTAGATGGTGTGACGTTTTTTAGTGCTTGGTGACGTGATCGGATTCTGGTCTGCGTTGGTTCGATGGAACTAGCTCGTCAAATTCGGAAAATTCGGTGTTTCCGTCGTTGTCCGAGTATTGATCCGGGTGAATGAAAGTCTCCTGTCAATCAGATCCGCCGACCGCTGAACCTGGCCGTCGGCCACCGATCCCCCACCGCAGTCATCCGCGGACGCGTTCGCGTGCACCACTTCCCCACCAGCACCGCTCCGCACCCAACAAAATCGGGAGGGTTGGCAGATGCTCTGCCAACCCTCCCCACGAGAGTTTTACGAGGCGCGCGAGACTGCAGTGCTCAGCGCGTCGGTGATGCGGTCCGCACCCCACGGGAGTGAGATCGGGGACGGGAAACCCAGTGCATTCGGCACTCCGGAGTTGCGGGCGATCGACACGACCGATCCGCGCTGGACCGCCGACAGGTTGCGCCACTGCTCGTTGTCGCGCATGTAGTCGATGTCCCCCGCCGGTGAGATCACAACCGCGACGTCTGTATCGAGTTGGGCGACGTACTCGTAGCTGATCACTCCTCGCCCGTCTGCATCGGTCGGCACAGTCTGCGCCCAGTCGGTCAATTGGAAGCCCAAGTCCTTCATGAGCATTCCGATTCCTCGGTCCTCACCGGCGAGGATGTACAGCTGCCCGTTGAGGTCTCCGATTACCGCGTTGAAATTCACGCCCTCGAATTCGGGGTGAGCAGCACGAACAGCGGCCAGATCGGCCTCGGCCGAGTCGACAGCGGCCTGCGCTGCGTCCTCTCGACCGAGCGCCTTGCCGATCTTGAGAGTCGAATCCTGCCATGGCTCCACGTTGGCCTGCTCGTCGAAATGCACGACCGGGGCGATACTCGAAAGCTGCTCGTAGGCACGCTCATTGAGACTCCACTGCCCAGTCGCGACGATGACGTCAGGATCGAGGGCCACGATCTGTTCGATGTACGACTGCGGGTCGCCTTCGAACAGCAGTGACGGAATCTCCTTGTCACCGGTGGACAGCAGTGCGTCGACGCCGCCGCCGGGGTTGGGCGGCAGCACCTGGTACCCCATGTCCGTCAGGGCGTCGACCTGCCAGGGCCACGCTCCCACTCCGTTCGTGGAGACGAGGATGTTCGCGTCCGTGGGCAGGGCAATGGGTGCGACCCCCATCGAGATCACCATGTCCGCGTCCTGGGGCGAGAGGGGAAGCACCCGCTCGGCGCCGACGGGCACCTGGGCTTCGCCGAACTTGCCGCTGACAGTGACTGTTTCCCCATCGGCGGTGTTGAGGGAGTTCCCACCACACGAGGTCAAGAGCAAAGCAAGCGCAACAAATGCCGCAGACAGCGCACGGTTCACAGCGGGTGTCCGTTCGGTCCGCCAGGATTACCGGGCACGGTGCACGTGGCCATAGCGCGGTGCGCGAGGAAGCAGAGACTGTCGTTGCTCAATTTCCACTGCCCGTCGATCCAATACCATTTGAGAGTCGCTTCCGACGGCGCACTGCCAGGCAACGACGTCACGAGTTGGGCACGCGCCACCTCGTCGGTCACCGTGACCGGGTCGGTGAGATCCCAGCGATAGATACCGGCTGCGATGTTCAGCGCGTTTCCTACTGCGCGAACGGTGGGGACGCCGGCGGCGCCACCTTCGATCGCCGCAGCAACGTCCGCGTCACTTGTGGCCGAGTTGAGTCCGCGCTGCAGTTGACCGTTAAGTTCGGCGATGCCCGGCGTCGTTGGCCCCTCGGGTGCCGATGCAACCGCAGGGGCGGCGCTCGCGGCAGGCCCACTGGTCGCGGCAGGCGCAGCTGGGGCTGCAGCCGGCGCCGGAGCCGCGGCTGCCGAGGTGGGCGCCGCAGCCGGAACCTGGGGATCGAGCACGGTGACGCCACCACTGGCCGCGTCGGCAGTAGAGCCCACGGTGCCAGCCCCTGCAGGGGAAGCCATGGTCACGACGACCTGACGTTCCTGGTCACCGAGATTCATGCCGAACAGGACGAGTCCGGGGATCGCCACCCCCACAACCATTGCCGCACACGCGGAAACCGCCACTGTCGGCCAATGAACACCGCGGCGTGGCACGGCAGCCTGCGGATAGCGACCGACGTCCTCGTCTCTCGACTCATCGAGGTCGTAGTCGGTCTGATTGCTCATCGCGTTGTCTCCGTTAGGCGCTCAGTGTGGTGAGTGGGTGACACCAACACATCAGAATTTAGGTTAGCGTAGGCTAACACTCGCATAACGGTCGACGGTACACAGGTCCGGATTCAGGGTGTTGAGCTGTCCCCCAGTACACGCTCAATTCGGTAATTCAGCCGCCGTTCGGCGCTGCACCGCCACCAGGCCCACCCGCGCCACCCATGCCCGAAGCTGCTTGCTGCGTGACACTGTTGGCGTAGTCGTTGGTGGGGTCTCGGTAGATGGTGTGGATATGGCCCCAACCCGAGGTTGTGTATCCCGCGACGTCGGCGCCGGCCGATCCCCGCTGGTTGGCGAACTCGATGTACACATTCGGGCCGGAGATCTGGAAGTAGATCCCCTCCCCCTGCGTCATGTCGTATTCGGTTGCCCCGGACCAGTTCACGTAAGTCTCGTCCAAAGTGGCCTCGATGGCAGCGAGTTGCTCCGACGTCGTCTCCTCGTCGGCCAGGCCCACCCAGTTCGCAATTACGTCGAGCAGCAGTTGTTTCTGTTCCTCCGTCAAGTCCGAACCGGCAATACCCGTTCCCGTGGGGTAGTCGCATGTCCTTCCTGGAGCGCACACGAGGTTGGATACGCTCTCGCTCTGGTACAGCTGAGCTTGCTGGTCTTCGGTCAAGCTGTCGTAGAACGCGAATGCGGACTCGTATGTGGTTGCGAACGGCTGCACCTCATTGCCGTCTGAGTCCGTATAGACAGCGGGTTGAAGTCCAAGGTGAGTCGGGGCGAATGTGATGGAATCAGCCGAACCATCCAAAGTGGCGTTGATACCGAGATGGTGGCCACCGAATTGAAACTGCCACTCGCCGGAGTCCGACGGGTCACCGAAAAACGCAATGTAGTACTGACCGAGTGATTCCTCGGCCCCACTGCTGTTCTCATGCAGGAACTCATCGCCACCCATGATGCCGGTGACGGTCTCGTATCCTTCGTCGCTGAGGAGTGCTTCGAGCACCTTCAACGCCGCCGCTTGCTGTTCGTCGGTCAACTCGGAGATGTTGAGCCCGGCACGGTCGACAAATGTCACCGGGAAATTCGACCACGAAGTGGTCTTGGTCTCGTCGTCGAACGCGTATGTAACCTGCTCACGCTGCTCGTCCGACAGGGTCTGCAGAAATGCCTCGGCCGCGTCTGTGGTGCTGGTGATGGTCTCGGCTGTGGTCGTCGAATCGTCCGTAGTAGCAGTCGAATCGACGCTCTCGACATCAGCGACCGACACCGGAGATGCCGCGCTCCCGTCTGTCGTCTCGGCGGCGCACCCGCCCAGCAGCAGACCGCCCGCCAACATCGCTGACACAAAGGCCATACAGCGGCGACCACGTTTGTTCGAAGGCGCAATCGGAGAACTGTGAATCGTCATGACACAAAAGGTATTCGGTAATCCTGCATACCCACCGCGAGGAGCCTGGACGTTTACTGTGAGAACCCTGCGACCGTACAGCCCTTTTTGTCACGAAATCATCTGCCTCGGTATAGGTTTGTCGATCTGTTCACGAAGGATGTCGCCGTGACCTGCATGCCTGGCGAACTCTTGGACCATGAGAAGTAGCGTCCACCGCATGCTGACGGTTCCCTCGTGGGGAATGTCCATAGTGTCGTCGAGGTGGAACCGCGACGCGATCACCCGTGATCGTTGGCTTGCGCGCTCGAATTCCGCGATAACCTCTGCCAGCGACTCACCATCGGCGACGGCAAAGGTGCCATCGTCCCGGCGTGAGTATCCATCGCATTCAGATTCGTCGAGTCCCACCCAAAATCGTTGGAACCAGATCCGTTCAGCGGCAGCGGCATGCTTGATCAACGAGATCGGTGTCGTCAGCGACGCGACAAGCTGTCGACGGGCGTCGTCATCAGACAACCCACGGACCGTCTCGATCAGTGCCTCACGGTTCCGGTCGAGCATGTTCTCAATGATTGACCGTTCAGTTCCGTTGGTAATTACGTTGGTATACATAGTCTTTCACTCAATTCTGCCGGGTGGTCAAGGATGAATGTCGATCCGTCGGATTGGGTTAACAAGAAGATGACCCATTAGGGAGAGGAGCGAGATACCCGGGGCCTGGAACGGCCTGGGGGAAGAGCTTGGCAGGTCAGAGATTCTGCGCTTGAAATTTCGGCAAGTCAGGCCAGCACCAACACCGCAGATCTGGGTGTCAGAAGTACTGCCTGAACGGAGGCTATCGCACTATCGCAGTTCAGGACAGCCGATTCTTCTCAACCTCGGTCAGGCACCTAAGCCGCAACGAACCCGACCACATCGCCAGCGATGATCCGCGTGCGCCGGGCAGATTCCTTGTGCTCTGCTCCATGTTCGTTGACCATAGCGCCGCCTTTCGGCTGCTGATCGGGATACATTCCGGCGCCTTCCTCGAATTGAAAAACTTAGATTCCGTCAATATCTGCACTGACGGGGATTAGGTTTTCACGTCTCAGGCTGCACAGCCAGGTATCACCCAAAAATGGCACCGGAGAACTAAGAGTGACCGCGAGATACATTTAGTGCAGCGAGAACAGATTAACGACCGAACCCGGACCTATTCTCCAGTAACCGCACTCGACCGCAGCAATCGGTCACTTGGAGGCCAGCGAGAAACGATCCAGTTTCGGGAAATTGTCATGGAATCAACATTTCCTCAGCAGTTGGCGACGTACGCACAGTCAGCGATTTCAGTAAGGCCAGAGAACCGCGAGCGCAAGCAACAGCGCCGCAATGCCAGAAACGTAGAGAGCTCACTGCAGCATACGGTGCTTCCAAACAGCCACGACGACTCACACCGAGCAATTGCTCAGCCAGCTGCTCGTTCTCGTCGTCCATAGATCACGCACCCAGTCTCGCGGCCAAAGCACTCGTGCGGCCATTTCAGTTCCTCAGATGGCCAAGGTAAATCAGGTGATCTTGGCAGCCCTCTGGTCTTCCAGGCTCGAACCGAGAGCCGTTGCATCGTTCACTCGCCTATCTTTCGCGTTAACCGTTCGTATCGATGCCCACAGCAAGCCGGGCACGCCGATGCCGCTATTGTCAACGACGTCACAACTGCACTTGCAGTGCTAACCGACTACTGACCGTCATACGGATATTAGTGGGAATTGCGTGACGGCCCGGATAAACGGTAACGGGTTAGCGCCCGGAAAGTAAGGAATAACCATGACAACACCTGCTGGATGGCATCCAGATCCCGAGGGCTCCGGACAACAGCGGTGGTGGGATGGGCAACAGTGGACGTCGGCGCTTCAGCCGCCCGCGACAAGTCCGACGCCGCCCGGATACGTGTCCAATCCGCATACTGACCCGGAGCCCGGTAAATCCCAACCCAAGAAGTGGCCATGGATCGCCGGTGCAGTTGTAGTGCTCCTCGTCATTATCGGTGTAGCCACTTCGACCGGTAAATCGCCTGATAATGCAGCCAGCAGCCAGACGAAAACGACACAGTCAAGCGCGGTAACAACGGCTCCGACCACAACGACGAAGACCTCTGCCGTGGCCCTGCCAACCACGAAAGCACAAGTGGTCGCGCCTGCCGAAACAACTCTGGCACCTACTACGACGACGAAACCGGTGACCACTGCTCCGGCAAGCGTGACTCCCGGCATGACTGCGGGGCAGAGAAACGCGGTGCGAACGGCGAAAAGCTACCTCGACTACACCGCCTTCTCGCGGCAAGGCCTTATTGAGCAGCTGGAGTACGAGGATTACTCCAGTGAGGACGCGAGTTTCGCCGTGGACTACGTGGCGCCTGACTGGAATAGGCAAGCTGCGAAGGCGGCGGAGTCGTACCTCGACTACACGTCCTTTTCGCGCCAGGGCCTGATTGACCAGTTGATGTATGAGGGATATACCAGCGCACAGGCGCAATACGGAGTCGATCAGGCCGGCCTGTAGTTTCCTGCGTCTGAAGCGCTCGATATATCCGCGACCACAAGAGGGAGTTCGTCCACGGTTTGTTTCAGACGAACACCTTCGGGTTTTCGTTCACGCCGGGCGATCAATTTTCATACGTGTTTTTGCTGGCGTAGGGGCTCGTCGGCGGGAGTTGATCTGAGATAACCGAACTATCGTTCGGACTGATCTGTGACGGCCAGTCGGGGTGGGAGTCCCAGTGTGCAGCGAAAAGGAGCGGCGAAATCGCGGTTGTTTGTCAGTTTCGCTAGTTCAGAAATCGACTTCTCAGTGTCCAGTGGATTTCGTGTTGACCACTCAACATTCGACGTTCGACGTTCAGAAATGCACGACATTTCCAGGATTCCCTGCGCTGGTGGTGATCGGCGTCCGCTGTGTCATGGGGAACCTATGCACGGCCGCAATCGGTCTGGCGGGGAGATTATCGCGAACACAGTTCCAGATCGACCCAATGTAGTCCGACAGCATTCCCGGCGGTGACTGTCCGGAATTCACCCTCGTGGTGTCCGAAGGACAATCAATCCAGGTAGGGCCGGTGAATCTCTTACTGGAGACGTACGATTCGGCACCGCGAGACGCCGGTGCCGACGGGGAAGACGTCACCAAAGGTGGCTTGTTCTACGACAATCCCGGCGGGTCATCGTCTGACATTCCATACGGGCCACTTCAGGTGGAGAACACCCGAAAGAGTGGGCGAGACGCTCACTCCGACAGGTAAACACCGCTATCAGGCTCGGGCCCACGACCCCCGGAAATTCAGGAATCTCCTCGCGGCAACTTCATCCGCGGCGCCGGAAATCGAGGCCCCTGAGGAGATATTCGGCGTACTCGCATTAACCGCCACCGCTCTCGTCTGGGCCAGGCAAACGTGACTCGGCCCCAGGAATTAGGAACCTCGACAGCCGCAGGAGAACTCGCGACAATTTCTACGCCATCACGTGCGCAGTGTGCGCGCTGACTCCAGCGTTTTACATCGGTACCCCTCTGCCGGCGGTCTTCAGAGACGTCGTCGGTTGATTCATACCGATAACCTCTCCCAGGATTTCTTGGCCTTTTCGGTGTAAAGATCGAGCCACACCGAGTGGCTGAGACGTATGCAACAACCGTATCCACCCGCGTTCCAATTCCACGCCATTGCCCTCGATCGACCGTGCACCTCAAGGCATTCAGGGGTCGCGGCCTCTGGGTGAAGCGATGTCCGAGGGCAGGACAACGATCCCCTCACCGAATGCCTGCCCCGGCCGGCGACAACCACAGTCCGAAATCGACGAGGTCATACGTAAGCGAAACAGGCACAATCCCAGTCCCTGTCGGCGTTCGTCATCAGTTGGCCGAGTCCACTACCAGTGTGTCTCGGCCGACCACCTCGCTTCCGAATTGCATCGACGATGATCATCTGCAGGACAGGATGAAAGTCAAGATTCCTTGATGCAAGGACGAATTCGTGCGTCCGGGAAAGTTCAGCGGTCCGAGGAAGACTCAGCTGCGCCCGTATTGCTCCGGCGGTACCACTGCCAGCCCGCAGTAATGACCAGAGCACCGACAAGTGAGCCCAGAATTCCGCTCGGACGCAGCGATAGTCCGTCACCCGCGATCAGACTCGCGAGCAACCCACCCACCAACGAACCACCAATCCCGGCGATGAAGGCGAAGGTCCAGTCCAGTCGCGCAGTGTCCGTACCCAAGACCAACTGGGCTCCAGCACCGACGAGGATTCCGAACAGAATAATTCCGATGATGAGCATGAAGAGACCCTTTCAAAAATGAATTGCGTAGACCCGGCAAAATACGTGTTGTTAACTGTCCAGCCTCACTTATCTCCGCGCACGAGAGGCCGGAATCTTTCGCCTCGAAAAGTCCAGGCGCTGGTTTCGTTTTCACACTGTGATATCGATCAGCATCTCGAACAAACATGATCTCGCGTTTTCACGGTCACACCGGCGCACGGCATTCGGCGTCACCTCGGGCAGGTACGAGCCCGCAAATGACTTGGCGCTCAAGCTACTTACGGAATCCGGACTGACCAGTTTCCATGTGAGTAGCTCAGCTTTCCACTAATTACGACTACTACTTGGTGGGTTGGAAATTGTTCGTCAGGGCCCCGCGGATCGTGTCGGTGTCCGACTGAGACCAGCCCTCGGGGTGCAGGATCTGCGCCCACATGTCCGCCGCCTCGGCACCGTAGTTGTGACCGTGACCGGACGGCACATCAGCCGAGAACACCATGTCGAGAGTCACCTGCCAGAACGTCACCAACGGTATCCACCTCATACCCGGGTCGACATCACGGCCGAGAGGCTCGGCAAGCCAGTCCGGTTTGTTCAGGAGCAGGTCGAAGGACCACCAGACAATCGGATCACTGGCATGCTGCCAATACACCACACGTGAGTCGTCCCATGGCGCATCCAACGCGAGATCCTCGGGGTAAGCGGCGAAACGGATCGCCCGTCCGCCATCGATCTCGGGCACAGCTTCCGGCGAGCCGGAGTCCCGACTATCGGTGATCTCCTGCCATTGAGCGGTGAAGTTCGGGGTCCCCGACCACAATGCCCCATCAACACGCGTCGCCATGTCCTGCGCTCCCGCGAATGCAGCCTGCCCACCGTACGATCCGAGACTCTCACCGAAGACGACAAGCTTGGGGCGCTTGTCGAGCGGCAGATCGATCCACTTCGCGTAGACGGCGTTGAACAGCGCCCGGCCGGCCGCCATCGGGGTTTCACGGTCAGCGATGAACGCCAAAGGGCTGGGAAGGAACGAGTACTGCATCGCCGCGATGGCGGTGTCTCCACCCTGGACGTATTCGAAGGCGGACGCCACATCGTCGTTGACCCAGCCGCGGCCGGTGGTGGTCACGACGGCAAGGGTCCCGCGATCGAAGCCACCGGTGCGCTCGAGTTCGTCGACGACCCGCAGTGCGACGCCGTTGACGGAATCGGACGACTCGCGGCCGGCGTACACGCGGATCGGTTGCTTCGCATCCCGGCCGGTCACTGCGGCGATCTTCTCGGCGGACGGGCCGCTACCCATGAAGGTGCGCCCTTCCTTGCCGAGCGAATCCCAAGCCTCGGCAGACATGGGTGAACCACTGCGTTCGGCGATCAGCGGCTGGTTGATGCCGTCCGGTGTGTCGTTGTCCGCGCCGGAGAAACTCCAGTTCGCGAACGCGATAAGCCCGTTGTAGAGCGCACCGTTGACGACGAAGATCGCCAACGCGAAGACGACTACCAAACTGGCAACTTTCGCTGCCTCCTTCGGAACGAACCGCAGAGCGACGGCAGCGAGCCGTCTCGTGAGGTACCGAAGACCGCGACCCGCCTCGAGCAGGATGAGCCATACTGCTACCGAAATCAGCAGCACCAGTACGTAGTTCGCCCGATTGTCGCGCGGTGCCTCGACTAGATCACGGACGATCTGCTGCCACCACGATCCCAGGATCAGGAAGAGTGGAACCAGGATCACAGCCAGAACTGCGAGTACGGTCCAGCCAATCTTCTTTGTCCGAGCCGACCAGGTTGGTTCGACTCCGCATTTGCGGATCATCCACGCCACGGTTACACCGATGCCGTATCCCGTGGCGACGGAAATACCGGTTGCCACGCCCTGCAGATACCACGCGCGTGGCAACAGGGACGGGCTCATAGAGAGGACGAAAAACACCAGGCCGAACGACAGGCCGACCGAATGCAGCGTCTCGCAATAGCGCCGCACACCTTCCCACACACGTTTCATGTGGGAATCGTATGAGAGGAGACAGATGAGGATGAACCTCTCATCCCTTTCGAATGAGGCACGAACTACGTCGACGTCCATCGTGTCAGCATTGTCCCGCAGCAGCATTGGCGGCATTATCGGTTGGAGGCTTTTCTGTGGCTCACACACTCACTGTGTGAAACTTCCCGTCCACACAAGGGCGCACGAGGCGATCGGGACCGAGAAAAACGTGGAAGCAGGGACTGATCATCGTCCTCGACGACGCCGAGGTTAGCTGAACGGAAGGTGCCAAGAAGTCGAAAACCCACCAACTCAACGACATCAACGCCATTGTTCGTGCTGACCTCGGATTCGACCGACCAGGTCCACGAGGCGTTTGCTCGACCACCGTCTCTACCACCACGATGAGAAATGAGTTTCGACATGGGTTCCGTCATCGGAGATCTCCTCCCGCTCTCCATCGGAGTCGCAGTGTCGCCAGTTCCCATCATCGCCACGATACTGATGTTGCTCTCCAAACGCGCCGGCAGCACCAGCATCGGATTCGCCGCAGGCTGGATACTCGGAATCATCATCGCGACAGTTCTTTTCGTCGTCCTGTCCAGCACTATCAGCGCTTCCGACGACGGACCGTCCACCACAGCCTCATGGATCAAACTAGCGCTCGGCGCCCTCCTGCTGACCTTCGGAGTCAAGCAGTGGCGTAGCCGCGGCGGCGAGCACGAGATACCGAAGTGGATGCACGCCATCGACGAGATGACCGCGGTCAAGGGATTGGGTCTCGGATTCGCGCTCGCAGCGATCAACCCGAAAAACCTGCTCATGTGCATAGCGGCAGGTGTGTCGATCGGTTCGGCGGCGCTGGCAACCGGCGAGGTGATCGTCTCGACCCTGGTTTTCACGATCATCGCCGGCTCCACCGTCCTCATCCCCGTCCTCGGATACCTGGTGGCTGCAGATCGACTCCGCGAACCGTTGGCCAAGCTCAAAGTCTGGCTCCAGGAGAACAACACCACGGTGATGAGTGTGCTGATCTTGGTGATCGGAGTTGTCCTGATCGGCAAGGGAATCGGCGGAATCTTCTGATCCCCCCGCCCGGTTACACTACCCGTCGAGACGATTTTCGAGATGCCCAGTTGACTAGTACACAACAACTTACAAATGAGCTGAA
Organism: Rhodococcus sp. NPDC056743; assembly: GCF_042790355.1. Classification (NCBI taxonomy): domain Bacteria; kingdom Bacillati; phylum Actinomycetota; class Actinomycetes; order Mycobacteriales; family Nocardiaceae; genus Rhodococcus; species Rhodococcus sp. NPDC056743. Next base: position 82,263 of record NZ_JBHTZI010000003.1, on the reverse strand, counting down.
ATTCTATTCTCTCTCAACAGCATTCAAACCTGGTTAACCCGGGTAAATTTCGACATTCGCCGCTCGGACTCAGGTAGCGAATCCGTGCCAGCGTGACCAGGAAAGTCGATCTGCGGCCGCCCCTCTCCCTTCGAACTCCGGGTGCACCAAGTCCGAGGGGAGAGGGCTCCTATGCATCTGTCAGTACAAGTAGTCCTCGCCGCTGGCGCGGACGGTGATGTCACTGATGCTGATTCCCCACGGCTGATCAATGACGTGAACTACGGCGTCGGCCAGGTCGTCGGGCTTGATGAGCCAGTACTCGATGTTGTCGACGTCCATCTGCTCCGGGCGCAACGAGTCGGTGGTCGCCGCGCCCATGTTCTCGGTGAACGTCGCGGCACGCTGGCCGGTGAGACCGAGGATCGCATTCTCATTGACGATCCAGCTCGCCAAGTTTGTGCCCGTCACACCCGTGGGCTTGACCGTCGTGACCTTGATCTTGCCCTTGGCCTCGATTCGCAGCGAATCCGAGATCGTGGTGACTGCAGCCTTGGTCGCGCTGTAGACGCCGGAACCGTCGATACCGGCGTTCCCGAAGATCGACGAGATGTTGACAACCTGGCCGCGCCCCTGTTCGATCATCTGGTCGTAGACGGCAGAGATTCCATTGACGACGCCCTTGATGTTGATGTCGATTGCCTTGTGCCACTTCTGCCACGCACGTTCGTGGTCGGCGAAATATGCGAGCGGCATGACGCCTGCATTGTTCACCAGTACATCGAGCGCTCCGAACTCCGAAATGCCGTGCTGCGCTGCAGCGACGACTTGCTCCATGTCGGTGACGTCTGCGACCTTGTAGGTGCCGGTGAATCCGGCGGCCGCGATACCGTCGAATACGGCCTTCAGACCGGCTTCGTTGATGTCGACGCCAACTACCTTGGCGCCCTGCGCTGAAACCTTCTCTGCGATGAGTTGACCGAATCCACCGCCTGCGCCGGTGATGAGAACGACCTTGTCCTGCAAGTACTGAGACATAGTTATTTCCTCTTCAAAATCGTGGGTTCTTGTGGATCAGACGATGTCGATGGCATCGAGAACTGCCGCGACGGTTGTGCGGTCGCCGGAAACCTCGACGGCGGATCGCCATGCAGAGCGGGTGGTCCCCCACCGCAGGAATTCGGTGGCCTGGGTTGTCGCGACGTTCTCCGTCACGTCGTCGGTTTCGGTGACGGTCACTCCCCCATCGCCACGGGCGAGGACGAAAGTTCGCTCGGTGGCACCGTTGAGTCGCAGTGCCACAGGGGATGTCAGAGCGACAGCGACTGATTCGCCGCACATCTGCGGGAGTCCGGAAACCATCCAGTCGATCGCCGGATCGATAGCGGCCGCCAAGTCGATCTCACTGTAGGTAATCGGACCGAACGGCGCCAGAAGATCCGACGTCAGATGGACGAGATGGTCGAACGACACCGCGTCACTGAGCTGATGAAGGCGATAAGTCCCGAGGTCGAGCATCTCGATCGGGTTGTCGCGCAGTTCTTCTCCTTGCAGCGCCGCCAATGTCGCGAGGCCGGCTTCGGACTGTTCCCGGTAATAGTTCAGGATCTGCTCGTGCGGTAGTTCGGCGCGCTCGCGAACAGCAGCGTCGTTGAGCCGCTCGGACTTTCCACTGGGGTTCGGCGGGAACACCAGGTCGGGATCAGCGATGAAGTTGAAGAAAAACGCCATGTGGCCGATGAGGTCGTGGACTCGCCAGCCGTGGCATGCACTGTCGGCTTCCCACTCGGCGGTTCCGAACTGCTCGGCGATTTTCACAGTGTTTTCTGCCAGCGCACGGGCGCCGGCGAGTCCTGCGTCGGACATGGTGGCTCGATTCTTACGAGGATGCAAGGAAGATGGATTTGAGCTGCTGGTACGACGCGAGCCCTTCGGGACCGAGTTCACGACCCAGGCCGCTGGCTTTGACTCCGCCGAACGGTGAACCCCAGTCGAGGTTGAAGGTGTTGACACCGAACGACCCGGTCTCGACGCGTCGGGCAACTGCGATACCGCGTTCCTCGTCGGAGGTCCACACAGTCCCACCGAGGCCGTACTCGGAGTCGTTGGCAAGTGCGACAGCATCATCGACGTCGTCGTAGACAATAACGGACAGCACCGGCCCGAACACCTCCTGCCGTGCGATGGTGCTGGCGTTGTCGACATTCGCGAACACCGTGGGCTGGACGAAGAATCCGGTGTCGAGATCGGTGGGGCGTCCACCACCGGTGGTGATAGTTCCGCCCTCCGAGCGCGCCTGGTCGATCAAGGACAGCACGCGTTCCTGTTGCCTTGCGCTCACCATCGGGCCGACGAACGTCGACGGGTCCATCGGATCGCCGACCTGCAGACCTGCAGCCATCGCTGTGATGGCGTCGATGTAGGCCTGACTGTGGCTGCGCGGAACCAAGATTCGAGTCGACATGTAACACGTCTGTCCGCTGTTGAGCAGGGAAGCCGTTGCCAAACCGGTCACCGTGTCCTCGACGTCCGCGTCGTCGAGAACCAGGGCCGCCGACTTGCCGCCCAACTCCAAGGTGACGGGGCGAAGCATTCCGCCACACACCGTGCCGATGTGTCGACCGGCCGCAGTCGATCCGGTGAAGGCGACCTTGTCGACGCCGGGATGCGCCACCAGATACTGACCGATGTCCGGTCCACCAGTGACGATGTTGATGACGCCTGCAGGAAGCCCTGCCGCAAGTGCGGCTTCGGCCAATACGTAAGAGTCCAAAGTAGTCTCGGGTGACGGCTTGAGGACGACGGTGCAACCCGCCGCAAGAGCCGGGGCGATCTTGAACATCGACAATACAGCCGGGAAGTTCCAGGGCGCTATGGCCGCGACGACACCGACGGGCTCTCGTCGCACGATTGTCGTGCCCGGAATCGGTTGGCTGGCGCGGCGCTCCTCGGTGGGCGTCGACTCGGCGAGACCTGCGTAATAACGCAAAAGCTGGACGGGCGCGGCACCCTCGGCGAAACGGGCAAGCTCGATCGGCATGCCGTTCTGACGAGTGACCGTCGCCGCGCGGTCTTCGGATCGTTTTTCGAGTTCGTCAGCGAACCTGCGGATGGCACCCGCACGTTCGGCGGGAGAAAGTTCGGCCCAGTCCACCCGCCGCAATGCTCTTCGAGCCGCTGATACCGCTGCGTCGACATCCGTCGGCACGGAAGCGGGGAACGAGCCTATCTCCCGCTCCGTGAAAGGCGATACGACTCGGATGGTTTCGGACGTGTCCGGCGCTCTCCACGCGCCGTCGATGAACAGCGCGGTGCGGTCGGTGAGTGATGTCATTTTCTAAGCTCCTCCAGGGATGGCGTTCGACGTTGAACAAACCAACCTGTGTCGATCATCACTGCCCAGGCGCAAGGAAAATTGACATCAAACGCCAATTTATTTACATTTCGACACATGGCCGATCTCATCAGCGCCTCGTCACTGACCCGGCTGCCCGAGTTGATTTCCGAACTCGGCGGAAATCCGCACGAATACTGCGATCGGACGGGAATCGATCCGGCCATCATCGGCACCTACGACAACTTCGTACCGTTTAGCGCGTTGTCCACGTTGCTCGGCCTCTGCGCGCAGGAGCTAGGGACGCCGGACTTCGCCCTCAGGCTCGCGAGCAGGCAAGACCCGGACATCCTCGGCCCCGTGGCAATCGCAGCGCGCAGTGCCGAGACAATCGGCGACGCGTTGCACGGTGTCGCTCGATACGCCCACGTCTACAGCCCCGCGTTGGCAGTCGAGCTGATCGTGGGGGACACCGAAGTGTCCTACAGCCTCGACACCGTGCTGCATCGACTGCCGCACCGGTCGCACGTCGTGGAACTGGCACTGGGAGTCACACTTCAGACGTTCCGGATGATGGCCGGCCACGACTTCCATCCGACACATATCTCGTTCCAGCATCCACGCATCTCCGAGATGCGCGTATACACAGACTATTTCGGGTGTTCTGTCGAGTTCGGCTCGGACCGGAATCTACTGACTTTTCCGCGTGGGGTCATGCATCGCCATCTACCTCGTGTAGATCCGCTGGCGTACGACCTTGCCGTGCGCTTCATGGCAGGTCGAAATCCGAATGTCGCGTTCCACGACGCCGTGTCTGCGTTGATCGTGCGATCCCTGCCCGCCGGCGTGGCCACACTGGATCAAGTCGCGTCATTGATGCTTTTGCACCCGCGAACATTGCAGAGACGACTGGCCTCGGAAGGCCGAACTTTCGAATCACTCGTCGACGATTCTCGACGCGAACTGGCACACAGCCTGCTCGCCAACACAGACGTCCCGCTCTCGGCAGTGTCACGGCAGCTCGGCTATTCCGAACCGAGCACCCTGACCCGAAGCTGTAAACGATGGTTTTCCACAACGCCGCTCGCGAAGCGCAGGGAGCTTGCGGGGCAGCCTCGATTCCCGTTGCAGCGCTGAGAATCTTCCCTCGAACACCGTGCCGCTTACGGTACGAATCATGATCGTTTGACTCAACGACACACACGGAGCAGCGATGAGTGCCGCGCGTGTGATCGATCGCATTGAGCTCCTCAATCGTTCACGATGAACCGTCGTCACCGAGCCTGTCACGAAAACAGACCAATTGCGCCGATTTTGAGAGATGCCGCTACCTTTGCTAACAATTCGACCGGAAGAATTGCGAAACGCTCACGTATTGTGGCTCCATCGGCTCAGCCGAGGAGCGCGCGTGCGACGCCCGGGCGGTTCAGCGCAGCTACACACCAGGCGAAGTGACCGTCGCTACCGTCGGCGTCGTACGCGTTCACGGTGATCAACGAGTACGCCGCTCGATACACCAGGAGGGCCTCACGCGAATAGCCCAGCCGCTCCTCGATTTGCGCGTAGGCCTAGTTCGGTATTCAGGGCGGATTCTCCGTACATGTCGAAGATCGAAGCGGCCACGGCAGCATCGAACGCCGGGTCGCCTTCCGTGGTGAAGAAACCCCAGTCGAGAACTGCGGTCAGGGCACCGTCACCGTTGGTCAGGATGTTGTCCAGCGTGAGGTCTCCATGGATGACCGTCCTGTCGCCACTGTCGATCTCATACAACCGGCGACGCAGTGCGTCGACCTTGGCATCGAGTGCCTCGACGGCACTGTCGAGAACCTGCCGAAAGCGGCCGACGCGACGCTGCGCCAAGGCCCCGAGAGCCTCCGGGAAGTTCTGGGCTGCGCGAAAGAGCGTAACGTGGACCGCGCCCTGCCTAGGGCGATCCGGCCGGACCGGAGATGGTGGGACATGGTCGTGCCGGGCAGGCGCTGCTCGATCGTGACGCAGCGATTCTCAATCAAATGAACTTCGAGGATTCGAGGGGTCGCGAACCGAAACGACTTGACCGCCAACGTGTCATAGAAGGTCCGATCCTGCTGCAGGGACATCTCCGACTCCCCGACCCAGATCTTCGCAACTCGAGCGTGGTCGATCGTATAGACGGCGCCTTCCATCCCTTGGCCCAGCAGTCGGGGCTCTGCCCCGGCGGTCAGGCCGGACAGAATTCGGATCGCTTCGTCATGGCTGGGGCGATTCATCGCCTATCCCTCCACGGTTCGGTAGGTTGGGTCTTCCGTGAACGCCGCACGCCCTCAGCACTTCCCGACGCTACGACGTTAGCAACGTACCTTCATCACCTCCGAATTAACGCTGCTAGTTCGGACATGTGGGCGAAGATCACGCTCGCGCCCGCCTCGCGGAGCACCTCGGAGGTGGTGTGAACCGGACTCTCAGGTGCAAAGCCGAACACAGTCGCTCCAGCGCAGACACCCGCAGTGACCCCCGCAACCGAGTCCTCGACAACAAGCGCGTTTGCCGGCTTGATGCCGAGCGCTTGCGCGGCAGCCAGGTACACATCCGGAGCGGGCTTGCTTCGTTGCACCTCCATCCCACTGAACACACGATCGCCGAACCAGTGGTCCAACCCGGTAACGGAAAGCTGCATCTCGACTTTGCCTCGATCGGCACCGGTCACGCATGCGATCCGGTCGCCGAACATAGCCGCAACCTCGGCGAGCGCATCAGCGGCCCCATCGATCGCACTCAGGTTCGCCTGGAGCGCTGCGTTACGTCTCGAACGGAATTCACCAAGCCAATCATCAGTGATGACGAAACCCGTGTGCTCTTCAATCACCGCCCATTCGTCCTTCAACGCCCGCCCGACGAATAGTCGAACGCATTCATCTGCGGAGATCTGCCATCCCAGTGTGCGGAGCATGCCGCGCAGCACCGTATTCGTGATCTGCTCCGAATCAACAAGTACACCATCACAATCGAATAGAACAGCTGCGTAGCGACTCAACAAATTGGTCACAGGTTCCCCTCTTCAACATTACGAACACCATCTCGAGGTCGTGATCCAAATGGCATTCAGTAGTAGCGGTCTGGGTCGGTAGGGCTATACGGGGCAACGGTCACCGCGTCGATCCGCGGATCCGCGATGAGAAGTTCGATCGCCGCGGCCGGCCCTCCGATCACTGCGAAGTCTGGATCGACATCGTTTGCGACACACCACGAGTGATCCGCCGGCCACATGAAGGCGGGGTCCGCGTCAGACGCACCCCGCGGGTCGAACTGGACATCGTGGCCCCAGTCGTTCCACCCCGTGAGCGCGCCGCGGAACAGCCAGTAGTCACGGTTGGGGATCTTCACCATCGGAACGTCATCGCTGATGACCTCGCATCCCCAGCCGTCCCACAAGCAGAAATAACAGTCATCGGGATTGGAGGTGTAGCGGGACAGTATTTCCAGCACAATGGTGAACTGCTCCGATTCGGTGAGGCCGTCACCTGCAGAGGCCACGTCGTTTTCATGTTTACCTTCGATATCGGGATCGGGTACAAATCGGAGCCTTGCATATGCCGGAAAGCCAACCGGACCCTTCACCGCGAGTTGGTACCACGGCATATCCTGCCCGACCAACCAATCTGAGGCCGACAGATCGGTACACACACTCAGGCTCATACGCTCATTCTCCCTCAACGACCCGTCATGTCTTCGCACACGAACACGAGCACCCGCCTTGAGTACTACTAGTGGCTGCGCAGATCATCCCGGCTCTCGCCGCTAGGCCGAGATTCCGGCGTCGTCGAGCGTTCCGCTATAAATCTGACATTCGCAGTCGAAAGGTGCTGTGGACCATGCAATCTGGTGCCAGTGGGCCTTGGTTCTCCACGACTGCCCCGAGCACGGCCGTCGGACGAGCCAAGCTGCCCCGTCACCGAACTCAGCGGAGAAGGGATCACGGCGTGGACGCACTGAGGTGGATCGTCGCGCCTTTTTGGAGCTCGTCCGACGTGAGATCCAACGATGCGAAACTGCCGGCATAGGGCTCCGCGCTGCTCACCGTGAGCGTGTAGTTGCGTTGATTCGCGGGGATCGCGTCGAAGCGCGCCACATAAGTGCAGACACCGGTGCCGTCGGGATTTCGTTCGACGGAGTCGACCTCCAGCACGGACCTTGTCGATGCGGCCCCGCTTTCTCCGTGAAGGAATACGGTGTCGTTCGGCGCAACAGGGATTGTTCCGACAATGCACTGCCCGGAGTCGGGGTCGACTCGGGTGGCGTCCCCGACGACGGTCACCACGGCGGTGAAGGTTGTCGGATCATCGGTATTCGACACACAACCGGTCAGCACCAACGTCCCGATTGAGAGCGCCGTTGCAACGCGTCCGATCCTTCTCCCCATGCCGTCACAGTAGACCGGCAACCGCCAAGGGTCAGTGAAATCAGCTCACAGGAGGGAAATTGACGACTGCCCCGTCGAGCGGCAGTTGGTCCGTGCGGTCGCCTTCGTTCGGTCCCTTGACAAGAACCCCGGTGTCTGCCGATCCGACAAATGTGAAGCTGTCGATCTCGTACGGCACATTGTCCCCGGACAAGGGCACCGCCGCCCGTGACACGTGGAAGTGCAGATGCGCCTCTGAACTGTTACCCGAGTTGCCGAGGTACCCGATCACCTGCCCTCTGGTCACCTCATCACCTATGTTGACAGACGCCGATCCCGGTTTCAGGTGGGCATAGAACGCATAGTTTCCGTGGCCGATATCGATGATGACGTAGTTTCCGCCCAGCTGATCGAACGGCATGTCGGCTGGAACTTGTTGCGGCACTTCGTCCTTTTCACCGGACACCACAGCCACAACGGTGCCGTCGGCCACCGCCAGCAGCGGCGCGCCGTAGGCGAAGTAGTCCTCATTTTTCGATCCGTCACCACGAGACCTGATGAGTGGCACTGCATCCGGGTCGATCCTCAGCCAGTCGACGGCATACCGTTCGGTGCCGTTAATTCTGCCACCGACCGCCATCATCCCGGCGCGATGTTGCGAGAGCCCGCAGCAACCGTCCCCGACCACCCAACTGTCGCCGGCGAGGGGCGGACCGATCACCACCGGCGCGTCTGTACTTGTCGTCACCGTTCCACCGATCTGGGTAATCGCTTCGGGGTACCGCGCGGCTTGTGCAGCGTCCTCCGGCGCCGCTTGGCCGAACGTCGCCGTCAGTCGATGGGTCACCACCGACGGAACATCGTCGGGACTCTCGTACTCGTCGTCGAGCACCACCAGCACAGTGCGCCCCACCGGGATCTCGGTGAACGGCGCCCAGGCAAAGTTCCCCACCAGAATCGAGCGTTCCGAGACCTGGCCCTGATCGAGCGTCGACACGACAGTCCCGTCCGGTCCCGCGGCCAGTGTCTCGACCTTTGTGATGGTCGCGGGTCGCGGCGAGAAGTTCAGCACTTCGATCTCGTAGGCCACATGCAGCATTCCGTCGGTCCCGGTTACCGGAATAGGATTCGGCCCGAGCGCCGAGATCACCAACGGCGACGTGACATCGGTTTCGGTCGGATAGCCGCGCGGGATCCCCCCTCGACTGTCGATGGTGGACGTCGTGAGCACAGTCGGTCCGGTGGTGTCGATCGACGACGAACAGCCGGCAATGACAAGCGTCATTACTGCTGCGGCAATTGCCCACCCTGCGACAGGGCTGTGTGAAGTCGTCATGCGAACTCCAGAGCAGGGCCCCTGCACCGTGCGTCGGCCCAGTTGTTTCGAGCCTAGGCAGGAAAGACCCGCTTTGTCCTGATTTTGTGGATCAGGACAAAGCGGGTCAATTAACTGCGATCAGGCGCCGACGTACGACGCGAGATGCTGGCCGGTCAGAGTTGAGCGATCGGCGACAAGATCGGTCGGCGTGCCCTCGAATACGATCCGTCCACCGTCGTGACCGGCACCGGGGCCAAGATCGATGATCCAGTCCGCGTGTGCCATGACCGCTTGGTGATGCTCGATGACGATTACCGACTTCCCGGAGTCGACGAGTCGATCCAGTAGGCCGAGCAGCTGCTCGACATCAGCCAAATGAAGTCCTGTGGTCGGCTCGTCGAGGACGTACACGCCGCCCTTCTCGGCCAAGTGCGTGGCGAGTTTGATGCGCTGACGTTCACCACCGGACAATGTCGTGAGCGGCTGGCCGATGGTGAGGTAACCAAGCCCCACATCCACGAGTCGCACCAGAATCTTGTGTGCGGCCAGGGTTTTCGCCTCACCGTCACCGAAAAACTCTTCGGCCTCGGCGACCGACATCGCGAGTACTTCGCTGATGTCCTTCCCACCGAACTTGTACTCCAGGACATCGGCCTGGAACCGCTTGCCCTCGCACTCCTCACACACTGTCGCGACACCGGCCATCATCGCCAGATCGCTGTAGATGACGCCGTTGCCGTTGCAAGTGGGGCAAGCGCCCTCGGAGTTGGCGCTGAACAGCGCCGGCTTCACACCGTTGACCTTTGCAAATGCCTTGCGGATGGGGTCGAGCAGACCGGTGTACGTTGCCGGGTTGCTGCGACGCGAACCGCGGATCGCACCCTGATCGATCGACACCACGCCGTCTCTCTTCGCAAGCGATCCGTGGATCAACGAACTCTTCCCCGATCCGGCGACGCCGGTCACCACGACCAGCACGCCCAGTGGCACGTCGACGTCGACGTTCTGCAAGTTGTGCGACGTCGCGCCGCGGATTTCCATTGCACCCGTTGACTTTCGCACGCTCGCCTTGAGCGCGGCTCGGTCGTCGAAGTGTCGTCCCGTGACCGTGTCACTGGCCCGCAAGCCGTCGACGCTGCCCTCGAAGCAGACAGTTCCACCCGCGGAGCCGGCGCCGGGACCGAGATCGACGATGTGATCGGCAATGACGATCGTCTCCGGCTTGTGCTCGACGACAAGCACCGTATTTCCTTTGTCGCGCAACTGCAGCAGAAGGTCGTTCATCCGCGCAATATCGTGGGGATGAAGACCCGTCGTGGGCTCGTCGAACACATACGTGATGTCGGTGAGTGAGGACCCGAGGTGTCGAATCATCTTGGTACGCTGAGCTTCACCGCCTGACAGTGTCCCGGACGGGCGGTCCAGGCTCAGGTATCCGAGCCCGATTTCCACGAACGAGTCGAGCGTTTCACCGAGCGTCGTCAGCAGCGGCGCCACCGAAGGTTCCTTCAGACCGCTCACCCACACGGCAAGATCGTTGATCTGCATCGCACAGGCATCGGCGATGTTGATGCCCTTGATCTTCGACGAACGGGCGCCCTCGCTCAGCCGCGTCCCGTCGCACTCGGGGCACGTGGTGAACGTGATTGCCCGCTCCACGAACGCCCGGATATGCGGCTGCATCGCGTCGACGTCCTTGGACAGAAACGACTTCTGAATCTGTGGAATCAGTCCGGTGTACGTCAGGTTGATGCCTTCGACTTTGATCTTCGTCGGCTCCTTGTAGAGCAGATCGTTCAGTTCCTTCTTGGTGTACTTCTTGATCGGCTTGTCCGGGTCGAAGAAGCCGCATCCCCGGTAGATCCGGCCGTACCAGCCGTCCATGCTGTAACCAGGGACCGTGATCGCACTCTCGTTGAGCGACTTGGTGTCGTCGTACAACGCCGTCAGGTCGAAATCGTTGACCGAACCGCGCCCCTCGCACCGCGGACACATACCACCGGTGATGCTGAAGGTCCGTCGCTCCTTCGTCTGACGGCCACCGCGCTCCACGGTGAGCGCACCCGCACCGGAGGCGGAGGCAACGTTGAACGAAAATGCCTGGGGCGAACCGATATGCGGCTTACCAAGTCGACTGAAGAGAATGCGAAGCATCGCATTGGCGTCGGTGGCAGTTCCGACCGTCGAGCGAGGGTCGACGCCCATCCGTTGCTGATCGACGATGATCGCCGTGGTCAACCCGTCCAGTACGTCGACGTCGGGCCGCGCCAGGGTCGGCATGAAACCCTGAACGAAGGCGCTGTACGTCTCGTTGATCATCCGCTGCGACTCCGCGGCGATGGTGCTGAACACCAATGAGCTCTTGCCTGAACCCGAGACTCCGGTAAAGACAGTCAGCCTGCGCTTGGGAATCTCGACGCTGATGTCCTGGAGGTTGTTCACGCGCGCGCCCTGCACGCGGATCAGGTCGTGGGTGTCCGCGACATGTAGCTCGCGCTCCGCCATTTCAGCCGTGCTCATCATGTCTCCATCTCTCAGGTGAGGGCCACCCACACAGTGTCGCCCCGGGTGGGTGGCCGCGGATCTCTTCAGTTGACTCAGCGAAGCTCTTGGATGCGGATCAAGTTGCCTGCTGGGTCACGGACGGCGCAGTCCCGAACACCGTACGGCTGCTCGGTCGGCTCCTGGACGACGTCGATGTCGCCGGCCTGCAGCCGCTCGAAGGTACCGTCGAGATCCTTGGTGGCCAACAGAATACCGGCATAGGTGCCCTTGGCCATCATTTCGACGATGGTGCGACGCTCCTCGTCGGTGATGCCAGGATCGACGGCCGGAGGATGCAACACGATCGACGTGTTTGGCTGGTCGGGCGGCCCGACGGTTATCCAGCGCATCCCGTCGTAACCGACGTCGAGGCGGACCTCGAAGCCGAGCGTGTCGCGGTAGAAGGACAGGGCGGCCTCGGGGTCGTCCTGCGGAAGGAAACTCGATGCAATGGTGATGTCCATGAATGTCACGCTATCTGCGGCTGGCGGCCGGCGCTTCTCGATTCCTGATCGGTCTTGTCACCTGTTTCGACACACAGGACGGCATGCCCTCGGTCACGCCGGCAGCCTCGTCCCGGTAGACGCTGGGTGGGACGCCGACCAACTCGGCGAAACGAGTGCTGAAGGTACCGAGCGATGAACAGCCAACGGCAAAACACACCTCGGTGACGCTGAGATCACCGCGACGCAGCAGCGCCATCGCGCGTTCGATGCGCCGGGTCATCAGGTAGGAGTACGGCGGCTCGCCGTACGCCACCTTGAACTGGCGGCTGAGGTGCCCGGCCGACATGTTCACTCCGCGGGCAAGGGCTTCGACGTCGAGAGGCTGCGCGTACTCGCGGTCGATCCGGTCACGAACACGGCGGAGCAGCGCGAGATCGCGCAGTTGTTGCGTAGTCGCGGGTCTACTTGTCACAAGTTCGATCGTGCCATGTCCGCGCACGTTCGCGCCGATATCGGAGCGAAGCTACCTACGACCGCAACATGGCCACAAACGCAGAAATGTTTGCGACCACGCGATCAGCCTTCTCCTGCTCGGTCAGATTTTCCTGGTAGCGATTGCCCGCCGACGGTCGACGCTTGTTGCGCGCGTACAGCGGACAGGCCAGGTCAGTGCACATATAGGTGCCGATCGTGTCGCCGCGGCGGCCGGCCTCACCGATCTTGGCGGCGGACAGCAATGACACTCCCCCGCTGCCGTGCGTCGTGAGGCAGATGGTGCACATTTGAGCGCGACCCGACTTGCCGGTTTGATACCGGAGAGCGATGCCGACCAATTCATCACCCTGGGGTATCACCAGATATCCCCGACCGGGCATGGTCGGATCGTTCCAACCGAAGAAGTCCAGGTCTTGCCATGGGCGCTTCTCGAGATCACGTGGCACCGGCAACCGTTTGGCGTCACCTTTCGAACAATTCACGAACGACGCGCGGATTTCGCGTTCGGTCAGCGGCAGCACGATGGAACTCCATTTCGACAAGTGAATCAAGCCGAACCGACGCTACGCACGATCGTTACCTCACGCAACGTATTTACGGGCACGCGACCTACTCCGTCTCGAGGTCGACCACCAGGAAATCCTCCCGGTACGGCCCGTTCTCCCGATCCGTCAATCGGTAGGAACGCAACCCCTGTGGCGGGTGCGCCAACTCGTAGAACTGTGCGGTCCCGGAAACGAACTGCATCGAGGTCCACCCCCAGTTCGGTCCGTGCGGTTGACGCGGATCGAACTGCATATCCGAAGCGATGGACACGAGCCGGAGCCCACGAACAACTCCTGTGGTGAGGGCGTCGGCGTCGAAATCCCGCCAGGCCTGCCGCGCATTCGAATTCTCGCGCGCGGTGCCCGCCAGAAGGCGCAGAGCCCCTGACACCTCGATCTGCGTCGGCACCGGCAGGTCGGCGTTGAACATGAACTGCAGGCTACCGACACGGCCGATCGAAGGTTGTTGCGTCACATCGACATCCGGGTCAGCGGTAAACCTTCGTGTCGTCGGTGCCGAACTTCTTCGCACGTCTGCCGTGCACATCCAGTCCGGTTCCAGCACAGCCCACCTTCGTGGACTGTCGTAGTTCCATGACAAGCCCCAGCGGACTGTTTCTCCCAGCACCGGCGGCACAAACCACCGAAAGCGAAACCGGTCGATCACCACTGGAGTATTCATGCCCGACCGTACCAAGCAGCGCTCTCAGAAAAGTGTCAATGCCGCTCCGGCACCGACGAGTTCACGCTCGACAGGCAGACTCTCGAGCTCACGATGCTGCGACGGTCCTGCTAATCCATGACGCTCAACCAGCGGTTCGACGCGTTTCTTGAGCCAACTCTTGTACTCCGGCGTGACGTAGGCGCCTCGCCCGTACAGTTCGCGATATCTACGAATCAGTGCCGGGTGCTCTTCGGCTAGCCAGTTCAGGAACCACCCGCGTGTACTGCCACGAAGGTGCATCGGGAAGACCGTCACCCCGGTTGCCCCGGCGTCGGCCAGCGCAGCGAACAGTCCGTCGAGGTGCTGGCTCGAATCTGTGAGAAAGGGGATGACCGGCGCGACCATCACATTGCACGAGAATCCGGCGTCGGTGATTGCCCGGATCATCTCCAGTCGAGCGCGTGGCGACGGCGTGCCTGGCTCGATCTGCTTCTGCAAGACGGGATCGTTAATGGCCAGCGACACTCCGATACCGACATCGACCTGGGTAGCGGCCATCTTGAGCAGTGGCAGATCGCGCCGCAGCAAAGTCCCTTTGGTCAGGATCGAAAATGGTGTACCGGATTCTGTCAGCGCTCGAATGATACCGGGCATCAATCGGTATCGGCCCTCGGCTCGTTGATACGGATCGGTGTTGGTACCCAGCGCAACAGGTTCACGCTTCCAGGACTTTCGAGCAAGTTCCTTACGTAGGACAGCAGCAACGTTGGTCTTGACGACAACTTGCGAATCGAAATCGCGGCCCGCGTCAAGGTCGAGGTATTCATGACTTGGCCGAGCGAAGCAGTAACGGCACGCATGGGAACAGCCCCGAAAAGCGTTGACCGTGAAGTTGAACGGTAGCGTCGATGCTTCGGGCATCTTGTTGAGCGCGCTCTTACACAGCACCTCGTGGAACGTGATGCCCTCGAACTCCGGCGTCTGCACCGAGCGGACCAACCCGGCTCGCTCGAGCCCGGGCAACGCTCCGTCGTCTGCATCCAATGCCTGACCCGACCACCTCATAGTCCCAAGTCGAACACTTGTTCTATGCTATGTCAAGATGAACCGTGGAAGCGACCCGTGCTTCACCACGGTCTGTGAGTTGTTGGCAGAATCAACGCCATGTCCAACAGAATCAACATCTCGTCCGGTTCCGAATGGGAACCGAAGATCGGCTACTCCCGCGCCGTCCGCATCGGCAACCAGGTTGCCGTCTCCGGCACCACCGCCCCCGGCGAGACCCTCAACGATCAGACCCGTGCGGCACTCGCCACCATCAAAGCTGCACTGGAAGAAGCCGGCGCTTCGCTCGGTGACGTCATCCGCACCCGCATGTACCTGCGCGACATGTCGCAGTGGGAGCAGGCTGCACTCGCACACGGTGAAGTATTCGGCGACATCCGTCCGGCTACGACAATCCTCGAGGTCAGCTCGTTGATCGACCCCTCTTTGCTCATCGAGATCGAAGCTGATGCAGTTCTGAGCTGACGCAGTTCTGGTCACATTCTTGCCCGGATCCGCAGTGTCGGGTCCGGGCAAGAGTTCTTTCGTGCCTCGGCCGAATCCGAACACTGTGATCGCAAGTTTCGACGTCGCCGATCAGTCAACGGGTACGCCTGCGACAATAAAGACATGACGGGCTATACCGCGCGAATCTCAGTACCGAACCCAGCCATGCGTGCGGTACGAGATCTGTTGCGGGGACCGGCAATTGTGTGTTCGGGGGAATCCTCCATACGCACTGCCGCCGCGCTGATGACTGAAGCCGGGCGTCGAGCCGTCGTAATTCCCACAGATGCAAGCACTTACGGAATCTTCACCGAGGGCGATCTTCGTAGCCGAGTTGTTGTCGGAGGAATCGACAGCGCTCTCCCCGTCTCGACGGTGATGACGCCGTCTGCCGTGACGGTGGATCCGGATCGACTCGGCGCCGACGCGGTCACGGATATGCTCGAACACGGATTGCGGCATCTTCCCGTTGTCACGGCTTCCGGCCAATTGCTCGGTGTGCTCGAACTGAGCGACCTTCTGACGTCGGCAACAAATCAAGGCTTCGAACTGCGCGCTGCCCTTGCCACTGCCAGGACCGACGTCGACCTCATCGCCACCGCCCGCGCTGTGCCTGAGTTGGTCACCGGTCTGGTCGACGCGCGGGTCTCACCCATCGACATCAGCGGCACACTGTCGGTCTTGATCGACGTGACGGTGCGGCGCGCGATCGAACTGGTGGTCGGCGGCGACGAACGCCCGGACTTTGCCTGGCTGTCACTCGGTAGCGCAGCCCGGCGCGAGGCACTGCCATCGTCGGATATCGACAGCGCCTTGGTATGGGGCGGAGAATCCCACCACGAAGGCGCAGATGCGGCGCAGCGTATCCACGAGATTCTCGACCGGTGCGGATTCCCTCGTGACGCGCAGAACGCGGTCGCAACTCAGGCCAGATTCGCGCGCACACTTCCACAGTGGCGCAACGCCTTACGCAAGTGGGTGTCCAATCCTTACCAGGACCAGGCGCTGGTCATGCTGTCGATGCTGGCAGACGCCCGCGTTGTCGCCGGAGATCCCGCCCTCGATCCGAGGCCCGAAGCCTTGGACCAGCTTCGACTCAACCCCGCCGTCATGCGGTTGCTACTCCGAGAAGCCGTGGGCGAGAAGGCCAAACTGCATTCGCTGCGCGATGTAGTGACGCGTCGTACCGGTACCGTCAACCTCAAATCGACAGCTGTGCAACCGATCGTGAATATCGCACGCTGGGCCGGCACGTCCGTCGGTGCACGTACGAGCACCACCGTCGAACGCCTGAAGGTTGCCGCGGACACCGGTTTCCTCCCCAGCGACGATGCACGAGTGCTTATCGAGTCCTTCGAGGTCCTCCAGCAAATACGAGTGCGCCACCAGACCGATCAGTTTGCCGTAGGCATTGCGCCCACGGACGAGATCGTGGTTGCCGACCTCACTCCCCTCTCGCGCAGCCTGCTCGGTAACGCGGTGAGAGAAGTAGCCGGGGTTCAGCGCCGACTCGAGTACGACGCGTCGGCGTCGCCGCTACCGGATATCGAACCGTAGGTACCCGCCTACTGCACAAACGCCGAATGTGTCCGGAGCGTGATAGCACCGGACACATTCAGAAGTGTTCAACCACAAATGATTTAGACGGACAGGCTCTGTCCGGGGAAGATCAGGTTGATGTTCGCAACCTGGCCTGCGAGCGCGTCGAGCGAGATGCCGTGAGCTGCAGCGATCTTGGACAGGGTGTCGCCTGCCTTGACCACGTAGTTGCCGCCGGTGGTGGCAACGGGAGCGGATTCGACGGTGGTCTCAGCCGTGATCGGTGCCGACGCTTCCTGGTAGGTGGCAGCAGTGGTGCCGCCGGTCAGGTACTGGCCGCAGACGGGCCATGCTCCGACGCCCTGGCCTTCGAGAACGTTCTCGGCGACACGGACCTGCTCGGACTGGCTTGCGTTGGCAGCGTTGCCCGATCCGCCGTATGCCTCCCACGTGCTCTGCGTGAACTGCAGGCCGCCGTAGAAGCCGTTTCCGGTGTTGGCTGCCCAGTTGCCGGAGGACTCGCAGTTCGCGACTCCGGACCAGTCGTGGCCTGCAGCGGAGGCGGTGCCAGTGCTCATCGCGAGCGGGATGGCTACTACTGCGCCGGCCGTTGCAACTGCGCCGAGGGCGCGCTTGAAAGTAATGCTGGTCATCAGGTAAATCCTCTCCGCTACCGCGGACGACATCGGACCTGGCACGTCTGTGCCGTATCGAACGACTCGCCTGTTTCACTCCTGCCCCGCGAAGGTTTGGGGAGTACCGGACCCGCGGGGCAGAAGCACGCAGTTGCGGGCCGGTGTTTGTCCGGCTGTTTCGGACTGCCAACGACGCTAGGCGATGGTCACGGAAAGGTCACGGGGCAATTTTTCGGTACGCCCGTATCATTAATTGGTCCGAAATGGGAATATAACTGCAGGTAGACGGTTTGATTCGAGCTTCAACCATATCGATCGTTATCCCATCGTTATGTGACGACCATCACTCACTTTTTGTGACTCGCCGCACCGAAATCTCGGCCTCGTTATCAAATCTGTGCATCGAGAACGGTCGCCAGTTCCTTCATCCACACCAAGAACTCTTCCGGATCACTGAACGCAACACCGTCGACTGCGGAAACTTCAGGCGCGATATCGACACCACCTACTACTAATGCGTCACCGCCGAGCGCCAATACGGCCGCAAATGCCGGCAAGTCGCCCCGGTCGTCGCCCGCGTACGCCACCGCGTCGACGCCGGCGGCCCGGATTGCACGCTGCAAGCCTGTTCCCTTGTCCTCGTCTACAGGAGTGCGCAACTCCTCGACGAGCTTGCCGGGCTCGCGGCGCAGCCCAGTCCTCGCCGCGATGTCGGTCACCACTTGTTCGACCATTTTCCGGGCGGCAACCCGATCGGTTGCCTGCCGCCAATGCACAGCAACTGCAAGCCCCTTCCCCTCGACATGAACCCCCGGCAAATCTGCCGCGCCAAATACGCGTCGCAGTTCAGCTTCCGCCTCCGCAACCGCCGGCTTCCACTGCGCGACCGACGGCAATACCCGGATCCCGCCGTCAACCCAGGTCTCGACTCCGTACGAGCCCATGAGGACAATGCTCTCGCCAGGCACCCGTTCCCGGAGAAAAGAGACGGGACGACCGGAAAGCAAACCCACCATTCCGAGATGACGTGACAACACGTCGAGCACCTCGGCCGCACCCGGCAGCAACGCGCTCGTCGCCGGATCGTCGACGATGGGAGCAAGCACCCCGTCGAAATCCATCACCAAGGCGGAACGGGTGGGATCGGACGCGAGTCGGGCAATTACGTCCGAAGCTGTTTTCATGGGTTCAGTCTCTCAAAGGTATCGACGCACACGAACATGCACTCGACCAATTCGTTCCGTTAGAGTCCTGAGCAGACGCTTACCAACTACGGGGGTAATGATGAGCGAGCTTTCTGTCGTAACCGACGACATCCGCACGTACGGCGCTACTGCAGCAGAAGCTGCCGGTCACGTTGCCCACGCCGCGGTCGTAGATCTGAACGCCAATCTCGCGGCCGTCGCGCCGGCAGTGGGACCCGTCGGACTCGAATTCCTCGAAGCCTTCGCACGTGCGCAGGCAACACACACCAAAGACGTTGCGGCACTTGCCGCCTACTATGCCGGAACTTCTGCGACGGCAGGTGCGGCTGCCCTCACGTACGACGGCACCGACCAAGCAGGCGCCGCCGACCTCCGACGCGCCGCTGCCACTGCCACTGCCACTGCCACTGATGGGGACCTCGCATGAGCACCCCGGAGGACCCCACGACGGTCCTCGAATTTCTCCAGGGCAGTGCGCTCGCAGCCATTCTCGACCTGGAACTCCCCGAGCCTGTCGAGAACTCGGCGATTCCCGAATTCCTCGTGGCGCCACCAGGGTCTGAACTCCCGCCGGACGCCGCCGAGCTGATCATGCAAGGAATTTCGCTACCGTCCCTGCCCGGCGTGGACCAGCTGTTCACGCCGCTGATCCAGCTTGCGCAGAGCCTCGGTTCGGGAGTCTTCCGTGGCGTTGATCCTGTCAACGTCCTCAGTCAAGCCAGTGCGCTGATAGACAACGCCGCCGGATTGTCCGCTCAGGGACTGTCTTCAGTGAGCCAAACATGGAGCGGTGCAGGCAACGAGGCCGCCACACAGATCAACGAGGAAGCTCAACGCAGCGGATCCGAACTCAGTGGGCGCGGAAATGCAATCGCCCAGACCACTGCTGCAGCGGCAGAATCCGTGCAACGCGGCAATGCCCAATTGGCGACTATCGCACAATCATTTGCCTCGGCTGTGGTGGCTGCAGCGCCGATAGCGTGGACCCCGCCCGGGCAGGCCATGCTGCTCGCGGCCGCGGCAGAACACCTGCAGGCCGCCATCGCAGCCGTCACTGCGACCCGCTCGGAAATGCTTGCCCACACTGCCACGATGAACTCCCTCGCCGGGTCGATCCCGGTTCCGGCGGCACCGATCAGTGACGCACTCGCTGCGGCCGCACCGCTCGCCCGGCAAGCATCACAGCTCATTGAAGGCGCGAGCGGTGGTGAGGCCACACAATTACAGTCAGCCGTCGGCATCACACAACCAGGACCGGCGCAAACCAGCGCAGCGCAGGCCGCAACAGCATTGAATTCCGGCGTCGACAGACTCTGGGGCGACAAACTCTGGGGCACTGGCAGTCCGTTCGCCGCTTCCGGTGCTGCTGCGCCGCACCAGCTCGGAAACACCGGTGGTGCAATCGGGTCCGTAGCCACCGCTCGCGCGGGCAGCGGAACCTTCGCAGGCGCCCCGGGCGGCGGTGGCATCGTCGGACCTTCCGGAATTGCGGCGCTACAACCCCTTTCGTCGACCAGACAATCCTCCGCCGCCCTGCCGCAACCGGGAACCGGCGGTGGCGCTGTGACGAGCAGCGTCTCAGGAGGC
Source organism: Rhodococcus sp. NPDC056743 (assembly GCF_042790355.1). NCBI lineage: Bacteria > Bacillati > Actinomycetota > Actinomycetes > Mycobacteriales > Nocardiaceae > Rhodococcus > Rhodococcus sp. NPDC056743. The sequence goes on along the minus strand of NZ_JBHTZI010000003.1, from coordinate 62,043 downwards.
GCCATGATGGGTGGCGGAGCCGGAGCGATGGGCGGCGCTCGGGGACAACAGGAGGGTTCGAGGACGACACCCGGTTATCTGATCGACGTATCGGACAACAACGCCGTCATCGGGGAACTCCCCATGGTCACTCCCCCGGTGATCGGATCCGAAGATCCCGATCAGGCATTTTTCACCGAGCTCTGAGCAACTGACTCACGTCAATCTTGTCCGTTTTGAGTAACACTGACGAGCACAGGCGCGATTGAACCCCTGAAAGATTGTCCAGACTAGAGCAGGAGAGTACACACATGGGTTCCATCGACGTTCTCAATTGGCTTCACGAGGGAGCAAGTGCCGGAGACCCGATCAGGGGTCCGCTCTACGTAGTGGCTTTCATTGCAATCGGGCTGGTCAGCGTACTTAGTGGCGGAGCCGTGATCTAGGGCGCGCACTGACACGTGCTGTCGCTCAACCGACGCGTTCGGCCAGCCGAGGTAATTCGCGCAGTGCATTGCCTCGCTCGATCTGCACTCTCTGTTCGGCGCTGAACGTCTCGCTCAACTCGGGCGCTGGATCACCGGAACCGAGAAGCGTCAATGAACTGAAGGGCCAGTCGCTTCCGAACACGATCCGATCGAGCGCCGACACCTCCAGAGCACTGTGCATTTGCGCAGGCGCAGCACTCAAGGCCGTGTCGTAGTAGTAGCTGCTCACCAAGCGCTTGACCCCGAGCAGCGACGGTGCCTGTAGACCCGCGGGCCACATGTCGCCGATCGGGGTCTGCGCGGCGACGCCTATCCTGTGCGCGAGATAGGGCAATGTTCCGCCGGCATGGGCGAGTTGGAACCGGATGTCGGGGTAGCGATCACGCGTCCCCGTTGCCATCAACAACGTAGCCGCGCGGGTGGTGTCGAAAGTGAACTCCGCCAAGAAATCCGGAAGTGGCAAGTTCGGTTTGGCGCCTACCGGAATGCTGGCCGGGTGTACGAACACATATGCCTTCCGCCTGTTGAGTTCGTACATCAACGGTTCGAATCGCGGATCACCCAGGTAAACACCGTTGTAGGCGGACAACAGCGCAACACCGTCGAACTGCAATGTATCCATTGCGTAAGCCAATTCGTCGATCGCCAACCGAAGGTCGTGCATCGGCAGCACTGCGAGTGCGCCGAAACGAGTGGGAGTCGACCGAATCAGCTCAGCTGCGAAGGTATTGCAGTACCGGGCCATGGCAGTTGCGTCGCCAGGGTCCAAGAACTCGACACCCGGATCGGAGATCGAGAGCACTTGAGCGGCAATACCGTAGCGGTTTTGAAATTCGACGGCTGCTAGCGGACCCCAGTCCGGCAACGGATAGCCGCCGATTGTCAGCATTCCCCGACTGACCAGCGCAGCTCGATATTCCGGCGGAAGGTAGTGAGCGTGCAGATCGACACGATAGTTTCCGGCCGGCAGAGCCATCCGGGCCGGACGGATGCCAGCCGAAGCGAATGACGGGCCTGCAGCCGCCAGCCCGATTCCCGTCGCAATCGCGCCAAGCGCGCCCCGCCGGCTGAATCGAATGTTGTTCTTCATCAATATCCTTGGGAGGTCAGGTCGCGTCGGACACGGGGTGCGCGAGGAATCGAGGAAAGAGAAATTGAGCGTTGCGATGGCTGATACCCGCTCGGGTGCGCTCGTCCAGCGTTTCGTTACTGTCGAGCAGACTGTTGAAATATGCGCCGGCAGCAACCGGGGCAAACGGCCAATCGCTGCCGTAGAGAACGTGTCCGGGATTCGCGAACGCCAACAAACTGGGTAGCGCCGCAGGGCTGCCCGACAGGGCTGTGTCGTAATAGAAGTCCGCGAAATCGCGCAGCGCCTCGAACGGGTCGCGCGCACCCGTCGCTACCATGGCGATCGCCATCCGGTGCGAAGCAAAGGGGAGAAATCCACCGGCGTGCGCGAGAACGAACTTCAGATTCGGATAGCGTCGGGGCACATTGTTCTTCACCAGATTGAATGCCGCGCGCGTGGTGTCAAGCAGGAAATCCATGGCAAACGACGGAATACCGTCGACGGACCCGCCAGGCAATTCACCGGGGTGCACGAACACGACTGCATGATGACGATTGAGTTCTTCCATCAACGGATCAAAAGCCTGATCACCCAAGTACAGTCCTCGCGAATTCGCAATCAGGACAACACCGTCGGCGTTCTGTACGGTGAAGGCGTGATTCGCTTCGGCGATAGCTCCGTCCACATCAGGCAGGGTGAGAGTGGCAAAGTATCCGAACTTCTCCGGATAGTCCGAAACCACCTGTGCCGCGTAGTCATTGACGACGCGTGCCATCACACGCGCTTCACGGTCGTCGCCGAGGTGAACTCCTGGCGTCGAGACGGACAGGATGGATCGAGCGATTCCAAATGTGTCCATGACATCGAGAGCGCCGTCGACGCTCCATTCCGGAAGATTGATACCACCCGCACCGACCACCCCCTGCTTGTAGAGCCAGTCCCCGTACTCGGGCGGAAGAATGTGCTGATGCACATCAATTCGTTTCGGGCTGTTCATCTCTGGTGAGTCTCCGTTCGATATCGACCGACCTGCTGTGTCTTGACTCTCACTTCCGGTCACCATACTGTAACGATCACTACAGGAACAAGACCCAGTTTCTTCGGCCTTCACCAATCGAGCTAGGCCAATCGAGCTCCACCAATCGAGCACCAGGTCTCCACCCCGCATGCATGTGACGAGAGGTTCCGCATGACCACCCTTCCCCCGCAATATGACATTGCGATAATCGGATACGGCCCCACCGGCGTCACCGCAGCAAATCTCCTCGGCAAACAGGGACTCGAGGTCCTTGTTGTCGAGCGCGACGCCGATATCTACGCCCGCGCCCGCGCTATCTCCACGGACGAAGAAGTACTGCGAATCTGGCAACAGGTCGGACTCGCCGATCAACTCAATGCAGACATGTTGGCGGGTCGCCCGGTTGCCTTTGTCGACGCCGACGGCAAGCCGTTCATCGAACTACACTCAGTCTCCCGCGGCGCGGGCCATCCACCTCAGCAATTCATCTATCAACCGGCTGTCGAGAAAGTGCTGCGCGCGGGCGTCGACCGCTTTCCCAATGTCGAATTGCGGCTCGGGCACGAATGCCTCCGGATCAAACAAGACGACAACGGCGTCGAACTCCTCCTCGCAAACTTGACCGACGACGCATTCACGCGCGTTCGAGCGTCGTACGTCATTGCCGCCGATGGTGGTTCGAGTGCGACCCGTGGACAACTCGGAATCGGCTACGAAGGCAAAACGTTCGGCGAACGGTGGGTGGTCATCGACACCAAAGTTCTCAACGAATGGCCCGGGCACGACAATCTGCGCTTCCACTGCAATCCCGCACGTCCGACCGTCGATTGTCCGACACCACTCGGCCATCACCGCTGGGAGTTCCCGGTCCGAGACGGCGAAGACGAGAAGGTCTTGGTCACGGAGGCAGCAATCTGGCAGGTGCTCAACAACCAGGGAATCACCTCTGACGACGTCGAGATCCTGCGAGCGGTTGTCTACAGTCACCACGTAAGATTTGCCGACCGTTGGAGAGTCGGCCGGGTGTTCCTCGCCGGCGATGCGGCCCATGCCATGCCCCCCTGGATCGGCCAAGGGATGTCAGCCGGAGTTCGGGACGCCGCCAACCTGTGCTGGAAGCTTGGTGCCGTACTCTCCGGATCCTTACCCGATTCGGTACTCGACTCCTACCAGGTCGAGAGAATGCCGCACGTTCGTGAGACCACCAAGCGTGCAGTATCAGTGGGACGGATCATCACCGAACGGCATCGCCTACTCGCGACGGCCCGCAACCACGCATTCCGGGTTGCGATGCGTGTTCCAGGATTTCCGTCCTGGATGCGTGAGCGTCGGTGGATCCCACATGCCCACTACCCAAGTGGATTTCAGTCGCCGGTCTCGAACAGTGCAGTCGGTCGGCAGATTCCGCAGCCCTGGGTTCTCGATCAGAAGGGCAACCGTGAGCGTCTCGACGACGTACTCGGGAATCAATGGACCGTGCTCTACACCGGAACCGAACAACGGTGGAAGCAGTGGGAATCCGCGGGGGTAACAGCCATCCGCCTCGGAGAAGCGGGATCCCCTACCGGCCCGGACACGATCGTCGATACGGAAGGACTCCTGTTCACCTGGATGATCGAGAAACGAGCCACCGCAATCGCCGTACGCCCGGACGGATTCGTCTACGCGGCGAGCAGCCACAACGATGCCCTTCCCCCACCACCGAATGGACTGTCTGTCCGCACGTGATCCCTTGCCTTCGAACCATTCCCGTCAACGACCATTCTCCTGGAGTTCAACGATGAGTATCGACAACATGATCGAAAAGACAGTCACAGTCAACGGACAATCGATCTTCTACGCGGAAATCGGTGACGGCCCCGTGGTTCTCCTTCTTCACGGCGGCGGTCCCGGAGCCTCCGGTGTGTCCAATTATTCTCGCAACATTGTCGACCTGGCAGAGCACTTCCGCGTCATCGTCCCCGATCTCCCTGGATACGGACAGTCCAGCAAGGGAGTCGACCAAACGGACCCGTTCGGTTACCTGGCGGACGCCATTCGCGGGCTCCTCGATGTACTCGGCATCCACCGAGCACATCTGGTCGGAAACTCGTACGGCGGCGCCTGTGCACTCCGCCTGGCCCTCGATTCACCCGACCGCGTCGAACGCATGATTCTCATGGGGCCAGGCGGAATTGGAACCACCCGTGGACTTCCCACGCCGGGGCTACAGAGCTTGCTGTCCTACTACACCGGCACCGGCCCGTCACACCAGAAACTCGAGAACTTCATCCGGCAGTACTTGGTGTTCGACGGCGAATCCGTACCGTCCGACGTCATCGACATGCGTTACCACTCGAGTATCGACCCCGATGTTGTCGCTGATCCCCCACTGCGGCGGCCCTCCGGAAAGGACGCACTCAAGACCATGTGGCGGATGGACTTTACGCGCGACAAGCGGCTTGCGACGCTCGACATACCGACCCTCGTGATCTGGGGCGCCGCAGACAAGGTCAACAAACCCGCCGGCGGGAAGATGCTCGCCGACCGGATGCCCCACTGCGACGTACTGACCGTCGCACAGACGGGCCACTGGGTGCAATGGGAACGCGCACCGTTCTTCAACAGCGTCACTCGTGTGTTCCTCAATGCCTGACCACCAGGAGATCCGCATGGCTACAACACACCTGAACCCATCGGTGTTCGGAAACGTACACCTCGGCTATCTCGTGATCGAAACCCAGAAGTTCAGCGAATGGAGACGGTTCGGCGCAGACGCAATCGGTATGCATCTCGACGAACTGAGCGCGGACGCGATGCGTTTCCGTCTTGACGAGAACGAATGCCGCTTCCTCCTCAGGCGCGGCCCGGCCGAAGACGTCACCGCGATGGGTTGGCATGTCGATGACCACTCGACATTCGATCGAATCGTGTCGCGAGTGACCGAGCACGGAGTCCCGATGCGCGAGGGCACGGCGGAGGAGGCCGCGCTGCGCGGCGTCGAACGACTCCTGCGCTTCCCAGGTCCGAAAGGCATTGTGCAGGAGATCTTCACGCGAGCACTCACGACAACACAACCCCTGAACAGCAAGACCGCCGGATTTGTCACGGGAGAAGGTGGAATGGGCCACGTCGCAATCACGTCGAAGAAGCCGGCGCAGATTCGTGGCTACTACAACACTGTCTTCGATGCCCGCCTGTCCGACTACATCGACGAGACGATGAACGGCGTCAAGATCAAGATTCGTTTCCTACGGGTGAATGCACGTCATCACTCCGTCGCAATCGCCGCTGTTCGAGGGCTGCCGCTCGACCCCATCCGAACTCGTGTGCAGCACGTGAACATCCAGGTCACGCAGCTCGACGACATGACGCGCTCATATCAGCGTGTCCGGGAACTCGGGTTCGAGATCGCACTGACTGTCGGTCAACACACCAATGATCGCGAGCTCTCCTACTACGCGATGGCGCCGTCAGGTTTCGAGTGGGAAGTCGGTTGGAACCCCGTCGTCGTCGATGAAAGTACCTGGGAACCAAGCACCCACCAGGGAATCAGCATCTGGGGTCACTCCATGGCCGGACAAACCGTCATCGACAAGTTAGCTCAGTTCAAAACGGCTGCCGCATCTCTTCTACATAAGGAAGAATCAGTCCACGCGTTGAGCGGCAGCGGAATTCGCGATTCGAACACGCCCCCGGCGCGATACTACTAGGCAACAATCAGCAGCAAGACCGTCGCTTTTCACTACAACGTCGCTTTTCACCGCCACCAGGAGGAATCAACTTGACGCGCACGAAGCTGCTACAAATCTCGCGGATCGCGGCAATCGGAATGTGTACTCTTCTGCCCCTCTCGATCTCTGCCATTCCGGCCTCAGCGGAATCCACCACCGGCGTCACGATCCGCGTCGACGCCACCAACCCCGGTCGCGTCATTCCCACCGATTTTCTCGGGCTGTCCTTCGAAGCCGATCTCCTCCACCAAACATGGATCGATCCGGACGCCGGCAACGTCGACATGTTGATCGAGAATCTCGGCTTCGGCAACCTTCGGTTCAGCGCCAATCAAGTCGACAACACAGCGTGGATGCCGGACCCGGCCGCCCCTGTCCCGAGCTGGGCGAAGAACGGTCAGCACATCACACCCGACGACCTCTCCCGCCTCGGTAAACTTGCTGAAGCAACCGGTTGGAGCGTCGATCTGGGCGTGAACCTTGCCCACTTCGATCCAGCTGCCGCTGCCGATCAGGCGCGTGAAGCACAAGCCCGAATCGGCAGCTCGCTGAGGTCGATTCAGATCGGCAACGAACCCAATTTCTACATCCTCGCGCCCGTCACCAAATCCGGGGATCGTCGACCGTACATTCCGCCGACGTATACACCGGACGCGCGGATGTACCGCGACGCGATCCGCGCTGCAGCACCAGGAATCGCGATCGAAGGACCAAATGTCGCCGGAGCGGCGGTAGGCAATGACATACTCGATCCCGCAATTTCCGCGGTAGTGGTCAGCCCGTGGCTCGACGCGTATATCGCCGCATTCGGTTCCGAAAGCACCTATCTCAATCAGCATTACTATCCGTTCATCAACACTCAACGCCTCGGATTCACGACGGGCAGTTCCGCCTTCGTCGGCGGGCTCCCCAGTATCGAAAAACTGATGTCTCGCGAGAACGCCGACAAGCAGACATCGTTCATTCGTGAGTTTGTCGACAAGGCAGAAAACGCCGGACTTCAACCGAGATTGACCGAAACTAATTCCGTTGCCAAAGAAGGAAAGGAAGGAGTCACCAATTCCTTCGGCGCCGCCTTGTGGACCGTCGACTACCTGATGACTGCAGCGCGAGAAGGCGTCGCCAGCGTCAACCTGCACAATCAGCCCGACGATTGCGAAAGCTACTCACTGATCTGCTTCGCAGACGAAAGCGCCCGAGATGCCGGCCAAGCTCAGGTAAATCCCAACTACTACGCGGCGCTCATGGTCAGCAGGCTGGCCGGTAGTCAGATCCTTCCCACTACAGTCGAATCCGGGTCAGCGCACGTCACGGCGCACGCTGTACGCACTCCCGACGGCACTGTCCGGGTCGTCATCGACAACATGGACCAAGCATTGAGCGGAGACATCACCGTCGAAATCTCCGGAACTGACACCACGTCCGCTTCCGTAGAACGACTGACTGGCACATCACCGGAAGCCACGACCGGTGTCACTTTCGCCAATGCCGTTGTCTCCGAGAACAGTACCTTTACGCCGAATGCCAGTGAAACCCTCGAACGAATCGGGGATCGGTACCGCGTACCCGTCGAGGGCCCGAGCGCGATACTGCTGTCCGTCGAGTGATCAGCGGTCCGCCGCGACCTGCGCGAGGCTGACGGCCGCGTCGTACACCAGATTGCCGTGCAGTTCGAACAGTGCGATCAGGTCAACGTCGTCGCCTCCTATTTCCTTTGCGATAAACAGTCCGTCAGCCGCCGAAACCGCATACGTGGTAAGGAGTTTGATCGATCGTTCGCTCAAATCGGGGGCAAACTCGCGCATCGTAGCCGCTATTCGCCGGTGCGCCTCGTCACGAACACTCAAGAACATCGTCCGCGCGCGGACTTCCTCCGGCCTTCGCTCGAGTGCCAGCATCAAGCCGAGTCGAAGGAAGTCCGGCGTCTCGAGCAACGCGCGTGCGATCTGCATCGACATATCCGCGATTCGCGTGCGGGGGTTGTCGCCGTCCGGCACGCTCACCGCCTCCAGCCAGGTACCGAAACTGCGCTCGATCACAGCAGCAATCAAGTCGTCCTTGTCCTTGAAGTGCCAGTAGATGGAACTGGCCGGCAACCCGCACTTCTTGCTGACGAGGGCAATACTGGTTCCGTCGTACCCGCGCTCGCTGGCAACATCGGCTGCAGCATCGAGAATCTTCCGTCGCGATTCCTCACCATTGGCGCGACGCCTACGCGTCGTCGGAATCTCTGCCATGCGATCTCCTAGTCTCGGTACCCGCTGCATATCCGAGACTATCGAAACACTCGTCGTCCTGTTGACAGCGTTCGCAAGTGCCTGTCGAGCTACGTGAATTGCCTCTCGCCGATGCCCGTGCTGAGTCCGCTCGACACAAGGTGAGTACCGATTTGAAGGAACGCCGGCACGAAATCCGGGGTGTCGACCGCGGACGAGAGTATATGAGCCCCGAAATGCGTCACGACCAGTTCCAGATCGCGTGAGATCAGAAGTCTCTGACCGTGAATTCCGCTCGCCATGAACGATCCGAACGGATCGTTGAGAATCCACCAGTAGTCGTGATAGCTCATCGTCGCGGGAGCGTCGACGGGTGCGCGTGGGCTTCTGACTTCGGAGGGGTAGCCCGCCGGCACACCCGCCGTCATGGATCGAGCGATGCTGGACGGGATTACCTGACGATCTTCGACGGCTCCATCACAGCGGATCATCTCCCCCACCCGGGCCACGTCGCGCAGGGTTGCACTGAATCCGCCTGCGGCCATTTCCGTTCCGGCGGAGTCGACGATGTAGAACGCATCTTCTTCGGCTCCGATGCGAGACCAGATCAGTTCGCTGAGAAGTTCGGCGATCGATGTTCCCGTCACGCGGCGCAATATTTCTCCGACAGTCTCGACATTGCCGTTCTCGTAGCGGAATTCGGCGCCGGTCGGGCCGGCAGTCCGAGCTGTGGCGAGATGCTCGAGAATGGTCTCCGGACCGCGGTAATTGGCGGGACGCAGCGTCGGAGCGACGACGGCCCAGAATCGGCTGGCTTCGATTGTGCGATAGAACGGACGGCCGCCGTACGCAACGTCGGTGCCCATGTGCAGAAGGTCTTGAATCCGGTTGTCTCCGAATGCAGTTCCTGCCAGCTCAGGTATAAACTTCGACGCCAGATCATCGCGACTGAACAATCCTTGCTCTTCGACGAGGGCTGCCATCAGACCGATATAGGACTTCGCCATCGACGCATTCAGATGAGGTTCGTGCGGCTTACACCCGTGCAGGTAGCTCTCGTACATGATGCGGCCGCGATGCAACACGGCGATGCCATCGCTGTGCGCGGCCGCGAGGAACTCGGACAGCGTCTGTTTCTGCTGATCAGGTAGGTCCAGCGTGATACCGGAAAGATCGGTGTGGTCGGTTGGAAGTCTCCAGACGGGTCCGTCGCCCCGCCATACCCGACGGGTTGCCACCATCTCTCGTATCGTCGTGGCCTGTTGGCGCACGTGTGCCGGGTCGGTGAACCCGCGAGCCCACGGGATGTCGTTCGTCGAGATGGATCGCGTCATGAATGATCGCCTTTCTTGTTGTTTGTAGATTTCACGTGATGCGGACCTGAATCACTCAGCGCCGGAGTGCATTCTGCTCATGCAGGGGGTTAACGGATGGCCCGGTGAGCAGGGCCGCACTGTCGCGAGCGTATGGACGATACAGTGCACCCGACGCCACCCCGTTAACGGTGGTCAGTACGACTGTGATGATGAAGAGTGCGCCTTGCAATCCGATTCTGTCACCGAGGGTTCCGACCAGGAAAGCGTATCCCGCATAGGCCAGCGCTTCGACGGTCGAGACGGATACCGCAAAAGCGAGGGCTCGAAGTTCCGGACGAACAACGGCCATGATTATCGGCCGATTGACCACTGGCACCTGACCTTGAAGAATGCCGACGATTCCGAACAAGACCGCATAGACACCGATACTGTTCCACGAGATCTGCGTGGCTATCAGGGCTGCGGCCGCGAACCCGATTTGGCTGGCCTGCAGCATCATGATGCGGCCGCTGCGTGGTCGCTTGGCGTTGACGAGATCGTTGACGCGACCGCCGGCAAAGGTGCCCAGGAGATACCCGACGGCGAAGGGAGGCGCGATGATCGACGCGGTCGCGGTCGTGAATCCGTGCTCCTCGACAAGAAAGACGATACTGAAACTCATGATGACGTTCTGGCCGGAGAAGATCCGCTGAACGAGGATGTATCGGAACGTCTTGATGGCAAGGAGTTCTCGTACTCCTTCGCGCCAGAACCTTGCCTTGGCGCCGAGATCGTCGACGGTCAGGCGGGAGTGCGCATCGGTCGGCTCGGGATCGTCGAGGAATACCATGATCAGCACACCGATAGCGATGCAGATCACCCCCGTAATGATGTAACCGTAGCGCCATCCGTCTTCGAAGCGGGACAACAATCCGAACACAGGAGCGCTCACACCAGTGATGATGGCAACACCTCCGTACACCAATCCGGTTGCGCGACCGCGCCGAGCGTCCTCGTACAGGTCACCGAGAACGGACAGTGCAATTGCTCCGGCACCGGCGAACCCTGCGGCACCGATCGCGTACAGGACAAGAAATTGAGTGAAGTTGCTCGATAGTCCAGCCAGGATCACCCAGACGCCCCAGAACCCTGAACAGATGGCAAGTACTGACTTGCGAGAATAGCGTCGAGCGAGGAACGCCCAGGGTATCGACGTGAATACTCCGACAGCCTTGGACACCGCAACGATCGTGCCGAGTGCCGCCGACGACAATCCCATGGCCTCACGCATCAGCGGGAACAGCACCGACGTCACACTGCTCTCGGCATTGTCCATTGCCGTCGATCCAGTCAGGAGTGCAAGATTCTTTGCTCGTCGACCACGTTGAAACTGGGTCGGGGACGCAACTTCTGTTGTCATTATTCCCTCTCGAATAACGCCGATGATTGAGTGGCGCAAGTGGAGCTGCGCGCCCGGCGGCCCGCTGTGCACTGAGTCACAGTGGGCATTAATGGAGAGGGTATACACAAATAGACATGCTGTCTATCTTTTGTTCAGCAGTACCGGCTACGTACGTTCCGAGTGGCGGGCAGACCTGGGCATCATCGCAACGATGCCCCAGCACAGAGTCCGGCAAGTACGACGCCGGCAGTCAACGCGACCATGAGATAGAACGGCACAGCCCGAGAGTCCTTGGCGTCCACTATGAATCGACGATGGCGAACGAGAGCGCCCAACGCGATGCCAACCGTTGTGGCGAGCAATGCGGCGAAGACGGCGATTGTCGGGATGGACGGGTGCCGGGCGATCTCACGGCCGGCGATCGCCGATACCGTCACCGAGGAAAGAGCCGTGCGTCGCCAGGCCAGGACTGTTCGCTCGGGCTGAAGTCCAGGTGGCTCATTTTCCGTCACAACACTGCCATCCCGACGCTGAGACCTGCTACGACGCATACGCCACCGACGACAAGCGGGATCATCGGCGACCTGGGCAGGGGTAGATCGCGTCGCATCGCCGTTTGGACAGCCTGCCAGTGTCTGAGCGCGCCGAGTGCGATCGCCGACGCCACCACGGTGCATACAACTCCGAGCACTCTGTTCAGGCTGTTGCCGGTTTCCGATACGAAGAACTGACCGACAGCGACGCCGCCGGCCAGCAACCCCAGTGCAGTTCGAATCCAGGCCAGGAATGTTCGCTCGTTCGCAAGACTGAATCTGTAATCCGGTTCGTGTTCGATCACGCTGGTTGCCTCTGAAATGTCGAGTGCCCGTCAGGTTTCCACATCGAGCGTGTGAGAACCTGACGGGCACGGATTTAGTTGAACGATGTTCAGGTGGTGAGCAATTGACGGGCGATGCCGTTCTTCTGAATCTCGGATGACCCGGTGAGAATTCGGAACATACGCAGCCGTTGGAACAGCGATTCAATCTCCGAACCGCGTATCACGCCGGACTTGCCATGAATCTGGACCGCGTGGTCGGCGATGGTAAAGGCCTTCTCTGCAACGAACAGTTTGCACATGAAGGCTTCGGTCCGTGGGCGGCCACCGGCATCGAGTGCCGCGAGTGCGTCGTAGGTCATCGAGCGGGCGGCGTAGTAGTCGGTCGCCATGTCGGCGAGTTTGTGCTGGATGGATTGCAACATTCCCAGGGGCGCGCCCTGCACCTGACGCGTCTTGCTGTACTCCACCGACAGCTCCAGTGCTCGGCGAGCTCCACCAAGCACAGTGGGACAGTGCAACAACCGATTGACCGTCACTCGCCCGAGCCCGATCCGCAAGCCTTCGCCGACGCTTCCGAGAAGCTGCTCCGGCCCGACGTAGCACTCGTCGAGGATGATGTCCGCTTCGATGTGCTGGCCGGACATGGGAACGTCACCGTCGGCCACGGTGCAACCGGGCGAATCCAGGTCGACCAGGAAGGCGGAGTACGAATCCGGGCCGTCGCCGCCGGATGCCATCTTTGTGATCAGGACCGAAAAGTCGGCGAACGGGCCGGCGGACGAGAACACCTTGTGGCCGTTCAGGCGCCAACCGGCGCCGTCCGGGGTAGCAGTGGTGAGCATGCCGCGAACGTCGGAACCGGCATCGTTCTCAGTGAGGGAGAAGCAGCATGCCTTTTCACCCCGCAGAACTGGCAGCAAGTATTTTTCCAACTGATACTCGGTGGCGTATTGAAAGATCGAGCCAGCGCGGAGCGGGCCGCCCATGTCTCCGAGTACCGACATCGAGAGGACCCGCGGCGACGCGCCGACCTCTTCTTTGAGTGCGGCAAGTTCGGTGTACGTGAGACCCTGGCCGCCGAGCTCGGTGGGAAGATGGATGCCGTAGAAGCCGAGTTCGCGGCTTCGTCTCCACACCGGTTCGAGCGTCTCACGAATGTAGTGAGATTCCTGAGTGAGCCCCAAGTCGGCTTCGTACTCGGCGAGCTCGCCGTCGAGGTAGTCGCGCAGGCGCTCGACCAACGATTGAAGTCTGGGATTGTCTTCGTAGGTGGGGGTGAGAGCGAATGACATGTCTGTTTCCTGTCAGTTGACGTGACGGTCAGCGGTGGTCCAATAGGTTGCGCGAATCGCGCGACGATCGATCTTGCCGTTTCGGTTGACGGGCAACGAGTGGGCGAAGTCGACCGACCGCGGCTTCTTCATACTTGCAAGTCGCGTCGCACAGTGCGCGATCAATTCCGTTGCTGTGGTGTCGGTTCCACTTCGCGTCACGACAACGGCTTTGACGGCTTCTCCCCATTTCGGATCGGGAACGCCGACGACGCACACTTCGGCAACAGCGGGATGTTCGTACAGTGCGGCCTCTACCTCACTGCAGTAGATGTTGAATCCGCCCGAGATGATCATGTCCTTCTTGCGATCGACGATGAAGAGGTATCCGTCTTGACGGAAGTAGCCGACGTCGCCGGTGTGGACCCAGCCGTTCCGGAATGTCTCAGCGGACAGTTTTGGTTCGTGGAAGTACTCGCGGACGCAGTCCGGGCCCTTGGCGACGATCTCACCGATCGTGCCCGCCGGAACCAGTACGCCGTTGTCGTCGACCACGCGAACGTCGGTGTCGTAGGCCGGCCGTCCACACGAGAGAAGCAGTTCGGGGTCGGATTCGATGCCGCGCACTACGTCTTCAGCGGTCAAAACCGTGACTACGCTTGTTGTTTCGCCAAGTCCGTATCCCTGAATAACGACGGGACCGAACAGTTTCACCGCGTCGCGCAGCCGTTGCGGGGAGACAGGCGCAGCGCCTACCCCGATGCAACGCAGTGAACTCAGGTCGATGTCGGTCACCGACGGATGGTCCATCAACAGGTTGAGCATTGTCGGGACCACCATTGTGGTGGTGATGCGCTCACGCTCGATGGTTCGCAGAAAGGTCTCCGCATCCCACGCCGGCAGAATCACCACGGCGGCGCCCCTGGCGAACATTCCGAGCATCACCATGCCCGATGCGTGTGTGATCGGGCCGGGCGCGAGGTATCGATCACCAACTGCAGGTGCGCCTTCCGGGCTCATCAACCTCTTGCGCATATTGGCCAAGCGGTTGCCCTGACTCTGGACCGCAGCTTTGAGCTTGCCCGTGGATCCGGACGTGTAGTTCAGAACGGCCGGGGCATCGACGTCGACGTCCACTTCGACGTTGTCTTCACTACCCGTGGCGAGCAGCTCACTGTAGCTTTCTACGCCGGGAGTGGAAGTACCGTAATCGATCACTCTGCAGTTCAACTCCTCGTCGGCCACGACCTCCAGCGCCATGTCGACGTGGGCAGCATCAACGAAGAGGACGCGAACATCGGCGTCGGCGAGGATATGCGCAAGTTCGTCCGCACCCAGCCGTGCGTTGATCGGCACTCTGACGAATCCCCCCTTACACAAGGCCATTTCAGTCACCACCAGCTCGCCGCAGTTTCCGGCAAAGGTTGCGATCATGTGCCCGGGCCGTGCGCCGGCGTGTGCGAGCGCGGACGCGAGACGGTTTGCGGCCGTGTCGAGTTCGCTGTAAGTCCACCGATCTTCGCCACAGACAAGGGCTTCGAGATCCGGATGGAAACTGGCGCTCCGGGCGAGATAGGTACCGAGGTTCATGAACACTCCAAGAAGAATCGACATCAAGACTGTTATTAGACAGTCTGTCTATATTGGATCGTTCTGTCAATATTGAACTATGCTGCGTACAACAGTTGCGAAGGAAGGGAAGCCAGTGCCTCCAGAAGACAGACGCGTCCGGCGGACCCGACGATTGCTGCGGGACGCCTTGGTCTCACTCGTCCTGGAACGGGGATATGCAGGGATTACCGTCGAGGACATCACGGACCGCGCAGATTTGGGTCGGGCGACGTTCTACAGCCACTACACAGACAAGGACGACCTGCTCGGTCAAGTCGTGTCCGACCTGGCCGATGACTTGCAAGAGCGACTCAGTCCACTCATACCCGCGTCGTCGATCGGTTTCACCGGAAAGCCCGTGCTCGAGATGTTTCGGCACGCAGCCGAGGAACGAGACGCCTACCGCGTGATTCTGCGCGGCGAAGGGGACGGGAAGGCCCTGCGAAAGTTCGTCGACGACCGAAGCGCCGCCGCCGTACGGATCTTCTCCGCACGAGCGGAAGCACTCGGCGTCACCCCACGAATCGACATCGAAGTTCTCTCGCGGGCGTGGGTAGGTGAACAAATCGCGGTCATGCAGTGGTGGCTTGAATCCGATCCTCCACCCCTGACTCCCGAAGAGGTCACTGAGATGCTCCTGGAACTCTCACTGCGAGGGCGCTATTGGTCTTCGGGTTTCGACGGCGAGTTGAAATCCGAGTAACCGTTGCCGCAGTTGGCTGCGACTTCGCCGAGGATGAGTTCGGTGTGCTCACCCACCTTCGGTGCCGGGCGCCGAAAACTGTTCAGCCCCAGACTGAACTGCGCCGGGAATCTCATCTGTGGCCAGCTTCCCCCGTCGTCGTTCACGACCTCGCTGAACAGGTTTCGAGCGACGACATGGGGATCGCTCAGCAGTTGGTCCGCGTCGGTAAATACCGGCGCCCACGGGGCGTTGATCGTGGTCAACGCCTTTGCCCACCACTCGTACGTCTGCGCGCCGAACGTTGCGACCAAAAGCTTCCGGACCTCGGCCTTGTACCGCGTCCGCAGCCATCTTTCGTCGTAACGATGCGTGTTCAACGCAGGAAACTCACCGCTGAGCGCTGTGCGGAATTCGATCCAAAACTTGTCCTCGAAAGTTGCAAGTGAGAGCAGGCATCCGTCGGAGGTCTCGAAAACATCATTGTCCCCCTGCACCGTTGGCGCGTCAGTGGGGTTTTCGATATCGCGGATCATGAGCGCAAAAGGTGCACACCAGGCGGTTGCGGCCTCGGCGAGGGAGACATCGATATGTTGTCCATACCCGTGCTTGTCCACGCTGGCGAGAGCCACGGCGATGGACAGTGCCGCGTACATCGAGCCCACCAGGTCGCCGGCTCGGATACCGGGGCGTGTGACGGCACCGTCGGCGCTACCGGGGACCGCGAAGAAGCCCGAGAGTCCGAGGAAGTTCAGTTCGTGCCCCGGCCTGCCGGCGTAAGGTCCGGACTGACCGTACCCACTGATCGAACATAATACGATGCGCGGGTTAACTTTTCGCAGTACGTCGTAGCCGAGTCCCATGCTCGCCAGAACCTGGGGTCGAAATCCTTCGACCACTGCGTCTGCAGTCTCGACCAATCGAAGAAACGCCTCGCGATCCTGTTCGAGGCGGAGGTCGAGAGCGACCGATCGCTTGTTCCTGTTCAGCGATGCCATCCGTTCGCCGACTACCCGCGTGGGATCAGGGCGGCTGGGATCTTCGATCTTGACCACGTCGGCGCCCAGATCTGCAAGCAGAGTTGTCGCGAACGGGCCGGGGAGAAGTCGTGACAGGTCAAGCACACGCTTCCCCTGCAAGAAACTCCATTCCATCGCATTGCCATTGTTCATATCCACACTCCGACGACCGTTGAGGCAGTCATGAATAGCGCCACGCCCTCATCGGCGTGGCGCTATTCATGACTGCGCAAAATCAGGGATGACCATGCCGATCAATAACAATCAGGTTATCGACTAATAGACATAGTGTCTATGAAAAGTACAGAGCAAATACACCCTGACTTGTGAAATGCAAAGCCAGGCCCTATGGTTCTGGCTATACATATTCCAAGTCAGCTTTCTGGTCGAGCCATGGAGACGTCGATGACCACTGCCGCCGTAAAATCACACACCGCCGCCTTCGATGCAAGCTGGAAGAGCTTCGACGGAATTCACGGAGGGCTCGTAGTCGCCAGCATGATGCGGGCAGCAGCCGACGCAACCGGCGCCGTCCCAGTTGCGGTCAGCGCGCATCTCGATCGGCCGATTCCGCCCGGCCCAGCCAGCCTGACTGTCGACGACACACATGGCGGTCGCACCGTCAGTTGCCATGTCACACTTGATAGCTCCGCCACTGCCCTTGTTCGGCTTGTCCGCGACATCGGTCCCACAGTTCTGTCGACGTCGTCTATCGCGCCGGCACCGGACGACCCGTCGACTCTGCCGCAACTCGAGATACCCGTCGACTTCGTGCCGTTCTCACAGCATCTCGACATTCGCCCGATCAACGCCGCACGCCCTTTTGCAGGTGGCGACTGCCCCGAGTTCGACGTCTGGATTCGCTTACACGCCGATCTCGATTTCACCACGGTAGAACGCTCCGCAGTCTTGCTCGATGCCTTACCGCCTGGGCTTTTTGCCACCCTCACAATGCCCGTCGCTATCCCGACCGTCGAGTTCAGTGCGCATTTCGCTCCGACAACGGCCACAGATTCACCGTGGCATCGCCTGCGGCATCGCACTGTGTGGTCAACTGAGACGCTCTGCGTCGACGAAACCGAATTATTCACCGCAACAGGTGAACTCGCAGCGCAGGCCAGACAACTGCGTCGCATCCTGCGCTGAGAACCCTCAGGCCTCGCGCAGACCCAGTTTTGTGAGTGTCCCTCGGACGCAACACGGCAATTGCTACCATGATCGCCACACCCAGCTGCCTGTCCACCGGAGGTCACCGTGATGAATCTCGTTCGCCGACTGACTGTCTGCGCGTCCGTCGTCGCCGCTTCGGCTCTGGTGTCGGTATCCGCAGCCTCCGCAACGGTGACGGTTCCGTTCCAAATCAACCCAGCCCCCTACGGGAATCCGAACGGCAGCTTCGACGCTCCTGCGGTTCGCTGTATGGCCGTCGTCGGCGAACAGCCAGGAGCAGTGACGATCACCGGCGGCAAAGAAGGCGGGTGGGGATGCCTGCTTTCGTCAGAAGTGCACTGGCTGAATCTGTCGACCGGAGCGTCCGGCTTCGCCCGGCTTTCGGACGGACTCAACGGATTCCCTGCCGAGGTGACCCTGCAGACCGGGACCGGGCAACTCGCAGTCACTGTCATATCTGTGGCCGGAGCGATCACCCCGGGAATCGCGACCTTGTACGTTCCTTAGGCGCCGGTGGGTAGCTTTCGTACACCGCACCTGCGGTGCAGGAAAGCTGGGCGGGTCGCAGACCACTCCTGACAACCAGGGCTTGACCTTGACACAGTGACAAGGACTCAAATGGTCGACGAAGGAGGTGGTTGTCTTGAATACAACCAACAACGGTGAGTCGAATACTCATCTCGTCGACGCTCTGTCCACAACCAACTCGTCGGGCCGGCTTCGGGCTGCCCTCACAGCAGGCACCCGACGCGATCCCGCTTTGACGGATATTCTTGTCGCTCGGTGCGCCGCCGAACCGGATTTTTTCGTCCGCGACATGCTGACCTGGGCTTTGTGCCGTTTGCCTGCTGACCTCACGGTACCGAGACTGATCGACGAGCTCGAATCCGACAACGCGCAGGCCCGGAGTCAGGCGCTGCACACACTCTCCAAGATCGGGGATCGACAGGCCTGGCCCGCAGTGACAGTTCTACTGCACGACAACCACGACGAGGTTGCGCGGAGCGCGTGGCGGGCAGCAGTCGCACTCGTGCCGTCAGGCAACGAGGCCGCGCTCGCCGCCGATCTGGTCACTGAACTCGGACGCGGCGACAGAGACATTCACCTCAGCCTCAGCCGGGCGCTCGTGAGTCTCGGTGAATCCGTCATATCAGTCCTCGACGCGGCAGTCGTAAGTCCCGATCCGAAGATTCGCGCACACGCAATCGCCACCAAACAGCTATATCTCGACCCCGACAGCGGCTTCACCCTCTCGTCGGAGTTGGCGCAACGTGTCTCGATCGTCGGTCCGCAGACCTAAAGAACAGGAGAAAAGATGTTGATCGGCGAAGTCTCGCGGCAGTCCGGTGTCAGTACGCGAATGTTGCGTCACTACGACACTTTGGGACTGGTGAAGCCCACCGGCCGTACATCCGGCGGCTACCGCGAGTACTCAGCCGATGACATCCGACGGCTCTTCCATGTTGAGAGCCTGAGGACACTCGGACTGTCGTTGGACGAAACCAGACGCGCCCTGGACGAACCCGAATTTGCCCCCGCCGATCTGGTGGGAGATCTCATTACGCACACGCGCCAGCGCATCGCTGCCGAGCAGGAATTGCTCACGAAACTCGAACACGTCGACGCCACCGCACCCTCGGAATGGGAGGACGTGTTACGCATGGTCACCCTGTTGCGCGCGCTCGAGTCAGAGTTTGCGGCCCGCCGTCAACAGGCAATCCTGAAGCAGGACGGCAATGCGTCGTTGCCCATCGACGCATTGGTCGAGGCAACGTTGTCGGAAGACGACCTCAATGTCGCCGGGGCATTGCAGTGGTCGCTGTCCAGGGCCGCCGGTCAGGGACTCACGACTCTGGCCGTCGGCCTCGAATCTGCGGAGGTCGACGTCCGCCGACGCGCCGTTGCCGCAATAGCAGCGGTGCGCACAGCGGAGGCAACAACACATCTGAGACGAGCACTCGAGGATTCCGACGCCGTTGTCCGCTCCCGTGCGGCCCTCACGCTGGGCGCTCGGGGCAGCATCGATGCGATACCTGATCTCCTCGAAATGGTCTTCACCGGCCAACACGACGTCGAGGCTGCCGAAGTTCTGGGGGTACTCACAGAAGTCTCTGATGCACTGGCCTCTGATGCACTCGACACCATCCTCGATCACATGCAGGCCACACTCGACGACACAAACGACCCTCCTACGCGATTACGAATCACGCAGGCACTTGCGGAAATTCCCGGCCCAGCGGCACGCGAGGCCCTCACGCGGCTGACCCAGGATCACGATCGTACGATCGCGGCCACTGCGGCCGCTATCGTCGCCGCTCAAGAACGCAAACAGAAACAAAGCATGGGCGCTAGGCTGCTCGAAGTGCCGAGGACGGATATTTGAGCTCGCGCGCGCGTGTGTGGGCTTCGCATCGTCTTAGCTGGTGATGCAAAGCCTTCACGCGGTATGTGATTCCGGCAGAGCCGGTTTCAGTCTCGGTGGACTGGGCCTTGGCGGGTGGTGGAACGTCGGCGGCGTTGTTTCGGGTCGATCGCTGCTGGTGGGATGAACCACGGTTTGTGATCATCGCCCATCTTGATTTCCCAGATACCGCGGAACCCGCTGGTGCTGTGAATCAACGTGTGGTGGCTCCGGCAGAGCAACACGAGGTTGTCCATCACCGTCAAACCACCCGTTGACCACGGTTTTATATGGTGCGCGTCGCACCACGCGGGGACGGCATCGCAGTTCGGGAAGGCGCAGCCTTTGTCCCGGGCGATCAACGCGATGCGTTGCTCTTTGCAGACCAACCGCTCGAGTGGCGTCACATCCAACGGTGCGCCGTTGCCGTCCATCAACACCGTCGAGAGCATGCAATCGCAGGCCAGCATCCGGGTTTTGCTCACACTCAGTGGTCCCATCCAGGGCATGTAGCCGACATCGAGATCATCGAAATCGGGTTCACCGCTGTCAGCTCGTGTGGTGGCGCATTCACGATGCTCGGCAAGATCTTTCGCGGTGATATGCACATTCACATGCGGACGCTGACCACCGTCAATACCGGTGGCGGCGTTGTCGAGGTAGCGGCGGATGAGTTCGGTGAACGCGTCGGCGGTGCGTTTTGCTGCCGACCGCGCATCCGGGGTCCCGTCCGCAGCGGGTTTGGGCATCGACAACCCCGACAGTGCCGATAGCAGCATTTCACCGGTCAACGCGTCGAAATCGCCCTTGATCACCACCCGACCATTCAATGTCGGCGCGATGCGCAGCACGTTGAGGTCGTCGTCCTCACCGGGCGGGGGCTCGTCGGATTCGAAGATCCGCTCCAAAACAGCGATCGCATACCGCAGCTTGACAGTGGTCGCTTCCACCCCGGACGCGGCGGCGAGAAGGGTTTTCAGGCTTGGTATTAATGCGATGTCCGGCATCCCTTTTGGTGGGGATTCGCAGAACGCGGCAATCAATGCCGCATGATCGAACGAGAGGTCACCGGCCTCGAACTGCGCCGCAATATCCGGGAACACCCGCAGTGCGGCACCGAGAGCGGCGATCTTGTTGCCCGCTGAGTTCTGCAGCATCGTATTCGCCGCCAACCAACGACCCACGCCCCGGTAGCAGAGCACTTGTTCGTCCGAATTGAGTGCCAGCTCGTCGACCGCGGTCACCCGAATCGCTTCCAACCGAAGAATTTCCGCCGACACCGACACGGCCACTTCCCGAACCTCGGCCGGACGCAACCGCCACAACCTGCCGCGCACACCCACAGCCGAACCGGCTACAACATCCCCCACCGCAATAGAATCGCTAACCATGGTCATCAAGGCCTCCCCACCCGTGACCTAAGTATACTCGAACATCCATTCGAATCAAGAGATATTTCGGGCAGGATTCAACAAATAGTCACTCGAGAGCCATTGATACACAGCAATATTCGACGCTGATGATGTCCAGCCCGAGAATCTTCGGTGGTGCGTTTCCAGTTGAGCCGGAACCACCAGAGCGCAACCGCGACTCTGTCACATCGTTGCGCCCGCAGCCTCTTGCTCGTCGAAGCCCGCAAACATGTCAACAAGTCCTTGCGGTGAATTCTCACTGAAGAGAATCTCGAGACTCTCAGCAGATTCGGCAGCAGCCCTGGCCGCTCGCGGAAATAGGTCTGCTTCGTAGCCAGCGAGAGCAGATTCGATGTCACCGGAGTTCTCACTGACGGCTAGTGCGAGCAAAGCACCGTCGTACATCGCAAGATTCGCGCCTTCACCGGCAAATGGGGACATCACATGCGCGGCGTCACCGAGGAGCGTGACGCCCGGGACTCGCTCCCAGGAATGCCCGATCGGGAGGGCTACGATTCGGCGCGGAGTCAAGCCGGTGTCGGCACGGGCAATCAAGTCGCGAAGGGAGTTGTCCCATCCGTCGAGCAATCGGAGGATCGCACTCGTTGCGGCGGGGACATCAGCGAAATCGATCGAGTCGACCCAGTTCTCGTCGGCACGAACACCGAGGTAGCTGTGCAGACTCCCATCACTTTCGCGGTGGCCCAGGATTCCGACGTTTCCACGGAATGCGAAAAGCATGCCGCCGCCCATAACCGCAGCAGCGGACGTGTGACGTTGATCAGCGTCGAGTAAGTCCGCTTCGATAAAGGAAATCCCGCTGTACGTCGGCCAAGAGTCGGAGACGAGCAACCGGACTTTCGACCAGGCGCCATCCGCACCGATGAGGAGGTCGGTGGTGATGCTCTCACCATCCACAAAAGAGACCTCGTGGCGGCCGACAATGCCCTCGACTTGACGGATTCGGGTGACTTTGTGTCCCCAATGGATAGCTTCGTCGGGCAGAGAATCTATGAGCATGTCGCGGAGTTGGCCGCGGTCTATCTCGGGTCGCGAAAGAGCGCCGCCATCAGCCTCTTCGCGAAGGATGGTTCCGGTGTGGTCGAGTATGCGCATTGCTTCGCCACCAGGGTGAATCAACGCAGTGAATGGTTCCCACAAATCGGCGGCGTGTATGGCCTTCTGGCCGTTGTGGTCATGAATATCGAGCATGCCACCTTGGACTCGGGTGTTGCGGCTGGGTTCAAGTTCGAACACGGCCGATGTGATGCCGTGAACGTGGAGGACGCGGGCGGCGATGAGGCCACCGAGTCCCCCACCGATAATCGCAATGGGATGGTGAATAGTCATGATGCTCCTCGAAAAGTAGTGTCAGTCAGGTCAATTCATGGTGGTGAACGATGTCGGAGTGGCCGCAATGCCGGCAATGAGCGCTCGTATCGACCACGTCATACGTTCGGTGGGTGTACCGCCGAGAATCGCGTCGGCGTGCGCTGCGATGCTGGGAAGCTTCTTGGCATCGGCGGTGCGAACCGCCAGCACAAGACCTTCCCATGCAGCCTCGTCATCGACTGACGAATCGATATCACTCGAACTGGGAGTGCTGTGCTCGGCGGCAGCCGCGGTGGCATTCTGCAGAAGTAGATCTGCACCCCATGCCGCACGCGCGGGATCAACCCCGCCGTCGATCAAAAGCCCGAGCACCCGATCGAATATCCGGAGCAAATTCGGGCCGGACGGCCGAAGCACAAGCGCCGATCTCGCCAGACCTGGAAATGCAAACAGAACGTCTGCGTAGTCGCGCAGAAGCGCCACCAGCCGATCTTGCCAGTCTCCTTCCGACGGCATATCAACTGATCGAATGAGCTCATCGAGGACGCCGCCATGCAGTTCGGCAGTATTCGCGACATAGACATACAGTGCGGAAGGACCAGTATCGAGCGCCTGCGCAACACGACGCATGGTCGCCTTCTCGAGACCCTCAGCGCGCACGATCTCGATAGTTGCGGCAATGATCCCTTCTCGAGAAAGTGCAGGTTTAGCCGGTCGCTCACGGCGGCTGCGCTTGGGAGTTGACATACCGAAACCGTACACGAACATGTTCGTTACGAACATGTTCGTCAGGTCAATTTGCTGGTCAGACGAAATCGGTACCTTGCAAAGCAATCTACCGGTTGCTACCTTGCTGTACATGAGTGTGGTGGAACGACGAAGCCTTATCCTCCGTGGAGTGCTGGACCTGTGCCTTTTGTCGCTCCTGCAGGATCGTCCGGTCTACGGCTATGAGCTCACCGAACGCCTCGCCGAACGTGACTTGCTCGTTTCCGGAGGTTCGTCGTATCCCCTCTTGGCTCGACTGGAGCGCAATGGACTCGTCCATTCGGAATCGCGCCCCTCCCCATCGGGTCCGCCCCGCAAGTACTACTCCCTCACGCCGGAGGGAATAGGTGCACTCGAATCCGGCCGGGACGAATGGCGCGATGTGTCTGCCAACGTCACTTCCCTTCTGGAGTTCGCCGTCACCGACGCAACACGAAGGGCGCAACAGTGAACACAGCCATCGATTCACCCACCAATTATGTCCCGACCGACAATGTGCAGCGGCGCGCGCTTCTTCGCACGGCAAACAGAATCTGGAGAAATGCAGCAGTTCGATCTGCCGATCGCAAGACACTCGTGGCCGAGCTGGACAGCGAGCTCAATGGAGCCCTTGCCGAAGGACTTGATTCCACCTCGGTGGTCGGCGAAGACGCCGCGGGAACCCTCCGGTCGTGGGCGGACGAGCGCGAAATGAGTGGCCGCGCAATTCGATTGGGCCTGATCATTCCGGTTGCACTACTCGCAGTTGCAATCGGCCTGAGTGGCACACTGCTAGGACTCGCAGCGGCTTTCGCCAATATCTATAGCGACAGCCCCGGACCGTTGGTGTTACCTCTCTATGCGACGAGCGGCGCTCTGGCGTATCTGTGTGCAGTCCTGCGCGTCTGGGTGGCCCTTCGACGATGCGACGATCCGCACGCTGCCACGACAGCGAAACGGCTGGCGGTCGTTCTACCGATCGGGGGGCGTTCTTGCTGTGGCCGGCGGAGTAGGCACAGCCTGGCTGTTGAATTTCACC
Source organism: Rhodococcus sp. NPDC056743 (assembly GCF_042790355.1). Classification (NCBI taxonomy): domain Bacteria; kingdom Bacillati; phylum Actinomycetota; class Actinomycetes; order Mycobacteriales; family Nocardiaceae; genus Rhodococcus; species Rhodococcus sp. NPDC056743. Next base: position 37,356 of record NZ_JBHTZI010000003.1, on the reverse strand, counting down.
ACTACAGCGTTCACATTAACGATGGTGATTGCCGTCGTAGTCCTTGTCCTGGCACTTACCGTGGCTGCAGCCCGCCACCTTGCCCTCGCACAGAGCTGCCGCGCTGATCAGGAGCAACAACAACCGAGCTGATCCGGTCCACTTCCGCACCAGGATGCAGACGTTCACGGATACCAGCGAGCGATTCGTCATCCAATTCGACGTCCCGCATCGTTATGGCCCAGTCGAACTCAGGAGTCGACCACCGATGAAGCACACCAACCCAACCTGGAATCCAGTCGAGGTCCGACCGACGACGCCGCGCTAAATTACCACCCTTCAGCCCGGCCTCGAAAGCGCCAGAGTCTTCGTCAATCGTGTATATCCGTTCGGGGGTCAGATCCATCGGAACCCGAACGCCCAAAGCCTGATTCGTAACTTCCTGTTCGAACCATCGACGCTTCTCACGCTCGCGCTTCTCGTGTTCTGCCATCCGTCGACGCTTGAGCTCCTCATCACTGACCGAAGGCCCAGTCCAGAGGAAAAGATCGTCATTCAATTCGCCGCCGAGAATAACCTCGGCGAATGAATACGAATACCCGACAGCATCGACGCGCTGCTCCAGGAACATGCCGGTCTCGGCGTCGATCACAAGCTGCATCGGATGGGGCTTACGTTTTGGTGGTGCCAGTTCGATTGCCCAACAGTCTCTCCCGAGGTAGGTCACTTCTTCGGGAGATCCCGTCGGCCGAGTGAAGTCGTCACCGATCCACTCGGTTGCACCGCGACGGTTCAAGAGAAACTGTGCAGATCCGAGATATCGAACATCGTTGGCGGCCCCCACCCGAGGCGGATCCTGATGTCCGGAAAAGTCCCAAGCCACCATGCCATCGGAGATGAACACCGGCACACCGCTGGAGTTTTCCACCCGCAACTTACGCCCGTGCCGCCAGATCCGAGAGCCGTCCACTGCACCGACAAACATCGGGTCTGCACCTACGACAGCGAACGATTCAGCTCCTGTCGAACTTCCCTCAGCACGTTCGACCACTGTGCCCCGCATCGGCAGATCTGGGCCGTCGGTGATCGTCTGCAACACTTGCGTCCACGTGACCATATGCTCACGTTACGGGCGCGACGGCGATTGCGCCGCTGGATCGGCGCGAAACCGGTTCAGGCGAAACCGAGTTCGCGAACGGCGTTTCGTTCTTGTTCGAGTTCGTTCACCGAAATATCGATGCGAGCACGCGAGAACTCGTCGATCGACAGACCCTGAACAATGCTGTACTCGCCGCCGGCGCAGGTGACGGGGAACGACGAGATCAGGCCCTCGGGAACTCCGTACGAACCATCCGACGGAACCGCCATTGACACCCAGTCCCCTTCGGCTGTTCCACCGATCCAATCGCGGACGTGATCGATCGACGCACTTGCCGCGCTGGCAGCCGACGACGATCCACGAGCTGCGATAATCGCGGTACCCCGCACCTGCACCGTCGGAATGAAATCGTTCTCCACCCACTCCCGATCCCCGATCACGTCGAGCGCCGGCTTGCCCTCGACCGTCGCGTGAGACAGATCCGGGTACTGGCTCGCGGAGTGGTTACCCCAGATCGACACCTTACGAACGGAGGACGCCGCCGCGCCGGTCTTCTTGACCACCTGAGCGATAGCGCGGTTGTGATCGAGCCTGGTCAACGCGGTGAACCGTACGTTCGGAACATCGGGAGCGTTGTTCATCGCAATCAGCGCATTGGTATTGGCGGGATTGCCCACCACAAGCACCTTCACGTCGGAGGCTGCGTTGTTATTGATCGCCTTGCCGTGTGCCGTGAAGATCGCGCCGTTGGCACTAAGTAGATCGGCGCGTTCCATCCCCTTGCTGCGCGGGCGAGCACCCACCAACATCCCGACGTTCGCGCCGGAGAACGCAACGTCGGGGTTGTCGGTGATATCGATGGAGTTCAGCAACGGGAAAGCGCCGTCTTCGAGCTCCATCGCCACACCATCGGCAGAGGACACCGCAGAAGGAATTTCGAGCAGTCGCAAGCGAACGGGAACATCGGGCCCAAGCATGTCACCTGCAGCGATACGGAAAAGTAGTCCGTAGGCGATCTGACCCGATGCTCCGGTCACCGTGACGGTTACTGGCGAAACACTCATTGCCGACTCCTCCACTTGCCGTTCTGCTTTCACTTCTGCGAACGACTTCCACGCTAGTCCAGCAAACCCGCCACTTCGTGGTCCGTGAGTGTGGTTCTCGGCACTCTGCCCGTTGCGCTCACCAGCTCCACAGCCCGGTACAGTGGCCGCTCCGCCAAACCGGCACCACGCGCTTCCGCGCGCAGTTGTTCGATCAGTACTGACGACAAGGCTGCTGCCGGCACCAGCTCACTCGACGCCAAAGCGTCGGCAAGCTTACGGAGCGCAAGGATTTCCAGCTCGCGCCCGCCACCGGCGGTGTAGAGAGCAAGAGGAATTCGAACGCTGGATCGCGCGTCGGTCAGCTTCATACTGACTTCGCTGATCCGCCCGGTGCGCACCATGAGTTCGGCAGTGACCACCTCGGCCGCGTCGACCTCACCGGTCCGGAACCCCGCCTGCGCGCGAATCCTTTTGCCGTACAACGTGATGTGGCGGCGCAAGGTCATCAAGATCGCAAGCGACGTCGGCACGGCGATGATGAAGCCGACCAGCAGCGCGACTGTCGCCGAAGCAAATACGTTGACAATCAGCCCGACGACAACACCGAGCACAACCACCACGACGGCGATCCGCTTGAGCCTCGGCGCAATCAACGCGATCGGGACGAGGTCAAGCGAAACCGGTTCTACATCACGAGACAACGAGAGTCCCGAGCCTGCCGACAATCTCGTCGAGCGACACCGACTCCTGCTCACCCGTCGCCAGGTGCTTGAGGACAATGACGCCTTCTTCGAGTTCACGCTCACCCAGGACAAGGGCAAAAGCTGCGCCGGACTTGTCGGCAGCCTTCATCGAGCCCTTGACCCCGCGGTTCCCGTACGCCAGATCGACGCGAATGCCGTTGCCACGCAACTGATGCGCAATCGCCACCAGCTTGGCCTTGGCTTCGGATCCCATCGGCACACCGAACACGTCGACTCGGGCAGGCGGAGCGACCGACTTGCCCTCGGCTTCGAGCGCCAACACCGTGCGGTCGACACCGATACCAAAACCGATGCCGGACAACGGCTGTCCGCCCAACTGCTCCATCAGGCCGTCGTAACGACCACCGCCGCCGATACCGGACTGCGCGCCCAGACCATCGTGGACGAACTCGAATGTCGTCTTCGTGTAGTAGTCGAGGCCACGAACCATGCGCGGATTGACGACATACGGAACACCCAACGCGTCGAGGTGGCTCAGGACCTCGTCGAAGTGCGCCTTGCAGCTGTCAGACAGGTGATCGAGCATGAGCGGCGCGTCAGCCGTCATAGCTCGGACGTCGGGACGCTTGTCGTCGAGGACGCGCAGCGGATTGATCTCGGCGCGCCGACGGGTTTCGTCGTCGAGAGGCAACGCGAAGAGGAACTTCTGCAGCAGTTCACGGTACTGCGGACGGCAGGTGTCGTCGCCGAGCGAGGTGATCTCGAGACGGAAACCGTCGAGGCCCAACGAGCGGAACCCGGCGTCGGCAATCGCGATGACCTCGGCGTCGAGCGCCGGATCGTCGATGCCGATGGCCTCGACTCCCACCTGCTGCAACTGACGGTAGCGACCTGCCTGCGGACGCTCGTAGCGGAAGAACGGACCGGCGTAGCTGACCTTGACGGGAAGCGTCCCGCGGTCGAGGTTGTGCTCGATCACGGCCCGCATGACTCCGGCAGTGCCCTCGGGACGGAGGGTCACGGAACGATCGCCGCGATCGGCGAACGTGTACATCTCTTTGCTGACGACGTCGGTCGACTCGCCCACGCCGCGGGCGAACAGTGCGGTGTCCTCGAAGATCGGCAATTCGATGTGGCCGTATCCGGCCAGACGTGCGGCGCGCGTCAAACCGTCACGGACGGCAACAAATTCAGCGGATTGCGGCGGAACGTAATCCGGGACGCCCTTGGGTGCAGAGAAGGTGCTGGCTTTACTCACGAGTGGTTACTTTTCCTTATTTCTGTCCGCTGAGTCCAACGAGAAACGGATTGGAGCTTCTTTCGGCGCCGATGGAACTGTTGTCGCCGTGTCCGGGGAGGATGACTGTCGCGTCGTCGAGGATCAAAAGTTTCCTCGCGACCGAATCGAGCAACTGCTCGTGGTTGCCTCCGGGGAGGTCACTTCGCCCGATCGAGCCCTGGAACAATGTGTCGCCGGTGAAGGCCAGGTCTACGGGACCTTCTGCTGTGCCCGCTCGAGTGCGGAAGACCACAGATCCCTGCGTATGGCCCGGCGTGTGATCGACCGCAAAGGACATTCCGGCGAGTTCGAAAGAGTCCCCGTCGGACAATTCGATGACCTCGTCCGGTTCGACGAAGGACATGTCCTTGATGAAGTCCTTCATCGTCGGCCCGATTCCGCGAGCGGGGTCGGTGAGCATGTAGCGATCATCCGGGTGGATGTAAGCGGGTGCCGCGTACCGCTCGCAGACCTCGCGCGCAGACCACATGTGATCGAGATGCCCGTGCGTCAGCAGCACAGCCGTCACCGACATGTCTTTGGAGTCGAGAAACTCGAACAGCGGCTCAGCAGCATCCTGACCCGGATCGATCACCACGCACTCGCAGGCATCGTCCTGAGCGAGTATGTAGCAGTTGGTCTGGAACATCCCGGCCGGAAAACCAGTCACGAGCACTTGAGGTAACTCCTCTTCGAAGGGCGAATCAGGCAACACGGTGTCACGTACAGCCTAAAGCTGCTGCCCCGCCAGTAAGTTCTCAGGTTGCAGTGGGAGACTTTCCGACAACTGAACTTATACCGACCAGACGCAGATCCACCCGTGAATATGGAGGACTCCAGCAGTGCCGAGTAACGAGCAGCGCCGCCAGGCGGCAAAACGCAAGCTCGAGCGTCAGCTCGAACGCCGCGCCGAGCGGGCGCGCAAGCGCAAGCAAATGACAATCGTCTACACGGCCGCCGGCGTCGTCGTGGCTATCGCCGTAGTCGCGGGGATCGTCCTCCTGACCCGAGGTGACGACAGCAGCACCGAGAACACCGCCGACGACGCCACACCGACGTCGGAACAGACTGCCGCTGCCATGCCTGCCGGATTGCTCACGCCTCTGGCGGACACAGTCTCCTGCTCGTACACGCCCGCAGGCACTGCGGCCAAGCCGAGCAACCTGCCGAACACCGACGGCATTCCCACCACCGCCCCGGACGCGACGCCGAGCATCAGCATGGAGACGTCGCAGGGCAATATCGGCCTCATCCTCGACGGAACGAAGTCTCCGTGCACGGTCAACAGCTTCGTCAGCCTCGCGGGTCAGAACTACTTCGACGCCACCACCTGCCATCGCCTGACGACGAGTCCTTCGCTCGAAGTCTTGCAGTGTGGTGACCCGACCGGCACCGGATCCGGTGGACCCGGCTACCAGTTCGAGAACGAGTATCCGACCACAGCGTTCGACGCCGCAGATCCCGCCGCGCAGTTGCCGGTGACGTACAGCCGCGGAATGGTTGCGATGGCCAATGCCGGCGCCGGCACGAACGGCAGCCAGTTCTTCCTCGTCTACGGCGATTCGCAGCTTCCGCCCAACTACACCGTATTCGGCACGATCGACGAGACGGGGCTCGCGACGCTCGACAAGATCGCGGCGGGTGGTAGCACTCCCGAGGGCGACGGCAAGCCGAACCTCACCACCGATATCAAGACTGTAAGGATCGACTGATGAAGCGCACGTCCATTCTGATCGCGGCCGTTGGTGCCGCCGCCCTCGTCCTCGCCGGATGTTCCAGTAACGACTCCGAGCCCGATTCAGCCTCGTCGAGCACTCAGTCCAGCGCGAAGTCCACCACGAAGGCGGCGCCCCTGGACATGTCGCAGTTCGAGCAGTTGCCTGCCGTTCCGGCGCCCGACGGTGCCACGGTCGATTGCACCTACGCCCCCGCAGCGGGCGCAGCAAAAACGGTTGACACGCCCACTTCCACCGGCGTCCCCGCCGAAGCCACGGTGACCGTTCAGCTGACCACCACTGCCGGCCCGATCGGCATGGAACTCAACCGCACCGCTGCACCGTGCACCGTCAACAGCATGGTCAGCCTCGTCGAGCAGAAGTACTTCGACGACACCCCGTGCCATCGACTCGTCACCAGCCCGGGCCTGCAGATCCTGCAGTGTGGAGACCCTTCGGGCCAGGGCACCGGCGGACCGGGATTCGCCTTTGCCAACGAGTACCCGACCACCGTGTATGCCGAGAACGATCCGGCGCTGTCGCTGCCCGTCGTCTACCCGCGCGGCACCCTGGCGATGGCTCATTCGTCACAGCCGGACAGCAACGGTAGCCAGTTCTTCCTCGTCTACGACGACTCACTTCTCCCGCCCGACTACACCGTTTTCGGGACCATCGACGACGCCGGTCTGGCAACCATCGAGAAGATCGCCGCCGACGGTGACGACGGCGGCATGGGAGCTACCGGTGGCGGTGCTCCGAACACCCCGATCTCCATCGAAACAGCAGTAGTCGCGTGATCTGACGCCTCAAAAAGGGCGGTGCGAGATTCGTCTCGTATCGCCCTTTTCTGTTTCGTAATGCCGGCAACCAGGAATCATCACTGCATGAGAATCTTGATTGCGACTGCCAGTAAGCACGGATCTACTGCGGAGATCGCTGAGCAGTTGGGCCGCGCGATCACGACGGGTTTGCGGGCACGGAGTATCGAGCCTCAGGTCGAGGTCAAGAAAGCACACGACGTCGACACCGTCGACGGTTATGACGCCGTCGTTCTCGGCAGCGCAATCTACCTGGGGAAATGGCTCAAGGATGCCACCCGTCTGGTGGACCGCGATCTCGATGCCCTGCAGAAGCGTCCGGTGTGGTTGTTCTCGAGTGGCCCCATCACCCCTGGTGACAACGCGGACAATCTCGAGTGGATCAACACCCCGTGGGCGGTTGAGCACCACATGTTCGGCGGCAAACTCGATCGGTCGGTGCTCTCGTTCACCGAGCGCATTGCGACACGCGCGGCAAAAGCAACGGAAGGCGATTTCCGGTCACCGGACGATATCGACGCCTGGGCCGAGAGCATCTGCACGACCCTCGCCGCTAACCGGAATCGGTAAGGGTCGAAGGACTCAGACAAACGACCGGCGCCGAGCGAGAAATCTGCTCGGCGCCAGTCGGACGGTAGAACTTACGACGCCGACGTCACTCGATACACGTCGTACACGCCTTCGACATTGCGGACCACGTTGAGAACATGGCCGAGATGCTTCGGGTCGCCCATCTCGAAGGTGAACTTGCTGATGGCAACTCGATCACCGGACGTGTTCACCGACGCAGACAAGATGTTGACCTTCTCGTCCGCCAACGCCTTGGTCACATCGGAGAGCAGGCGGTGACGATCGAGCGCCTCGATCTGAATGGCGACCAGGAACACCGACGACGCAGACGGCGCCCATTCGACGTCGATGATCCGCTCGGACTGGTCGTGCAGCGAATTGGCGTTGGTGCAATCGGTGCGGTGCACACTGACCGCACCGCCGCGCGTCACGAATCCCAAAATGGAATCGCCCGGCACCGGTGTGCAGCACTTGGCCAGCTTTGCCACCGTGCCCGGAGCACCGGGAACCAAGATGCCGGAGTCGCCAGTGCTACGAGTACGCACCGGCATGTTCGACGGTGTCGACCGCTCGGCGAGTTCCTCTTCGACCGCGCCGACGCCACCGAGATGAGCCACCAGACGCTGTACGACGTGGTGCGCACTGACCTGGCTCTCACCTACCGCGGTGTACAGAGCCGAGACGTCCGGGTACCGAAGCTCGTGCGCGATCGTGCTCATCGACTCGGCATTCATCAAGCGCTGCAACGGAAGTCCGACGCGTCGCACTTCCTTGGCGATTTGATCCTTACCGGATTCGAGGGCTTCCTCGCGTCGCTCCTTCGCGAACCACTGACGAATCTTCGCCTTGGCGCGCGGGGAAACGACAAACGACTGCCAGTCGCGGCTGGGACCGGCGGTGGCTGCCTTCGACGTGAAGACTTCCACCACCTCTCCGTTGTCGAGCTTGCGCTCGAGGGCGACCAGACGTCCGTTGACACGGGCACCGATACAGCGGTGACCCACCTCGGTGTGCACGGCGTACGCAAAGTCGACCGGCGTCGAACCGGCAGGCAGAGTCACGACGTCACCCTTGGGGGTGAAGACGAAGATCTCCTTGACCGCGAGGTCGTAACGCAGCGACTCGAGGAACTCCCCCGGGTCGGCCGCCTCACGCTGCCAGTCGAGTAGCTGGCGCATCCACGCCATGTCGTCGACTTCGGCGATGTCGCCCGCGTGCTTACCCTTGGTCTCCTTGTACCGCCAGTGCGCGGCGATACCGAACTCGGCGGTCCGGTGCATGTCCTGCGTACGGATCTGGACCTCGAGAGGTTTGCCCTCCGGACCGACGACCGTAGTGTGCAGCGACTGATAGACGCCGTACCGCGGCTGTGCGATGTAGTCCTTGAACCGCCCCGCCATCGGCTGCCACAGCGAATGCACAACACCGACGGCCGCGTAACAGTCACGGACCTCGTCACACAGAATGCGGACGCCGACAAGGTCATGGATGTCGTCGAAGTCGCGACCCTTGACGATCATCTTCTGATAAATCGACCAGTAGTGCTTTGGCCGTCCTTCGACCACCGCGTTGATCCGCGACGCCGACAGCGTCGAGTTGATCTCGGCCCGCACCTTCGCCAGATAGGTGTCTCGCGACGGCGCGCGATCAGCAACCAGACGCACGATCTCGTCGTACTTCTTGGGGTGCAGGATCGCGAACGACAAGTCTTCGAGTTCCCACTTGACTGTTGCCATACCCAGCCGATGAGCAAGGGGCGCAATAACTTCGAGGGTTTCTCGCGCCTTGCGGGCCTGCTTCTCCGGCGGCAGGAAGCGCATGGTCCGCATGTTGTGCAGGCGGTCGGCAACCTTGATGACCAGCACCCGGGGATCACGCGCCATCGCGATGATCATCTTCCGGATGGTCTCGCCCTCGGCGGCCGTCCCCAGAACAACCTTGTCGAGTTTGGTGACACCGTCGACCAGGTGCGCAACTTCGTCACCGAAATCGCGCGTCAACTCTTCGAGGGAGTACCCGGTGTCCTCCACCGTGTCGTGTAGCAATGCGGCCACCAACGTGGTGGTGTCCATCCCCAACTCGGCCAGGATGCTGGCAACAGCCAACGGGTGCGTGATGTAGGGATCGCCGGACTTACGACGCTGACTGGCGTGCCGTTCCTCCGCGACGTCGTACGCGCGCTGGAGAAGCGCCAGATCGGCCTTCGGATACAGCTCACGATGCAAACTGACCAGCGGTTCGAGAACCGGGCGGATGGTGGCATTGCGCTGCCCCGTGATGCGCCGAGCGAGGCGAGCACGAACGCGGCGAGACGCCGACGCCGGTACGGCCGCACTTTGACCGATCCGATTGCCTGCTGTTTGCGACGAAGCAGAACTGTCGTCCGGAACACCGGACTTCGATGGTGTCGTATCCGAAGTCGGGTTGGTACCCGACTCCTGCGACACTGCACCCGAGTTCTGTGATCGATCAAGATTCGACGTCATGTCGCCACCTCCTACCACCGAGTTGGTTGAGGCAACCGCCCTGCAACGGGAAATTGCCCTGGAGGTCTACCAGACCCCCAGGTGCCAACTTTAATACTCAGACCTTGACCAGGGATGTCAGTGGGTACTTTACGAACCGATCTCGGCCCCGAAGTTCCTCGATCTCGAGTACCACCGCAACCGCGACGACGTTGGCGCCGGCCAATTCCACCAACTGCACGGCTGCTTCCAATGTCCCTCCGGTAGCCAGAACGTCGTCGATGACCAAAACATTCCGTCCGGTGAGATCGAACCCGTTTGCCGGAATCTCGAGCGTCGACGAACCGTACTCGAGGCTGTACGAACGTGAGAGAACGGGTGGCGGCAGTTTGCCCACCTTGCGCACGGCAACCACACCGGCACCCATTCGAGCCGCGGCACCGGCTCCGAGGAGGAAACCACGCGCGTCGACGGCAGCAATCGTATCCACATCGGGCGCACACGCAATCAACCCGTCGAGAACAGCACTGAATCCTTCCGCGTCGGCGAACACCGGTGTCAGATCTGCAAAGCGCACACCCGGTCCCGGAAAATTGTCGGCCCACCTCGTCAACCGGACAACAGCATCCGACGCAGCCAGATGCACTGCTGTCAGTTCGTCAGACGTCATCTCTGTCCCCACACTGATTTCGTTCGAAATCGTCATCTACGTAATACCCATCTGTCCATGTTCCAGCCGCTGGCCGATCGAGTCGGATTGGCCACCACAGCACTCATTCCCTGAGCGACGGCAACAGTTCGCACCTGATTGAACAGAGGAATAGTAGGCACCTGCGTCCACAGGATATTCTCCGCCTCCACCGACAGTCCCAATTGCGCAGCTATTCCTGGGTCGGTGTCCAACTGGTCGATGATCTGATCAACCCGCGCGTTTCCGTAGTCGCCGAAGTTCGAGGAGTTCCCGGACCTCAGTGCTCCGCGCGCGTCGATCATATCTGCCATGCCTGCCGCGCCCGCCTGGCCCGCGGTACCGGCCAAGACCGCGTCGACGCCGCCCGTGCGCAGCGCGTCCGGTGTGAAATCCGGGGTGCTGACGTCCTCGATCGTGACGCCGGCCGGTTCGCACGCTGCCTTCACGTCGGCCACTAGCTGGGACCGCACCGGGTCCGGTGCGAGGTATCCGACGCGTACGGTCAGCGCGTCCAATCCGGCTTCGGACAACGAGACCTTGGTGGCTGCGACATCCGCCGCACCGTATCGATCGCCGTCGGTCGCCGCAGCGTCGCTGTACACCAGCGAATCCGGAACCACCAGACGCGAATCCACGGTTCCGGAACCGACACCGACTGCCGGTGCATCAGGCGTGCGTCCGTACTGCTCGAACAACGTCGATCGAGGCACACAGTGCCCGAATGCCCGCCGGGCTGCATCGTCGCCGAGAACCCCCGACGTCGACAAGATGAACTGCTCGATGGACCTCGACGGAATCTGCTCACTGGTGAAACCGGACAGCGAACTGAGGTCACCCGCTGAACCGGAACCCACGTCGATCACTTCGATCGATTGATCGACAGCATCCTTGGTGAGGTCCACGCCGCGGGGCCACACCACGATGCGGTCAGTGGCCGGCGCATTCCCCCACCACCGCTCGTTGGCAACAAGCACCAGTCCACCGTCTTCGGTGTAATCCTCGACGCGGTACGGGCCAGAGGACGGCAACACCGCCTTGTCCAGCTGGCCGGGGGTCATGTTCCACCCGGTGTTCCAGAAATCGGCGATCTTCGTCAGCGCCTCGGTGTCATCCGAGTTCACCGCCGACACCAAGTCGGGTACGCCGGCGCGTTGCATGGCGATGTGCGACGGCATCAACGCAGTCGCCCCGAACAGCGACCGCCACTCGGTGAATGCGCGTCCAGGCTTGAACACGACGGTTGCATCTTTTGCACCAGGCTGGCACTCGACCCGGTCGATATCGGCGTATCCCAACGTGTTCGCCACGTCGAACATCGGCAACTCGGCGCCGTCGACAGTTTTCGTGAATCGGCCACTCGACGCAGCCCACGTGAGAACCAGGTCATCGCAGGTCAGCGGTACACCGTCGGAATATACGGAAGACGGATTGAGCGTGTACGCCACCGTCAATGCCTCGCCCGGCAACTGCGCTGCGGTGCCGATATCGGTATCCGATACCGGTGCACCGATCGGACCGGTGAATGTGAAGCCCGGCAGCACCCGACTGAGCGCTGCCATCGTTCCCGAGACAGCTCCGGCGGCCGTATTGCCGTTGTACGTGGTGATCGTGTTGTCGATTGCATAGCCGATGGACGGAGCCTGCTCGGTGGTGTTCTCCGAGCAGGCCGCCAACGAACCTGTGACCACCGCGGTGGCAGCAACAAACGACAGTGAGCGAACTACTGCTCGCCTCGCTTGGAGCATGATCAGTGAGCCTTCTTTTTTCGCTTTCCGGTCGGCCGAGCGCCAGGCGCGGGAGCAACTGCGGCACGTTGTGTGACCGATGCTCCGGCTCCGACAGATTCTGCGTCCTTGGCACCGAGACCCTTTTCAGCAAGCGTAGCCCGGCGGGCGAGAACCTTACGGGTGTGAACGGCCACAGGTCCCCACCGTTCCTTCATCGACACGAGGAGCGGAGTCGCGAAGAAGATCGACGAGTACGCGCCGACGATGATGCCCACCAACTGGACGAGCGCGAGGTCCTTGAGCGTGCCGACACCGAGCATCCACACCGCGACCACCATCAAGGCGATCACGGGCAGCACACTGATGACCGTGGTGTTGATCGAGCGCATGAGTGTCTGATTGACGGCAAGGTTTGCCTGTTCACCGTACGTACGACGCGTCAGATGCAAGATTCCTCTCGTGTTCTCCTCCACCTTGTCGAACACGACGACGGTGTCGTACAGAGAGAAGCCGAGAATAGTGAGCAGACCGATGACCGTCGCGGGTGTGACCTCGAAACCGACGAGTGCGTAGATACCCGCTGTGACAATGATGTCGAAGAACAACGCGATAATCGCGGCTACCGCCATGTCTCTCTCGAAACGAATCGCGATGTAGACACTCACGATGACCAGGAAGACGATCAGCGCGATCAAGGCCTTCTGGGTGATCTGGCCACCCCAGGTCTCACTGACGTCGGCAAAACTGATCGCGCCGATGGACGGATTGCCGTCCTTGTCCTTGGGCTGGAACTCGTCGAACAGAGCCGTCTGCAGCGTGTTGACCTGCTGCGCATCGAGTGTTTCCGAGCGAATCTGCACCGTCGCGCTCGAACCCGAGCCCACGGTCTGCACACTCTCCGGTTCGAAACCGAGAGCTTCGGAGTACACAGTTTCGACCTGCGATGTCTCGACGCCGTCTCCGGCCGGGAACTGGATGCGCGATCCACCCTCGAAATCGATACCGAACGTGAAACCGCGGATCAGCATTGCCAGCAGTGCGATCGCTACCAGCGCGCCGGTCAGGCCGTAATAGAACCGACGCTTGCCGACAACCTCGAATGCACCGGTGCCGGTGTACAAGCGCGAGAGCAGACCGTGCTTGGGCATCGAAGCCTGGTCGACACCGGAATCGGCTGTTACGGAACGTGCTTCGATGTCCGCCGAGGATTCTCCGGCAGAGTTGTTGTTGGACTCACTCATGCTCGTGTCTCCTTAGCCGACGCAGCGGCGGCAACCTTACGTTCGCGGGCAACCTCTTGGACTGCTCCCAATCCGTTGACGCTGGGCTTGGACCAGAACGCCGAACGGGAAGCCAGGTGAACCAGAGGCCACGTCACGAGGAAGACCACGACGACGTCGAGGATGGTGGTCAGGCCGAGAGTGAACGCAAATCCGCGCACCTGACCCACCGCCAGTGCGTACAGAACGGCGGCCGCGATGAAGCTCACCGCGTTACCCGAGAGGATGGTGCGGCGGGCCCGTGCCCAGCCGCGAGGAACTGCGGAACGGAAACTGCGCCCCTCACGCATTTCGTCCTTGATGCGTTCGAAGAACACGACAAACGAGTCGGCTGTCATACCGATACCGATGATCAGACCCGCCATACCTGCAAGGTCGAGGGTGAATCCGATGTACCTGCCCAGCAGCACCATGATGGCGTACACCATGACACCCGAGAGAACGAGGGACAGCGCGGTCAGCACGCCCAGCATTCGGTAGTAGACGAGGCAGTACACGAGCACGAGAACAAGGCCGACCGCACCCGCGATCAACGCTGCTTCCAGAGACGCCAGTCCGAGCGTCGCCGATACCGTCTCTGCTTCCGAGGCCGCGAACGAGAGCGGCAGCGAACCGTACTTCAGAGTGTTCGCCAGTTCCTTCGCGCTTTCCGCGGTGAAACTACCGGTGATCGAGGTGGCGCTTCCGGCGGGCGTTGCGCCCTGAATCGTGGGCGCGCTGACAACCTTCGAGTCGAGGACAAAGGCTGCCTGCTTGCCGATGTTCGCCGAGGTGAACTGTGCCCAGGTGTTGCTGCCAGTGGTTTTGAACGACAGGCTGATCTCGTGGCGTGACTGCTGGGAGTTGAACACTGACGACGCGTCCGAGATTTCCTGGCCGTCGATGATCGAGGGACCGAGAAGGTAGATGTATGCACCGTCCTGGGAGCACGCGACGAGGGGAAGGGTCGGGTCGTCGTTGCCACGCAGCGGATCGGCCACGGAGCAATCGAGATTGGCGACGGCCTGCTCTTGAACAGTGGGATCGGTGCTCTGACGCAGCGCTCGCGCAGCGGCGATCTCGGCTGCGGCGGCGTCACCCGCTTCTGTGGAGTCAGTCGGAGCGGCCGGTGTCGCAGGCTCCGCACTCGGCGTTGCTTCCGATGTTGCCGGTGCACTCGTTGGCGGTTCCTGCGCCAGGAACGGACGGTTCTGCGGAGTCTGCGTTTCCGTTGTCGGAGCCTCGGTAGCCGGAACTTCGGTAGCCGGGGCCTCCGTTGCGGGCACGTCTGCCGCCGGCGTTTCGGCGCCAGGAGTGAGCGTCGTGCGATTGGCGTCGCGTGTGGCTACGTCGATCGCTCCGGTCACTGGACGGATGTACAGACGAGCCGTCTGACCCAACGACCGCGCCTGTGCGCTGTCGTCGCCTGGCACCGTGATGACGAGGTTGTCACCGTCGATGACAACCTCGGATCCGGACACGCCGAGCCCGTTGACACGGGTCTCGATGATTTCCTGAGCCTGCTTCAAACTGTCCTGGCTGGGCGCGCTGCCGTCCGGCGTGCGCGCAGTCAGCGTGACACGCGTTCCACCCTGCAAGTCGATACCGAGCTTCGGTGTGGCCGATTTATCGCCAGTAAAGAACACCAATGCATACAGCGCCACGACCAGGACCCCGAACAGGGCCAGGTAGCGGGCTGGATGCACCGTTCCGGTGGAAGGTGCCACGATCTTTAAGTCTCCTCATTAGGTGCCGGACGTGAGCGGTCCACGACCGCTCGAGTTGCGCCGTTCGAACGTGCGGCGATGCGTTAACTACACAGTAACTCTAGAGCAGGGTCACGACGTGATGGCGTTCAGGAATCCTTGGTGAGTCGAATCTCGGTGTCAGCTGCCGATTCTTCGAACTCGGAAGACACGTCATCGTCGTCACTGTAATCCTCGACAACGTCACTGACACGCTCGCGGATAACCAGACGCGACCACGTGGTGATGACGCCGGGTGCGATCTCGAGTTCCACGGTGTCGTCGTCCATCGACGCGATGGTTGCGTACAGGCCGGCCGTGGTCTGCACACGGTCGCCCACCTGCAACGAATCCTGCATCTCGGCAGTTGCGGCCATGGCCTTCTTCTGCTTACGCATGCCCAGGAACATCGGCACCAGCAGCGCGAGGATCAGGAGGGGGAAAAGCAAACTCGACATGTGTTGATCAACCTCGGTTTTGTAGCATGTTTTTCGCCACGCGGGCCCCGGATGGACCTACGCAAGACACCAGTGTGCCACTACTTCCTTAGGAATCCCGACAGTTCGCCTCTAACGGGAGGCGCTGACAACGAGAATTCACTCTGCGTCGGGGTCGAACAACGATGCCTGTGGTTCCCTTGCCCGGACCTCGATACCGCCCGCAGCGGCGTCCGGTGGCGGCGTCATGCCGAGCTGCTTCCAGGCCGCAGCCGTTGCAACACGACCGCGAGGTGTCCTGGCGATCATGCCGGCACGAACGAGAAACGGCTCGCACACCTCTTCGACCGTCGACGGTTCCTCACCGACCGCAACCGCCAAGGTGGACACTCCCACCGGGCCGCCACCGAACGAACGCACGAGCGCACTCAAAACCGATCTGTCGAGACGATCCAATCCGAGTTGGTCGACGTCGTAGACGGCCAGTGCGGCCTGCGCGACCTCGATAGTCACGATCCCGTCTGCACGCACTTCGGCAAAATCTCGCACTCGCCGCAGCAACCGGTTGGCGATACGCGGCGTCCCCCGCGAACGTCGAGCGATTTCGGCACCGGCATCGACTTCGAGATTCACGCCGAGAATGCCTGCAGATCGCATCAAGATCTGTTGCAGCTCATCGGGTTCGTAGAAATCCATGTGCGCGGTGAAACCGAAACGATCTCGCAGCGGACCGGTCAGCGCGCCGGATCGGGTAGTCGCGCCGACGAGGGTGAACGGAGCAACTTCCAGCGGAATCGAGGTAGCGCCTGGCCCCTTGCCGACCACGACGTCGACACGGAAGTCCTCCATCGCGAGGTACAGCATTTCCTCGGCTGGACGGGCGATCCGATGAATCTCGTCGATGAAGAGAACGTCGCCCTCCACCAGGTTGCTCAACATCGCCGCGAGGTCACCGGCGCGCTCGAGGGCCGGACCTGACGTCAGGCGAAGTGAAGAACCCAGCTCACCGGCGATGATCATCGCCATCGACGTCTTGCCGAGTCCGGGCGGACCGGACATCAGAATGTGATCGGGAGTGCCACCGCGCATCTTTGCCCCGGTGAGTACCAGCTGCAATTGCTCGCGCACGCGCGGTTGGCCGATGAAATCGTCCAGGCTCTTGGGACGAAGACTGGCCTCGACCTCACCGTCCCCCGCCACCAATTCAGCGCTGACCTGTGACTCGTCCTCGAAGTCGTCGATCGGGTCGAAATTCATCGAGTTTTACCGAGCAGCGAGAGAGCAGATCGAAGTGCGACGGACGTGGTGGCGTCGGGTGTTTCCGCGAGCACGGAATCCGTCGCTTGCTCGGCCTGCTTGAGCGGGAACCCGAGCCCTTCCAGGGCTTCGACGATCTGATCACGGATCGCATTGGCCGCGACGGCCCCCGATACCCCAGCGGTCGCAGGTACGGCGTCGACCTTGTCACGCAGTTCCACAACCATACGTTCGGCGCCACGTTTTCCGATGCCGGGAACCCTCGTCAACGCGGTGAGATTGCCTTCGGACAGGGCGCGTCGCAGCGCCTCCGGTTCGAGCACCGCCAGCGTGGCCATCGCCAGGCGGGGGCCGACGCCCGACACCGTCTGGAGCAGGCTGAACAGATCCTTGGATTCGAGGTCGGAGAAACCGTAGAGCGTCATCGAATCCTCACGCACGATCATCGTCGTGAATAGCCGCGCCTCACTCCCCCGGTGCAACGCGCCCAGCGTCACCGGTGTTGCGTTGACGCGATAACCGACTCCCGAAGCCTCGATAACCGCATGGTCGAGAGCTATGTCGAGTACCTCGCCGCGAACCGACGCGATCATCGTGAACCTGCCTTCTTCGTGGTCTCGGCCAATTTTGCCTGATACTTGCGCATCTGTTCCGCTGCCATTGCCTCGGCGCGGGCCATTCGTTCGATCATGGGCGCCCGCCAACAGTGGCAGATCGCGAGCGCCAGGGCGTCTGCAGCATCGGCGGGTTTCGGGGCGGCTTTCAAGTTGAGAATTCGCGTCACCATCGCGGTGACCTGCGCCTTGTCTGCGGTTCCACTCCCGGTGACAGCCGCTTTCACCTCGCTGGGCGTGTGAAAGAACACCGGAATGCCGAGCCGCGTCGCTGCAACCGCAACAACGCCACCAGCTTGCGCAGTCCCCATTGCCGTACTGACGTTGTGTTGCGCGAACACCCGCTCGATAGCAACGACGTCAGGTTTGTACTGCTCGATCCACAGGTCCGCCGCATCCGAAATTCGGAGCAGGCGGGGTCCGAGTTCCATGTCAGCGGGCGTACGCACCACGTCTACGGCAATCGGACGCACAACTCTGCCGTTGCTCCCATCGACCACACCCAACCCACACCGGGTCAGGCCTGGGTCCACTCCGAGCACGCGCACTTTGGTCACACCTCTCCACACCGAACAGCTGTTCGATAGCTTAGCGGTGCGCGGGCGAACTACCGACATCAACACGCAACCCGGCCGCGACGATTACCGTCGCGGCCGGGCTGAGGTATGACTGCGCCTGAACTAGTCGGCGTCGAGTGCTGCAAGAACCTCGTCGGACAGATCGATGTTCGTGTAGACGTTCTGCACGTCGTCGGAATCCTCGAGCGCGTCGACGAGCTTGAAGATCTTACGAGCGCCGTCAACGTCCAGTGGAACCTCTACGGATGCACGGAAGTCGGCTTCAGCGGAGTCGTAATCGATTCCCGCTTCCTGCAGGGCGCTGCGAACCGCGACAAGATCCTGTGGCTCACACACGATTTCGAAGGTCTCACCGAGATCGGTGACCTCTTCTGCGCCGGCATCGAGAACTGCCATCAACACGTCGTCCTCGGACTGCCCGTTCTTCTCGAGCGTCACGACGCCCTTGCGAGCGAACAGATAGGAGACCGAACCCGGATCGGCGAGGTTGCCGCCGTTGCGTGTCATCGCGGTACGAACTTCACCAGCTGCACGGTTGCGGTTGTCGGTGAGGCACTCGATCAGAACGGCAACACCGTTGGGCCCGTAGCCCTCGTACATGATGGTCTGCCAGTCCGCGCCGCCAGCTTCTTCACCGGCGCCGCGCTTGCGCGCACGCTCGATGTTGTCGTTGGGGACGGACGTCTTCTTTGCCTTCTGAATGGCATCGAACAACGTGGGGTTGCCCGTAGGGTCGCCACCGCCGGTTCGTGCCGCCACCTCGATGTTCTTGATCAGCTTCGCGAAGGATTTGCCACGACGGGCGTCGATCACAGCCTTCTTGTGCTTGGTGGTGGCCCATTTTGAGTGGCCGCTCATGCGATTCAAGCCCCTTTCCTGCTGTGTTGCGCACGCCTAATGCGCTTCTTTCAGCTCTGACGATGTTACCCGTCCCACGTCGCCACGTGCTGCATCCCCCGCGCACTAATTCGCCAAACACGACATTGTTTGCATAGAATGCAAACATGTTGATTCGGATAGATCACGCCTCAGCGAAGCCTCTCGCCGATCAGATTGCGGCCGGAGTGCGCGGGGCCGTCATCCGCGGCGAAATCGGTCCCGGTGATCGACTGCCGTCTGCCCGCGCCCTCGCCGAGTCGGTCGACGTCAATCTGCACACTGTCCTGCGTGCATACGCCGCATTGCGCGACGAGGGCCTCATCGATCTACGACGCGGCCGCGGTGCCGTCATCCGCGCCGAATTCGATTCCGGTGCAACAGCTCTCCACGAATCGGCGCGAGAGTTCGTCCGCCAGGCCCGCAATCTGGGTCTCGACACAGCCCACATGCTCGACCTCATCAAGGAGACCAGCACACAATGACGATCAGCAAGGTCCGACTCTGGACCGTAGCCTCGTTGACCTTCGTCCCCACGGCCGCGCTCATCGTGGCACGTCTGGCGTGGGGGGATCGGCTTCCGCCCACCGTCGCCAGTCACTGGTCCGGATCGACCCCGGACGGATTCGCGGCAACCACAACATTCTTCGCCATCACGCTGGCCGTGTCGTTGATCGCCTCCGTCGTGGCCGCCGCCACCGCGATTCGTACGAGCGACTCCGCTCCCCTACTGCTGTCCGTCACAGCCACCGCAGGCGCGACGTCCGCGACGATCTGGATCCTCAGTGTTGCCCTCACGCTCGATGCGGGCACTCCCGAGAACGCACGCATAGGCTGGTGGATTGCCCTCCCCATCGCCGCAGCGATGACGGGAATCGGCGCATGGGCACTCGCCGCAGGCGACGGGGCCACTGCACAACCACCGCTCCCCACTCCGACCTTGGATTCGCCGCTGACCGCCACCGAACGGGCAGCCTGGATCGGCCGAGTCAACAGCGTCTGGCCGTGGATCCTCTCCGCCGGCCTGACCGCACTCACGGTCGGCACCGCCGCGTACTCCGACTGGTGGGTAGCTGCGATCCTGCTCGCCGCCACGGCTTTGACCGCGGCCTTCGCATCCGTCACGGTCCGAGTGGATAATTCGGGGCTGAGCATCAGCTCGTGGGGCGTTCGGTGGAAGAAGATTGCCATCACCCGGGTGAAGTCCGCGTCAGTCGACACCATCCGTCCGTTGGAGTGGGGTGGGTACGGCTACCGCATCACTCCGCGCGGCACGGCGGTCACGCTGCGCTCCGGCGAGGCAATCGTACTGACTCTCGAGACCGGGCGCGTTTTCGCCGTCAGCGTCGATCACCCGGAAGATGGTGTTCGACTCCTCAATTCACTGGTTCAGTCAAGTTAGGGTGGCGATCAACTAGCAAACAGTGCGGCAGCGGCGTTGCCTGCGAGATAGAATCCGGCAATTCCGAACACCCATCCGATCGCACTGTCGCCGTAGCGAGACATCAACGAATCCACCTGGCGCAGCGGCTTGTCCAGGCGGTTCCCGGCCACGACCCGACCGCACAGAAGAATGACTGCCGGTGCGGCCATGATCAGGCAGTAACCGGCAAGTATCGACGCCGACATGACTGAGGACAGCCCAGCAGCTGTGATCATCGCGATCGCCGCCAAGTAGGGCAGCATCGTCACCAATTCGGCGGTTCCGGCTGCAATGGCCAGAAGTACGACGCTTCTCGCCGAACGACTCGAATCGAGTACCCGCTCCCGCCAGGCGTGAATTCGATCGGCCTGACCGGATGTGCGCCGCTTTTCGGAGTCGAATCGAAAACTCAACGCGAACAACGCGATACCAAGAATCAACTGGGCACCGCGGGCTGCGGGAGTGTCGAGAAGCGGCGCGACAACCGGCATGGCAACGCGGGCCGTCGTCCAGATTGCCACCCCGACAACAAAATAGAACGTCGTGATGACTACCAGGTAGGTCAGCAGACTGCGAACCTGCGGCCGTCCCGGTTTCAACAACATCCACACGGGAACGACCAACGTTCCGATGCTCGTACTATCCAGCAGGGCGAGGCCGCCCAGGGTCGTGAGAAGGACGAGGTCCACGTCAGTCGTGTCGACGCTCGGGTGTCACCGTGTCCCTCGTCCGGACTGCGTTCACGATGTCGAAAGCACCGATGATCGCCAAAATCACCCCGAGTGGCCCGCCGCGAAACCAGAAGAACTCGGCGTCACGCGCGAACAGCCACAGACAAGCGCCACCGACGACGAGGAGAATGCCGATCATCAACTCGAAACGAATTTTCATACCTCGAGCGTGTCTTCTCGCTCGGATCCGCACATCAGCCGTCGGAACAACGCCGACCTCATCATTTGGTATGACAAGTCAGACGCCCTGATGTGCTCTGATAAGTCTGTGGTGACCAGAAGTCGGGGTGTCGGCAAGTGGAACGATCCGCTCATCGCTATCGGCCTGTTCGCAATCGGGGTACTTCTCTACCTGGTCGGCCTGTACAAAATGTGGACCGATGTCGGAGGTGTCGCCGACGTTCCCGTCGGGGTTCGGATCGGGATGCTGGCCCTGCTGTGTGCGATCGACTCGTTTCGACGGGTGCGTCCGGCAACGGCCTTGGCGGCGGGTGCCGTCATCGTCGCGGTCGACGCCGCCCTTGGCCCCACTCTGCCGATGTGGTTGGTCCTCTCGGATCTCACCTACGCCGCAGTTCTGTACGGGACGGCGCGGCTGGGCCGAGTGGTGTGTTCTCTGACCGCAGTGACGGTTGCCGCGCTCACCGCACTCGTTTACCTGTCCACCCAGGACGTCCGCGCTGCGGCTGGGGCGGGCGTCGTGACCGCTCTGTTCTTCGGTACGCCGGTGTGGTGGGCACTGGTTATCCGTCGACACGTCGAACTGACCGAGGCCGAACGCGAGCGTTCCAGAGTCCACGAAGCACTCGCCGCTCTGGACCGCGATGCCGCGGTCGCTCACGAACGCGCGACCATGGCGCGGGATCTGCACGACGTGATTGCAAGCCACCTCTCTGCCATCGCAATCCACTCGGAGGCCGCACTCTCCTCCACAACACTGTCCGGTCGTCGAGGTGATCCCGACGATGGCCTGCGCGAAATGATCGGGGCGATCCGATCAAGCAGTCTCGCGGGCCTTTCCGAGATGCGATCGATGATCGAACTACTCCACGCCGGGGAAGACGAGACCCCGGACCCGCGTTCCTCTCCCCCGAGGCTGACCGAGTTGCCCGTCGTCCTGGACGCTATTCGGGCCGCCGGCAGCACCGTGCAGGTTGCGATCGACGTCGATGCCGCCGACCTGCCGAGCGTGGTCGATCACACGGCGTTTCGGATCACTCAGGAGGCGTTGACCAACGCACTCAAGCATGCACCTGGTGCGCCAATCTCGATGTCGATCTCTCTCCAGCACAAGGTATTACAGATCGAGATCCGAAACCCCGTCCGTCGCGACATATCCAGTCCGCGGGCAAGAACGCGCGGACTTGCAAACATGCGTCATCGTGCCGAACTGCTGGGTGGTTCACTCGACGCACTTCCGGTCGACGGACAATGGACTGTATGCGCGCAGCTACCAGTCCACGCACCGAACGGAGCGGATCGGTGATCACCGTCGCCCTGGTCGACGACCACGCCGCGATCCGCTCCGGCCTGTCGATGATCCTGCGACAGCACGACGACATCGATGTCGTTGCGGAAGCCGGAGACGGCGCGTCGGCGATAACCGTCACCCGCACACATCAACCCGACGTCGTGCTGATGGACATCCGAATGCCGGGCACTGACGGCATCGAAGCGACACGTCAGATCATCGGTACGACCCGCAGCCGCGTTCTGGTGTTGACCACCTTCGACCTCGACGAATACGTCTTCGCAGCTCTACGCGCCGGTGCATCGGGCTTCCTGCTCAAGACCGCAACAGCGGACGAGCTGACCAGCGCCATCCGCAATGTCGCAGCCGGCGATGCAGTGCTCGCTCCCCGAGCCGCACGCGCACTGATCGGCGAATTCGTTCAGCGCACCCCCAAGCCTGCCGAGCCGCTCGGACTGAGCGAGCTCACCGATCGTGAACGCGAAGTACTCGTTCTCCTGGGAATGGGTCTGTCCAACGCCGAACTGTCGCGTGAACTCGGTGTCGGTGCGCCGACGGTGAAGTCGCACGTGTCGCGAGTTCTGTCGAAGTTGCACCTCACCTCGCGCGTCCAGGCGGCGATCCTTGCCCGAGAACTGGAGCTGTGAGGCTCGGCCGACGCGAACTATCCGCGCACCAGGTCGACGAAGAGCTCGTGCACGCGGCGGTCTCCGGTTACCTCCGGATGGAACGACGTCGCAATCACCGAACCTTGCCGAACGGCTACGATCCGGCCGGCAGCCTCTCCTGCTGCCGCCGGCACCTGGGCAAGAACCTCGACACCCGGGCCGACCCGTTCCACCCACGGCGCGCGAATGAAGACTGCCCGGACCGGGTCTCCGACAATGCCCTCGAAGTCGAGGTCCGATTCGAAGGAATCGACCTGACGACCGAAGGCGTTGCGGCGCACGGTCATATCGATAGCACCGAGGTGCTCGGCGTCAGGCCGGGTGTCGAGCACCTCGCTGGCCAGCAAGATCATGCCTGCACACGAACCGTAGGCAGGCAGTCCACCGCGAAGCCGCTCACGCAGTGGGTCGAGCAACTCGAAAACCTGAAGAAGCCGGCTCATCGTCGTCGATTCACCGCCAGGGATCACTATGCCGTCGACCTTGTCGAGTTCCTCCGGACGACGCACACCCACGGCATCCGCCCCGGAATCCGCCAATGCAGCAAGATGTTCGCGAACATCACCCTGGAGTGCGAGTACCCCGATCAACGGACGAGTCATGCGTGTGTTCCTGTCTTGTCTTCATGGTCCACCGGCTCGCGTTCGATCCGCGACAAGCCTTCTTGAACTACTGCTGCCACCATATTGCCGCTTCGATCGTAAATGCGCCCCTGCGTCAGGGCTCGCCCGAACCCTGCCGACGGCGATGTCTGGTCGTACATCAACCACTCGTCGGCCCGGAACGGACGCAGGAACCACATCGCATGATCGAGTGAGGCATTCTGCGTCTTCACGTCCTTGTGCGGCACGTTGGATGTGTTGAGCAGAGTCATGTCACTCAGATAGGCCAAGGTGCAGATATGCAGGAGTGGGCGATCCGGCAAAGTGTTGCGATAGCGGATCCACACCCGCTGCTGCGCAGGCATATCCGGCGCCGACGTGGCAACATCTGCGGGCACGATTCGCAGATCCCAGTTCCGCCACTCCTCGTGTAGCGGGGTTCCGGCAAAATCCGGATTGGTCAACGGGTCCGGCAGTTCCTCCGGCATCGGGACTTTCGGCATCCGGTCCTGATGCTCGATGCCCTGATCCTCGACGTGGAACGATGCCGACATCGAGAAGATCGTCTTCCCGTCCTGGACGGCGTTCACCCGGCGTGTGCAGAACGAGCGCCCGTCGCGGATCCGGTCCACGAGATACACCGTCGGAATCTTGGGATTACCCGGCCGCAGAAAATATCCGTGCAACGAGTGCACGTGGAATCGCTCGTCCACGGTACTGACGGCAGAGACCAGAGACTGGCCGGCCACCTGTCCACCGAAGGTGCGCTGCATGACAGTGGGGTGAACGGCCCCTCTGAAGATGTCTTTCTCCAACGTTTCGAGCTCGAGGATCTCCTCGATACCAATCATGTGTCCTCCGGCAGAGTAGAGCCGACAGCGCCGGCGGGCAACGGGTTCACATTATCGGTTCGCCGTCGCCGCACGGCACCATGGTGGCGTGAACGCCTTCATCCCCTCCACCCCGCAGGCCCTGGCCGAACAGGTTGTATCTCTGTGCGAATCACACCCGACACTTGCGGTTGTGGCGCTGGACGGCGCTGATTGCGCCAATCCGGCCGAACTCGCGCGGCTGATCGGAGTTGCCGCAGAGTCACGACAACGCCCGAGTGCTGTTGTCTCTCTTCACGACTACGTACGTCCGGCGTCGTTGCGGCTCGAGTTCGGGCACGAAGATCCGCTGAGCTATCGAACGATGTGGTTCGACTACGACGCTCTGGACCGTGAAGTTGTCACGGGTGCGCGGGTGCGTCGTACGTGGCTCCCCCAGCTGTGGGACGAAGTGGCCGACCGGTCGGCACGATCCTCCCGCCTCCCCGTTCACGATCGGACGGTGATCGTCGTCGCCGGACCGATGCTGCTGGGGCGCGGTCTCGACTTCGACGTCACCGTCCGGTTGAACATGTCCGAAGCGGCACTACGACGGCACACACCGCCAACCGACCTGTGGACCGTCGACGCGCTACTCGAATATCGGGGCGGCCTAACCGACCGGATCGACCTGGACGTGCGTTACGACCACCCGGCTCGGCCCGCTGTTCGCACTCACTGAGTGCGCAGGTGACGCGTCAGGCCTTCTTGGACGACCGCGGCAACCATATTTCCGCTCCGGTCGAAGATCCGTCCCTGTGTCAGCGCACGACCGAAACCAGCCGACGGCGACGTCTGGTCGTACAACAACCACTCGTCCGCGCGGAACGGGCGCAGGAACCACATCGCGTGGTCGAGTGATGCGGACTGCATCGGTACATCCTTGTGCGGGCCGCGCGACGATCCGAGCAAGGTCATGTCACTCATGTACGCAAGAGTGCACACGTGGAAGACCGGGTCGTCCGGCAGCGCCTCCCGCGAGCGGAACCACACTTGCTGCTGAGCCGCGGCACCGGGACGCTTACTGATATCGGCGTGTGGGACGAGTCGCAGGTCCCAATCCGCCCACTCTCGCGCCAGCCAGGCGGTCTCGCCGTCGTCGGAGTCGGTGGCCAGGTCGAGCGTCTCCGGATCTGGTACCGGCGGCATCTCGTCTTGGTGCTCGATGCCCTCGTCTTGAACGTGGAACGACGCCGACATCGTGAAGATCGCCTGGCCGTCCTGAATTCCCGTCACGCGTCGCGTGGTGAAGGACCGGCCGTCGCGCACCCGGTCGACCAGGAAGACGGTGGGCTCCTTGGGGTTTCCCGGCCGGAGGAAGTATCCGTGCAGCGAATGAACCGAGAATTCGGGATCGACGGTACGCACGGCCGAGACAAGTGCCTGACCTGCCACCTGCCCACCGAATGTTCGGGGCAATGTGGTCTCCGCGATTATCCCTCGGAAAATGTCCCGTTCGAGGCGTTCCAGTTCCAGAATTTCTTCGATCGTCGCCATCGCTACTCCCGTTCTCGGCGTCCGCCGCATCCTCACCGACAGTCACACAATGCCTGATCGTGGATACATTCAGCGAATTCAACCAGCCCAGACACGCGAAACACCTAAAACGGACACGATTGTTCTTTACGATTCGAAGTGCAGGTGAATTCACGATCGCAGACTGGGAGAACCCATGCGCCGTCACAGCACAACAGCAACCGTCGCTCTGACGATGAGCCTCGTCGTCCTGACGGGATGCGGAACCACGTCGAAGGTGACGGATTCCACTGGTGTGTCGCAGACTCAGGCCGCGTCGTCAAGTGATGAGCCCGCTCCGGCGTACGCGGCAACTTTGCGACCGACCATCGATAAACTGATGAAAGACAACGTCATTCCCGGTGCGGTAGTGCTGATCTCGTCGCCGACACAAGGCGACTGGACCGCGACATTCGGCACCCAGGTCATCGGCGAGGACAAACCGATGTCCTTGGACGACTACTTCCGCGTCGGAAGCAACACCAAGACAATGACGTCGACAGTCATTCTTCAGTTGGTACAGGAAGGAAAACTCAGCCTGGACGATCCCATCGGCAAGTACATCGACGGGGTGCCGAACGGCGACACGATCACCATTGCGCAGCTGTCGGACATGCACAGCGGGCTGTACAGCTACTCCTTCGACCCACAATTCAACGCGACGCTCGACAACGACCCGCAGAAGGCGTGGACACCGGAGGAATTGCTGGCTATCGCGTTCTCCCACCCTGTCGATTTTGCTCCCGGCGAGAAGTTCGAATACAGCAATACCAACATCGTGCTCCTCGGCCTGCTCATCGAAAAACTCACCGATATGTCTGCAGCACAGGCATTCCAGGAGCGCATCTACGAGCCCCTGGGTCTGACACACACGTCGTTGCCGGCGGCAAACGATTCCTCGATCCCCGACCCCCATCCGCAGGGATACTCCTTCGGCACCAATGTCTCCACGATCGACACCTTTGCACTCCCCGAACCCGAACTGAGCGCAGCGCTGGCCGGCACCTTGAAGCCGAACAACGAGACCGACGCCAACCCGTCCTGGACCTGGACAGCGGGCGGCGCAATCTCGACGGTCGGAGAGTTGGCCACCTACGTCAAAGCCCTGGTCGGCGGCGGGCTGCTGAACGACGAGATGCAGAAGGTTCGCCTCGACAGCATCCAACCCACTGATCCGAGCAATCCCTCCGCTGCCGGCTACGGTCTCGGCATCGCCCGCTTCGGACCTGCCCTGATCGGCCACGACGGCCAGATTCCCGGATTCATGACATTCATGGCGCACGATCCGAACACCGACCTCACCATGGTGATCGCGACAAACCTGGCGACGGTACCGACGGGCGAGGGATCGGCGTTGGTACTGGCCAAGGGCATCATTCCCACGTTCTACGGCGCGAGTGCCGTACCCGGTGGTGATCCCGCTGCGGTACCCGCGGCGCCGACACCGACTCGCTGACTAGTGATCTTCGTCCAACTCGCACGATTTGTCCCCTCTCACATGAGAAAATGAGACATGACCGCCAACGATCTCTCCTCGAATTCACCCGTCGCCGTACTTGCAGCCGAAGACAGCTGGAAACTGCTGGGCCAAGCCACATTGGGCCGGATTGTTGTCGGAGCTTCCGGCCGCGTGGACATTTTCCCGGTCAACTATGTGGTCGACGACAACCACATCTATTTCCGCACCGCCGAGGGCACCAAACTCGTCGAACTGACCATCGACGACCGCGTCCTGTTCGAAGCCGATCACGTTGGCCCAGAACAAGGGTGGAGTGTTGTAGTACGCGGAACCGCGCGGGTGATTACGTCGTTCACCGAAACCGCCAAGATCGACGAATTGGGATTGCGCTCCTGGATTCCGACGCCCAAGTACAACGTTGTCGAAATCACGGCAACCGAAATCACCGGCCGTGCCGTGAAATTCGATCACGACTAAAGCTGAGCGAGATCCGGGCCCAGTACTCTAAGGTCAGCCCACCGCCCCGGCCTCCAACGCAGCCTTCCAGCCGCCGTACTCGCTGATGTCCTTGCCGGTCGACGCCGCATCCTGGTCGCAACCGAATCCGGTTCCCCAACTGCCGTCGTCGAATTCGACCGACCCGAGCATCATCGGCGTCGGTAGCGCGGCAAGGAACGTGCCGAGAGCAGCGGGAGTGAGTTGCCAACGCTCCCCCACGATCGCCACGCCGCCATCCGCCACCCGGACCAACCCCGGTTTGGGCGGCGTAGTGTCCAGCGCACTCAACCGGTAGCGCGGAGCGGTGGCTACCGGGCCGAGCCACCGGGCGCCGAGCCCCGTCAACTGATGCTCGAGCGGCTGACCGCGCAGGTGAGCGCCGAAGACCGACAGTTCAACCGTGTCCGCCGGTTCCGACGTCCATCCTGTTGCCTTGTCACCGGTTATCAGTGCTGCGATGTCGGCCGCGACGCCGTCCTCGAACGCACGCGCCAGCACCGTCACCCCGAACTGCGCATCGCCGGCAGTACCGGCGGGAACAGCGAGCGCTGACAGGTCGAAGAGATTGCAGAAGTTGGTATACCTCCCCATCCGGGAGTTCACACCGATCGGATCAGCAGCGACCTCGGCGATCGTCGGATGTTCCGGCGCCGTCGGCACAATCAGGGCATCACATCCGTCGAGCGCCTTCATCGCCCGGTTCCGCAACTGCGCCAACAACTCCCGATCCGCCAGTAGTCGATGCGCCGGTATGGCTCCGGCGGGTGCGACGATCGAACGTACCGTCGGGTCCACTGCATCCGGGCGGGCGTCGACGAATTCACCTACCGCCGCGTATCTTTCGGCGACGAGCGCACCGTCGTACAGCAGCTTCGCGGCATCGAGGAACAGTGTCAGGTCAATCTCGACTACCTCGGCACCGCCGGCACGCAACCGTTCGACAGCCGCACCGAACGCCGCCGCCCACTGCTCGTCCAGTCCGGGCAACAAAGCCGGAACTGCGACTCGTGGCCGCGGCGGCGCAGCCAACCTGACGTCGCTCGGCCACTGGCGGTCCGGTGCACCCGATGCCATCACGGCCATCGCGGACTCGGCGCCGGCCAGATCCGCAGCAAAGATGGTCACGCAGTCGTAAGAACTGCAGGCCGGAACCACGCCCACGGTGGAGACAACTCCGACCGTCGGTTTGACGCCCACGATGCCCTGTAGACCAGCCGGAACACGGCCTGACCCCGCCGTATCGGTGCCGATTGCGATGTCGACCAACCCAAGAGCGACGGCCACTGCTGACCCCGAACTCGAGCCACCCGAGATGTACTCCGGACGACGCGAATCCCGCACCGCTCCGTGCGGGCTACGAGTGCCCACCAACCCGGTCGCGAACTGGTCGAGGTTCGTCTTGCCCAGCACTACCGCGCCCGCCGCCCGTAGCGCCGCAACCGCCGCCGCGTCTACTGCCGGCGTGTACGCGAACGCGGGACATCCAGCGGTGGTCGGCACGCCGGCCACATCGACGTTGTCCTTGACCGCGAGAACCACACCTCGCAGCGGTAGGTCAGCAGTGGACGCGTCAACGAGTGCAGCCTCGGCCATCACGTCGGCTTCGGGGCGTAGGTGTATCCAGATCTCCGGCCTGTCAGCGGTTTCAATCGCCCGATACGCTGCCGCGACCCGCGCCGTAGCGGTAATCCGTGCGCTCACGCGGCCACCTCCTTGACTGTTGTTGTGGTGCGGGCAAATTCACCGGCAGCAGACCACGCGTCTCTCTCGGCGCCGAACGCTACGGCTTGGGTGGCTCGGAAGGCCTCGATGGAATCTGCATTGGCGGTGAGGAATTGCTCGTGTTCGGCGAGAGAGAAACTGCCATCCGTGATGTGCACGCCGCCGGGCCCTCCCGCGGCCGTCTCGGCGCGCAGTTCAAGCAGTTCGTCCGGTTCGACGGGATACCACGAGATCCGGTCGAAGAAGCGCAGCAACCAGGGTGTGCCGTCCTCGAACGGGCCGGACTTCTCCGGGTACCGGTGGTTCCACACCTGGGTTGTGCGACCGACGAACTGGTAGCCGCCTGGGCCTTCCATGCCGTAGATGCACAGGTACGCACCGCCGATCCCGACGGCATTCTCCGGCGTCCAGGTACGCGCGGGGTTGTACTTGGTGGTGACCAGACGGTGACGCGGATCCAGTGGGGTGGCCACCGGCGCGCCGAGATAGACGTCGCCAAGCCCGAGCACGAGGTATTCGGCGTCGAATACCGTGTCGAAGACGTCGGCAACCGAGTCCAGCCCGTTCATCCGCCGAATGAACTCGATGTTCCACGGGCACCACGGCGCGTCGGCGCGGACACCGTGCATGTACCGCTTGATCGCCTCGCGAGTGGACGGGTCGTCCCAGGACAGCGGCATCCGGACCGATCGGCTGGGCACCACAAGTTCGGACGAATCCGGGATCTGATCCTCGGCCTCGGCGAGCAAGCCCATCAATTTCGACACCGGCAGAACGTCGGGGTCGACGCGCACCTGCAGCGACCGGATGCCGGGAGTGAGATCGAGTAGCCCCGCCGGCTTCTCTGCCTCGAGTCGCTGGTGCAGTGCGTGCGCCCGCGCCCGAAGCGCGAGATCGAGAGTCATGTCCCCGTATTCGACCAGAACATTGTCATCTCCGGAGCGGCGATAGGTCACCGCGGTCTTGCCGTCGCGGCGGGCGATCACTCCGTCGTCCCCGTCTCCGCCGCCGCTGAATACGGCCGGCAGGCTCGCGCGACGGCTCAGGCCCAGTTGGCGTTTCGACGCGGCGCGATCGGCGCGGATCGGTACGAATCGCACCGTGTCTCCGGGGCTCAGCTGCCCGAGCTTCCACCTTTCTGCGGATACAACGGTAACCGGGCAGACAAATCCGCCCAGGCTCGGTCCGTCGGGCCCGAGCAGAATCGGGGTGTCGCCGGTGAAGTCCAGCGCACCAACCGAATAGGCATTGTCGTGAATGTTGGAGGGGTGCAGACCCGCTTCGCCGCCGTCGTTGCGCGCCCAGTCCGGCTGCGGCCCGATCAGGCGGACCCCGGTGCGGTCGGAGTTGAAGTGCACTTCGTAGTCGGTGGCGTACAACGTGTCGATGTCGTTGCGGGTGAAGAACTCCGGTGCGCCGTGTGGTCCCTCGGTAACGGCGATCTCCCAGCGGTCACCGATCACCGGTACGTGTTCCATCGGAACTGGTTGAGCGGCATCGGGGTTGCACAGACCTGCCCCGCAGCTCAACACGTCGCCCTCGCGTAGCGTCCGACCTTCGTGACCGCCGAATTTGCCGAGCGTGAAGGTGGCACCGCTGCCCAGGTAGTCCGGCACGTCGATTCCGCCGCGTACCAGCACGTAAATCCGCAGTCCCGGACCGGTTGTCGCCCCGACGTCGAGGACGCCGCCGGCCGGAACGTGGACCGGCGCCCAGGCCCGGACCTGCAGTCCGTTCACTCGGACGGTGGCCGGCGCGCCGGTGACGCAGACAACGGTGGCCTCGGCGAATCGCAGCGCGGGGCCGGCCATCGTGCACTCGAGTCCCGCTGCTCCCGGTTCGTTACCGAGTGCTTCGTTGCCAAGCCGGAAGGACAGGTCGTCCATCGGGCCTGACGGGGGCACACCGATCTGCCAGTAGCCGACGCGGCCCGGCCAGTCCTGAACGGTGCTCAGCATGCCGGGACGCTGAACGGTAATCTCGGTCATCGCTGTTCCTCCGGCCGGGTCACGATCATCCGCACCGCTGTGGGGTCGAAGCCGTTGCAGGGGTTGTTGATCTGCGGGCAGTTCGACACGAGCACCAGTGTGTCGATCTCAGCGCGCAAAGCCAGTCTCTTACCCGGTGCGGAGAGTCCGTCGACGATGCCGAGTGTTCCGTCCGCGTCGACCGGAACGTTCATGAAGAAGTTGATGTTGGAGACCAGGTCACGTTTGCCCAGTCCCCACTTGGCGCCCTCGATCAG
The DNA here is from genome assembly GCF_042790355.1 of Rhodococcus sp. NPDC056743. Classification (NCBI taxonomy): domain Bacteria; kingdom Bacillati; phylum Actinomycetota; class Actinomycetes; order Mycobacteriales; family Nocardiaceae; genus Rhodococcus; species Rhodococcus sp. NPDC056743. Next base: position 5,294 of record NZ_JBHTZI010000003.1, on the reverse strand, counting down.
AAAGTTCTCGACACATGCGTGCTGATGCTTGGTGTGGTGGCCGTAACGCAAGGTGTTCGACTCCTGCGAGCAGGCGCCTCCGACGGTGTCGTGGTTGCCGACCTCGTCGCCGACAAGCGTCATCAGTGCAGTTCCGTCGTCGGCACGAAGCACGGATCCGGTGGTGAGAAACAGATTGCGCTGCGCTGCAACGGTTGCGGCAGCCGAGTACCGAACGCCGTGATCGTCGGCTGCATAGAAGAGGGAGTCGACGGCCTGGTTGCCGTACAGGTCGACGATGGTCAGGACGTCGCCGGCTCGGACGATCGCAGACCAAGGTCCGCGCGCGCCGACAGTCCCATCGAGGATCACGGCTCCGGGGACGAGAGCGGGAGTCTCTACAGCGGTGGTCATTTGGCGTCCCTTCCGAAATGTGCTTCATAGGCGGGCTTGGCAGCGTTCCAGGCGTCCTCGGTGTTGAGAACTGCCCGGCGGTACTCGGGGTCGTCGCCGGGCAGAGCGTCGAGGTCCTCGGGCGCTTCCCACGCCACTACTTCGAGGGACGTGGTGCCGAACGTGGTGTCCGGGTCCAACGGGTGGGCGGTATTTGCAATCAGCACGATGACAGGCAGATGGATCAGTAGCTCCAACTCCGTTCCGGCGCCGGCATTTCCGGTGCTGGTCAGTGCGCCGTCCGGCTCGACTCGTACGCCGTGGAACAGTGTCAGCACCGGCGGCAGGTCGCGGGCGGTCAGACCGTGCTTGGCCGCGGCCAGAGTCAACAATTCCCGCCCGGCGGGTGCTCCCGAATGTGCCGATCCCTCGCCGTACTTGGCTGTGTTCGTGGCCAATGACGTAGTTCCGCAAAACGCATCGTGGTGACCGGAGGTGTCGGCGACAACAGTCGCCAGTATCCGTCCCTGGTCGGAGAGCAGTGGATGGCCCACCCTCAGGTACGCCTGCCACGGCACCTTGACGGTGTCGGCAATGTTGAGCCGCTCGTGCGGAGCGTCCGCCCGGTAGAGCAGCACGTTCGCGCAGGCACTGCCGGCGATGTCGCGCAGTCGGATCCGCGTGCCGCGGGCCAGCACCTTCGAGGTGTATCGGCCGCCGGGCACCGTCTCCGCCCAGGTCAGCCGGTTCGCGGTGATGCCGACCGGAGGCGTGGGCCATGCGGAGGCGGGAAGGACCGGCATCGAGTCGGTGATCGCGCCGGCCTGCGAGCGGGCGTGCTCGCGGGCGGCTGCTGTGGTGTCAGTAGCTGCTGTGGTGTCGGTGGCAGTGTCGGTCGTGGTCACTTCGTAGCTCCAATCGTGACGGGGTTCGGAACGGTCTTGCCGCGCGGGTAGCAGAGAGCGCCCACCAGGACGACGGCAACGACGGTGATCGGGGCAGCCCATTGCAGAATCGGCATGTCACCGGAAGGGTTGAAAATTTCGGCACGCGGCCAGGACAGGTTGATCACCATTGCGGCTCCGTACAGCACCGCCGCGATGTTGACCGGGATGCCGAAAGCACCCAGTGAGAACAGCTTTCGCCCTTCGGAGTCGTACTGGACATCTCCGTGCGGCCAACCCTGCAACCGGCGTCGCAGCAGCGGAACGGTAACCATCAGGTACGCCAGATAGATCAGCACGATGCACACGCTCGACAGAGTGGTGAAGATTGCCGAGTTGCCGACGTTCACCGCGAGCACCAGGATGCAGGCGATACCGATCAGGACGGACGGCGCAACCGGAGTTCCGGTGCGGGCGTTGACCTTCGAGAGGGTCTTCGATGCCGGCAGGCGGCCGTCGCGAGCCATGGAAAACATCAACCGCGATGCGGCGGTCTGAATCGCGAGGGTGCACACGAAGACCGCGATGGCGACGTCGATCAGCAGGAGGGTGCCCCACGGGGAGCTCAGGATTGCGCCGAGTACGTACGGCAGGCCTTCGCTTGCGAGCCGGCCGTCGGTGAGGCTCGGCGCTGCCATCAGCGCGCCGACGATCATCAGGCCACCGCCGAGTGCGGATACCGACAGTGCCAGTCGAATGGTGCGCGGTGCGACGCGGCGCGGATTGCGGGTCTCCTCGGCCAGCTCGCCCGCCGAGCCGAAGCCGACCATGACGTATGCCGCCATCAATCCCGAGACGATCCAGGCCCAGATGTAGCCTGGCTCGCTACCTGCGGCGCCGGTATCGAAGACCACCTGCGGACCACGCTGGGCGTGGGTGAAGAACATTCCGATCACCGCGATGACGCCGATGATCTCGCAAGTCACACCGATATTGTTGATCCGCGACATCCAGTTCACGCCAACGCAGTTGATCGTTGTCGTGAGCACCAGCAACACGGAGCCGAGCAGTACCGCGTTGGTTGCGCCACTCGCCGACGTCAGCGAACTGTCCTCGCCGACAATCTGGAATCCGCTCCACACGTTCGGCAACACCACCTGCAGTGCGATCGCCGCCGCGGAGGCAGTGACTATCTGCGCGATGATCATGAACCAACCGGCGAACCACCCGATGATCTCGCCGCCCATCCGCCGTGACCATTGGTAGATGGCCCCCGAGATCGGGTAGCGCGCAGCAAGTTCGGCAAAGCTCAGCGCGACCATGAACTGGCCGAGGAACACGCACGGCCACGTCCAGAAGAACGCCGGTCCCGCGAAGCTGAAGCCGAGCCCGAACAACTGGAAGATCGTGGTCAGGATGGAGACGAACGAGAAGCCTGCCGCGAACGAGGCGAACTTGCCGAGCGAGCGGTGCAGTTGCTGCTCGTAGCCGAACTCGGCGAGGTCGTTGTCGTCGCTGGGCTTAGGTGCCGCGATCGTCATTGATTCTCCTGGGAGGCCTGGGGGCGGTATTCCTGTCAGTTGACAGTTTTCTGCGCTCCCGTTCCCGGCCGGTGTCTCTCATGTTTCGCTGTGTAGCGATTGCGTTGCGAGTCGATGACATCGGTTAACGAAACGTTTCCGAACCCTCACACGGGTAGTCGGTGATGCTCGGCGGGGCGGCACAGCATTAGATAAGGGCCATGAACGTCGTCCGCGATCCATCGATGCTCCCGGTGGGCGAGTTGTTGCGTGGGCCCGCACTGACCTGCGAACCGGAGACAACCGCCGCCGACGCTGCCCGCGCGATGACCGCTGCCGGCCGTCGTTACGTACTCATTCCCCTTCGCAGCGGAACGCTGGGCATCTTCACCGACGGAGACCTACGCAGGCGGATTGTTGCGGCCGGACTCGGCACCACTACCCCAGTGTCCGAAGTGATGACCACTCCAGTGCACACGGCAAGCGCTGACCGACTCGGCGCCGACGTGCTGCTCGACATGCTCGAACGCGGAGTGAGGCACCTGCCGATACTGTCCGCACGCGGCGAGGTTCTTGGCGTGGTCGAGGACGCAGACCTGTTCGCCACCGCAACGCGGAGTGGATTCCTGGTGCGCAGCACTATTTCTCAGGCGACCGACACCGACGAACTGGTGGCCGCGACTGCACGGATCCCGGAGCTTGTGGTGGGGCTGTGGCGAGCACGCGTAGCGGCGATCGATGTCAGCGCCATCGCGTCGGTACTCATGGACGCCGCCGTCACCCGGGCCGCCAGCCTCATCGCCGACGGCCATCCCGGATCGACCTGGCTTTCTCTCGGCAGCGTCGCTCGTCGCGAGGCCATGCCCAGCTCCGACGTCGACAGCGCGCTGATCTGGCCGGACGACCACAGTCCCGAACGGCAGGCCCGCGAAACCGCCTATGGAAGTCGGGTACACGGACTACTGCAGCGCTGCGGACTCCCCTCTGATGCCAACGGAGCGGTTGCGTCAAGTCCGCGGTTCGCGCGTTCGGAATCCGACTGGTTGCGCGGGCTGTACGGCTGGCTCGCCGATCCTTACGCCGATCAGGGTGTCGTGATGGTGTCGCTGCTCGCGGACAGTCGCGTCGCGCTCGGCGACGACTACCTTGCCATGTCCCCCGTTGTTTCCGAGCGACTCCATCCCGACGCGCTACGGCTGCTGCTCAAGGAAGCCGTCGAAGGTAAGGCGCGGATGCATTCACTGCGCGAGCGTCTCACTCGCCGCACCGATTCCGTCGACATCAAGGCACAAGGTGTAATGCCGATCGTGAATATCGCGCGGTGGGCCGGACTCGCGGCAGGCTGCGCGGACCCGTCCACCACAGTGCGACTGCGCGCGGCAGCGACCTCGGGAATTCTCCCCGACGACGACGCGACAATGCTCGCCGAGTCGTTCGACGTGCTCGCCCAGATCCGGTTGCGGCACCAGTGCGAGCAGATCGAACGAGGTGAAGCCCCGACCGACGTCCTGCCACTGGACTCGCTGACCCCCCTGTACCGGAGTCTGCTCGGGAGCGCCGTCCGTGAGATCGCGGGCCTGCAGCGAAAACTTGCATACACGGGGCCACCGGCATGACCGAACTGACCGCCCCGCAGCGGCACGCGGTTCGTCAGACGGTGGCGGCCGAGCGACTCGAAGGATGGCAGCCCAGCAGCGACGACCTCACCGATTTGGACGCGCTGGCCGGCGGCACCCTCACCTGCGAGGACTACATCGAACATCACCGCAGCGCCGCATCCGCGCGCGCAGTCCCGCGTCGGCGACGGCTCGCCTTACCGCGTCCGTACCTGGTCACCGGGACCACCGTGCTGCGCAACAACTTCGGATTCCAGGACCATACTCAGCTGCGGGACGTCGAGTATGCCGCGACCGCAGCTCGCCTGCTCCAAGCCCATCTGCAACCCGCGCCGAGGCCGCGGCAGGTGGATGCCGAGTACATCTTCGGGTTGCACGGGCAGGTGTTCGGTGACGTGTTCGGCTGGGCGGGGCAGCAACGCATAGTCGACATCACCAAGAACGGCGACGGCTTCGCACCGGTCGGTTCGATCAGCCGATACTTGCGTGAAGTCGAAATCGCAGTTGCGGCGACAGACTGGCACCGAGCCGACCGTGGCGGGCTGGCCTACGCGCTGGCGACTGTCTACGTCACCTACAACCACGCGCATCCGTTTCGTGAGGGAAACGGCCGCACCGGCAGCCTATTGCTCCACCAACTCACCAGCTCGACCGGGTTCCTGCTCGACCTGTCGAGCATCGATGCTGCGGAATGGGTTGCCGCGTCTCGTGATTCGTCCCCCTTCCGCCGGACCGGCGCTCCGTCGCCGCGCCCGCTGATTCCCCTGTTGCGGCGCGCGCTCGTAGACCGCTGTGCGCCTTTATTAACGTCGGGCTCACGTGGTTGACGCAACGAGCGATGTGCGAAACCTTTCCAACGGAGTATCCCATTCAAGGGTTTTGCGGGGCCGTGAGTTGAGCAA
>NZ_JBHTZI010000002.1:0-622018 GCF_042790355.1 Rhodococcus sp. NPDC056743 | reverse complement strand
GGTGAAGGAGACGGCGGATCTGCATGTTCATCCGAATATCTTTGTGAAGGTTTCTGCGATTCCGGGGTATTCGACGGAGCCGTTCCCGAATCTCAGTATCGCGAAGTATGTGCGGGAGATGGTCGATGCGATGGGTCCGGAGCGTTGTTTCTTCGGTACCGACATCACGCGTCTGCTCGGTCACGGGTTGACGTGGACGGATACGGTCGAGCAGTTCACGGAGCATTTCGATTTCACCGAGCAGGAACTCGAGTGGATCATGGGTCGCGGTATCGCCGAATGCCTCGACTGGCCCGTCGTGTCTGAAACAGATCGACCCGTACTGGCGCAAGCGCAGGGGCAGTCGTGAACGACAGGATCGATGGCGGCGAAGCCATCCTCGCAGCGTGCCGCAGCATCGGAATCGACATCATCTTCTCCTCTCCCGGGTCTGAATGGGCGCCGATGTGGGAAGCGCTTGCGCACCAGGAGCGCGACGGCGTCGACGGACCGCGCTACATCGACTTGATGCACGAAACACTTGCTGTCGCAATGGCAACGGGCTACGGGATCGTCACTCGTCGGCCGCAGATGGTTCTCCTGCATGCCGTGCCGGGGCTCCTGCAAGGTGCATGTGGAATTCACGGTGCCCTCCTTGCTCAGGTCGGAATGGTCGTCTGCAGCTCCGAATCGATCACGTACGGTGAGACCGACGTGGACCCGGGGCAACAGTGGTACCGCAATCTCTCCATTGTCGGTGGTCCGCAGAACGTTGCTGCCCCGTTCACGAAGTGGTCGACCCAAGTCGGCAGTGTCGAGACACTGTACGGATCTGTTGTTCGTGCAGCGGATATCGCGCGACGCGGTCCAGCGGGACCGGTTTACTTGAACGTGCCGGTCGAGGTGCTTCTCGAACCGTGGGATGCGGATCGTGCTGCAGTACGGCCGGCGCCGGCTCCCGGTCGGCGTATCAGTCTCGCGTCGGAAATCGACGACGCAGCTCGCCGTCTCCTGGCTGCGCAGCGACCCGTCATCATCACGGAGTCCGCCGGCAGACACCCGGACGGTTTCGACGCGTTGCTCGAATTCGCCGAGCTGTTGTCGGTGCCGGTGATCGAACCGCCGGCCGCGGTGTCCACCAATTTCCCGCGCAACCACGAGTTACATGCCGGCGCAGCCGGTTCGGAGCTTATTCGTGACGCAGATCTGATCATTCTGGTCTGCTGCCGTGCGCCGTGGTATCCGCCGAGTGACCGCCCGGCAGCGGCAGACGTCTTGGTCATCGACGAGGTGCCGCATCGTCAGTACATCGACTATCAGATCCTCGGCGCCGATCAGTACCTCGAGGGTGAAGTCGGTCCAACGCTGCGAGCGCTGAGCGCGACCGTCAAGTCGATCGGGCCGGACGAGTGGCTGGTAGCGCAGCGCCGCGAATCACGTTCCGCCGCGGCCCGTCCCGCAGTGGCATCGACGCCGTCGACGGATACGATCACCGCTGCAGATCTGGTAGACGCGCTCCGTGAAGCGCTGGACCAGGAGGCATCCGTCGTCGACGAGACGATTACGCACAGCCGCGTCGTCGCCGACCGACTTCAAGCGGACAAGCCCGGCCGGTACCAGTACGTCCAGGGTGGACTCGGACAGGGAATCGGTGTGGCACTCGGCGTCAAGCTCGCCGAACCGTCACGCGAGGTGGCACTGACGATCGGTGACGGGTCGTTCCTGTACAACCCGATCGTGCAGGCGTTGGCGGCGTCGAAGTCGCTGGATCTACCCATCCTGATCGTCGTAATCAACAACCACCAGTATCTGTCGATGAAGCTCAACCACTTGCGCTTCTATCCCGACGGCGCTGCGCAGACCGACCAGAACTTCCGCGGGGTCAATCTCCACGACCAACCTTCGGCTGCTTCCCTGGTCGAACCCTTCGGGATGCTCGGTCTGACCGTGACACGACCCGACGAACTCGGCCCAGCGCTGAGTCGTGCGCTGGCCAGCGTGCGCGGCGGAACGACAGCACTCGTAGATGTTCACGTAGCGCGCTGATCGGCGCGTTCCAGTCCGCTTGGATCCAGGAAGGCACTGTCATGTCTACTACTCGTGTTCGCGTCCAGGAGCAGACGTTGCGCGTGTTCGCCGGCAACATCTTCGTCGCCGCGGGATGTTCTGCGGAACACGCCGATCTCATCGCAGATGCCCTCGTATGGGCGAATCTGCGTGGGGTCGACGCTCATGGAGTGTCGCGGATTCCGCGCTACCTCGAATTGTTCGACAGCGGGGATGCCAACCCGGCTCCGGATATCACCGTGGACCAGACGCGGTCAGCGGTTGCCATCGTCGATGCCGATTCGGCGCCGGGTCCGATTGCATTGTCCACCGCCATGGATCACGCAATGAGCCTGGCGCGCACAGTCGGTATTGCCTGGGTGAGCGTCAGGGGCACCGTCCATACGGGCGCTCTCGGGTACTACACGGCGCGGGCCGCCGACTACGGGATGGCGGGTTTGGGGATTGTCGCGGGTATGCCCACGCCGGCGCACCCCGGACGCGGTGGGGCGGCAGTGGCCACGAACCCATTGTCCGTGGCGTTGCCCGCCGGGAGGCGTCAGATGGTTCTGCTCGAGACGGCGACACCGAAGTTGTGCCCGCCAGGCGGATTGCCGTCCAGCGGTGGGGAGGGGGCAGGAATGTCACTGATTCTCGAGCTTCTTGCCAGCGGGTTGGCCTCGAATCCGATCGTCAGCCGCCTTCACTCGGACAAGCCGGAGGGACGCCGCCACCGGGAGAATGCAGTACTGATGGCAGTCGACATCTCGGCGTTTGTTGCTCCGGAAGAATTCATGGGGACGGTCGACGACACGATCGAGGCCATCAACAGATTGCCGGCAACCGATTCGACAGTCGACCCGTCGTACCCGGGGGAGCAGGGAGTCAAGACACTTCACGAACGTCGTGTGGACGGCATCCCCCTCGATGTTCAGCTTTTGGACGAGCTCGAGACTGCGGCCGAGAAACTGAGTGCGGGCGTCCCGTCGGACTTCCGTTAGCGATGCGGGCGGCAATCGAGTCGATGCTCGGCTCGGTTGTCGTTCATTCCGAGCGCGGTAGGCAGACGCAGAATGTTGTAAGACCGGGGCGGGACTGCACCGTCACAGTGCCGTGATGTGCCTCGACGATCGAGGCCGCTATCGCCAGACCGAGTCCCGTGCTGTCGGTCTTTCGTGAACGTCCCCTGTCTCCTCGAACGAACCGCTCGAACAGTTGGGGGAGAATATCCGGGGCGACACCGGGACCGTTGTCGGTGACGGTCAATTCGACCGACCCATGATCAGGACTGTCGTCTGTCACACGCAGGGCGACGGTCACGGTGGTGTCCGGCGGCGTGTGGACCCGTGCGTTCGACAGCAGATTCGCCACCAATTGGTAGAGACGCTCGTTGTCTCCGTTCACCATCACTGCGGATTCGGGTACGTCGATCACCCATTTGTGCAGGGGAGCGGCGACGCGTACGTCGTTCACGGCGTTGACGACCAGTTCCGCAAGATCGACATCCGAGGTTTGCAGGCTCTGGCCTTCGTCCAGCCGCGTGAGCAACAGCAAGTCTTCGACCAGCGCACCCATGCGCCTGGCTTCGGACTCGATCCGTTGGAGTGAGTACTCCGTCATGTCGGGTAGTCGGTCGCTGTCTTGGCGGGTGAGTTCCGCGTATCCCTGGATGGATGCAAGCGGGGTCCGAAGCTCATGGCTTGCATCCGTGACGAATTGCTTGACGCTTTTGTCCGCGGCTATCCGAACCGACAGCGCCTCGTCGACATGATGGAGAAGATGGTTGAGAGCCTCGCCGACCTGCCCCAATTCGGTGCGAGGGTCGGTGTCCGATTCCTCGACGCGTACGTCCAAGGAGACTTCGCCGACGCTGAGCGGAAGCTCGGTCACCTTCTTTGCGGTCGCAACCACCCGGGCGAGCGGCTTCAGGGCGTGCCGGACGACGAGCACAGTACTGATGACAGTAGTTGCCAGGGCGAGAAGGGCGAGAACAGACAGCACGCGCGTTTCATGTACAACGGCGTCGTTGGCGGCTGCAAGTGAAATTCCGACAATCAGCGATGAATTTCCTTTGTGAGCAATACTTTCCATTCGCATATCGCCGACGCCTGCCAGCGTGAGGTCTTGCCGTTCGCCGTCCGCCCAGTCATGGTTCTGGACTTGGGTAACAGCTTCGGCATTCAGGGGAACGGATTCGGAGTCCGAGAACACCGCGGAATCGACTACGGTGCCGTTGTCGAGGAGGAGAATGACCGTCCCGGGAGCCTGGCCGGCGTAGTCGGTCAGTGGTTTTCTGCCCCTCATTGCACCCGTGGAAGGATCGGTTCCAGGGTCGCCGAGGTACTTGTCGATCAAATGGCTGAACGAGGCCATCGATCCGGTCAACTGCGAATCGACCAGCCTCGTGACCGATGTGCGCAGCGAGATGATGCTTGCGACGGCAACGACGAGGAGAATTACCGCGATCACCCCTGTCATGGCGATGACGAGGCGTTTTTGCAGTCCCCACGGCCGACGGCGAAGCACTCCGGCGAGGGTTGGCATTCAGCGGTCCTGAGATTCAGTGGGCCGCAGTATGTATCCGATTCCGCGAACAGTGTGAATCATCGGATCGCGGCCGGCATCGATCTTGCGTCGTAGGTAGGAGACATAGAGGTCCACGATGTTCGACTTGCCCGCGAAGTCGTAATTCCATACTCGGTCGAGGATCTGGGCTCGGGTGAGTGCTTGCTTGGAATTTTGCATCATGTAGCGAAGTAGCTCGAATTCTGTTGTAGTCAAAGGAATTGTCTCGCCACCGCGCTTGACTTCGTACGAACTTCCGTCAAGGGACAGATCGCCGACGACGAGCACGGTGTCATGCTCGGACATCGAATCGGCGGTCCGTCGGAGCAAACCCCTCAACCGCGCCACAAGCTCTTCGAGGCTGAACGGTTTGGTCATGTAATCGTCGCCGCCGGCAGTCAAGCCGAGTACGCGGTCGTTGATCGAATCGAGAGCCGTGAGGAAGAGGACGGGCGTCCCGCGACCCAGAATTCGCAGACGTTCGAGCATGCTGATTCCGTCGATATCGGGCAGCATGATGTCCAGGACCACCAAGTCGAACAGTTGCTCCTGCTGCAGTTCCAGGGCAGTTCTTCCGTCGTGTGCGACGGAGACTATCCATCCCTCGTATCCAAGCGCCAGGCTGACCAAATCGGTGATCGCCGGCTCGTCGTCCACAACCAACACCCGAATCGGGGATCCGTCGGAACGGTACATCCGGGGGAGTCGCGCAAGGACTGCGCGTCGTCGGCCAGAGTCGGAGGACGCGGCACCCGGAGCAGATCTCGACACTGCACCATTATTCCTTACGAGCACGCTCGATAGTGATGCTAGAAGTCAGCGCACAGAAACTTCACATGTTCCCACATCAAATCCACCGAAACACCGTCTATTCTCGCGCAACATGCAACGGCCAGCGAGACATTTCAAGCCAGCGACGCGACGCTACGGGTCGCGCACGGCCTTGGCAGTCATCACGGTTCTGATTGCAGTGACAGCGTCGATGTCCTGCGCACACGGCTCCTGCGCGGCTGCAGCCAAGTCGAGTGGTTCGGCAATACCCGAACCACTACCGACCGAAACCGCCGCAACACCGACGGTGGCCGAACTGGCCGCGCCTGGTGCAGAGCAACAGACTTCACTTGCGTCGCGAATGACATTGGCGACGGAGTTTGCCCGCGAGCAGGGTGCGGAAGTGTCCATTGTGATCTTCGACCGCCTCGAGGGCGTTCGCGTTACCAACGGCAACGACGAACCGATCGATACCGCTTCGGTGTCCAAACTGTTCATCGCCGACGACATTCTTTTCCGTGAACAACAGGGCGAATTCACGCTGTCGGAAGACGAGGCAGCATTGATCGACGACATGCTACGTTCCTCCGACGACTCAGCTGCCGATCTGCTGTGGAATCGCTTCGGGGGCAACGACATCATCGACCGCATCACAGAGCGGTACCCGCTTCCGTCAACTTCCATCGGATGGAACGAGACATGGTGGGAAACGGAGACAACCATGTCCGACATGGTGAGCTATTACGCAGCCTTGCTCGACGGTAGTGGGGGTCTGCAAGCGGATCAGACTGCAGTTGTTCTCAGTGACATCGGGGATTTCACCACTACCGGCGCTGACGGTTACTACCAACGGTTCGGAATCCCGGACGCGCTTACCGCTGAATCCGATATCGCTGTCAAACAGGGGTGGATGTGCTGCATCGACGATAGTTGGATTCACCTGTCGACAGGAATCGCCGGCGACGATCATCGGTACATCATTGCGCTGGGCTCTCGTGAAACTGCGGCAAACTACGGGGGTGGAGACCTCGGCGCCGAACACGCGCGCTGGACTCTCACCGAAACGGCCACGATACTTTTCCCTGACGGTAGAATCGATTTGTGAAATAGGCAAGCGAACAAGGGAATTCGGCGTCATCTGCAGGAAACCGGCGTAGTCGCCCGAGTGGATGAGAAGTGGCCACACGGGCAGGTATCAGTGCCCATCCCAGTCCGTTGGCACCGCCGCAGCCGATTGGGCTATGACGAATGCCGTTGGTGCACAGATATTTCGACACGGCTGTGCCGACCTGATCGGTGAACTGATCAGGTCGGCACGCAACGTTCGGGGATTTACCGGGTCATTCTCGGCCCGGAGCTGTTTCCCACTTCTCATGGAGTTGTGCTCGCTGTTCCTCTTCGGTCGTGTGATCTACTCGCGACATCGACCATCGGAGGATCGGTGGTGCCATGACGGACGTCACGACCGCGACGAAGACGATGACCGCATACGCTTCGGCGCCGAAGACGCCAAGTCGCAGACCCACCATCGCGATCACGATCTCCACTGCGCCACGTGCATTCAGCCCTGCGCCCAATGCCACCGATTCCAAGCGCGGCAAGCCAACCACACGTGCGCCGGCATAGGAGCCGACGAACTTGCTCGCAGTCGCCACCGCCAGCACACCCACGCCGGCCAGCAACACCCGCGGATCAGCAAGTACCGAGAGGTCCACGCGCAAACCGGCAGTGGCAAGGAACAACGGCGCAAATACCGTCATCACGACGGTCCGCAGCGGTGCCAACAACGCAGCTCGGTTCTGTCCCACCACCACTCCGGCGACAAAGGCGCCGAGAATCGCTTCGAGATGTAGTGCTTGTGTTGCAGCGGCGCACCCGAGAATGACGACGACGACCGTTGCAATGGTCGTCCGTTGATCAGAGTGCTTCTCGGCGCGATCGAGGACGACCTTGACGAGCGGACGAAGCAGTAAGAGCGCCGCCGCCACGAGCAACACCAACGATGCAATTGTCCACACGATCTTGCCCGCGCGTACACCAACGGTCGCCATGGCCGACACCACTGAAAGCATCACCCAGGCTGCAGCATCGACAACGGTGCCCGAGGCAAGCGTCAACTGGCCGACGTTGCGATGCAGGAGTCCCATTTCAAGCAGTGTCTTGGCAATCACGGGAACGGCGCTGGCCGACAGTGCAGTTCCGATCAGCACCGCAAAGGTGACGTTGGACGTACCTTTGCCGATCAAGGTGTCGGGGAGGAGGAAGCCCGCTGCGATACCTGCTCCCAATGGCACCACGAATGCCCCGGCACTCACCGAGGCGACCACGCCGACACGCCGTCGAACAAATGCTGTATCGAGTTGCGCCGCAGACAAACCCACCAGCAAGAGAATGCCGATCTGCCCCACTGCGTCGAGAAGATTCTGCTGCGCCGCAACGGCCGGAAACAACCAGTTCTCCACGTCAGGCGAAATGCTCCCCAGGATCGAGGGGCCCATCACGATTCCGGCTGACAACTCGCCGACGATGCTCGGCAATCCGAACCGGTTCGCCACCTTGCCCAAGACCGTGGCTACGCCGATCAGCACAGCGATTTGTGTCAGAAGAATCAGCAGCGCATGCTCGCCGATCTGCGGTACGGGATCCGCAGCCGCCCAGATGTTCACCGTGTTACGAGAGCGGGCTCTACCCAGGCCAGCCCATCAGATGAAGGGACCAACCCGCCCTCGAGCAAAGGCGGCGGAGTCTGAATCGAACTGCTCGCGCCACGCGCTTGCAATGAATTCATCTCTTCCATCACCTCTCGAACTACCGGCGTGGCAAAGAGATGGTTCATCCGTTGACCTGAATCTGTATCCATGCCACCAGTTTTCACAGTCGCATCAGTCAATGCCTTGGTCGACGCGGAGAATCGCTTCACCACAGCGTCGGCGTCGGTCAGCACGTCCTCCTGCGAATACGCGCCCGCCACCAAAGACACGAATGCCGTCATGTCCTGACCGTCGAAGTTGGTCACACGACGAGCTTTCCAGAAGTACGAGTCTTCAGACTGTTCCATGTCGTAGAACGAGGACAAGAACTCGTAGAACACTGCGTACTCCCGACGGTACCGTCCCTCGAACTCGCCGAACGCTCGCTCCTCGCTCAGTTCCCCCGACAAGACGCTGTTGATCGAGCGTGCGGCAAGAACAGCCGAGTAGGTAGCCAGATGCACCCCGGTGGAGAATACCGGATCGATGAAACATGCTGCGTCGCCGACCAATACCATGCCGTTACCCCAGAATTTGGTGTTGGCATAGGAGTAGTCCTTTCGGGTACGGATCTGCCCGTACACGCCATCGGTAACTCGGGTCGCGTCCGAGAGCATGTCGTCGACAATTGCGCAGCGTTTGACGAACTTCGCCAAAGCCTGTTCCGGATCGCCCTGGATTTTTGCCGCGTGTTCCTTCGCGATCACCGCACCCACGCTGGTGAGCTCGTCGGTGAGCGGGATGTACCACATCCATCCTTCGTCGAACGCCGCGCACAGGATATTTCCTGAGTCAGGCTCGGGAAAACGCTTGCCCCCGTTGAAGTATCCGAACAGTGCTACGTTCTGGAAGAAGTCGGAGTAGACACGTTCGGCGCCGGCATGCTTCGTCAACCGAGTCTTGTTTCCCGAGGCGTCGACGACATACTTCGCACGCACCTCGCAGACGTCGCCGTCCACATCCGTATACGTGACACCAACTACTCGTCCGTTGTCGTCGAGGATCGGTCCGGTGACGGTGGACTGCTGCCGTACGTCGACTCCGCATTTCTGCGCGTGCTTCAAGAGAATGTGATCGAATTTCATCCGTTCGACCTGGTAGGCGTACGACGTGGGTCCGGCGAACTCGGGAGTTATCGCAAACAAGAAGTTCCACGGCACCGGGTTCTTGCCCCAGCGGAAGCTGCCGCCGCGCTTTCGCATGAATCCGGCATCCTCCATCTCCTTCTCCACTCCGAGCAGTCGACACACGCCGTGGACCGTGGCGGGCAGAAGCGATTCGCCGATCTGATAGCGCGGAAACTGCTCCATTTCCAACTGCACAACTCTGTGACCGCCCTTGGCCAATAGCGTTGCAGCGCTGGACCCTCCGGGTCCGCCGCCTACGACGACTACGTCGACCTCGTCGACACGACTGCTCATTTCCGATCCCTTTCGAGTCAGGTGTAACTCTTTGTTACGAGACGTGATCGACCCACTATTCGAAGATGAGAACCTAAAGAAAGGTTCAAGTCTTTCGAAATCGAATCTTTACTATCGCCTGCCTCGTGAAGTCTCTCTATCTTCCTGTGACGGCGGTAGACAGCCTAGGCTATCCTAAATGTAAATGGGTGTCCTTGTTGTGGTTACTGAAAGTTGTTGCCCGACTGGGTGGATGGTGAGGTTGGCAACATCCTCACCCCTGACCACGTTCGACTAGCATCGTTAGCCTAACCTAATTTTATGCGCATCGGGGCTGGATGGTCAGGCCGTTACAGAATGCACATGATCCTCACATCTTTTACGTCCTGACCCATGTGGTCGCGACGCTGATCGAAGTTAGTTCGGTTTCTTACTCGGGAATCTCGGAGGCAATATATGAAGGTTTGTGTCGTTGGAGCGGGTCCGTGCGGGCTGACAACCGTCAAACAGCTTCTCGACGAGGGGCATGAGGTGGTCTGCTTCGACAAGAACGCGGACGTGGGAGGAATCTGGCTTCGCCACGAAGGTGACGGCGACAAGATGAAGGCATACGACAACCTTCATCTGACCATCTCGATCAAGCTGATGGCCTACTCGGATCACCCGTTCAAAGGGGAACGAGTGTTCTACACCCGTAGGCAGTACTTCGAGTACCTCGAGGAATATGCAAATCTCTACCACCTACGCAACCACATTCGGTTCGGCAGCGAGGTGACGAATGTCGAACGGAAATCCGATACGTGGACCGTGTCGGTTCGCCGCGACGGTGTCGAGGTGGTGGAAGAGTTCGACGCGGTCGCAATTTGTTCCGGACCGTTCAAGACACCCAACCGGAACATCGCCGAGCTCGAGAACTTCTCCGGAGAGATCGTGCACTCGTCGGAATATCGGAACAACGAGCGATTCAGGGGCAAGCGTGTCCTGATCGTCGGTATGGCGGAATCAGGGGCCGATATCGTTCGTGAAATCGGCGATGTGGCGGATGCGTGCACCTTGTCGATCAGGTCGTACAACTATCTGCTGCCCCGGGTGTTCAACAGCACCAGGACGACGGATCACGGCACCGTGAGATCGCATCATCACGAGATGCTCAGGCGAGCAACCGACTATCCATTCCCTCTCGACACCGTCTGGGGACGCAGTTCCCTCGCGAAGGCTCTCTTTCTTGCCGTATCGGTGGTTCTCGGAGTTGTCACGACGGCTCTGGGCGCTCTGCGCGTGTACCGAGACAAGTTTATTCCAGGCATGCGCGCCGCTGCGCCCGCGCTCAATCCGATGGGCGAGGCGGTCTATCCCCCGAAGCTCGATATCGGAACGGTCCACAACGACGAGAACTGGAACCTGATCAAAACCTGGAATCGACGATCTCATCCCGATGGAAGCTGGACACAGCGAACGATCTTCTGCAAGAACGTCAGCTTCATCCCGAGCATTGTGGACGGCCGAGTCGTGTTGAACGACGCGGGAATCGAGACGTCCGAAGGCAACAAGGTCGTCTTCAAGGATTCGAAGGTCGGTGAATTCGATACCATCGTGCTCTGCACGGGCTTCAGCAACGAGGAACTCTCCGTTGGCGACCTGCAGGTCAAGGAAGGAAACGTCCGCAACCTCTACAAGCACTTCCTTCATCCGGAACACCAAGGGACCGCGGCATTCATCGGATTTGTTCGCCCATTCTCGGGTGGCATTCCCATCTGTGCGGAGATGCAGGCGCGCTACTTTGCGCGTGTGCTCAGCGGCAAGCTGAAGCTTCCCCGCAATCTCGACGAAGTCATCGGACGAGAGAAGGAATGGGAAGAGCACTGGACTGCCCTGAGTCCGCGGCACACTGAGGCAATACCATCGCAGGTTCTCTACCTGGACGCACTCGCGCGTGAAATCGGCTGTATGGTTCCGATGCGGAAGATGATCCTGAACCCGAAGCTGTTCATTCAACTGTGGTTCGGCAGCTTCAATCAAGCCTGCTACCGGATCGTCGGGCCGCACAATCTGGGTCAAGCCGCGCGTGAGGACCTCTATTCCGAACTGGTCGACAATCGGCGGGAAATGGCATTCCGGATGTCGATGTTGCAGCTGATGCCCTCATCCGTTCATCCGAAGCACATGATGTAGGGCGCGGAGCCGATGTCACCCGAACAGTGCTGCAGCACTGCATAGTTCACAGGTTATGTTTTCGCTCTAGCAGATGTGGCCGCTGTTCGGGTTCCGTGCATTGCATACTTAGGTTGAAGTTGGTGTCGTTGACGCGATCCCGTCGACGTCGATACGGTCTCAGTGCTGGGGTCTGGAGTTGCTCTTTCGATTCACCGGTTGAAAGTAACTTGTGTGCTTCACTTTCCGTCCACCGCAGTGGTTCGACCCCGACAAGATAGGCGCAGTAGTGCTCCAAACTTTTCGCTCACTCTCAATCCCCAACTACCGCATATACGCGGCGGGCGCAGTCGTGTCGAACGTGGGCACCTGGATGCAACGCATCGGCCAGGACTGGCTCGTTCTTCAGTTGACAGACAACAGTGGAACCGCGGTCGGTATCACGACGAGTTTGCAGTTCCTGCCGGTTTTGCTGATCTCTCCCCTCGCAGGTCTACTGGCAGACCGTTATCCGAAGCGCCGCCTGATGCAGGTGACTCAGGTGATGATGGCAGTCCCTGCACTCATCTTGGGAATCCTGGCAGTCACAGGTGCGGCGCACCCGTGGCACGTCTACGTCATAGCATTCGTCTTCGGTATCGGCGCGGCTTTGGATGCTCCTGCGCGACAGTCGTTTGTGCCGGAATTGGTTGGCCCCGAGGATCTCACGAATGCGGTGGGTTTGAACTCCGTATCGTTCAATACCGCGCGGGTTGTCGGTCCTGCGGTGGCGGGCGTCTTGATTGCGGCGTTCGGTTCCGGCGCTGAGGCGGCGGGATGGGTGATCCTTCTCAATGCCTTGAGTTACATCGCAGTGATCTACGCTCTTCAATCGATCAATCCCGATCTGCTCTCGTCACCTCAGCCGCAGGTGCGGCGCAAGGGGATGCTGCTCGAAGCGGTGCGCTACCTGCGTGGTCGGCCCGATCTTCTCTTCGTGTTCGTCATTGTCTTCTTCGTGGGGGCCTTCGGAATCAACTTTCAGTTGACCACTGCGTTGATGTCGACGCAGGAATTCGGCAAGAGCGCCGGAGAGTTCGGCCTGTTGACTTCGGCGATGGCGGTCGGGTCGTTCGCCGGTGCTCTGGCCGCGGCGAGGCGATCCACGATTTCCGGCCGTCTGGTGATGTTTGCGGCGTTGGCGTTCGGTGGTGCGCTTGCAGTGGGTGGATTGATGCCGACCTATCTGACTTTCGCGATCTGGACTCCGCTGATCGGACTCAGTGCCATGACGATGATCACCGCCGCTCAGGCCAATATTCAGCTCAAGGTCCATCCGGAGTTTCGTGGACGTGTCACCGCCCTTTACGTGATGGTGTCGATGGGAGGTGCGCCGGTCGGAGCGCCGATTATCGGATGGATCGGCGAGACCTTCGGGCCGCGGTGGACGCTGTTCGTCGGCGCGGCGGTGGCTCTGTTGAGTGTGGCCGGGGCTGTGGCGGCGTTCGGTTGGCCAGCGCGAGCCGAGTCTTCCGACACGGGGACTTCCTACCCGAGTCAAACCGTTCGCTGAGGAAACTGCCGTCCTCCGGCAACCTACGCTGGACCCATCTATGAGCCAGCTGACATCCATATCGTCGATATATCGTGATATAGATAGAAGTATATCGTTTTCATTCTGAATGCGTCCGATCAAGGAGACGTCTTGACTACATATCTGACCGTGACCAGTAGCGAACCCATCACTCCGTCGCTTCGGCGAGTGTGGTTCCACAGCGACGACCTCTCGGCGTTCGTCGGCAGCGTGTCCACCGACCGCTACGTCAAGCTGGTCTTTCCCAAGCCCGGTGTCGTGTACCCCGAGCCGCTCGACGTCCGTGCGTTGCGCGGCATTATGGCACCCGAGGACCTGCCGGTGGTGCGTACGTACACAGCGATTTACCCCGACATCGAGGCGGGGACGGTGGCAATCGATTTTGTGATTCACGGAGACGAAGGCGTCGCTGGACCGTGGGCGGCTACAGCGCAACCCGGCGACACACTGATGGTCAACGGACCGGGCGGGCGATATGCGCCGGACCCGGCTGCTGATTGGCACCTGTTGGTGGGTGACGAGTCTGCAGTGCCCGCGATCAGTGCCGCTCTCGCCGCCTTGGCAGATGCCGCGCCGGACGCTGTGGCACGGGTTGTGGTCGAGGTGGACTCGGCCGCGCACGAGCCGCCGCTGGCAGACTTGGGACCGACCGGGGCCGAGATCGTCTTTGTGCACCGCGACGCGGATGCCGGCCACAGTGCGTTGGTGGACTCCGTGCGCGGCCTGGCCTGGCTCCCGGGGCGCGTTCAGGTATTCGCGCATGGCGAAGCCGACGCAATCATGCATGGTCTGCGGCCATATCTGTTGAGTGAACGTGGCTTGCTCCGCGACCAGGTTTCGATCTCCGGATACTGGCGCCGCGGAAGTACAGAAGAAGGGTTCCGGGAATGGAAGTCCGAGATGGACCCTGCCGGTGGCCGGGGGCGGGGCCGACGCCGAGGTTAGGGCAGTTGGACTGGGGCCTCCCTCCATTGCAGTGACGTAGGTGCGTGAACTCCGGCTCAATTGCGCAGTAGCTATTGGCAATTGAGCCGGAATGCTGTCCAGCCTTCGCTGTCGAGGTACTCCACTGATGTAAACCTAAGTGTGCGTCCTATGTTGCAGGAATCTATTCCTGGATAACTGGACGGCGAGTTACCGTTTCTGCACGCCACTTCTGGTGGCGATCCCAGAGGAGGAACTCGTGAACTCGATTTTTCGAGGCCGCCGGTACGACGTGGCGATCTGCGGCGCAGGCCCGGTCGGAATGACCGCGGCAGCGCTACTCGCGGCCCGCGGCCTCGACGTGGTTGTACTCGAGCAACGCATGACCACCAGCGATGAGCCGAAGGCGATCAGCATCGACGACGAGGCATTGCGGGTCTACCAGCAGGCCGGCATTGCCGATGCGGTGATGCGAATAATGGTGCCTGGTACCGGAACCCAGTACTTCGACAGTGACAACAAGCCTCTGTTCCATGCACGTGCCGCCGTTCCATACCGGCTCGGATATCCGTTCAAGAATCCCTTTGCACAACCGGACCTCGAGCGAGTGTTGCTCTCAGCGCTCCATGATCATCCGAATGTCGACGTGCATTTCGGCACCGAAGTAACCGGAGTGGAACAAGATCGGGATCGCGTCACGATCTCGACGACGGACGGTGACGTGGTGGCTCGGTACGCATTGGGCTGCGACGGTGGTCGCTCGACAATGCGGGAGTTGTTCGGCGTCACCATGAGTGGACGGAGCTACCCTGACGTCTGGCTCGTCGTCGACACGCTCGGTGATTTCCACACCGAACGCTTCGGAATGCACCACGGCGATCCGGAACGTCCACACGTCATCGTGCCAGGACTCGGTGGTCGTTGCCGCTACGAATTCCGGTTGTTCTCCGGAGAGGGTGAACCGACGGACACACCCTCGTTCGAACTGATCGAACGGTTGCTGCGCCGGTATCGCGCCATTACTCCCGAACAGGTCGAGCGGGCGGTCAACTACCGTTTCAACGCCGTTGTCGCTGACGACTGGCAGGTCGGTCGATGTTTCCTGCTCGGCGATGCTGCTCACATGATGCCGCCATTCGCCGGTCAGGGCTTGAACTCCGGAATCCGGGACGCGGCGAATCTGTCGTGGAAGATCGCCGATGTGCTGGACGGGCGATTGCATGAAAACTCCCTGCGTAGCTACCAAAGCGAACGCAGTCCGCACGCAGTCGCAACCGTGCGCGCGTCGGAGAGGCTCGGACGAGTCGTCATGACAACCTCAACTCGACTGGCTCGCCGTCGCGACGAATTGGTCGGGGCTGCACTGGCTACATCGGAAGGGCGGACATTCTTCGAGGAAATGCGGTACCGCCCCGTTCAACAGTTCACTGACGGACTCGTTGTCTCAGGGCCGAACGTCGGTGTCCCCGTAGGGCAGCCACGGGCGTTCGACACGATCGACCAGCGCATCGGTCTGTTGGATCAGTCCCTCGGTCACGGCTGGGCTCTGGTTGGTGTCGATGTCACCACCGAGGAAGACTGGGCAAACGTGTCGGTAGTGGCCACGCTTTTCGATGCAACTGCCGCATGTGTGCCCGTCGACGAAATCCTGCCCCGGCTCCAGCAGCGAGTGCTGATCGACGTCGACGGCGGACTGAATCGCGAATTCGATTGTTACCGAGGACGTTTTGTTCTCTTGCGCCCAGATCACTTCGTCGCGGCTGCCTGGTATCCCCAGGATACGGCTCAGGTTACCGATGTACTCAGTACCTGGGCCCCTGATTTTCAGACATCCCACTCCGAATCATTAGGAAAGGCATAATCATGGAACGACCGAATCGTGTTGTCCTGCAGGAACGCGATGCTGCAGGCACCCTTACCTCCACTGCCGTCTCTCACATCGGTTTCCATGTTCCCGACGTGGCTGCGGCAGCTTCCTTCTACGGTCGCGTTCTCGGCCTCGTCGTTCAAGGCGAACTCGAAGACGGCGGTCTGCGCCTGGGCTGGGGTACCGGTCACCATGTCGTGGACCTGATCGAAGGCGAAAAGAGTTTGGCATACTACGGTTTCGAGGTGCGCGACACAGACGGCATCGAAGGAATCCGGAAGCGTCTGCTTGCTGCGGGACATGACGTCTCCGAGCTCGATCCGTCTTTCATCGACTACGCACTCGGTACTGCGGACGGAATCTCCGTTCCGGATCCCGACGGCAACATCGTGCACTTCCACGGGCCGGTAGAGCGGCAAGGTGAGAATGCTGCGGATACCGGACGACGGCCGATCAAGTTCCAGCACACCACGGTTGGCACCGTGGATGTCGCGGCGATGGCGGCGTTCTTCGTCGATGTTGTAGGGTTCCGCATCTCCGATCAACTCGAGGACGGTAAGTTCGCTTGGCTTCGCAGTGATCGCGACCACCACACCTTGGCCGTCGTCGAGATCGGCAAGGCGGGCGACATCGATCACTATTCTTACGACCTCGCGGAATGGGAAGACTTCAAAGCCTGGTGCGATCGACTCACCGATCTCGGTGTCGACGTCAGTTGGGGACCGGGTCGCCACGGACCGGGTAACAACCTGTTCGTCTTCTTCGACGACCCGGCCGGCAATCACATCGAACTGTCGGCCGAAATGGAGAAGTTTCATGATGACCGCGTTACCTATGTGCCGCGCCGCTGGAAGCCGATTCCGACCTCGGTGAACCTGTGGGGTGGCCAACTCGCAACATGGCGCAAGACGAGCGAAGGAAACTGACATGGCATACGCAACATATGAATTCAACGGAGCGCGCGGTGTCGGCGAGGTCGACGGCGACCATATCGTTCCTCTCGAAGGGATCACCGAGATCGGGGTTTCGACGTCGATCGACGTCCTTGCGGCAGCACCGCGTCGTCGAGCCGACTCCGTCGCGATCAACGACGTCACGCTGCTTCCGGTCGTGCCGAATCCGACCAAGATCCTGTGCGTCGGTTTGAACTACCGGGATCATGTCACCGAGACCAAGCGCGATCTCCCGACCTACCCGGTCATGTTCGCCAAGTACGCCTCGAGCTTGATCGGAGCCTACGACGACATCGCTGTGCCGCCGGAGTCCGAGCAGGTCGACTACGAAGGCGAACTTGCGGTCGTCATCGGGCGATCCGGACGACGAATCTCCGAACAGAACGCTCTCGACCATGTCCTCGGGTACTCGGCGGCCAATGACATCACCATGCGCGACTTTCAGTACAAGACTCACCAGTGGATTCAGGGAAAGGCCTGGGATGCAAGCACTCCAGTCGGTCCCACCGTCGTGACTCCCGGCGAGGTGGACATCACCGCGGCCGGTATTCGCACCATCGTCAACGGCGAGAAGGTACAGGAATCAGATCTTTCCTACCTGATCTTCTCCATTGCCAGCCTGATCTCGACCATTTCTACCTTCACCACTCTCGAACCAGGTGACATCATCTTGACGGGTACTCCAGGTGGAGTGGGGTACCGGCGCGATCCCCAACTCTTCCTGCATCCCGGCGACAGCGTCAGTGTCGAGATCGACGGCATCGGTACCGTACGTAATTCGGTGGTGGCGCAGCAGCTTTCCTGACCGCGCACCGCCGAACCGGCCGCGCCTCACACTTCGGGGCGCGGCCGGATCGGCTGACACGGAGGGACGAATCGATATGAGACTGTATTCCTGCTATTGAGGATTGGGCGGTGAATTATGACGGCATCTTCCGGTGGCTATCGCGAACGTAACTCCACCGCCGACCGCACGCTGACCGTACTTGGGATGTTCTCCGACAATCGACTCCACATCAGTGCTGCCGACGTTGCCGACGCACTCGACTGTGCTCGGTCGACTGCCTACCGGTACCTGCAAACATTGGTATCCACGTCCTTCCTCGAAGAGGCGCCACATGGCGGATTCCGGCTCGGTATCCGGGTGATGGAGCTTGCCCGCCTTGCCCGGCGTAGTTTCAGCCTCACCGAGGTCGCACTGCCTGTTATGCGTGCATTGGCCGACGAACTCGGCGAAACCGTTTTGCTGACCCGACTGGTCGACAGTGCGGTCATCTGCATCGAGCGGTGTGAAGGAGCGAATCAACTGATCCGGCTCAGTTATGAACGCGGCAGCCGACTTCCGATCAACGCCGGGGCCTCTGCATTGGTCCTGTTGGCCTGGCTTCGTGAAAGTCAGGCCCGCGAATTACTTGCCCGAGAGCCTCTGCAGAGTTTTACCGAGAGCACACTGGTCGATGTCGACTCCCTGATGAATCGACTGTCCGAAATTCGCGCAAATTCCGTCAGTGTGTCCGTCGCGGAAGTAGACCCTGATGTCATCGGCATTGCTGCACCGGTTTTCGGCGGCAACGGTGCGGTTGTCGCGGCGTTGAGTGTCGTCACCATGCGTCGTCGGGTGCCTCCGAAACGACTTGACGACCTGGTTTCGGCAATAGCGGCCGCAAGCAGCACATTGTCGAACCAGATCGTCGTGCGCGACGGCTGATCAGTCAGCGAGCCAGAGTCCGGCCGTCAACAGGGAACCTTCTCCGTACATCTGGATTCCGCCGACTTTGTCGGATGCGATCGCGGTCTCCGACGTGCGTTGGTAGAAGATGGCGGGTGCCGTCTCGGCAAGACGTTCTGACGCAGTCTCGTACGCGTCCTTGCGGTCCGCGATCGACTCACTGACACGACCGGCTACGAGTGCCGCATCAAGTTGATCGTCCTTGATCCCCGTTGCGCTCCGTGGCGATGTGCTGTGGAAGGAACGGAACAATGCGGGTTCCGGGTCGATGAAGTTGGACGCTGCCACCATCATGTCGAAGTCCTTCTGCCCGTAGATGCGTCCCGACTCGGCCCAGTCGACACGATTGACGGAAATCTCGACGTTGTCGTACTGACTGAGCTGTGCCTGGACCGCCTGGGCAACAAGCTCTTTACCCGGGAACGCTGTGAAGGTGAACGTCAAGGGACTGCCTTCGGCGGCGAACTGATCAAAGAGGCCCTGCGCCTTGGCCTTGTCGTAGGTATGTAGCGGAGTTTCCGTGTAGAACTGGCTGGTGTCCGGGAACAATGTCTCGGCGATGACGCCTGCTCCCTTGTCTATAGCGAGTGTCAGTGTCTCCAGGTCTATTGCTGCACTGACTGCTTGGCGTTTTCGAACATCGTCGAACGGGGCTCGTGTCGTGTTCAGGGCAACGAAGGTTCCGCCGGCCATCGGCATAGTCCGAACCTGGAACCCGGCGTCTGTTGCCTTCTCTACGACGGACCAGTTGGCGGCCTGCACCAGGTCAGCGCCACCACTCACCACGGAATTCAATCGCTGTTCTTCATCTGCCGACGAGGTGAGTGTGAGTCGGTCGAGATACGGACGTGGAGCGTCCCAGAATCCTGGGTTCTTGACCAGTTCGATCTTGCCGGCGCGGGTCCAGCTCTCGAGGGTGAACGGACCGGCTCCGATCGGATCGGCATCAAAAGCCTGCGATCCTTGCGCCAAAGCCTCCGGTGATGCAATCCAGTTCATCGCGGTTTGCGACAGCTGATGGGCGTAAGCCGGAATTGACTGCGTCAAAGTAACTTTCAGTGACGTTTTGTCGACAACCTCGGATGACTCGACCAGTGCGGCATCGGGGGTGGAATTGGAACCGAGCGACTTGTCCTTGAGTCGATCCCAGTTGAACTTCACCGCATCTGCAGTCAGCGGCGATCCATCGGAGAACTCGAGACCGTCTCGAAGGTGAAGGACGAAGGTCTTGCCGCCGTCGTCGCTCGCGAAGCTCTCTGCCATCGAGTAGCTGATCTCATCAGTTTGCTGATCGCCGTACATGAGCGTTCCGTACAACGAATTGCCGAGTGTGCCTTGGCCTTGCAGGTTGTTCTGAAGAATCGCGGGGTCGAGGTTGCGAGGTTCGCTCAGCAGCACCGTGCGCAGTGTGCCGCCAGAAACAGGATCACCCGACGGGCCGGAGTTGGACGACGCCTCGGAGCCGGCGGCGCCACCTCCACATGCCGTCAGGACGAACGCGATGGAACACGCCGCCACCACAGCCAGTATTCGTGTATTTCGGAACATCAATGGTCCTCTCTGAAACTGACTCGGGAATTGAAGGACGCCAGGTCTGCCGCTCAGTACGAGTGAGCGGCTTCTTGCGCGAAGAGTTCGTCGATGCTCAGCCTTCGAGGTGTGACGGACTGCTGCGCGCAGTCGTCGAGAAACTTCTCGATGGTCGGAAGGTTTGCCTCGATGCCGTATGGCCAGAAGTCGTCGCCGAGAAACTCTTTGGTCCGCAACATGTTCGACGGTGCCCAGGGGAGAGGATAACTCGGCACAGTTGTGTTCGTCGCGCGTTTGACTGCTCGATCTTTTGCGCCGGTGAAGGCCTTGACCAACCCGGTGTAGACAGAGGGTTCTGCTTCGTAGACTGCGCGCCGCAAGGCAAGGACGTGCATGATCGGGTAGAGGCCCGTTTTTCGCGTGTAGGACATCTCCTCGAACGTCCACTTTTCGAACATGCGCCTTACCGGAGAGTCGCTGCGCTCGATACCTTCCGGCGGGCGGGTGCTGATAACCGCATCTACCTCGCCGCCAAGGAGGAGTTGGTCAAGTGTGGTGCCGTCGACACGCGTTACGTCGAACCCCGGAACATCGAGCGGGGTAGTCTCTTTGCGTTCCGAAGTGTGCGCCCCGGGTTGAATCCAGCTGATGGAGTTCAGGTCGACGCCGTACTCCGACGCGAGCATGCCTCGGACGACGATTCCCGTGGTCTGTGCCCAGGTTGGGATGCCGATTCGCTTGCCGGCTAGGTCTTCTGGATTCTGTGGACCGTCCTTGTGGACGTAGATCGTGCCGTGACGGAACGATCGCGCGGGGAACACCGGCAACACCACCAGGGAATCGTCACCCTGTCCCAACATGGCGGTGACGGTTGCCAACGGCAGTTCGGCAGCGTCCCACTCGCCTCCTTCAAGGAACCTGCGGAAGACTTCGCCCAGGTTATCGACTGGTGTGCAGTCCAATTCGCATTCCGGGACGGTGACACGTCCGTTCCAGAGATCTCGAGTATGGTCGTAGTCTCCGAAACCGATTCGAACAACCGGCGGTGTGGTCATGATGATGCGTCCTTCGTGTTGCTGCTGATGAGTGTGTGGTGTCTCGCGGACATGCACAGCTGTGCCATGGAGTTGGCTACCAAGCTCGATCGGGATGCCACGTGAACTCGACACGATGTCCATCAGGATCAATCAGACTGCCGGTCTTCGAGCGGTTGTGTACGCGAATCCGTTCATCATCGATGTACTGCACGTCCAGGCCGTCGAGATGAGTATGGAACTCGTCCCAGTCGGTCACCTCGACGGCGAAGTGAGTGATACCGATGTTCGTCCGGTCGTCCGTATCGACGACGTGAAAGTGCAGGTCGAACCGACCGTTGGTGAGCATCAACAGGTCTGCGTTGGCTGGGCCCTGGGGGTCGACCCGAGTGAGGCCGAAAACCTCGCCGTACCACTTCTCGGTGGTCTTCTTGTCGCGGATCGGGAAGTTGGAGTGATGGATACTGTAGGCAATATCGGCTGCAGTCATGTTTCTTCTCTTCTCGGTGAGTGAAACGTGCGATCGAAGGTCGCTGTGGGACAGTCCAAGTCGGTGGACCGATGAACTCCGTCAATCTAATAGCGGGGAATCCGGCGATTCCACTGCCGAATGCGCAACCTTTGAATGCATGGAAGTGATGCCCGACATAGCGATGAATCGCGGTTCGGTCACTCGGTTCGGTTACTCGGTCCGGGATCCAGATGCGGTTTCCGGACTATTTATTCGCTACGTGCGCTAGTTTCGCTGAATACGTCGACGGAAAGCGAACATGCCATGACTTCAGATCCGGTAGCGACGGATTTCGACCCCGCATTGAAGCTCGCACGATTCCTGCCTCGCACCGTGATCACCCGGCGGACAGCGGGACTCCTTCGTAGGCTCACTTCGTTAGGAGCCCTGGTTCCACCCAAAGGCGGGGAAGTTGTCCGTTGCGATGAGAATGTTTCGCTCCGGGTATTCCGGCCTGACCTTCCCGACAACCTCAGTCCGGGTGTGCTCTTCATCCACGGCGGCGGATATCTCATCGGGAGCGCGGCGATGGGCGATGGCATGTGTCGCCGTATCGCAACGCAATTGGGTGCTGTCGCGGCGTCGGTGGAGTATCGGCTTGCGCCGCAGCACCGGTACCCAGCTCCCCTGGAGGACTGCTATACCGCACTACTGTGGCTGGCGGAACAGCATGATGTCGACTCGAGCCGTATCGCTGTCGCCGGGGAGAGCGCCGGTGGAGGTTTGGCTGCTGCCCTGACTTTGCTGGCGAAAGAACGTGGTGAGGTGCTGCCCGCATTCCAGGTGTTGTCGTATCCGATGCTCGACGACCGGACAAACACACGAACAGACTTCGACGAGAGCAGGTTTCGAGTGTGGAGTCTCCGCAGTAACCGGTACGGATGGAGTGCGTATCTTGGATCGGCGATGACGGATGTGCCACCGCTGGCTGCACCGGCACGGTACGAAGATCTCACCGGGCTACCGCCGGCATGGATCGGTGTCGGCACAAACGATCTGTTCTACGACGAAGATGTCGCCTACGCCAAGCGGTTGATCGATGCCGGAATCCCATGCACACTCTTCGAGGTGCGCGGTGCCTACCATGGCTTCGACCAGATTGAAGCCCGGTCGGGTCCGGCGCGCGACTATCGTAGCGAACAGTTGAGGGCTCTCGCTGCGGGCCTTGCCAACCAAGGCAATTGACAGCGATGCCACTTACCGAGGTTCAGAGCGATCGCCTTTCGATTCGGCAAACCACGCGGCAACCTGTGTGCGCGAGGTGAATCCGAGTTTTACCAGAAGATGTTCCACGTGGCCCTGAGCGGTGCGTGGTGAGATCACCAAACGGGCGGCGATCTCCTTATTGGTGAGGCCGTCGGCTACCAGAGCGGCGACTTCGATTTCGCGTTTTGTCGGCTTGGTCGACGGCCCGGTCGTGGAGCTTCGAGGGTTGCTGCGCTCGTCGCCTAGTGCGTAGTCGACGGCGTCGTGGAACCGGAGGGCTGCACCCCTGTCGTGGATCTCGTTAAAAGTGCTCTCACCCAACGATAGTCGCGCCATACGCTCAGATGCATCCTGGAACATGGCCATACTTGGTACGACAACGGACGCACCGCCGACGGACCGGCTCGCTGCCTCGGCGGCGCCCATCAACATCGCAGCGCGTCGAGGGCTCTTGTCGTCAACTGCAAGCCAGGAAAGACCTTGCAGACACATGGCAGCGTTCAGCCGATCATTGATGTTGCGCCCCAATCGCAATGCCTGTTTCAGGAGTCGGGATGCCCGATCCCGATCCCCGGTCTTCCAGGCCGCGACGGCCAGCGTCCACAGCACGTACGATCGATACACCGTTTCACCGTGTTCCACGGTAATGGCAAGCACGCGTTCGTTGTATCCGGCTGCCTGCTCTGTGTCATTCAGCAGTTCGAGTACCGCACCGAGGGTCAGCATCGCAGTTACCTGGAAGTGGAGGTTCTTCTGTTCGGCAAACAACTGAGCAGCTTTTTCGAAGTGAACACACGACCCGGCAAGGTCCTCGTTGAACAGCGCGAGATAGCCCTCAGCGTGGTGGATATACGCCTGAACCCGGGGATCGGACGAGTGACTCGCGAGGTTCCTGCCCTCCTCGACAAGGTTTCCGGCCGTGGCCAGATCTCCCTGCAGCGCGGCCAAAGTGGTTCCCGTGTGAATTGCTCTGGCACGCTCGATTGTCGGTGGGCCGACGCGGTAGTCGCGGAAGCGGTCGAGCCACTGGCGACCTTCGGTGAGTGCGCCTCGGGAAAGCCAGTACGAAAACAGGGCCGCAGTGATCCGAGTGCCGATTTCCGGGCTGTCGGATAAACAGAACTCCAAAGCCTCCCGCAGATTCGGCTTCTCTCGCGCGATAGTGGTGATCAACTCGATCTGCCGAGGGCTGATCCACTCGGTATCCGCAGCGATCGCCAGAGATTCACACCAATCACGATGTCGGCGACGAAGTTCCGTGTACTCGTGCTCTCCTGACTCCTGTGCCTTCTGCCGCCCGTAGTCGCGGAGTGTTTCCAGCATTCGGAAACGCACGGTATTGCCTGATACTTCACGGATCAGGATTGATTTGTCGGCGAGAAATGTCACAGCGTCGAGCACTTCGGTTGCGCTCATACCTTGGCCGCAAATCTTCTCCGCGGCATTGAGTTCGAAGCCACCGGAGAACACCGACAGTCGTGCCCACATTGCTTGTTCGACCGGGGTGCACAAGTCGTAACTCCAATCGACACACATCCTCAGTGTCTGTTGCCTCGACGGTGCGTCCCGGCTCCCGCTGGTCAACAAGGCGTACCGCTCGGTGAGTCGTTGCAGGATTTGTTCAGGCGACATTGCCCGTAATCGCGCTGCCGCCAACTCGATCGGCAATGGGAGTCCGTCTAGTTTCCGGCAGATCGATGCGATGGCTTCCTTGTTGTCCTCAGTGAGTTCGAAGCCCGGGATAACTGCGGTTCCGCGATCGACGAACAGGCGAACAGCGTCGTTACTCGGTGTACCTTTCGGTAGGTTGTCAGGATCCGGGACAGGCAGTGGGGGGACAAGGAGAACCGACTCTCCTCCGATCCCCAGCGGCTCGCGGCTGGTTGCAAGAATTTTCACGTCCGGGCAACCGCGCAGCAGGAATTCGGATAGCTGCGCTGCCGCGCCAACTACCTGTTCGCAATTATCGAGCACCAGTAACATTTCTCGTTGAGCGAGGAACTCGGCAACCATCTCCTGCACCGGCTTCGCGGACCGGTCTTGTATCCCCAGGGTGCGTGCCACAACTGCAGGGAGCAGCGATGCTTCCTGCAACTCCGCCAGTTCCACGAGTTGAACGCCGTCGGCAAAACTGTGTTGTGTCTTTGCCGCGATCCGAAGAGCCAGACGCGTCTTTCCTACGCCGCCGATCCCGGTCAATGTCACCAGTCGCGCCGTCGTCAGTAGGTTTTTGGCAGTGGCAAGTTCGGTACGGCGGTCGACGAAGCTGGTCAGGTCGAGGGGAAGCCCGCCGGTCCGATCCGTTGTCGGAGGAATGCTCGTGTTGCCGTACTCGTTTTCGTCAGTGCTTTGCACCGCGAGCGTAGCCTGTGGAACAGAGTGTGCGCGTGCAGGTTCGGAGTACAGCGACATTTCGTCGACGGGCAGGCCATGGCGACGTTGAGATTCGCGGAGCAGTTGTCCCAGTTCCTCCGCCGACGGGCGGGTGCGTGGGTTGCCGGACATTGCCCTTTCGATGATGCCGCTGACGTCGTCCGGGATTCCGAACTCGCGTGGGTTCGGAACAGGCTCCGAGGTAACCCGTAGGAACTGAGCAACCAGGCGTTCACCACTTCGACGTTCGAAAGCAGCATGGCCGGTCAGTGTGGCGAACAACGTCGAGCCGAGACCGTAGACATCCGCTGCGGCACTCGCCGGCTCGCCGGCCACAACTTCCGGCGCAATGAACGCGGGCGAACCCGTCACAATGCCTGTGCCAGTTTCGAATCCACCGGCAAAGTGAGCGATACCGAAGTCCGACAGTGCCGGCTCACCGTAGTCGGTGAGCAGGATGTTCCCCGGCTTCACATCTCGATGGAGGATGCCGAGCCGGTGCGCAGATTCCAAGGCGCCTGCGATCTTCACGCCGAGGCGAAGTGCCTCACCGAGAGGGAGCGGCCCATGCTGTCGGATCCGGGTTTCGAGGGAATCCTGGGCGTAGTACGGCATGACTATGAACGGCCGTCCGCTGCCGGTGACGCTGGTCTGAAAGACGTTCACGATATTGGGGTGTCCGGTCAGTCGCCCCGCTGCCTTCTGCTCGCGAAAGAACCGCGCGCGGTTCTCCTCGTCGAGGTCGGCAGTGAGTACCTTGAGCGCCACAATGCGGTCGAGCAAGGGCTGTGCGCAGCGGTAGACGACCCCGAAACCGCCACGGCCGATCTCGGTAGCATCCTCGAACCCGGACGCAGCCAATTCCGCCGCGACTGAACCAGCGGCGTCGAACTGCGTCGCGAAGGGGTCGATTTCGGTCATCGACTATATCGATCTACCTGTACCCGTCGTGTGGAGAATCCGACGAAACTCACCCCTCGATGATGAACCCTCGAGGCCACCGTTCGCCACCCCAATCGGATATTTTGTGGAGTTATATGTGCGCGAATTGCCGTGGCGAATGGTCACGTTGCGGCAATCTTGACGGCGAAGGCACTCAGCACTGTGCCCGTGAAGATGCGCTGCGCCGCCATGACCTGCGGATGGTGACGGAGGTATTCGGAGACCGATGACGCCGCGAGCACAATCGCTCCGTTGATTGCCGCAGCAACGGTGATCTGAACCAGTCCCAGCTGAAGGAATTGACCCAGCACAGGTCCGTCGTCCGGGTGCACGAACTGAGGAACGAGGGCCGCGTACATCAGCGCGATCTTGGGATTCAAGATGTTTGTCACCAATCCCATGGCGAACAATCGGACAGGCGAATGAGCGTCGACCTCTCTTGCCTCGAACGGAGAGCGTCCGCCTGGCCGCAGCATGTTCCACGCGAGATATGCCAGGTACAGGGCGCCGATGAGTTTGACGGTCGTGTACGCAGCCGGCACCGCCGCGAAGAGTGCGGACAGACCTGCGGCGGACGCTCCCAGGTAGAAGACAAATCCCAGTGCGACGCCGCCCAGCGAGACCAATCCCGCGCGTCGCCCTTGTGAGATGGAGCGTGATGCGAGGTAGACCATGTTCGGACCTGGGGTCAGCGCCATCCCCAGCGCGACGAGGCCGATCCCGACTACCGACGACATGGGCAGCATGTTCTCTCCTCTGTTCTGGATCGCGGACTTCGACTAGTTTCCGGTGTTGGCACTGTTCACGTCCATCGCATATTCACGAACGAATTCGTGAAGAATTGCTTCATGGATGAACTGGCTACGCTCCGAGCGCTCCAATCGGTCAAGGAACATGGAACCGTAACGGCTGCAGCTGCAGTGCTGCGATTAAGTCCGTCCGCTGTCAGCCAGCAGCTCAAGCGACTCGAAAAGGCGACGGGCCGGTCTTTGCTGACGCCTACCGGGCGACGAGTGACCCTGACGCCCGAAGCCCATGCGCTCCTCGACGAGGCCGGCCCGGTGCTGACTCGATTGGAGGCGATTCTCGGTGTGTCATCCGGCCGCACGACCAACGTTGTCGGCCACGTGCGGGTGGCTGCATTTACGACCGCCATCCGGCACGGCGCGCTGACGGCGATAGCCGAAGTGTTGGACCAGCACGATCAGCTCACCTGTTCACTCGCCGAGATGGATCCCGGCGAGGCGTACCACGCGCTGTCGGCCGGGATGGTCGATGTTGCGGTCACGCATTACTGGCAAGGGCAGCGGGTGCCGGTGAACCCGGCAATCACCGTGACCCCGATTGTCGACGATATTGCCGACGTAATCTGCCACCGAGATCATCCACTCACCAAGTCGCCCGGGCTCGAAGACCTTGCGACCTACAGTTGGGTGTCCACCGGCGCGGGCACGATCTGCCACTCATGGCTTACCCAGATGTTCGCGGTGCATGGTCACCGGCCACGGATCACCACAGAAATCTCCGACTTCGCGCTGCACGTCCCGTTCGTGGCCGCGGGCCTCGGACTCGCACTCGTGCCCCGGCTGGGTCGTCCCGAACTGCCTGGCGAAGTCCGTGTTCTCGAACTGGGGGATCCGCCGGCACGCAAGATCGACATCGCAGTGCGTACCCATCAGGTCAGCGATAATGCGATATCTGTCGTCGGGGCCGCATTGCAATCACACCTGCGTGGCTAGCCGAGTGTTGTTGCTTGGTGGGCGCTTTGGTGAAAATGCCATGACCCGTTCGAAGCCCCGCAGTCGATCTTTCCATGTCTTCCCGTTTGGCCGAACACACATGCGGGTAGGTCCGAAGTAAACAGCGATCCACCCGTCTATCGGCTTGCCTCGAGGAGAAGAAAGGAGATTCCAAGGAGAAAGCGGCGCGGATCTCCAACGCGGCAGCTAATCGTGGTCGTTCCAGCGTCGCCAAAGCTGGCGGTCGGTCGGCTTCGTACGAGGAGTGGACAGTAGACGAATTGAAAACTCGAGCAAAGGAAAGCGAACTTATCGACGAACTTCGCAACCAGAGGAACCCCATGGTGGAAGCGACTGTTCCATCTCGAGACGTCCCCGCGGGGACGCCCACACTTGGTGTGGAGGAGGAATTCCTCCTGTGCGACCCAGTGACCAAACAGCCCAAATTCCTCAACACCGAAGTTGCGGCCGCGGGACGGGATCTTGGTGTGGATCTGCAATTGGAGCTCACCCGCTGTCAGGTAGAGACCGCCACATCGGTCGGGAACCATATCCGTGATCTTCAGGACCAACTGCGTGAACGTCGGATTGCCGCCGCTGACGCCGCCGCGCATGCGGGATGTCAGCTACTGGCGGTAGGGACACCGTTCTACGATCCGCCGCCGCACGAGACCACTCATACCTCGAGATATCAACGCATGGCTGGTGCATTCGGCGCCCTCACTGCGGGAGTAATGTGCGGTTGCCATGTGCATGTCGGTGTGGAGGACCGCAAACAGGCCGTTCGGATCATCAATCGTCTGCGTCCATGGTTGCCGACTTTGTTGGCGCTGACTGCGAACTCACCGATCAGTGCCGGCGTCGATACCGGTTATGCCAGTTGGCGTTACATCCTCTACGGGCGATGGCCGAGCTGCGGGCCGCCGCCGTATTTCGAGTCCGTGAATCACTACGACACCGCCATCGCAACGATGCTCGAAGCTGGTGTCATCCTGGACCCCCACATGGTCTATTGGGATGTTCGGGTATCGGATCATCTTCCTACCGTGGAGATTCGGATCAGTGATGTTCCAGCCACAGTCGACGAGACGATCACATACGCCACGCTGGTACATGCTCTTGTCGTCACCGTGATGAAAGAGATCGCTGCGGGTTGCACTGCCCCGATCATCGACCAGGAGGTACTGCGCGCCGCGTGCTGGCGGGCGGCCCGCGACGGGCTCGCCGGTCGAGCACTCGACATGGACTCCGTGCGTCTGGTGCCGACTCCTCAGCTGGTTCGGCGACTAGTGGATTACATTGCGCCGATGCTGGCCGAGTTCGGTGAACTCGAGCGGGTTATTGCCTCACTGGAGAAGGTCTTCGACCAGGGTAATGGGGCAATGGTGCAACGCCGCACCCTGGCACAGTCCGGCATCACCGACGTGATCGACGAATGCGCTCGCCGCACAGCAGGCGGGTGCGGTCGGCAGACGGATACTGCGCTGTCGCCTTCATGACATCAATCGGCTCCGACTGCGAATTCGTGAGGGTCGGATGCTTGTCGGAACAACTCGTCGAGACGCTGCCAGCGAGGCTCTGCGCCGAACTGTGAGCGCGCCCGCCGGTATTGTTCGTTCGCCCCGCTTTTGTCGTTTGTGGCCAGCCGATATCGAAACACGTCAAAATCTATGTCCGACTCTGCAAATCGAGCGATATCCTCTGGCCTGTGAAGCTGGCCCATTACCGCCAATGCCCTCGTGAGCGCGGCGCGCAACATGTCAGCCGATGCAGGGATGTCGGTCGCTGCATCGACGGTCACGTGTGGTCCGATGCCGGACGCGATGTTTTCGATTCGGCGTCGGTACTGGCAGTCCACTTCGGTTGGGCGCTGGTGCTCGGGCTTGCCGATGATTCGATCGAAGTCCGGAGAGTAGACACCGCAGTTAACGTAGAAACGTATTGATTCGTAACTGTTTCCTGTCGACCGTTGCAGATTGACGACGTCGATCATGCGGTCCCGCTCACGTCGGAAGGTCAGTCTCTGCTTCCGGAACCCGTGCTCCTTGAGAAGTGGAACCACGCTCTCTTTGAGGAGTGTGGCAAATGACTGCTCGGCCGTCGGCTGCTCCATTCGAACATGGTCGCAGATGGCACCGTCAACGATAGTTCGGGTTGTTGAACTCCGGAATCTCGATGCTGATCGGTCGAAGTTCGGACATGTAGAGCAGAACGAACTGCCGGAGCAGTTCGTCGAAGGTCCAGTAGGCGTCTGGTGCCAGCGGGACGGGAAGAAGCCCTTCGCGGACCTTCACGAATGGACCCCATGCCGTATCCAGAAGCGTGCCCCACACGGGTTCCCGTGGAATGTTGAGCCAGTTGGCTATTTCGTCGCCGAGCATGAAACGGGTCAACGCGCCGAGGATGGGCCGAGTCAGAAGAGTGAAATCGAGGCCCGCGCCCAGATCGAGAAGAATGTCGGCGAGCTTGATTCCCTCCGGAGTGGGAGCGAGTATCGGGTCCAGCACTTGCTTGGCTTGCGCGTCCGCTTCATTCCACGTTGCAGGAATGTACTGATCCTCGATACCGAGGAGATGAGCACTGACTTGCCATGAGTGCAGGAACCCGTCGGACTCGTCGGCGGGGACTTTTACGTTCCAGGCGTTGAGATTTCGCATGGCTGTCGTAGGCAAACTGTGCCAGGTGACCATCATGTCGTGCTGACTGATCGGAACATCCTCCGGCGCCATGTGCGTCCAGTGCGGAGATTGAGGCAGCAGATGTCGAACTGCGGCATGCACCAGCCTGGTCTTGACGGAGGTAACGATCATCTCGCCGTCAGCTTGAAAAGCGTTGCGGGAACCGATGTCGTATCCCAACTTTGCGGTTTTGGAGATGCGGTTCTTCATGTTCGCTCCGCCTTTGGAGTAATACACCGCCAGTGCCTCTTTGGGGATGACAGTGCTCATCATTCCGCTGGCGAAGCCATAGAGAACACCGAGGTAGAGACCCCGTTTCTCATTGAATCGCACGGCTGCCGCGAGTTTGTTCTGATCGACCCAATGCGGTAGCTGCCGTGCATGTTCCATGAATTCGCGGAGATCGGCTGGAAGTCCCGCCGGCAACGGTTGGCCGTTCTTCTTCCAGGTTCGCAAAAGTTCGTTGACTTGTGGAACGTCTCCTCTGTCGAGGAGTGAAGCCACAAGCGGGTCAGCTTCGCTGTCCCATATTTGTCTCGGATCTGCGCCGGTCCCGGTTCCGGGCACCGAACCTGCTGGTGACCAGTGCCATGGTTGCGCACTGGCTGGTGTCGCGAACGCGCTGAGTGCTCCGAGTGCGCCGAACGCGCCACCCACTCTCAACATATTGCGCCTACTGAGATCGTCCATGTCGTTACTCCCGGCTAGTCCGATGAAGCAATGAAACAATCAACGTATCGTCGTATCATTGGTAACATAGCGTGATGGGCGCCACAAGTGTTTTGTCTGATCTTCTATCCGCGCACCCTCCGGAAGAGAAGGAGCGCACGTGACCAGACAGGCGCCCAATTCATCTGCCTTGGAGTCGAATACGTATCTAGAGAATGCGATAAGAGGCGAAGATCCCGACAAGGGAGATCGCTCTCGTGTCCGCCTACTCGACGCGGCCCACGAACAGTTCTGCAAAGTGGGAATTCAGCGCACGTCGATGGAGGAAGTGGCCCGCCGAGCCAACTTGTCCCGAATCACCGTCTACCGGAAGTTTGCGACCAAGGATTCGCTCGTCGAGCAGGTTGTTCTCCGAGAGTTCCGCAAATACTTCGATCAATTTCGCGCTGACATAGAGCTCGCGGAAACGGTCGACGATCGAATCGTTCTGGGGTTCGTGAGCTCGCTGCGCGCGATTTCCAACAACGCACTGATCTCGGCTCTCATCGAGGCCGGGCCGCATCTACACGGATCGATTGTCGGCGATAACGGACGAACGCTCGCGATGGTCCAGCAGTTCGTTGCCTCTCAACTCCGGAGAGAACAGCGAGCGGGCACCATCGCGGACGGCGTGGATGTCGATCTTGTGGCCGAAATGTTCGTCCGAGTGGCGGCTTCCTTCCTGATGACTCCAAGCGATACCGTCAACCTTCACGACGACGCCCAAATGGAAGCAATAGCGAGGCAATTCCTCGTGCCGATGATCAAAGCGTAGTTTGTGCTGTGTGGGGCGAGCTACATGGCGTCGAGCACCATCATCATGGCCGTTGCGCGCGCTCGGTTTTCGATCGTGTCTACGTGAAATCCGATGTGCTGGGATAGCTTTGCCAATCGGTGGGCGACGCTACTGTGGTGGAGGTGCAGGCAGTCGGCTGTGGCTCTCAATGTGCCGGATCGTAGGTAAACTCTCAGCGTCTCCAGTAGTTCGATGCCGTCTTTGGTTCCGCGAAATTCTCTGACACGCACCAGGTCCGGAATTTGTGTGGGATCGATCCTCTTTCCCGGTATCAGGAGATTGAGTGCGCCGAGATCGTCTGCGTTCACGAAGGGTGTGGTGGCGGATGTTTGACTGCGAGCGAATCGAGCAGTGTCGATGAGTGTATGTATTTCGGAAGCGGCAGTAGCCAAGGACATTCCGGCACGGACAGGCATCGCTCTTGCGGTTTCAGAGAATTCTGCCGGCCAGATGAATGACCCGGTCACGAGATTCAGGTACTCGCCGTCCGCTTCGATTCCGATAGCTTTTCCCGGTGTCCAATCCTTCGAGAACTGCAGGTGTGCAATCTCATTAATGGTGGATACGACGACGCGCACTGAAGCGGAAGGGTCGAGACCGAGTCCCGCACAGGATGTCAGGACCGCTAGCTCGTCCATCGGGAAGAGCAGATTATGAGTGTGTTCGGCTGCGGTCAGTAAACGTCGCGGCCGCAAGATGATCGCTGCCGTCAAAGCCATCCGGTCGACGAGCATCTCGTCGAGTGGCAAGTCGCCACCCGGGCGCTCGATCCAGACTGTGCCGAGGACTTCGTCGTCGACAGCGATGTCCCTGACGATGCTTGGGGCAAGCTGCGGTTCGGGTGACCATCGCCCCCGGGGATCGCATCGGCGCAGATTCTTGTGGCTTCGACTAGCGTCAGCGATCTCGATACCGACAACACAATCCGCCAACTGTGCGCTCGCGCGTAGCAAGGATGCTGTGTCGGCGCCGTGCCGCACGAGGGTGTCGAAGTAGTCGATGACACGTACCAGTCCTGCCGAGTCTGCGTCGAGCTCGGCAAGCCGGTACATCAGTCCTTGCATACAGCAAAGCTACGAGACTGGTTATATCGTGCGCAACCTTCTCCGGAGCGCGGTGAGTGCTTCGGCGGAACTTCGTTTGCTGACCTCTGCGGTCGCGATAAGTGCCGACCCGTGAAAGGTGCCGGGGAAGGAGTGCAGCTCGACGCTGACACCCGCTTGGAGTAGACGAGCGGCGTACTCGATTCCTTCGTCGCGAAGTGGGTCCAGTTCCATGGTGCACACGTAGGCCGGGGGCAAGTTGCTGAGATCGGTTGCGCGGGCGGGCGCGGCGTAGACCGAGACGTTCGGATCTTCGGGCCCTGCATACGAATCGCCGAGGTAGAACTTCCACGACTGAATCGCGTTGGGTCGGTGCCATATCGGAGTGTCGACGAAGTTTGTCATCGACGTTGATGTCAGCCGGTCGTCCAGTGCCGGGGCCTCGAGAAATTGAAACGCAACGGGGACGATGCCCTCATCTCGGGCTTTCAGTGCTATTCCGGCGGCAAGTCCACCGCCCGCACTCTGACCGCCGACAGCGATGCGATTGGGATCGATACCCAGCTCCTCGGCATGGGCATGTACGTACGTGAGTGCGGCGTAACAGTCGTTGAGGGGGCCGGGAAAGGGAGTCTCGGGGGCGAGACGGTATTCCACGTTGGCAACGGCGAATCCGAGTTCGCGCGCTACCTCGATGCAGAAAGGATCAGTGCCTTCTGCTGTGCCGATGGCGAATCCGCCGCCATGCATCCATAACAGAACCGGAACCGGACCTACTGCAGTATCCGGAGTGAAGAAACGTATCGTGATCTCCGGATCGTCATCGAGTCCAGGGACGGATATTTCGCGAAGCGTGACTCCGTCGTACGACAGGTCAGCCAACGCGGTGCTTATCTGTGCGTCGTAGGAGACTCTGGTGGCGGGGAGATCCGAAAAGTCGACCTTCGGGAGCATCGTGAGTGCCACAGCGAATTCGGGGTCGAGGGTGGGGAATGTCGTCATGTCTTCATCATCAGGTGGGGTTTGGCCGGCGTCACCAGTCGTTTGTAGGAAATTGGGGAGTCTCCATCCGACGCCCGTCGGATCTTCCTAGGATGACGCTGGTGGCGAGGATACATCTCGGGGTAGATTCGCGCGATTTTCGGAAGTTTTGTCGATCGGCGTCTTCGCCGTTCGACGTGTAGGCAGAGGGACCGAATCAGCGGCCCACAAACGAAGGAGAATTCCATGAAGTACATGCTGATCATGCGTTCGACCGACGAGGCCATCGAGGCATCCAAGGATATGGATTTCGACGCGATTATCACCGCGATGGGTCAGTACAACGAGTCGCTGATCAAAGCGGGAGTCCTTCTCGCCGGTGAGGGCCTGGCGATGGAGGAGGGTTTCATCGTCGATTTCGACTCCGATCCGCCGCTCGTGTCCGACGGCCCGTACGGGGAAACCAAAGAGCTGTTCTCGGGCTTCTGGATCATTCAGACGTCTACCAAGGACGAGGCATTGGAGTGGGCCAAGAGGTGTCCACTGGGCCCAGGCAGCAAGCTCGAGGTTCGACGCGTCACGGAGATGGAAGAGTTCGACCAGAGCAATGAGTACATCCAAAAGGAAGCCGGCTGGCGCGAAGAACTGGGTACGGATCGCCCGGTCTCGAGCTGAGTCGTGACCGATGATGCGGCGAGGAACGCCGTCGATGCGGTGTGGCGCATCGACGGCGCGAAGATCGTCGCCGCACTCACACGCACCGTCGGAGATCTGGACCTCGCCGAAGATGTTGCGGGGCAGGCACTGCTCGAAGCAATCGAGCAGTGGCCTGTCTCGGGTGTTCCCCGCAACCCGGCAGCATGGTTGACCGCCGTCGCCACGCGGCGAGCTATCGACGGGTGGCGACGACGAGAACGCCTCGACGATCGATACGCACATTTTGCGCGTGAGCTCGAGAACGACGCGAACAGCTTCGACGCAGACGCCTGGGATCCGGATCGCATCGACGACGACGTACTGCCGTTGATCTTCATGGCCTGCCATCCGGTGTTGAATCGAAAAGCTCAGGTGGCATTGACACTTCGTGTAGTCGGGGGTTTGACGACGGAAGAGATCGCCAAGGCGTTTCTGGTGCCTACCGCAACGATGCAGCAGCGCATAGTTCGTGCGAAGAAGACGCTGACGGCGGCCAAGGTGGTCTTCGAAGTGCCGCCACGGGAGGAGTTCGAGAGTCGGCTGAGCGCTGTGTTCGGTGTTCTGTATCTGATCTTCAACGAGGGCTATGCCGCCAGTTCAGGAACCGAATGGATGCGGACCGACCTCAGTGGTGAAGCATTGCGGCTCGCGAGAATTCTCGCGGAACTTGTTCCGGGGGAACCGGAAGCGCACGGCCTTGTTGCATTGATGGAGCTGTCGGCATCACGATTTTCCGCGCGTACTACCCCTGACGGTGAACCGATATTGCTGGCGGATCAGGATCGGGCGCGGTGGGATCGGACTCAGAACACTCGAGGTCTTGTTGCCTTGGCGAGGGCTGACGATGTCGGGCGGGGGCGAGGTCCTTACGGACTGCAGGCCGCGATCGCTGAATGTCACGCGCGAGCAGTAACTTTCGAAGATACGGACTGGAAGAAGATCGTGCTGTTGTACGAGGCGCTACAACAGCTCGCCCCTTCACCGGTCGTGGATCTCAACCATGCTGCAGCCGTATCCATGGCGTACGGGCCGGCTCCGGCTCTCGAATACGTCGACAAGCTTGTTGCCTCGGGTGACCTCGCCGGATATCACCTCCTGCCCAGTGTCCGGGGCGAGCTCCTCGGCAGACTCGGGCGAACCGAGGAGGCTCGCGCCGAGTTGCTCGAGGCCGCACGATTGGCAGGAAACGAACGTGAGAAGGCGGTGCTCATCGCAAAAGCGGACGCACTGCGTGATTCGGAAACCTGAGCGCAGAAATGTCTCAGGCTGTTTTTGCGCGATGGGTGCGCTCGTAGCCTTTCCGGTCATAGAGGCGCGTGACGACAAATCCGAGCACCAGTCCGATTGCCAGGCCGAGCAATGTCATCCAGATGGCGTGGGTGAGGCCGGCATCGCCGTGGGCGCCGAAGAAGAGAATTGCGCGGGTGCCCATGTAGATCTGGTGCATCGGTTCGAATTGTGCGAGCCAGGAGTAGAGGCCGGGGCTGGCTTCGAGGGGAATCGTGCCGCCGGATGACGGCAGGGCGAGGATCACGAAGACGAACAGGTTGATGAGCATGCCAAGCGATCCGAACGCCGCCATCACCGACATGGCGGTGACTCCCACTGCAATGACGACGAGGGTGCCATATGCCCACAGTGCAAAGCCCTGTGTGACAGGCATTCCGAGGGCACGGCTGATCAACTGGAACAATCCGGAGACAACACCGGACAGTACGATCATGAAGCCCCACTTGATGAGAAGTGTTTGGAATCTGTTGATCCCGACAACATCGTTCTGGACGAACAGTGGTCCGAATTCGGTGGGTGCGTAGCCGAGCATCCCGTCCACCAGTGAATTGACGACTGTTGCGCCGGTGAATCCGGCGAGCACGAGAAGCAGCGCGAAATAGAAAGCGACAAGACCGAAACCTGTGCCGTCGGGAAGCGGATCATGCGCGACAGTGAGAACGTTCACCGGGTTTTCGAGTAGAAGTCGACTGGCACCGGAGAGCTGCATTCCAGTCCCGCTCGCCTGCAGTTGTTGTGTGACAAGTGTGGTGAGTTGTTCACCCATGTTCTTGTTGACCGATTCGAGGGCAGTGGTTCCGATCGACTGCACCAGTGACGCGGAGATCGAGCCGGCGCGTGGATTGGTATAGATGGTGATGATCGGCTGCTGCACTTCTGTGGCGGCGACGCTTCCCTGTGCCAGAGCTATCGTTTGTCGAGTGAAGTCGCGGGGGATGACGATGGCGCCGTAGAGCGTTCCCGAGTCGAGTCTTGATTGCGATTCGATGAGACCGATCTGTTGTAAGTCGATCTTCTCGGGATCGATCCCGTTTTCGAGCGCGGTGGCGATGTCGTTTCCGAAATTCTTGACTGCGGTGGGGTCGGTGCCGGGCAATGTGCCGCCGGTATCTTCGTTCACCAGAGCTATCGGGAACTCGTCCAGATGCTTTTTGGGGTCGAGGATTCCGCCCATGTACAGCGCCGCAAGTGCCGACATCAGCAAAACCACGACGATCACCGGTGCCAGCCAGAATCGTGGTGTGTGCAGAACAGAGCGGGCGGATGGCTTGTCGTTTGTGCTCATCGTCAGTCGACCGGCTTTCTCTTGCACGGAAATTGTGTGACTGAGCGTAAACGTAATCGTGGGGCGTTGCTTCGCCTAGATGTTCTTCAGGAAAGCCATTGATCCGGATTGGTCCGAGCGGCATCGACAACCTCGTTGATCACGTCGGTTGTCAGTGCGGGTTGCTCGGTCTGGACGTAATGGCTTGCATTGGTGTCCAGCACGAGTCTGGCATGCAGTCGTTCGGCCAACTCGTGCTGTGCCGCAAGGTGAGCCGAGTAGATCGCCGAGCCGAATTCGACAGGAACTCCGGGAGGTAAATCTCCTGCGGCAGCCAGAGGTTCAAGGTCGTACGGTTGATCGGAGACGAGGATGCCGACGGGCATGGGCGGGGGATCGCCGGCATCACGCAGTGACTGGAAGCTTGGTTCGAGGTCGCTCTTCTCCTGGTTGTACGGCTCGAGATCGGGCGAGTAATTACTGTTGAGCGTGGTCCACCATTCCTGCTGCTGAGGGGTCAGGCCGTCGTAGAGAAGTTCGGTGAGGGTATCGACGAGCACCAAGCCGTCGACGTCGGTGGGATAGGAGTCGGCATAGAGGCGGGCTATCAGCCCGCCCCAGGAGTGGGCGACCAAGACATAGGGTCCGGGAACATCGGCTGCGCTCAGCAAGTCGTGGAGGTCTCTCGCCCCGTCGGCGGCGGTCGTGGGCTGGGGAACGGGAGTGGAGCGGCTAGGTTCTACCTGTTCACCCGTGATGGTGACGGTCCCGGGGCGGTCGTAGGCACACACCCGCGTCGTCTCGGCGACACCGTCGAAAACTGCGGTGTCGGTCGGGTTCGGCTCCGTCACGGTTTTCCAGATGTCTGCGCGATCGCTTCGGCCGGACACGAACACGACGGTGGGTGATCCGGTCCCCTTGCACGTCAAATACATACTGCGGCCGTTACCGATGTCTACTGATCCGGCGAAGTCGCTGTTTTCGAGGGTTGCAGTGGCTGTACTGACATCGGAGCTCGGTGTGTCCGCGCATCCAGCTGAAACCAGTGCTGCGCAAGCCGCAAGCGATGCCACGACGCGTGAGTTGACATTCATGGTGTCGCCCCTTTCTTCGACAGTGTGCGCAAGATCCGGGGTACCCAGGCTTCGGGCCGCCTAATTGTCGACTGTCGAGAGCTGTGCTTGAGAACGGCCACACTTTCGGGAAATGTGCGCATCGATGTTTGTCACTTTCCTCGAAAGGTAGTTCGCTATGCGAATTTACAATATGTCGGGTCGTGCCTTCCTCGGAACAGATTCCGGGGCGGTTGATATCGAGAATGTCAGCAACGGGGCCTTCTCCTCGGACGTGCAAAGCCTCTACTCGCGGTGGGACGAGTTCACGCAGTGGGCCAGTGGGTTCGAGGGAGGTCCGGGCGTGGAGATCGACAAATCGACATTGAGTAGCCCGGTTCCGTTGCCGCCGCAAATTTTTGCCATCGGCTTGAACTACCGTGACCATGCGCTGGAGTCGGGTCTGGACATCCCCGAGATTCCAGTGGTGTTCGGGAAGTTCCCGGCGTCGGTGACGGGTCCGTACGGCAAGATTCTGTTGCCGGACGGTGCGGTCGATTTCGAGACGGAACTTGTTGTTGTGATCGGTAAGCGGGCGGAGAGTGTTCGCGCTGCGGACGCGTGGAGTCACGTCGCCGGACTGACCGTCGGGCAGGATGTTTCCGAGCGTCATACACAGTGGCGAGGTACCGCGCCTCAGCAGTTCGGTTTAGCCAAATCGTTC
Source organism: Rhodococcus sp. NPDC056743 (assembly GCF_042790355.1). Lineage (NCBI taxonomy): Bacteria > Bacillati > Actinomycetota > Actinomycetes > Mycobacteriales > Nocardiaceae > Rhodococcus > Rhodococcus sp. NPDC056743. The sequence continues at coordinate 582,743 of NZ_JBHTZI010000002.1, read as the reverse complement.
CCGGGTTTCAGTCCGATGGGGCCGGTTCTGGTCTCACCGGATGAGTTCGAGAATCCGGATGACCTCGAACTGGGCTGCTCCGTCAACGGCACCTCGATGCAGAAGAGTCGCACCAGCGACATGATCTTCACGATTCCGGAAATAATCGAGTACCTGGCCCACATCGTGCCTCTTCTGCCGGGAGACGCGATCTTCACCGGTACGCCGGCAGGTGTCGGCTTCAGTCGTAACCCGAAGGTTCTGCTCGGCGCAGGTGACACGTTGACGACGTATGTAGAAGGTATCGGCGAGATGCACCACACGTTCGGTCCTAGGGCCGTCTAAAGACTTCAGATCTGCGCAATGGCCGCCTCGGAGGTGAACAACCTCCGGGGCGGCCATTGTTGTGTGTCGGTCAGAGCTGTTGTGTGTCGATCAGATCCGGAGGGCGGACAAGTTCTGTCGAATACAGCCACTAGCTGCAGTTTTGATTCCCGGGTCGTTCTGTCTGCACCGTCCTATCGGGCGTCCAATGCGGCCCCCGTCACAAAAGCTCATTGACGTACCCCGTTTCGTGGTTTCTAATAGACGCATCGTGCATATAGTGCGCTACGGCGCGCGATAGTTACATCAGCGCAGATAGGAAGCCATGAAAACCACTCAGGACACCGAAGTGCTCATTGTCGGCGCTGGTCCCGCCGGCCTGATGCTGGCGAACATCCTCGGCATGTACGGCAAACGCGTCACCGTGCTCGAAGCGATGGACACGCTGATCGACTACCCGCGTGGTGTGGGACTCGACGACGAGTCGTTCCGCACCATTCAGACGGTGGGCCTGGTGGAGGCGATCCGACCGCACACAAATCCGCAGCACATCATGCGGTTGGTCAACGGGGCCGGAAAGGTCATGCTCGTCAACAATCCGCAGACCGTCGAATTCGGCTGGGAGCGCAAGCACGGGTTCATTCAGCCGGAAGCCGACAAGGCGCTGTACGAGGGTCTGTCCCGGTTCGGCAACGTCGAGGTGTTGTTCGGCCATCGTGTCGAGAACGTCGAAGAAGACGGCAAATCGGTCACCGCGATCGCGCTGGTGACGCGTCCCGACGGAACTGTCGACGAACGACGTTTCAGTGCGCAGTACCTGGTGGGCTGTGAAGGTGGTAAGTCTCCGACCCGCAAGCGCCTCGGTGTCAGCTTCGAAGGTGAATCACCTTCTACACGTTGGCTTGTCGTGGACGTCAACAACGATCCGCTCGGCACGCCCAACGTGTTCCTGGGCGCCGACCCGAAGCGCCCGTATGTGTCCATCGGTCTGCCCCACGCGGTCAGACGCTGGGAGTTCATGCTGCACGACGACGAGACCGAGGAGCAGGTCACGGACCCGGATTACGTGAATGCGCTTCTGGCGGATCATGTTCCCAATCCGGCGGAGCTGGATTTCATTCGACGACGCGTCTTCACCCATCACGGCCGGGTGGCTTCGGATTTCCGAAAGGGCCGCCAGTTGATCGCCGGCGATGCCGCGCATCTGATGCCGGTGTGGATGGGCCAAGGCTGGAATTCGGGTATGCGCGACGCAACCAACCTGGGGTGGAAGTTGGCCGCCGTTCTTTCCGGTCAGGCGGACGACGCACTGCTCGATACCTATACATCGGAGCGCAAAGACCACGCCCAGGCGATGGTGGATCTGTCGCTGACATTCGGACGGCTCATCAAGATCACCAATCCGGTCGGTGCTGTACTCCGCGATGCAGCGTCGTCGGTGCTCAATCTTTTCCCTCAGGTAAAGAGCTACTTCGCGGACATGCGCTTCAAGCCGATGCCGCGGTACACCAGCGGCGTGCTGGCCGACCCGAATACTCAGGAATCGGGAAGTGCAGCAGCAAAACTCACAAGCAAGCTCATTCCGGTTCTGACCGCCAACGTCAAGAACTCCCCGGTTGGCGTTCAGTTCCCCCAACCTCGCGTGAACTCGTGTGATGCGTCGGATCAACTGCTCGACGACGCGATCGGCAACTGGTGGTCGGTGATCGTCTGGGGCAACAGCCCCAAGGACGTGCTCCCGCAGGACTCGCTCGAGAAGCTGTCGCTGCTCGGTGCCCGCCTTGTTGCGGTAGTTCCCGAGACTCAGCGCGAATGGGCGCACAAGCACATGGACCCGGACGTTCTGGTTCTCGGTGATCACACCGGCCGACTCAAGAAGTGGTTCGACGACCGTCCCACTCCCTTGGTCTTCCTTCGCCCCGACCGCTTTGTCGCGGGTGCCTGCCTGACACAGCATGCCCCGGCAACGTTGGACGCGATCCTGGCCGCAATGAAGTTCACGCCGTCCAGCGTTTCCGCGGACGCAGTCAAAGTACCGGTCGCGCTCTAGCCGTTCGCCACACACATTTACGAGAAAGCCAGAAAAATGACTTCAACCGCGATTCCCGCATACGTCACAGACGATTTCTTCGGCCTCGAAGACAAGTGGATCGAGACCGCCGACGGCGAACTCACCCACTACCACGAACTGGGCGAAGGTACCCCGATTCTCTTCCTGCACGGTTCAGGCACCGGCGTCACCGCAGCTGCCAACTGGTGGCTCAATCTTCCGGCGCTCAGTGAGCAGGGCCGTTGCATCGCAATCGATTCCATCGGCTACGGACAGAGCGTTGTTGCTCGCGGCACGGAGTACGGCATCAAGGAATGGGTTCGCCATGCGGTGCGCGTTCTCGACGCCCTCGGTATCGAGAAGACGTGGATTGTCGGAAACTCCCTCGGCGGTTGGCTCGCATTCCAGTTCGCGATCGATTTCCCGGAACGCCTTTTGGGGATCGTGTCGATGGGCACAGGCGGCGCGAAGCTGACGGGCGCGCTGGCCGGTCACTCCAACCCGAACCTGACCGAAGCTGGTATCCGCAAGACCCTCGAACTTTTTGTTGTCGACAAGTCGCTTGTCACTGACGAATTGGTGTCTCTGCGGTACCAGTCCGCCTTGAACGACACGGCATCGGATCGTCTGGCCGAGGTAGTCGCGGCCCGAGATCGCGACCGTACCGAGTTGCCACTCGACTTCGATGTGCTCTCGCGTTTGGATATTCCGGTTCTGCTGATCCACGGCGTCCAGGACGTAGTGATCCCCGTATCGCGTACGTGGGAGTTGCTCAATGTCATCCCGAATGCCGACGTACACATCTTCAGCCAGTGTGGTCACTGGTCGCAGGTCGAACGGGCCGAAGAATTCAATACCGTGATCACGGCGTACCTTTCCGCTCGAGGAATGACCAAGTCATGAAGCAGGCCTTGCTGTGCATGTCTCACAGCCCGCTGTTGCACCATCTCGACCCTCCGGCTGACGTCAAAGCGTCGGTGGAAGCGGCCTTCGATCAGGCACGCGCCTTTGTTCACAATTTCGATCCCGATGTGATCGTGAACTTCGGGCCCGATCACTACAACGGATTCTTCTACGATCTGATGCCGCCGTTCTGCATCGGCTACAAGGCAAAGGGCAGTGGCGATTACGACTCGTTTGCCGGTGAGCTGAACGTGCCGGAGGCTATGGCCGAGGATTTGGCGCAGTTCGTGATGGACCAGGGTCTCGACCTTGCCATTTCCCGCCAGATGGAGGTCGATCACGGTGCGGTGCAACCGATGGAGATTGTTTACGGCGACGTGGCGTCCAAGCCGCTGATTCCGGTTTTCGTCAATTCGGTGGCTCGGCCGTTTGTCAAGGTCGGCCGCGTACGTCAGTTCGGTGAGGCCATCGGATCGTATTTCAAGAACTCGGACAAGAAGGTTCTGTTCATCGGTTCCGGTGGACTGTCACATGATCCGCCGGTTCCGCAGATCGCCACCGCCAACGAGGCTCAGCGCAAGATGCTCACCGACGGCCGGAATCCGACACCGGAGGCACGTGCGGCCAGGCAACAGCGAGTCATCGACACGGCCGTGAAGTTCGCGGCGGACGAGGCCGAGATCATGGATTTGAATCCGGAGTGGGACAGAGCATTTCTCGACGTCTGCGCATCCGGGCGCATCGAGGATTTCGATCGCTACACCGCCGACGACATGGATGCGGTAGCCGGGCACTCCTCGCACGAGGTGCGTAACTGGGTGGCTGCCTACTCCGCCCTGCGAGCCTGTGGTGAATACGAGATCGCCTACGAGTTCTACCGGCCGATCAAGGAATACATCTCCGGCTTTGCCGTCACCACCGCGATCCTGCGGGATATCTGATTCTTGCTACTCGGGCGAAGCCCCCTCCCACATTATGAAAGTAGACCTCGATGGATGTTCGTGAAGCGATTCGGACGCAACCGATGCGCCGATATCAGATTTCGACAATCGCGATCTGTCTGATCCTCAGCATGATCGACGGCTTCGAGATCCTGGTCATGGCGTTCGTAGCGCCGCACCTCGGAAAGTCCTGGGACATCAGCTCCGTCGAGATCGGCTACCTGCTCAGTGCCGGCATCATCGGCACGGCTCTGGGCGCAATCTTCATCTCCCCGTTGGCAGACAAGATAGGTAGGCGCCGACTCGCGATCTGGTGCCTGGTCGGCATCACTGTCGGAATGGCGCTGTCGGCCTGCGCCGTCAACGTTCCACAGCTCATCGCATTCCGTGCGTTTGCGGGCCTGGGCATCGGCGGGTTGGTCGCGAACCTGAATGTTCTTGTATCGGAATTCAGTTCGGACAAGCGCCGTGGCACGGCGCTGGGGATCTACGGCGTCGGCTACCCGCTCGGCGGAGCCGTCGGTGGTGCTATCTCCGGCGTCTTGATTTCGGTGTTCGATTGGCGGTCGGCGTTCATCTTCGGCACGATCATCACGGCTATCATGCTCGTGGTCGTGATCAAGGCTTTGCCGGAATCCATCGAGTTCCTCATCGAGAAGCGCCCAGCCGGTGCGTTGGAGCAGTACAACGAGATCGCGAACCGGCTCGGTTACGAGAAGTCGTCGGAACTGCCCGTCCCTATCCGAAAGACCGAACGTGTGGTGCGCGACGGGCTTTTCAAGGGAATTATGCTGCGCCGCACCATTTTCTTGTGGCTGGGATACTCGTGTTTGATCGCGTCGTTCTACTTCGCCAATACCTGGACGCCGAAGTTGCTGTCCGATGCAACGGGTGACTCGAACATGGGCGTGACCGCCGGTGTGCTCGTCAACGTCGGTGGTGTCATCGGTTCCATCATATTTGCCGGCCTGTCGATCGTGTTGCGGCCGAGAGTCGTGACGGTTCTCTTGATGTTCGGTGGGGTATTCGCGTTCATCGGTTATGCGTCCGGATTCCACATTGTCGCCCTGGCTTTGACGCTCGCGGTACTGGTCGGCATTTTTGCCAATGGCGGCATCACCGGTTTCTACGCGATCAGCCCGCCCATCTACCCAGCGGCAGCTCGAGGCACCGGGGTGGGCTGGATGATCGGCTGCGGTCGCACTGTCTCGATCATCGCTCCGATTCTGACCGGGTACCTCCTCGACGGTGGCTGGACTCCGAAGAGCGTCTACATGATGTTCGGTGGGGTGTTGGTGGTAGCCGGAATCGCGACGTTGCTACTCGACGCGACCTACCGCGGCCGCAGTGAAAATCCGGAGACTCCAGAGGCGAGCCGCGAGGCGGACCTGGCCATCGCAGTCCGTGCGTGAGGATGTGGTGATCCGGCGTCAAGCCCCGAGAGAATAGAGTCAAGGGCGTGGCTTCAGAATCGAATGGGTCGTCCGGCAAACAACCGGGTTCGCAAACACTGGCGAGGGGATTGCAGGCTCTCGAGCTGGTGGCCACCACTCCCGACGGGATGACAATTCAGGAAGTTGCCGATGCACTCGGTGTTCACCGCACCATTGCGTCGCGGTTGCTCTCTACTGTCGCCGACTTCCGGCTCATCAAGCGCGGTGCGGACGGCAAGTACCGGGCCGGGGGTGGACTGGCGGCGCTTGCCCGGGATTTATACGCCGGTCTTCGGGACGAGGCGACGCCGTTGCTGCGACGGCTCGCGAATTCACTGGGCGCGAGTGTCGCGCTGTTTGTCGCGGAAGGCTCCGAAGCGGTCGCCGTCGCCGTTGTCGAGCCGAAGAATGCCCGATACTGGGTGTCGTTTCGTGAGGGTGGGCGCCACCCTATCGACCGTGGCGCCGCAGGCTACGCGTTGTTGGCCGGGCAGCCGCCCGTTCCTGGGGAATCGAGTCGAGTCACTGATGCCCGCCGCGACGGCTATGTCGTCAGCTACGGCGAAGTCGAGCCGGGATACTGGGGCCTCGGGGTGCCGCTGACCCAGCCGGCCAATGAGCCGGCCGGTTGTCTGACACTGATCACCGCGTCCGAGGATCTGGCCCGCGGCGCAGTACGCGAATTGATGGAGGCTGCTGAAAAGATCAGCGGCACAACAATCTAACTACAAATGCGGCAAGATCCCCACGAAGAACGATGCGCTCAGGGCAAGCCCGATGATGCCGGTCATCAGACCGACGACGGCGTCTCCTGGCAGCGGGATACTCGGATCCTGCCGAAGGCGGCGCAACGTGAACACTCCCATGGCGATAGCGACCGCACCCAGCACGATGCCCACGCCGAAAGCCCAGAATACAAGTACCGACAGGGCGCCGAGCATCTCCGATCTTTCGCCCCAGCGGGCTGTGCGTTGTGCCGGCGTAGGCGGTGGCCACTGCAGCGATGCTCCCGACATCGCTGTCCCGAATCGGTGGGTGCGGTTGCGAAGGGACTGGTCACTGAGAAACATCGTGTACTCCACTGGACTGGGTAGGCGAGCAGTCGGTACTGCTCGTCTACCCGGTCTCCGTGGATCTATGCGTCGAGAGGAACTCGGGTATTCGCCGACGCAAATCCCAGCCACGTGTGACGATTGCCGGCCCAGCACCAGCCGACCTTGGGGGCGTTGCGATTGTCCTTACCATCGCGTCCGGTCCCGTTGCTGATCCACAGTGCCGGGGTACGCGTATCCAGTGCGCCGTTGGGTTTGCGCAAGCGGGAGCCGATGGTCATGAAGCAGTGGCCGCGTTCGAGAACGTCAGGAGTCTGGATCAGCCAGTGGATACCCTCGGTAAGGGTCAGTGGCGTACGCCCGGCTTCGAGGATTGCGGGTAACGCTTCGTCAGGACTCCAGTTGGACATCGCGTCGCCGCGGTCGAGGCCTTCGAGTAGGTAGAGCGGGTTGTCCGGGGGCACTGCGTGCTCGGTGGGGGTGAACTGATCTACGTCGGTCATGTCCGTGACGATGAAGCCGCGTTTACCTTGGCGTTCGAGAAGGTGAGCCAACGTCGAAGCGGGAGCGTACTTTTCGTGGATGGTGAGCAGAGAATCTTCGGCGCAGAGCGTTGCCGCTGCACGTATCTCGATTGCGGACAGTCCGGCGATGTCGCCGACGCCGAGAGCAATGAGTCGTTCAGCCTGCTGTTCGAGGGGTGGGAGCACGATCCCCGATGGTAGCGAATCTTGCGGCGCCTCGAGAAAATACCGTCAAGACGAATACATGAAGTCTTGGGTGGGTATACACCAAGCCGCTTATCCGACAATTGAATTCGATACGGTAAATATCGCGCGCATTTATCGCAACCGGACATGTTCAGGTCTAATATTCCTGAAATGGCAAGTCTGCGTCGAAAGAACAGTATTGCATTGGTCTTTCTTGCCGCGGCAATGGTTGTCTCGTGCTCTACTGCGCAGGATTCGCAGACGCCACCTTCGGAATCGACCAGCAGTTCCGCGCCGATGTCACGAGCCGCTGCGGCGGTTCTGACGCCGTTGACTGCCGCTGCTCTGACGCCGCCGATCCCGGTGACGGCAACCGACGGAAAGGTACACCTCGCATACGAGTTGTTCATGACGAACACGCTCGCGCAGCCGCTCACCGTGCGGAGTATCGAGCCGGTGTCGAAGGGAGTGCCGTTGCAGAGCCCGATTGCGGACGGTCTCCTGCCGTGGATCAGGGTTTTCGGTGCGAGCGAACCGACAACGACGCTTGGTCCCGGCCAATCGGCCTTGGCCTGGATGGACGTGGTGGTGCCGTCCACATCGGAGATTCCCGAGGCCGTCGAGCACCGCATCTCGGTGCAGGTAGCCACCCCGATTCCGCCGCTGCTTCCGGCCGAGATGACGGAAACCGTGGCGCGGACCAAGGTTTCCCCGGAGTCTGCGGTGGTGATCGATCCACCGTTGAACGGACAGAACTGGTTGGATGGCAACGGTTGTTGTGGGTTGACGGCACACCGCGGGGCAGTAAGTCCTCTCGACGGCCGGCTGTTTGCGCCCGAGCGGTTTGCCGTCGACTACGTTCGACTAACCTCCGACGGGAACTTGTTCAACGGAGATCGAACGTCCGTCGACAGTTATCCCTACTACGGCAGTGACGTACTTGCGGTAGCCGAGGGAAAGATTGTTTCGATGGTGAATGATCTTCCGGAGCAGACTCCGGGCGCTGATCCCGTGGGACTCACGCTGGATCAATACGGCGGAAATCATGTTGTCCAGGATCTCGGAAACGGTCGATTCGCGTTTTACGCTCACTTGCAGACGGGAAGTGTGCCGCTGCAGGTCGGTGACAATCTGAGCGCGGGTCAAGTTCTGGGCAAGTTGGGTAACTCCGGCAACACCGATGCTCCGCATCTGCACTTCCACATCATGGACGGCCCGGATCCTCTGGCGTCGAACGGGCTTCCGTTCGAGATTGGTTCGTTCGAGCTGACGCAGCGAATCGTGAACCAGGACAACCTCGATTCAGTCACGGAATCCGGTGGCACGGCGCAGTTCGCACCGGATGTGGACACGGGCCGGCGCAGCAATCAGATGCCGCTCACGTTTGACGTCATGACGTACGACGTAGGTCAAGAGGGGCGTTGACATGGCAACGAGCAAGCAGCGATGGTTAGCCAGAGCGGCCGTGATCGCGGCGTTCGCAGCAGTGGTGGTTCTGCTGGTCTTCGCAGGTTTGAAGACGTTGATGTTGCTGATCATGGGTGTCGGAGCCGTGGTGGTGAGTGTGGTTGCCGCGTACTGGTTCCTCACCAGTCGCGGGTTTGTACGCTGGTTCGCTCTGGCAATCGGGGTGTCGACGCCGATAGTGGTGCTCGTCTTTCTGATCCGGGCGAATCTGCTTGCAGTGGTATTGGTTGCGCTCGGATTGTTGGCTCTGGCAGCGTTGTGCGCTCGCACCGCACTGCATGACGATCACACGGGTTCTCTTGTCCCGGAACATTCTCCGAGCCCTGCGGAGCATCCCTTCTTCGTGATGAACCCACACTCAGGTGGCGGGAAGGTGGGAAAGTTCGGGCTGATCGACAAGGCGCAGGAATTGGGTGCGCAGGTCTACGTTCTCGATGCAGACCACCCCGTCGACGTGGCAGACGTCGCGCGTAAGGCCGTGGGCGACGGGGCAGATCTGCTCGGCGTCGCGGGCGGCGACGGAACACAGGCTTTGGTGGCTGCGGTCGCCGCCGAGCACGGCCTGCCCTACCTGGTGATCAGCGCAGGCACACGTAATCACTTTGCTGGCGATCTCGGTTTGGATCTGCAGGATCCGTCGCGATGCCTGGATGCCTTGAGCGACGGCGTCGACATTTACGTAGATCTGGGGACTGTAGGTGATCGACCGTTTGTGAACAACGCGTCGTTCGGTGCGTATGCCGAAGTGGTGCAGAGTCCGTCGTATCGCGATGCCAAGACCAGCACGATCGTGAGGATGCTCCCGGACGTGCTGGCGGATCAGCAGGGCGCGAAATTTGTTGTACACGTGCAGGACCGCGTGATCGAGTCACCGCAGGCGGTGTTGATCAGCAACGGTCCATACGAGATGGACGACCTAGCCGGACTCGGGCAACGCCCGCGGATGGATCTGGGAACACTCGGCGTTGTCGCACTGTCGGTCAACAGTCCGCGGCAGGCAATCGGGTTGCTTCGCCGCGCACACCGGCGGGGACTGACACAGGCCACGGCATCGGAGGTGATCATCGACGCCGACCGACCGGAAATTCCCGTCGGTGTCGACGGTGAAGCATTGGTCATTCCAGTTCCCGTGCGGTGTGAGGTCCGCCCCGGCGCGCTTCGGGTTCGAGTTCCGCGCAATCGTCCCGGGGTGACGCGGCCGCGGCGGAAAATAGATCTGGTGAGGTTGCGTCAACTGGCCGGGTTCGCAGCGCTCGATGCATGATCTGTACGGCTTATGCAGCGGTCGGGTACTGACTACGCGAAGTGCTTGTTCACGAAGAGATCTCGTGCGTAGCGTAGGTGAAGCGACATCAATTCTCCGGCAGTCTCGGCACGCCGGTCGGCGATGGCCTGGTGAATATCTGTGTGGAAGCGAAGGCTTCGCGTGAGATCCTCTTCGGAGTAGTAGAAGAACGTCCCGGGTGTCACGGAAGTCTGCGTCAGCGTTTTCACGATCTGGAAGAGTCTGGGAGAGTTGGCAGCGCTCAGAATCAGTTCGTGGAAACCTCGATTGTTGTCGTGAAGTTCTTGCCTTCGACTGTCCGAGTGTGCGTCGACGATTCTGCCCATCTCCTGCACAAGAACCTCGGATCTGGCGATGTGGTCGGAGGTTCGGTGCAGTGCGGCGAGGCTTGCTGCGCGTCCCTCGAGTATTCGTCGGAGTTCGAACACTTCCTCGATGTCGGCACGGGTGTAGGCGGATGCAAATGCGCCCCGGTGAGCTTCGAGGCGAACCAGCCCTTCTTCCGCGAGCCTGTGCAGAGCGGCTCGCACGGGACTGCGACTCACGCCCAGTTCCTCGCTGATCTGTGCCTCGGCGAGGTGTCCGCCGGGTTGTACTTCTCCGGAGACGATTTTCATTCGGATCGTGTCGTACACCGTCTCGCGTCCGCGACTCATTCCACTACCTCCCTATGGCGTGATCGCCGTCGTATTCCACGATGCCGCGGTGTTCAGTGCTGTTCTGCGCCGAGGCGACCTTATCCGACGTCGCACTTTCCTCCGATCGAGCGTCCGCTGACCGCCCATGGCCAAAAATACAATCTGGAGTGCAATTGTCTTTCGGAAACTGGGCCGATCGTGTAACTTTCGTATCGAGCATTGAACATTGTATGGAAATTGTACGAAAGACTGCCGAAAGGGCACTTGTGACCACTCCGCATGCAGATCCCACTCAGTACGAGCGTCTCCGCGACTTCGGCGCCGCAACGGTTCACGAAGCCCTGGGCCGCATCGGCGCGATGCACTCCTCGATCAAGCCGCTGGACCCCGCGATGCGGGTAGCGGGTAGGGCTCTGACGGTCGACTGCACGCCGTTGGACAATCTGGCAATTCAGTATGCCGTCACCATTGCTCGTCCCGGTGACGTTCTCGTCGTCGACGCGAAGGCATTCGTCGAGTCCGGGCCGTGGGGAGACGTACTCTCGCTCTACGCGCAGCAGCAAGGTATTGCCGGTCTCGTCATCGACGGTTCGGTACGGGACAGCCGCGACATCGTCGAGATGGGATTTCCGGTGTTCAGTCGGGGAGTCTGCATCGAAGGCACCTACAAGTACCAGCCCGGCGCAGTGGATGTTCCGATCACGTGCGGCGGCGCAATCGTCAATCCTGGTGACATCATCATCGGTGATGCGGACGGTGTTGTAGTGGTTCCGCAATCCGATCTCGATCGTGCAGTGGAACTTTCGGCGGAACGAGTGCACAAGGAGGATGAACTACGCGAGCAGCTTCGTGGTGGTGCGGCCCTTGCCGACTTGTTGGGGCTGCGTGATCGGCTCGACGAGTTCGGTTACGAGCGTACTCGTGATCGCTGAAGGCCAGGCTGTGTCCGAACCGAGATTTCTGATCACGACTCCGCTACCGGAACCGGCACACGCGCTGCTGAGTGCGAAGGGAGCCGTCGATGTGTGGGAGCACGAGCATTCCTCCGGCGAGTTGGCCGAAGCCGCTGCGTCGGGCCGCTATTCGGTGATTCTGTCGCAGTTGACCGACCGCTTGGGCGCTGCGGAGCTGGCCGATGCGAAGATTGACGGTATCGCCAACTACGCCGTCGGTTTCGACAACATCGATATCGCAGCAGCTACCAGCGCAGGCATCATGGTCGGCAATACTCCCGGAGTTCTCACCGCGCCTACGGCAGATATCGCAATGTTGCTGATTCTGGCGGCAGCGCGACGCTGCATCGAGGCCGATACATACACGCGCGCCGGACTTTTCGACGGATGGAAGCCCTCATTGCTCCTGGGCAGTGACGTCAGTGGCGCCACCCTCGGGTTGATCGGCAGTGGCCGTATCGCCGCGGCGACGGCACGACGTGCGGCCGGTTTCGACATGGTGATCCAGCATTGTTCGGTCAGGGGACCGCATGACCGTGTTGCGCCGGGAGAGTCCGAACTCGAACTAGGTCAGCGCGTTTCGTTCGACGAACTCATCGAGACCAGCGACTTCGTTTCCGTGCATGTTCCCTTGGCGGAGAACACGTATCACCTCGTCGATGCCGCCGTATTGAGCCGGATGAAGCGATCTGCGATCCTCGTCAACACTGCGCGCGGGCCGGTGGTGGACGAGTCGGCGTTGGCCGCGGCCTTGAAGTCCGGCGACATCGCGGCGGCGGGGCTGGACGTCTACGAGAACGAGCCTCGGTTAGCTCCGGGGTTGGCGGAGTTGCCGAACTCGGTTCTGCTTCCTCATGTCGGCAGCGCGACCGTATCCGTGCGGTCGAAAATGGCTGAACTGTGTGCACTCAATGCAATTGCTATGTCCCGCAGAGAGATTCCCCCACATCCGGTTAATCCGCAGGCATGGCAATCATGACGATTCTGGTTGCCCCGGACAGCTTCAAGGGCACCTATGACGCCGCCGACGTAGCAGTCGCGATTGCCCGCGGAATTCGGTCCGCAGGCGTCGCGGCAATCGAGATGCCCGTCGCGGACGGAGGGGAGGGAACCCTCGACGTCCTCGTCGCCCCGCTCGGACTGCGACTGGTCCTCTCGGAGAGTGTCAATCCCTGGCGGGCGCCGCTGCATGCGAGTTGGGGTCTGTCCGAGAGCGGCGTAGCGGTAGTCGAACTCGCCCGAACGTGTGGTCTGAATATTCCGCACGCGGGATCGCGCGATCCTCGTGCGGCCGACACCTACGGCGTCGGCCTCCAGATCGTGGACGCGCTTGCTCACGGGGCCACCGAGATCATCGTTGCGGCCGGCGGATCGGCAACGACGGACGGTGGCCTGGGAGCCGTTGCCGCGATCGAGGCCGCCGGCGGCCTCGGCGACGCCCGGATTACCGTGCTGAGTGACGTTCGTACTCGATACAGCCGTGCTGCAGCAGTTTTCGGTCCGCAGAAGGGGGCGAGCGCTGAGGATGTCGAGTTCTTGGCCCGTCGGCTTGATGAGGCGCGCATACAGTTGCCGCGAGATCCCGAGACCGTCGACGGTTCCGGCGCGGCCGGTGGGTTGGTCGGTGCGCTGTGGGCACACTACGACGCGAGCATTGTTTCCGGCGCCAGGTATGTCCTCGATGCACTCGATTTCGCCGCGGCAGCGAATTCGGCGAATGCAGTGGTTGTCGGCGAGGGGCGCCTGGACGCGCAGACTGCAGAGGGGAAGATCATCGCGGAAATTCTGTTGCGGTGTGGGTCGACCCCGGTGCACGCGATCGTCGGGTCGTGTGCGGATCACGCAGAGCGGCACCAGGGTTTTGCCGACGTGCGCATTGCGTCGACGATCGAGGATCTGTGCGCCGCGGGCGCGGAACTTGCCCGATCACTTCCGTGATTTCCGGTGCTCGAGGTACGTGATTCGGACTGCGTTCTCGTCCGAATCACGTACCCGCGCTTGTCAGTCCCTCCAGCGCCCCGAAGTACGCGGCGCTCAGCAAGGACAGTGCTGCAGGCAGATCCAGTCCGTCGTCTCGGAGGTCGAGGATTTCGCGGGGGTCGAAGATGATGTTGAACAAGAACAGAGCGTGATCGAAATGCCGATCGTCGATGCCTTTGCTTCGCATGAGTGCACGGATCGGGCGTTCCCACGCGTCGCGCACGGTTTGGATCAGTTGGTCACCGCGGCGCATCCTGGCCAGGAAACCTTCTCGAGATCGAAGAAGGGCCATCGCGTGACCGTATGTCTCCACCAGCCTGCCGCGCTCCGAGAGGACGTCGTCGAAGAGTGCCCGGCCGGTCAGTGTGCAGTCGTGGCTGTAGTCACGTAGCTGGACCTCGACGTCGTACAGGTACGTGTCCATCAGCGCGTCGACGGAGGAGAAGTAGCGGTACACCGTCGCAGCCGATACGTCGGCGCGTTCGGCGATCAGTTGGATGCTTGCGTTCTTAGGATCGTCGCGCAGAATCTCGCCCGCAGCCTTGAGTATCTTTCGTCGATTGCGGACCGCATCCTTTCGCGGCCGAATTACAGTCGGCTGTGCCACCACTTCTCCTCCTCTCGACTTGTTGTCCTAGTGGAAAATCGACAGTAATAACGTTCTCATCAGCGAGTTCCCCGGGCTGTCTCGACAAAGCTGAACTGATGGCGGCGTCGACATCGAGCTAGGTCATGGTAACGCACCAGCAGTTCCACTCTCCGCTCACAACTGCGCGAACACCCTCTCCAGTCGGTCGAGGCCTTCCTTCAGGGTGGGAATGTCAGCGGCAAAGGAGAGTCGTACGTGGCCTTCTCCGCTCGGCCCGTACTCGGCGCCGGCACGTACCGACAGACCACCCTCGAGCAACAGGCGGGCGACGTCGGACGAGAGCGCGGTACCGGGATACTTGACGAAGGCATAGAACGCGCCGTCCGGGACGACCATATGGGCACCTGCTATTGCCGCGACCCGCTCGACGACGTAGTCGCGCCGGGCTCGATACTCGGTCAGCATCGGCGATGTGAGTTCGGCTCCGGAGCGGAGCGCTGTCAGTGCTGCGCGTTGTACCGCCGCGTTGACGGATCCGTTCATCGTCCTATGGACAAGACGGATATCCGCCGCGATCGGTGTCGGAGCGACGACGTAGCCGACGCGCCACCCCGTCATCGCATACGTCTTGGACAGTGTCTGGATGTAGACCAGCCGACCGCGGAGTTCCGGGACCGCGAGTGCAGGCGCGAAGTTCTTGTCGTCGTAGATGAGGTTTGCATACGCCTCGTCCACGAGAACGAGCGTCTTCTCGTCCAGGACTTCCGTGAGAGCGGCTAACTCTTCTTTGCCGAACACTGCGCCGGTCGGGTTGACCGGATTGCAGAGAATGATCATTGTCGCGTCTGACGCATGTTCGGCGATCATGTCGAGATCGAGATGATGATCGTCGCGGTTGGAGACGTAGACGACGGACCCGCCGGCAAGCTCGATTGCATCGAGGTAGAGCGAATAGGTAGGTTCCGGCAGGAGGACCTTGTCGCCGGGATTGACCAGCGCCAGGATCGACGCCGTGATCGCGGCCGCTCCACCGTGGGATACCAGTACGTCTTCCGCGCCGATCGGATAACCGGCAATCGCGCTGCTTTGTACTGCGATCAGTTCGCGTAGCTCTGGATCGCCGTTGAGATCGACGTAGTGGGTATGGCCCTCGCGGAGGGCGTCTATCGCGGCCTCGGTGATCGGCGCGGGTGTATCGAAATCAGGTTCGCCCATGTTCAATGCGACGACGTCTGCGGGTGGTGGTGATCCGGCGGGGCGGAGCGATGCGGTACGCACTCGTTCGACTGCCAGTGAGCTGTGCGATGCGGCGGTGGTGGGCGGTGCGAACGATGAGCTCACGGTGGGCCTTTCGAATGAATGACGGCTGGATGTAGTGGATGGTGGAGCGATGCGAAATAAAATGCGAACGTATTCTCATTTATATCAGTCTCGCGGTCTCGTGTCGCCCCTCATGTCACTGTCCGAAGCTGGAGGTCGGCGGGCAAGAAGTATCCGCATCAATGGGTTTCGGGGATGTTACATTTCCTTCGACTTTGATCTGCGGGCTTGCGCTCTCGCTTCCAAAACGAGAAGCTTGTATCAGTTTCCCGTATCGTCCCATAGCAGGAGTAGCGCATGACAATGGTGGACCTGGTTGCAGATGTCGGTGAATCGTTCGGTGCATACCGACTGGGCGATGACGTCGCGCTTCTCGATGTCCTGACGTCGGCCAATGTCGCGTGTGGGTTCCATGCGGGCGATCCGCGTGTCATGGACAGCACGGTTGCACAGTGCGCAGAGCGCGGAATTGCGGTGGGTGCGCATCCGAGTTTCCCGGATCTTGTCGGATTCGGCCGCCGCACTATGGATCTCACACGAGACGAGATCTGTTCGGACGTGCTCTACCAGGTGGGGGCTTTGCATGCCTTCGCGGTGTCGCACGGAACCAGGATCTCGCACGTCACGCCACACGGGCGGCTCGGCAATCTGGTGGTGACGGACGACCGGTACGCGTACGGCGTTCTGGATGCTGTTCTTCGCTACGACCGAGACCTGTTGATAGTGACACAGGAGGGACGCCTGGCGGAACTTGCGCGCGAAGCCGAGGTGCGGGTTGTTCTTCTGGGCCTGGCTGATCGCGCATACAACGCGGACGGCACTCTGGTCTCGCGGCAGAATCCGGGTGCCGTCATCACCGATCCCGATCTGGTGGTGGACCGAGTCGTGCGTATGGTTCGGGACGGATCGGTGGTGGCAATCGACGGAAGTGAGATCGCCGCGCCGTGTGATTCCGTTCTGTTACACGGGGACACCCCTGGTTCCGTGGAATTGGCGCAAAGGATTCGCCAGGGCCTCGACGCAGCGGGAGTTACCATTGCGCCGATGTCCCAGGTGCTCGACGCTCGGCAGCGGCTGTCGGTGGACAACTCGGCGGACCGCACGTGACGGCCACCGCTGTGTCACCGCTGCGCACGGCAGACCTGCGGGTCGAGGACTACGGTGACGCAGCTGTGATGGTGACGGTCGATGGCGCAACGGCGACTGTGGCCTGGCCACGGTTGCATGCGCTTGCCGGACGTCTGACGAACCTCGATGTCGTCGGAATCGAAGGTATCGTCGCGACTTTCGACAGCATTCTGATCGAGTTCGATCCACGGCACGTGACGATGGAGACATTGTGCGAACTGGTCCGCCGATCCGACGGCTCTCCCTTCGAAGAGGGGCGGGAGGCAGTCACACACCGTGTTCCGGTCCTCTACGGCGGTGATGACGGACCTGATCTGAGCCGTGTTGCAGACGAACTCGGGCTGACTGCTGCGGAGTTCGTCGAACAGCATTCGAATGCTCTGTGGCGCATAGCATTTCTCGGTGCGCCTGCGGGAGCTCCGGTCCACGACGGTTCTCCCTTCGCTGGCTCGATTGCGCGGTGCGAGCAACCGCGACTTCGGGTGCCTGCCGGTTCGGTGGCGGTCTCCGGTCACCAAGGTGTCATCTACCCGATCGACACCCCTGGCGGATGGCGGTTGGTGGGCAGAACACCACTGACCGTCATCGATATCGCGAAAGATCCGCACGTTGGTTATGTTCCAGGCGATTTCATCAAATTCGTGCCCGTCAGCGCCGACGAGGCCGAGTCTCTGATCGGTGTGCCGATGGGTGGTTGGCCGTGAACGCGAACTTGACCGTCCTCGTCTCGGGTCGGGCCGCGATCACCGATCTCGGACGGTTCGGATCAGCGCACCTGGGGATACCGTCCAACGGGGCGTCCGACCAATACGGTGCACGGGTAGCGAATATCCTGGTTGGCAACGTCGACAGCGCGCCGTTGATTCAGATAACGGCGGCCGACTTCTCGTTCCGGACAGACGTACCGATTCTGTTGGCCGTCACCGGCGCCCCGGCCAGGCTTTTCGTTGACGGAGTCGAGGTTCCGTCGTGGAGTCCGGTGTGTGTTCCGGCGTCGGCGCGCATCGACCTGCGTATGTCCGGGTTCGGTATGCACGCCTATCTGGCCGTCAAGGGTGTCATGTCGACAGAGTTCTTTCGTGGCAGCTGTGCACCGGATTCGCTTCTTGCGCTGGGGTGTTCATTGCAACCGGGCGGCTCGATCGAGATCGAGTCGGACTACCGCCCGTTTGTTCACCCGTACTTGCCGCAGCCACTCTTCGCATTCTCCCCACATATACCGACATTCGCGCACGCGTGGAACCTCGACATCCTCGCCGGCCCCGAAGCGGGCCAGTTCGGGGATTCGATCAATGAACTGACGGAATCGAACTTTACCGTCGACGCACGCAGTGACCACGTCGGCACGCGCCTCGACGGTCCGACATTCAATCGCGCAATCCGTACCGAAATCCTCTCACGCGGTGTACCTTTGGGTGCGATCGAAGTTCCCCCGTCCGGCGCGCTCATCGCCTTGCAGCGCGGTAGGCCGATAACGGCTGGGTATCCGGTTATCGCAGTGGTCGCCCGTGCGTCGCGAGATGCTCTGGGGCAACTCCGTCCAGGCGACTCGGTGCAGTTCCACTTCGTCACACGAGCGTCGGCTCTCGAGAAGAACGACGCCGTGCACAGCCGACTCGACACACTTCGGCAACGTGTTTCTCTGGCATTCGATTCTGTCGGAATGACATTCGGAACCACGAAAGAATCCGTCCAGCTCTAGACGCTTCGGCGCCGTCATCTTTCAATTTCGTTGATCAGGAACGATATCCGTGATCGGCGACCACAAACACAGGACTGTCATGACTACAACCAACAAACCGCCAGGGCAGAAAACAATTGCTGCCGAAGAGAAGAAGCGTTTGCGCAAGACGACCGTCGCCGGCAGTCTCGGCGTCTTCGTCGAGTTCTACGACTACGGCGCGTACGGTTTCCTCGCGGCCACCATCGCCAAGGTGTTCTTCCCGGACAGCGGTGGACCTGCTGCGATGATCATGACGTGGGGCATCTTCGGGCTCACGTTCTTCGTTCGGCCGCTGGGCGGCATCGTGATCGGCTCGTTTGCCGATCGAATCGGCAGGCGTGCGGCGCTTGTACTCTCGCTGACCTTGATGACCGGTGCGACCACGGTGATCGGCCTGCTCCCGGGATACGAGACGATCGGAATCGCCGCTCCCATCCTGCTGTTGGCCATGCGGTTGATCCAGGGCTTCTCCGCCGGCGGCGAGGTGGCCAGCGCCATGTCGTTCGTGGGCGAGAGCGCACCGGACAATCATCGAGGCTTCCTGATGTCCTGGTGTCAGGTCGGCTCGTTCTGCGCGCTGCTCACCGGAACGTCTCTGGGTGTTCTGCTCAGCCGTGCGCTCTCGGAGGAAGCCATGCTCAGTTGGGGCTGGCGCATACCGTTTCTGATCGCGGCACCCATCGGAATCCTCGGGTACTACATCCGAAAGAAGTTGCAGGACACGCCCGTCTTCACCGAGGCTCGTGAGTCGGACGAGATTGTCGACAGCCCGCTGAAAGCGACTGTCACCGACAGTTCCACTCGTCGGAAGATGGGTCTGGCCATCGGTCTCACCCTGCTCAACAGTTCCGGGTACTACATCCTGTTCAGCTACATGCCGTCGTATCTCAACAAGGAACTGGGTTTCACTCAGCTCGCCGGATTGACGGTGACGGCGGTGTCGCTGATCGCCATCATCATCGCCATCCCGATTGCCGGAACACTGTCGGACCGAATCGGGCGCAAACCGGTGCTTCTCACCTCCTCGATCGGACTGACGCTGTTGGTGGTCCCGTGCTACATGCTCATGAACCTGGGTAGCGTCGGCGCGGCTATCGCCGGAGCGGTGGTCATGGCGGTTCTGTTTGCCGGCCATTCGGGAATCATTCACTGCGTGATGGTGGAGTTGTTCCCGACGCGGGTGCGAGGCACTGCCTACTCCCTGGGCTTCAACATCTCCACTGCGGTTTTCGGTGGTGCTGCTCCTCTGATCATGACGGCAATTATCACGGCGACCGGAAACCACAGTGTTCCAGCATATTACGTTGTTCTGACAGCGATCGGCACGACGATTGCCGTCTTGATCTCCACCGAGAACTCGCGGATCGCTCTGGACAAGGTCAGCTAGTACTGATCCGGTCCGGTTGTTCCCCGAGATTCACTCCGATGTTTTCCATTTCCGTGTCCACAGCTCGGCAGGGGTTGACAAGTTATGAATATCGCTCGTATGAAGAAGGATTCAACGAATATCGAACAGCTGGACCGGGCCTCGGCGCAGTGGCTGCAACGCTACGTCAGCGACACGCGAGCGGGATCTCCGGCGAACCCGGTCGGAGTGGGTGTCGAGATACTCGCCGTCGCCGAGTCGGCGTCGCGAGTGATCGTGGAGGTCGATGCGCGGCGCTTGGCCGTCGAACATGTGTCTGCGATCGAAGAGATTCTCTGTGGCCGACTGGAAGCGAGGTTGCTGCGCCCCAGTTTCTCGCTCACGCAAGGCGCACAGGCATACGTGCACTGCGTACTCGACTCGGCCGGTACCGCTTTCGAACAGTCGACGCTCACCGACATCGAGGAGTCGATCCATCGTGTTGTCAGCGGGTGGAGTGGGGAATTCGCGACACTTGTTTCGGGTCGCAACGTGCCGACCTCTCTGCGAGAACACTATTCGCAGGTTCTGCCTGAAGAGTACCGCCACGAGGTGAACCCGGAGCGGGCGATCGAAGACGTACTCAGAGTGGAAAGTCTCGGCAACGGTTCCGTCGACGTAGTTCTCGATGTAGCGAATTCCGGAGCGCATGTACTTTCCCTCTATGCACTCGGGCGGTCCATACCGCTGAGCGCAGTGCTACCCGTCCTGCACGATCTCGGCACCGACGTTGTCGACGAGAAGCACTATCCCGTCGAGAGAGTCGACGGATCCCAGGCATGGATCTACCGATTCACTCTGACTGCTGCGAGTGCTCGTAACGTCTCTCCGTCGTTGGCGTCTAGATTTGCAGAGGCATTTCTGTCCATGTGGGACGGGACGGTGGAGTGCGATGGTCTCGGTGCATTGATCGTCGGCTCCGAACTCGACGTGCGGCAGATTGCAGCGCTTCGAGCGTATTCTCACTACCTTCGTCAGAGCGGATTGCCTTACAGCCTTACACGGATCGAATCCGTGTTGCGTGAACACTCGAAAATTGCGACAGCACTGATCGAATTGTTCGAAGTCAGACACGATCCGGCGTTCGACGCCGAGAGACGCTCGCATCGTGCGGGTCTGCTCACGGCAAGCATCGTCGGATCGATCAACGACGTTGCCGAACTGGACGCGGATCGAATCCTTCGTGCCCTACTGAGTTTGATCGACAACACGTTGCGTACCAACTACTTCTATCGGGACGCGGGTGTGTCCGACCCGTTTCTGGCGCTCAAGTTCGACTCGAGAAACATCGACGTGCTGCCGTTCCCGCGGCCGCATTTCGAAATCTTCGTGGATTCGCCGAGGTTCGAGGGAGTGCATCTTCGATTCGGCGGTGCGGCCCGAGGTGGTCTGCGTTGGTCGGATCGTCGAGAGGATTTCAGAACCGAGGTCCTCGGCCTGGCAAAGGCACAGTCCGCGAAGAACGCAGTCATCGTCCCCGTTGGGGCGAAGGGTGGATTTGTCGTCAAAGAACCGTCAACTCGACGTCGCGGGGACTCCTCGAACAACGAAGGCCGTGACTGCTATCGCATGTTCGTGACGGCGTTGTTGCGTCTGACGGACAACGTGGATTCGCCAACGTCCGCTGTGATCCCAGCTCCCGGTATCGTCCGGCACGACGGCGACGACTATTACCTGGTCGTTGCTCCGGACAAGGGTACTGCCCGATTCTCGGACTTGGCCAATGCCGTTGCTGTGCAGCGAAATTTCTGGCTGGGCGACGCTTTTGCATCCGGCGGTTCGGTCGGCTACGACCACAGGGAGATGGGCATTACCGCGCGCGGTGCATGGACGAGTGTGCGCCGTCATTTCCTGGAACGGAACGTGGACGTCGATCGAGACGACTTCACCGCAGTCGGCATCGGCGACATGAGCGGTGACGTCTTTGGCAACGGCATGCTGCTGAGTCGCCATCTCCGATTGGTTGCGGCGTTCGACCATCGGCACATCTTCCTCGACCCGAACCCTGATCCCTCGGTGTCCTACGACGAGAGGGAGAGGCTGTTCCACCTGCAGCGCAGTTCGTGGGCCGACTACGACCGGGCCCTCATCAGCGCTGGCGGAGGTGTTTTCGACCGAAGCGCCAAGTCGATACCCCTTACCGAAGAGGTGCGGTCCGTGCTGGGTATCAGCGCACAGATCGACACGCTAACCCCGGCGGCTCTGATCTCACGTGTGCTCACGGCTGACGTAGATCTGTTGTGGAACGGTGGGATCGGTACATACGTGAAGGCTGCCGATGAGTCACATCTACAAGTCGGTGACAAGGCCAACGATCTTGTTCGGGTCGACTCGAATCAGCTGCGGTGCAGCGTCATCGGTGAGGGTGGAAATCTGGGACTGACGCAGCGGGCGCGCATCGACTTCAGCCTACGGGGTGGACACGTCAATACCGACGCGTTGGACAACTCCGCCGGAGTGGATTGTTCGGATCATGAGGTCAATATCAAGATCCTGCTCGATTCGGTGGTGAAACGTGGCGAGCTCAGCGAGGACGAGCGTAATTCGATGCTGTTAAGCATGACCGACGACGTCGCGAACCTGGTCCTGGCAAACAATCGCGCGCAGAACGATCTCTTGGCCACCGCGAGAGCCGGAGCGTTACGGATGGCCGATGTGCACCAGCGTCAGATCGACAAGCTCGAACGAGATTTCGCCTTGGATCGAGAGTTGGAGTTCCTGCCGAGTGACGACGAGATTGCGCTTCGACTCGAAAACCATGCGCGAGGCCTGACGTCGCCGGAACTCGCTACGTTGTCGGCACACGTCAAGCTGTCCCTGAAGGCCGATCTTCTTCGACACGACCTGATCGAGGACGAACACTTTGCCGAAGCATTGGTCGAGTACTTTCCGCCGCTTCTGCGTGAGCGGTTCGGAGGTCACATCATCTCGCACCCTCTGGCCCGCGAGATCGTTGCCATGGTGATCGCGAATCGGGTTGTGGGCGATGGCGGGCTTTCCTACGTATTCAGACTGGCGGACGAATCCGGAGTCGATGTCGGCGACGCAGTTCGGGCTTTCGAAGTTGTCCGTGCTGTGTTCGGCTTGGACTCGATCTGGCAGCGCATTCGTGGTGGCGAGATCACCGTTCATGTCGCAGATCAGCTGATTGTCGAATCGAGGCGACTGTTGGACCGTGCCGCGCGGTGGTTCCTGTCGAATCGGCCGCAGCCGCTCGATATCGCGTCCGAGATCGCGCGATTCGGAGAGCTGGTCAGCACGCTGTCGCCGCACGTCCCCGGTTGGATGCACGAGTACGACCGAGCCAATGTCGCTGTGCGCAGTGCTCCCGTGGTGGAGGCAGGTGTGAACCGAGATGTTGTCGACGAGGTGTACGGCTTGCTGGATCTATACGGCTTGTTGGACGTCGTCGAGATTGTGATGGCCACCGACCAAGATCCCATGCTCGTCGGCGAGCTGTACTTCATGGTCAAGGATCGGCTGGAGATCAACCGGTTTCTGATGGACGTGTCCGGGCTGGACAGCCACGACCGCTGGGATTCGCTTGTGCGGATCACTCTGCGCGACGAGCTGTACGAATCGGTCCGCCTGGTGACGCTCGATGTGCTGTCCGCCAGTTCGTCCTGTGGCGCAGAGCCCGATGCGAGCGCAGCGGCGCGTCTGCGATCCTGGGAAGAGCGGAACAGCGCGATCATCGGACGCGCGCGGTACACGTTGTCAGACGCCCATGCGGGTAGAGGAGGTAACCTTGCGACGCTTTCCGTTGCGGCCAGGAGAATTCGTTCGCTCGCGTCGACGGTTCAGACCGTAGGGGAAGCGGTGTGAATCATCGCTGAGTGTGTCACGCTTTTCGCGTGTCGGGATACAGCAGATCACTCATCGGGTTGGCGATAGCCCTGGCCGGGCTTGCCGGCTACGTCGATGCGATCGGATTCATCGTTCTCAGCGGGCAGTTCGTGTCGTTCATGAGCGGCAACATGACTCAGATGAGCGTCTCGATCGCCGACGGCTTGTGGGCGGCCGCTCGAGTGCCGGCGGCGGTGATCGCGGTATTTCTGCTCGGTATCGCGCTGGGCACTGTGATCACGTCTGTGACGGAACGTTATTCGGTCCGGACACGCAAAGTTGCGGTGCTGATCGTGGTCACCGCATTATTGGCAGTCGGTGCCGTGTTCGGTAGCTTCGAGATCACTCCCGGCGCGGTCACGGCAATGGCCTTGGCCATGGGGACGGTCAATTCGGTGTTTCAGCGGGACGGCGAGGTGACCATAGGCGTCACCTATATGACGGGTGCTCTGGTGAAAATGGGTCAACGGTTGACCGGCGCATTCCTCGGTGGCCCGCGGTGGGCGTGGCTGCAGCACTTCGGAATGTGTGCGGGTCTGATCGGCGGTGCCGTTCTCGGAGCGCTTGCGCATCGGTGGATCGGCATTCACGCACTCTGGCCGGCAGCGGGAACTGCTGCCGGCCTGACGGCTGTGGCGTGGCGTGTGACGCCGTTACGCGGAAACAGATCCTCGGTTTCCTGAGACGCCGACGCGCAGTGCTCCACACGCCTCGAGCATCGCGTCTCTCCCGGTGTGACCAACACCGACGGTGTTGACAAACGCATGGATCAATCCGCTGTGTCGGCGCAGAGCAACGGAAACACCGGCCTCGCGCAGTTTTTCGGCATATGCCTCACCTTCGTCTCGAAGTGGATCGAATCCGGCGACGGCGATGTACGCCGGGGCGAGGCCGGTGAAATCAGGTGCCAGGAGCGGAGACACCCGAGGATCTGTCGCTGATGCATCGCCGGTGAGATAGTGCTCGGTGTACCAGTCGAGTTGAGCGTCGGTGAGAAAGAAGCCGGTTCCGAACATGGTGTGGGAGGGTCGTTTCGACGACAGATCCACCCATGGGAAGAAGAGTAGTTGGAAGGCGGGCGAGACGGCGTCCGCCGCAGTTTCCTGCGCTACCGTGGCAGCGAGGTTGCCTCCAGCACTGTCACCGCCGACGGCGATCGAATTCGGGTCGATTCCGAGGTCGGCTGCGTGGGAAACGCAGTACCGAAAAGCATCCACCGCATCGCTGCGGCCCGCCGGAAACGGATGTTCGGGAGCGAGGCGGTAGTCGACGGCCAGTACTGCAACGTCGGCGTGACGGGCGAGGAATCTGCAGACGCTGTCACCGCTCTCCAGACTGCCGAGCACAAAGCCGCCGCCATGGAAATACACCAACAGCGGCGGAGTTTCGGGGAGTCCGGCAGGGCGGTACAACCGCGCGGGTATCGTCCGGCCGTCGGCGGGGATCTCGAGATCGCGCACGGATTCCACCTCGGTAGGCTTGCCGCCGAACAGCGCAGATTCCGCGTCGATCTGCGCACGTCCGGCATCGAGGGGAAGGTGCTCGAAGCTGACCCCTTCGACCGCACTGAGCAGTCGTAATGCCAGTTGCACTTCGGGTTCCAAACTCTGGCCGTCGATGCGCACCGGTGTGCCGCCCAAAGCCCGTTGGAGTCCGGTCGGGAGCGCGCCGATTACGTCGAGCACCACCCGAGCGATTCGATCTTGGGTGGACATCTTCTGGGTGCGCATAGCGTCCTCTCGTCTGCAGTGTCGGCGTTGGCAGGCGCCCGATGATCACGACGCTACGAAAGGTCTGGACCGTTGTCCAGGACCGATGTGATTCGGAGCGCGCTCACTGGATCGAGGTGAGTGACAACACATTGCACGTAACCGGAAGTTACATATACTTATTCTCAGAAAAGTGTTTCCCTCCGAGTTCGAAAGAGGTGCGCATCATGGGTGTAGTAGTCATCTCACTGCTCGTTGCCGCTGTGCTGACGGCACTGGCCACCAGTGACGGTGCGGGTCTGGACTTCGGAAGCCGGCAGTTGAGCCGCCGGATGAGGGTCCGCTAGTTACTCGAGTGCTCGCCGGATCACATCTGCCGATGCCGTGTCGTAGGCAACCAGAACGACGTTGTCCACAGCGGTATTCGCAGAGCGAATTGCCGTAACTGCCTGTCTTGCAGCGTCTTCCTTGGGCCAGCCGTATACGCCCGAAGAGATGAGCGGAAAGGCGACGGTCCGGGCGCCCAGGGAGTCGGCCACGGCCAGGCTCTGTGTATAAGCAGACCGGAGCTGCGCAGACCGGTCCTGTGAACGAGAGTATCGCGGGCCGACAGTGTGGATCACGTTGCGCGCTTTCATCTTTCCTGCCGTGGTGGCGACGGCTTCGCCCACCGGCAAACCGTCGGGCAGGCTAGAGGATCGCAGAGCCTCGCACTCCTCGAGAATTTTCGGACCACCGGCGCGGTGAATGGCGCCGTCGACGCCTCCGCCGCCGAGGAGAGCGGTGTTGGCGGCGTTGACAATTGCGTCGACGTCGAGAGTGGTGATGTCGCCTTCGACGACGGAAATGGTGGGCATCGCTTCTCCTGTGGTGTTGCGCGCGAGACTGGTGTTTACCGCGAGACGAACCAAGTCGGTGGAGGTGTACCCCGGCCACCCGTGCATGATGCTGCGCCACCGCTCCGGTATCGCCGATGCTCCCCATCGGGCGCCGAGTAGGCCACCGGCAATAGCTGCGGTGGTGTCGGTATCTCCGCCCGCCCGGACTGCGGCTTCGAGCGCGTCCGGCAGGTGCTGCGCGCCGCTGCTGTCGGTGGAAGTGATGGCCCACCACGCCGTCTGCAGTGCGTGGACTACCCAGCCATTCTTCGAGAAGTCGCGCGGGTTTCCGTTTTCGGCCTGATCGAGCAGCGGTCGCCAGTAGTCGGCCACGTCCTGATCGGCGACGGACAGATAGTCGCGGACGCCGTCGAAGTTTCCTTCGATCACGGCATGGCGGATGGCATAGGTCCACATCTGGCACGCCTGACCGGCCTGCGGATCGTCATGTGTGAGTGCACCGATCTTCAATGCGGCATCGGCGGCGCCCTGGGGGTCGTCCAGATAAGCCAGCGCAACGGGCGCAGTGCGCATCAGTGAGCCGTTGCCGCCCTTGAGTCCACTGACCGCCTTCGCGCGAGCTGCCATGGCCGCCGCGTTCGGAGAACGGGCAGACAACACTGCCCGGGTCTGATTGCCGATGTCCTCGGGCTTGGAGTCGTACCACCGAATAAATTGCTCTGCAATGGCATCCAGACCTTCAGTGCTGGCGAGATCGATTCCGGTTGTGGCCACTTCGGCGATGGCGACGGCCATCGAGGTGTCGTCCGTCCACTCGCCCGGCGCCCACTTGAACGGGCCGCCGCCGATCATGTCGATGGTTGCTGCGACATTCGGATACGTGAACTCGTATCCCGCACCCAGTGCGTCTCCGGCTGCCGTGCCGAGCAGTACCCCGGCTGCGCGATCGGTCTGTTGTTCGTTCAGTCTCACGTCCACCCCTTTGCGTAACTTTGCGCTAACAATAGATCATGATTGAGCTAACATGCAAGAGTGAATGAATGGACAGATTCGAGTGGTAAATCGCTCACCGATTATCCGAGGCCGTCGGTCGCTGTCGACGTTGCCGTTCTGACCTACTCGGACGATGCCGTGAAAGTGCTCGTGGTCAAGCATCGGCTGGGCAAGTTCGCCCTTCCCGGCACGTTCCTCCATGAACACGAATTACTCACTGCCGCAGCAGATCGAGCCTTGAGGTCCAAGGCGGGCCTCGAGAATGCAGAGTTTCACCAACTCGCAATTCTCGACGACCCGCATCGTGATGACAGGGGATGGGTCCTGTCGGTCGCACACGCCGCCGCCGTCCCGGAAACCGACTTGCCGGTTGGTGCGATTCTCCTCGATGTGTTCGGAGCCTTGGACATGGCCTTCGATCACTCCGAGATAGTCGGCTTGGCGCTCGCAGACCTCCGGAGTCGGTATGCGCGAGCGTTGGACCCGGCCGGATTTCTCGGTGACACGTTCACCGTCCCCCAATTGCGCCAACTGTACGAGGTGCTCTTCGATCGTGAATTGCAGAAGGACAGCTTCCGGCGCCATGTCGTCGACGCGCTGATCAGTACCGGGGAATATGTGCGGGCGACTACGGGCAGACCGGCCGAACTGTATCGGCGCAGCCCCGGCGGAAGTCTCCCGCCGCAAGCCTTGGTGTTCCTTACCGCGTAGATTCGCGCATTCCACCGTGACAACTACCTGGGAATGGGTACTGTCCGAATTATGGATGACCACGACGCCCCGTCGAAGATCCGGACGGTTGTGTGGGGGACGGGAAACGTCGGCCGTGCCTCGATTCGGGCCGTAGCCGCCAATCCGGCGCTCGAACTCTGCGCAGTAGTCGTCGCAAATCCCGACAAGGTCGGCCGAGACGCGGGCGACCTTGCGCAACTCGGGTACCGGTTGGGCGTAGTTGCCACCGACGATGTCGACGGCGTCCTCGCCACGGTTCCTGACGCCGTTGTCTACGCAGCTTCGGGCGAGATTCGACCGGACGACGCGATTGCGGACATCATCCGGGCGCTGAACGTCGGCGCTGTGGTGGTGACACCGTCGGTCTACGCCTTCTACGACCATCGCTCGACGCCGCCGGAAGTGCGAGATCCCGTAGAGGCAGCAGCCAAAGCCGGTGGCGGCGCACTGTTCGTCTCGGGCGTCGACCCGGGCTGGGGAAACGACATTCTGCCGGTGATGATCTCGGGGCTGGCCGGCACCATAGATCAGATTCGGTGCCAGGAGATTTTCGACTACACGACCTACGAGCAGCCTGATTCGGTGCGCTACCTCGTCGGTATGGGTCAGCCGATGGAGTACGACCCACCCATGGTCGCAGCCGGCGTCCCGACGATGGTGTGGGGCGGACAGATTCGGCTCATCGCGCGTGCATTGGGCGTTGAACTCGACGGTATCAGCGAGACCTTGCTGCGCCGGGCGCTCGACGAGACAGTGACCACCGAACACATGGGGGATTTTGCCGCCGGAACCCAGGGTGGTTTGCGATTCGAAGTTCAGGGAATTGTCGACGGCAAACCGTTGATCGTCATCGAACACATCACTCGTATCCACCCGTCGTGCGCCCCTGATTGGCCGACGCCACCAGACGGTGGGGACGGAGCGCACAAGGTCATCATCGAAGGCCGCCCCCGCATCGAGGTAAACGTCGAGGCGACCGACGAGGGCGGAAACCGTGCTGCCGGTGGAAATGCCACCGCTGTCGGACGTCTCGTCAACGCAATTCCGTGGTTGCGAGCCGCCGATCCAGGCTTGTACGACGCGCTCGACGTCCCACTCACCCCCGGCGTCGGCAAACTCGGCGCCGATACCTGGAGGACCGAATATGAACATCGACATCCCTGAGGGCAAGAATCCGATCGGCTATGTGTGGGGCGAGATGGTTCCGGGCATCGGTCCGGCCGCAGCCGCGTTCTCGCAAAAGGTCTACTCCGACACCACTCTCGGTCTGCGAGAGTTCGAGGCCGCACGGCTGCGAATCGCTCAGATCAACGGGTGCATTTTCTGCCAGGACTGGCGAACCGAACGTGATGGTGCAACTGTCGAACCCGAATTTGCGCAGGCCGTCACCGACTGGCGAACTACCGGACTCTTTGACGACAGGACGCGATTGGCCGCCGAATACGCCGAGCGGTACGCGATCGATCATCATGGCCTGGACGAAGAGTTCTGGGAACGCATGAGTGCCCACTACTCTCAGGCCGAAATCGTGGAATTGAGCATGTGCCTCGGATCGTGGTTGGCCTTCGGCCGGCTCAACCACGTCCTCGGCCTCGACACGCAGTGCGTGCTGCCCGGCAGCTGACTTCAGCTGCCGAGTTTGGTCAGATCCGGGTAGTTCGACACTTCCCAGCCGCCGTCGACCACCAGCGACGTTCCGGTGATGTAGGTGGCGTCGTCGCTCGCGAGATAGAGGCAGGGAGCCGCAATTTCTTCGGGAGTTGCCGCTCGGGCCATCGGGATTCGATCCAGGAACATGTCGCGGGCGGGTTCGTAACCCATCACCGGCGCAACCAGTGGGGTGTCGACCAAGCCTGGGAGAACGGCGTTGACCCGGATTCCCGCCGCGGCGAGTTCGATCGCGGCATTCTTGCTGAACATCTCGACCCCGGCTTTGCCGGTGGCGTAGGCACTTCCGTACGGGCTCGGGATATGGGCATTGAGCGAGGAGACATTGACGATGGCTCCGCCCCTTCCGTGCTCGCGGATATGGCGCGCTTCGTGTTTGGTACAGAGGAACACGCCCTTCTGTACCAAATCGATCGTGAAGTCCCAATCCGCCTCGTCGAGGTCGACAATCGGTCCGACCCGCGACGCTCCGGCAACGTTGAACGCGATGTCGATCCCACCGAATTCGGCTGCGGCAGAAGCAATGGCCTCGGCAACATCGGATTCTTTGGTGACGTCGGCTGGTGCCGCGAGGAATGAACCGTCATGTTGTGCCGCGATCTCCTTCAGTGCACCCTCGGAGATATCGATGCCCGCGACGCGCGCACCTTCGCTGATGAGGCGCAGCGCAATGGCCGCGCCGATACCCGATGCTGCGCCGGTGACAACAGCGGTTTTGCCGGCAAATCTGGACGTGTTAATGGGCACCTGCTTTCAAGAATTTCCCGGTCCGGCGGTTGCCGAGAACCGGTGCTGCTTCGCCGTCGCCGAACACGTACTCGCCGCCGACGAATACCGCGGTCACTGTCTGGTCGTTGCGATTGACCATGCGAGAGAGATTGTCGTACTCCACAACCGGACTCTCCGCGTAGGTGTCGAGTGAATCGTCGAGATGGGCGGGATCGATCACAACCAGGTCGGCACGGTCACCCAATCGGAGGTGCCCCGCGTCGACGTCGTACCACTCGGCAAGTTCACCGGTGAGACGGTGCACTGCGGCCTCCACCGTCATGAAGGGCCGACCGATCTTCTGGGCGTCGTACACTCGGCGAAGCAGTCGCAGCCCGAAGTTGTAGAACGCCATGTTGCGCAGATGGGCTCCGGCGTCGGAGAATCCGAGCTGCACGCCGTTGTCCTGAGCGAACTTGTCCAGGATCTCGGGGCGGTGATTGGAAATGGTTGTGCGCCAACGAACCTTGGTTCCGTGTTCGAGAACCAGATCCAGAAACGCGTCGACCGGGTGGATGCTGCCGCGCTCGACACCTACCTGACCGAAGGTCTTGCCCACGAGGGAATCATCCGGGCAGGAAACGATTTCGGCATCGAAGAAGTCGCGGTGCCATACCTTGACGCCGAACTTCTGATCGTAGTCCTTGCGGAATTGCCGACGGTACTCCTCGCTCTGCATCAGAACATTGCGTTCCATCTCGTCCGTCAGATGCAGTGCGGCTGCGCCGGAACCGAATTCTTCGAAAACGACCAGATCGATACCGTCGGCGTACACCTCGAAGGGGACGGGGAGATGCTGCCAGCGCAGGTCGCCACCGAGTCGATTGACCAGATGAGCCAGTGGACCAAGAATCGCCACGGCGAACTTGTTGGCCTTGATGTCTGCCGCCGAGAGCATGCTCGTCTTGAGTTGCTTACGCCACAGGCCCACACTGGTGAAGGCCATCGCGCCGGTACTCAAGGGGTTGGTAGGGTCGGGGCCGGCTTGAAACACGCGTCCCCGGCGACGCAGGATCGCGTTGAGTCGGCGTCGTTCCTTCGTGGTCGCATACGTCGACGGCAGAGTTCGTGAGCGGCAGGTCTCGCCATCGAGTTTGTCGAACAGCAGTTGCTGCCCGGACATTCCGACGAAGCCGGCGTCGAGCGCCTCGGTCAACTGAGCTTCCATCGACGCGAGTTCGGCGTCGGTGGGGTGCACGTCCTTCCGCGTTGCACGGTCCAGCCCCATTTCTGCAGCCCGCATGTCCGAGTGCCCGATGAAGGCTGCCACATTGGGGCCCAACGGAAGCGATTCGAGCGCGGCGATGTACTCACTCGCGGAGTTCCAGGTCTTGGCCCGCGTCAGTGCCTCGACGACGTGCTTGCGGGGGATTGCTTCGACGCGGCCGAAGAGATCGCCGGCGTCGGACGGGCTGGCGTGAATGGTGGACAGGGAACACGATCCGACAAAGATCGATGTGACCCCGTGTCTGAGGGATTCGCTCAGAGCCGGGCCTTCGAGGATCTCGACGTCGTAGTGCGTATGAATGTCCACGATTCCCGGAATCACCCACTTGCGCCGGGCGTCGATGACCTGGGGACAATCGGTTTCGTCGAGGGGATCGAGGGAGATGGCGGTGACCAGGCCGTTCCGGATTCCCAGATTGCGGACGGCCGGTTTTGCCCCGGTGCCGTCGAACCACAGCCCATTGTTGATCACGGCGTCGTAGGTCACGAGACAACCACCTTTGCGCGTATTGTTTTTCCGGTTGCGTTGCGGGGAAGAGGAGTTGTGCTCAGTGTCCATTTTACCGGCACCTTGAAGTAGGCGAGACGTTCAGCGACGTAGCCGCGTAGTTCCTCCTCTGTCGCGGCGCCCTCGCTGCGCAGAACGACGACGGCCGCCACTTCTTGGCCGAGATCTGCCGAATCGATACCGATCACAGCGCATTCGAGCACAGCCGGATGCTCGTCGAGGCACTGTTCGATCTCGAGGGGGTAGACGTTTTCGCCGCCGCGCAGGATCAGATCGGATCTGCGACCGGTGAGTCGAAGTCGACCGTCTTCGAGAACTCCGTAGTCGCCGGTCCGGAGCCATCGGTCGGGACCGATGGCGGCAGCAGTCGCAGCCTCGTCGTTCCAGTATCCCAACATCACATACGGACTGCGCGCGCAGATTTCGCCTTCCTCGCCGTCAGGGACCGCAACACCGAAGGGGTCGCGAACCTCCACGTTGACCCCGATGATGGGCCGTCCGAGCGTTCCGGGGAACGCGGCCAGTTCCGGGGGCGTGGCAACCGAGATGCCGGTGGAGGATTCGGTGAGTCCGTAGCTGTCCACCAGAGCGTGCTGCGCAAAAGGTAGCTGTGCGCGCAGACGCTCCTGCAAGGCCGGAGACGACGGCGCTGAAGCCAATGCAAAGGCGCTCAACGATGTCAGGTCGTATTTCCCGAGGTCGCCGTGCTCGAGCAGGCGACTTGCCATGGTGGGGACCACAGCCCAGTTGGTCACCTTCTCGCGTTCGACGAGGGAGAGGACTTCGTCGACGTCGAAGGCGCCCTGGTGGATGACCACGGCTCCGCCCGTGGCCAGTCGTGGAACTGCCAAGTTGTGCAGGCTCGCGATGTGGAACAGCGGTGCGGTCAACAGGTAGCGCAGATCGCTCGGACGGCCATCGCTGGGTTTCCCGGTGAACGCCGCAGCGAGGCGGTCGCTGTAGCGGTGATAGTCGATGACCGCCAACACGTTTCGGTGGGTGTGAACCGCTCCTTTCGGGCGTCCGCTGGTGCCGCTCGTGTAGAGGATGACAGCCGGATCGTCCTCGTCCACCACAGTACGAGGAAGCGGCGATCCCGAGTGCTTCTCGATCAGGGCCGGTAGATCCGCTTCCATCGTGAGAATCGGAATGTCGGTGTTCAATCCGGCGAGGATCTCTGTGCGCTTGGCATCGGCGATCACCACGGTGGGGGTGGTGTGTTCGATTCCGTACTCCACTTCACGTGCCACCCACCACGAGTTGAAGCCGACGGCGATGGCCCCGAGTGCTTGGGCCGCCCAGAACGTCATCACCCATTCTGGGGTGTTTGCAGCAAGAATGCCCACGCGATCACCCTTGCGAACGCCGTATTGTTCGCGGAGCGCTGTGGCCAAGGCCGCGACGGCTTCACCGTGCTGGCGGTAGCTGAAACGGCGGTCCTTGGTCACCAGGTAGTCGCGGGAATCGTAATCGAAGGACGTAGCGAGTACGTCGCCGAGTGCCTTGTCACGGTTCTTCATGACAGGCATCGCACTACCCAGGACGTCTTCGACGCCCATTTCGAAAGGCCCACCGGGGCCGGTCAACCCGGCCATGACGGACGCGATGTATGCCTGTGTATCAGCGGGAGTGGTCACGTGTAGCACCTTTCGAGAATTAGGGTACGAGCACTGCGCGTCCGGTGACCTTGCCGTGTTCGAGACGGTCGAGAGCGTCTCGGGCATCAGCGAGGTCGAAGCGGGCCACTTCTACCGTTACCAGACCGGCTCGAGCCAGGGCGATGGAATCGACAAGGTCGTTTCTGGTGCCGCCATAGGACTTCCGGACCGACGCACCCCAGGGCCAGCCAGGCCCGCCTGCTGCTTCGGCTGTGATGCCGGGGTTTCCGCCGCCGAGGCCGACCATGCGGTAGGCGCCGTTCGGTGCAACGGATTCGACGGACATCTGGGCGGTGGCATCAATACCCACGAAGTCGAAGACGACTTCCGCGCCTCGGGCTGATGTGAGATCAAGGATCTGGCGCGCGGTGTCCGGTCCGGACTCGAGCGTGATGTCGGCTCCACACCGCTTCGCGAGGTCCAGTTGATCCTGGCCGACGTCGACGGCGATGATGCGCACCGCGCTGATCGCTCGAAGTATCTGTACTGCAACATGTCCGAGGCCACCGATCCCGATCACCACGGCGGTAGCGCCGGGCTGCAGATGTTCACGCGCGCCGCGGATGGCGTGGTAACTGGTGAGCGCGGCATCGGCGAGCGGCGCGGCCTGCAGGAAGTCGAGATCTCCGATGGGGACAAAGGAGCGGGCCGGTATCTTCACATATTCGGCCATGCCACCTTCAGGGCCCAATCCGGGGCAGGGTGGCATTGCGGTTCGTCCGGCGGCGAGGCACATGTTCTCGTTACCGCTCATACATTCTCGGCACTGCCCACAGGACCAGCACAGGTAGACGACGCCCCGTTCCCCGACGGATCGGCCGTCGACGGCACTGCCGACGGCTTCGATGGTGCCGGCGATCTCATGGCCGATTGTCAGCGGTTCTTCGCGCATCTTGTACGGAAAGTGCAGGAGGTGCAGGTCGGAGTGGCAGATGCCCGCTGCGCCGACCCGGATCAGGAGTTCCGACGGGCCGATCTCGGGGATCGGTACGTCGTTGATCTCGAGGAGCCCTGGCCCCATGAGCTGAGCTGCCTTCATGAACTGACCTCGCTGACCTCGGAGTTGTATGCGGCGCTCAGATAGGCGTTGCTTCGATCGGATCCGATCAGACCCGGTGCCATCTTGTTCATGACGTAGGCAAAGGTCATCCGTCGGTCCAGATCGTTGACCAGCATCGAGCCGCCGATCCCGGCCCACCAGCACGCGCGCCCGTCGGGAACGAGTGGTGCGGTGTCCGGGTGCGGCAGTCCGTAGCCGATACCGAACTTGAGCGGAGTCATGATCCCGAGGTCGATACCGTCGGATTGGACCTCGAAGATCAGGTCGATGGTGCTCTGCGACAGCAACTTCTGGCCGTCGAGCTCACCACCGCACGAGATCAGTGATTGGACCCGAGCGATGGAACGGGCGTTGCCGTGTCCGTTTACCGCGCCGATCTCGGCTTCTCGCCACGGAGCGGTATTGACCTCGGGGTAGTCGAGCAGGGGGCAGGTCAGGGTCTTGATGAAGATGCTGTCCTGGTCGAGCGTGGACAGGTCGAATTCCAGCGCGGGCGGCGGAACGAGAGTGGCGGTTCGGCCGAAATGCTCTGCGGATGTTCCGATGTGGAAGTCGGCGCCCAGCGGGCCGGCGAGCTCCTCGGCAAAGAACCTGCCGAGGGTCCGACCGTCGATGCGCCGAATGACCTCGCCGACGAGGTGACCGTAGTTGATCGCGTGATAGCCCGACGCCGTGCCCGGCTCCCACCACGGCGACTGGGTTGCGAGGCGGGCGGTGGACGTTTCGAGGTCGTAGATGTCCTTCAGTTCGATCGGACGCTCCCAACCGGAGACTCCCGACGTGTGCGACAGCAGGTGGCGAACTTCGATGTCTTCCTTGCCGTTTGCCGCAAATTCGGGCCAGTAGTGCGCGACCTTCTGGTAGACGTCCAGTTGGCCGCGTTCGACCAGGAGGAGAGCGCACAGAGCCGTCATCGTCTTGGTGATGGAGAAGGTGTTGACGATGGTGTCGCTGCCCCACGGGGTGGTGTGAGATTCGTCGGCGTATCCACCCCAGAGGTCCACGACGGATTTTCCGTCGACGGTGATGGCGATGGAGCCGCCGAGTTCCTCCCCGGTTTCGAGTTGAGCCTCGAAGGCAGCGCGGACGGGCTCGAATTCATTGGTGCAGTGGCCATTTACCAGGCTCATGCGCGATCCGCCTTCTCGGGTTCGTGTGCTGCTGCACGAGCGGTGACGGGTAGCTTGTTTCCCGAGGACTCGGCACGCTTGGTGCCCTTGGCAATTTCCTTGTTCATGTTGCGGACGTATGGATCGAACTCGAGCTGGATGGTGTGGCGTGGAGACTTGTAATAGGGGGCGAGGAAGTATGCCTCGTCGGCCTTGGTGATCTCCTGCATTTCGCTGGGGGACGGCAGCTGGTATTTGCCGGTGAGGTAAGCCGCAACGAGCTTGCTCTGCTGCTCGGCGAAGTTGACGAGGGTCGGCATGGGCTGAGCCAGCCCCATGAAGAAGAGGTTGTCGATTCCGGGTTTCATCATCCGCTTGAAGAGCGGGAATCGGTTGTCCTTGTCCGGCAACAGCTTCGGATCGCTGAAGAAGGGGAAACTGATGTTGTAGCCGGTTGCGCAGACAATGACGTCGACATCTTCTGCGGTGCCGTCCGCGAAGTGAACCTGCTTGCCGTCCAATTTGGTGATTGCCGGCTTGAAGGAAATGTCGCCGGACCCGGCGCGTCCCAGGAACTCGCCGCTGGCCGACGGATGGGCCTCGAACGGGCGGTGGTCGGGCTTCGGCAGACCGTAGCCTTCCATGGTTCCGAGGTTTTTGCCGAGGAAACGACGACTCAGGAAAAGGCGTAGACCGCGAGGCATCCACGGTGGGGTGATCAGTTTGTCGCCGGGCACTCCGCCCAGGTACTTCGGCAGCACCCAGACGCCGCGGCGCGCCGAGACGGTGAGCTTCTCGGCGAGGTAGCGCTGTCCCAGTTCCGACGCAATGTCCAAGCCGGAGTTGCCCATTCCGACCACGACAACCTTCTTGCCGCGCATGTCGATCGGATCGAACGGGTCGTTGTAGCTGTGGCTGTGCATCAGCACGCCGTCGAACTCGCCCGGGTAGTCCGGAATGTTGGGGTCCCAGTGGTGGCCGTTGCAGACCATCAGGGCGTCGTAGGTGCGGACTTCACCGTCGGAGCGTGTAATGGTCCAGAGTCCGCTTGCATCACGTTCTGCTGCAACAACACTGGTGTTGAAGATGATCGACTCGCGCAGGCCGAAATGCTCGACGTAGTCCTTGAAATACTGGAAGAGTTCGGAATGGTGTGGGAAATCGGGCAGGTCCGCCGAGACGGGAAAGTCCTCGAAAGCCAATCGCCACTTGGAGGTGTCGATGTGCAGGCTCTGGTAGCAGGCAGACATCCCGTTGGGATTCTTGTAGTACCAGTTTCCGCCGACCTCGTCGGATGCTTCGTAGCAGTCGAAGGGGATTCCGAATTCCTTCATCCGCTTGGCCGTGGTGATCCCGGACGGCCCGGCGCCGATGATGCAGACTCTCGGCAAATTCGTGGGACTCATAGCCATCGCTTTCTGTTCTGATCCGGACATGCGATACGAAGAATCGAAGCCCGAAAAGTGACTTGAGTCATAGTGCAACATTGACTGACGATGTGTCAATGAATGACGCAATGTTGCTCGGTGACGATGAGTCGGCGATTTGCCAGAGAGCGCAAAGTAAACGACAGTAGACGGTGTGAGTACGGCAACGGATGGTCGGAAAGGCAAGCGGGGAACCCTGCGGGACGAGCAGAAGCGCGCAACGCGGGCCAAACTCGTGGACGCAGCACGCACCTTGTTCGAGGAACGCGGGTACGCGGCAGTCACGGTTGACGACATCGCCTCGGCTGTCGGATGCAGCAGGGCCACGTTCTATGTGCATTTCTCCAGCAAGGTGGAGATGCTGAAGACCATTGGCGAAGCCGGTATGGCCGCCAGCGCCTTTACCTTCTACATGGATCTCGATCGCGTGCTCAACACACATTCGCGCGCGGAATTCACTGCGTGGCTGGGGCGTGCATTCGACTGGTTCGACGAGAACAAGCGGCTGCTGCCCGCATGGGACGAGGCGGTGGCGCTCGAGCCGGAATTCCGGATCACGGCCCGCGACGGGATCAGTGCATTGCCGAACGCGATGCCGAACTATCTGGACCGGTGGCCTGCGGATCAGCGCGACGAGGCCCGGTTGCGCGTCGAATTGCTGGTGAGCCAACTCGAGCGTTTCTTCACCCGTTGGGCCGTGCAGGGGACGATCGACGTGACGCGGTTTCAGGCGGCCGAGGTTCTCACCGACATCTGGTTCCCGGCTCTATCGCCGGAATCGAAGAGCGCCGACGAGCGGTAAGAGCTAGTTCGGATCGATCTCCACGCTGATTGCGCCGGTGAGTAGTTCTCTGGCTCGTTCGATGGAAATCGAGCCGCTCAGCCAGCGTTCGCTCAGACCTTCGACCAGCGCAGTGAGTCGTTCGGCGGCGTCAACCGGGCTCGCTTTCGGATCAGCGAGTCCGGCGTCCTGCGCTTGCCGGATCAAGGTTTCGACTTCGTCTGCCCATTCCTGCGTCGTGGTGCGTAGCGGTTCGCGCAGCTCGTCGGCGAAGACTGCGCTTGCCCGGAGTTCACCCCAGGCGATGCTGTTCTCCCGAATCTTCGGCGAATTCTGAAACTCCAGCAGAAGCATCTGCTCGAGCTGCGCACGAGGGTCTGTTTCCGTGAAGGCACTTTCGGTGTACAGCGCGGCGCGATCGTTGATGTGATCGAGGGCCCGGCGCAGCACACCGGCGCGGTTCTGGAAGTGGTAGTAGATGAGTGCCGTCGACACTCCGGCCTCGACAGCGAGTGTCTCCACCCTCAGCCCGCGTACGCCGTGCTGGGCAATTACGCGGACTGCTGCTTCCAAGATTTGCGTTTGACGGTTCGACACGAGTCCGAATTCTACGAGGGTGGTCGGGACGGGTTTCTAGTCCGCGGGTTCCTGCTGGGTGGTGCAGTGAATACCGCCACCACCGGCAGCAATGGCGTCGATGTTGATCTGCACGACACGACGGCCAGGGAAGAGGCGCTCCAATTCACTTCTGGCGGCCTGGTCGGCCCCGGGGTCACCGAACTCGGGTGCGATGACTGCCCCGTTGCACACGTAGAAGTTGATGTATCCGGCTGCGAAATCATTCGATTCGAAGTCTGACCTGACCGCGACCGGCGCTTCGAGGACAACCACTTCCAGCTGGCGCCCCTGGGCGTCGGTCGCGTTCTCGAGAATCTCGAGATGGCGTGCGGTCACGTCGTGGTCGAACGAATCCGGGTCTGTGTCGAGGCCTGCGACCACGACACCGGGGCGCGCGAAGCGGGCGTAGAAGTCCGTGTGGCCGTCTGTGATGTCCTTGCCGGCGATTCCCGGTAGCCAGATGATTTTGTCGAGGCCGAGCAGGGGACCGAGTTCGGCTTCGACGTCCGACTTCGACCATCCCGGGTTGCGGTTCTTGTTCAGGACACAGCTTTCGGTAATGATGGCTGTTCCTTCGCCGTCGACTTCGATGCCGCCGCCTTCGAGGATCAGGTCGGTAGGCAAGGATTCGACTCCCGCGCGAGCGGCAACAAAGGCTGCGACCTGGCCGTCCCGATCAAAATCCTGTTTCTCGCCCCACCCGTTGAAGTTGAAATCGATACCCGCTGTGGTTCCGTTGCCTTTCACGAATACGGGGCCCGTGTCGCGCATCCAGAGGTCATCGAGAGGCGCGGCGATCAGTTCGACGGATGGGCCGACGAGGGTGCGAGCCCAGTCCAGTTCCTCGGAACGGACAAGCATCGAGACGGGCTCGAACTGCGCGATAGTCTGCGCGATCGTCGCAAGGTTGCGCTGGACCTCGGGTAGGAGGGCCGCTCCCCAGATCGCTTCACTCGCGCCGAATGCCATCCAGGTGCGTTTGTGTGGATCACCCTCCTCCGGCATCACCCACTCGCGTAGATCGTCGTCGCCTTTGCTCCCGCCTGAGACTGAGACGGAATTGCTGCAACCGGCCAAAAGGAGACCACTGAGCGCCGCGGCGCCTGCCTGAATGAACCGACGTCTGTGCATCGCGGTGACTCCTTCTGCTTTTTTCGTGCTCGCTCGGGTCTTGGAGAAATCTGTTCGTGGCGCGCGAGCGGGGCAACATCCAGCTACTGTTCGATCGCGCCAGATGCGTCTGGCGGCGACTTGCTTGCACAGAGAATAGGCCCTGACTGAAAATTTAGTCAAGAAATTTCCCCAGCCCGGAACGAGGAGTTGGAGGGGCGTCGGGATGGCGGCAGCCCTGTTCGGCTAGGGACCTTCGATTGGTGCGAAAAGCGCAACTCCGGTTGTCAGGACGCTTCCGAAATGGAATTCATGACGTCTTCCCAGACTTCCATGACTGCGGATTCGGTTGGGCCCGTTTGGGTGAAGACAGCCACGCACTTCCGTCGGAAGTCGTACACTTCGATCGAGCTGGTCAGTCCGTGAACGCCGTGGGTGCGGGTCAGCCAGCACTCCGAGACGCCGTTCAGATCGATCATTGTCCGGCAGGTGTCCGACGCCAAGGTCAACGTCCCGCCGAACATGGCTGCGGCGTCGAGATCACCACGATGAATCTGCAGACAGCCGTTACCTGCGACGACGGTCGTGACGGGTAGCTGGTGGTAGGACAGGTGCTCCATCCCGGCGGCCATGAGGTGAGGATCGATTCTCCGGTAACCCAGGGCGCCCAGAGCGACCAATCCGCGGCGGCGTTCGTTGCCGCTGTCCGCGAGGATGAAGTCGAGTTGGGTCAGCTGATCGGCTTCCGCCCAGAATGCCGGCGTATTCGACATCGAGGTGAGAGGGCTTGTTTCCCTGACAATGTCGGGCGCGGTTCGCATCGCTTCGAAGGCGAGGCGATCGGAGGTCGGGGTCAAGTAGGTGGTGTGCGAACTCGATCCGTGGGTATCGAACATCCGGAGCGTCGGCGGCAGATGCTGCTCCGCGTCAGTGGTGAGAACGCTGCCGAGTGCCGACGTGTTCAATCGCAACGAGATTCGACCGGGAGAACAGATCAGTGGGTCACCAGGCGCCGTCGGAACCTCGTATTTGCCGGAGTCGTTGACGGCGACCGGCCCCGCAACGGTGATGGCGACGACGTCGTCCAAGAGAGGCAACATTTCACCGACTACCGCGGGTGCAGTGCCGATCAATCCACCGCGGAATCCTGGACGCGTAAGCAGCGCATCCAAGTCCGACAGGCGTGCCACAGCCGCGCAACGGCATTCGCCACGGTGCGGGCACATCTCAGTAAACATCCCGTAGGTACCGCTTCGATCGTTTGAGGTTGTTGACGTAATCCTCGGCGGCGTCCGCATCCAACCCACCGTGCTCGGCGACTACTTCGTGCAATGCGTCGTCGACGTCCTTCGCCATTCGGGTGGCGTCGCCGCACACGTACACGTGCGCGCCCTTTTCGAGCCAGTCGAACAACTCCCGGCCCTGCTCGCGCATGCGGGTCTGGACGTAGATCTTCTCGGATTGATCGCGCGAGAAGGCCAGATCCAGACGCGTCAGGACACCGTCGCGGGTCAGCCCGTTCAACTCGTCCTCGTAGATGAAGTCGCTCGACTGATGCTGATCGCCGAAGAAGAGCCAATTCTGCCCCGACGCCCTGCGTGCGCGACGCTCGTGCAGGAAAGCGCGGAAGGGTGCGATCCCCGTTCCTGGTCCGATCATCACGACGGGAGCCGCGTCATCGGTCGGGAGTCGGAACGAATTGTTCTTGGAGACAAAAACTCCGACCCGATCGCCCTCGCCGACGCGGTCCGCAAGATAGGTCGAGCAGACGCCGCCGCGATCGCGCTCACCGGAGCGGTAGCGAACACTCGCCACCGTCAGATGCACGGTGCCGTCATGAGCGATCGGGCTGGACGAGATCGAGTAGACCCGATGCTGAAGCGGACGCAGAAGAGCAAGCAACTCTTCGGGATTCAGGCGAATGCTGTTCTTCAGTTGCAGGAGATCGAGAACGTCCTTGCCCCACAGCCACGCGTCGAGTGCTTCCCGATCTTCGGTGTCGAGAATGTGTTGCAGTTCGGCGTCTCCGCTGCGTCGGGCGATGTCGTCGATCAAATCCCGCGAGGGAATCGAGACCTCGTAATCGCTGGTCAACGCCTGGTCCAACGGTGCGGAAGAGCCGTCTTTCGTGGTGACGACGTAATCACTGCTCACACCGAGCTGATGGATGATCGCGTTGACGAGAATGGGGTCGTTGATCGGACGGATACCCAATCCATCTCCGGCCTCGTAGTCCAGACCGTTCTCGCCGAGTGCAAAGGTGAAGTGGCGGACTTCCTTTGTCGAGTCCTCCCCGGACAGCAGTCGGTTGACGAGGACCGTTGCAGGATAGGGGTTCTTGCGTGTCCATTGGGACTTGGTCTTCGCCGGAGCAGGCGCAACCGGCGACGCGGCGGCTCCCGTATCACTGTCAACGCCGGCCACCGCAGCGACGGCACGAACGATCCACTCGGCCGCAGCATCCTCGTAGTCGACGTCGCAATCGGTGCGGTCGACAACTCGTGCCCCGCCGAGCGCTTCGAGGCGGGCGTCGATGTTCTTGCCAGACTGGCAGTAGCCGTCGTAGCTGGTGTCGCCGAGCGCGAGCACACCGAAGTAGAGCCCGTCCAATCTGGGTGCGCTCTCGGATTCGACTGCGTCCCAGAACAGCTGCGCATTGTCAGGCATTTCGCCCTCACCGTACGTGGAGGTGATCACGAGTACCCGGCGCATCGCCGAGAGGTCGCCGATGTCCACGGTATCGAGGCCGGCAACGAGGGGTTCCAATCCGTGGGCACGAGCAGCCGCAGCGGCGTCTTCGGCGACGGCCTCCGCATTTCCGGTCTGGCTTCCGAAGAGGATCTGCACGGCTGCGCCGGCAGTTCTCTCCACTGTTGCTGTTGCAGTGCCGGTTTGCCCGGGCATGACGGTTCGCGAGTGTAGACCGGCCAGGAATCCGGAAAGCCACGCGCGCTGGTCGCCGGTGAAGGGTGCGTATT
Organism: Rhodococcus sp. NPDC056743; assembly: GCF_042790355.1. Classification (NCBI taxonomy): domain Bacteria; kingdom Bacillati; phylum Actinomycetota; class Actinomycetes; order Mycobacteriales; family Nocardiaceae; genus Rhodococcus; species Rhodococcus sp. NPDC056743. Next base: position 539,832 of record NZ_JBHTZI010000002.1, on the reverse strand, counting down.
CGGGGATGTACGGGATTTCCATGATATGAAGCTCACCTACGTTCGGGGGAGGAGGTCAGGAGACCAGGTCGGGGATCGCGCGCGACGCGAACAACTCGTCGAAGTTCGGTAGCGATCCGAGCTTTTCCCGGTTCTTGTTGTCTTGAAACAGAATCCACCCGTACGTCGCCGGGCTGTCCATCGCCAGCACGTTGCGCAGGCTCAACGCCTGCTTGTAGTCGTCGACCCGCTTGGCTGCAATCAACGCGGCCAACTGTTCGTCGTCGTACCCGGCCAGAATCTCTTTCGAGTACTTGACCAAGTGCTGAACCAGCGCGAAGTCCTCGGTCAGCACCAGGTTGCGGGCAGCTTTCTGCAGCGCCGGATCATCGGGTCCCGATGAATTCGGGGTGCGGGCGGCGGCGAGCTGTTGGGCGAAGTGAAGCACCGTGTACTCGCTCAGGAGGGCGTACATCGTGGCGGTATCGGTTTCGCCGTAGCCCGGGACTGCACCGCCCAGTGCGGGCCGCTCGTCACGCACCGCGAGTTTGAAGGTTCGTACCTGCCGTGCCGCGATGGCGGACGCCAACTCTTCGAGAAGTTCTTTGTGCGACTTCGCAGCCAGGATTGCATCGCTGTCCTGGTAGAGCATCAACGCCTTGGGCATGGCGTAGACAAACGAGTGCTGTTCGACTTCCCAATTTTCGAGCAGCCGGGTTCCGAGCGCGGATCCCGTTGCCTCCACATGCAGTTCGAGCAGGAGTTGCACTGCGTGGTTGTGGACGGCGGCTAGAGGATCGGTCGCTGCGGTGATCGACCCCAGCAGTACGGAATCGGTACTTGCTCGCAGTGCCAGTTCGCCACGAGGGTCGTACTGGTAGAAGAACCCGCCACTCATGCCGTTGCCGACGCCTTTGCCGAACTCACCGAGATTTACGACAGCACCGTTTGTCATGTATTCGCCGGCGAAGTCCCCGACACCTTCGACGACAGCACTGGCGCCGGAGTTGCGAACCGCAAAGCGATCGCCTGCTTCACCTTCGACAAACACCCGTCCGCCGGTGGCTCCGAAGAGCGCGAAGTTGCCGATCAGCACGTTTCCGCCGGCGTCACTGGAGCCGCCGCCTGGGCTGCGCACGGCAATCACGCCGCCGCTCATACTCTTTCCCACACCGTCGTTACATGTGCCGGTGTGCTCCAGGTGCATGCCGTCGTTGCAGAATGCGCCGAACGAGAGGCCCGCAGATCCGGTCGTCAGGACGCGCACGCTGCCCGGAGCCAGATACCGTCGCCCACGCTCGTCGGTCAGCACTCCCGGAGCGAGAAGTCCGGCCGCTCCGTAGTTGAGTTCGCGTTCGAGGTCGACTGCCAACTGTCCGCCGACGCTCTTGTTCCGGTTGCCCAGGTGCAGTGCACCTTCGGCGAATTCAGGTCCGGACACGGTCACCGAGGCCTCGCCGCGGTCGAAGAGCACCGTGCGAACCTCGTCCATGATCTTCTCGTCGAGCGCGTATTCACGCTCGAGGTACACAGGATTGTCGATGGTGATGTCCGGTGCCGACGCGAACATCGCATCCAGATTCAAATTGCCGACGATGGACGGGTGATCGATCAGATGCAGGAGATCGGTTCGGCCTCGCGCTTCTTGAAGAGATCGCATTCCCAGATTTGCGAGCAGTTCCCGAGTTTCGTGAGCGATGTTGAGAAGGTACTGCGCCATGGCGCGGGGATCGCCGTCGAACAGTTCCGGGTTGGTGGTCAGACCTGCGGGGCACTTGATGTTGCAGTTCTTGGCCATGACGCAGCCCATCATCATCAGTGCCGACGTACCGAACTCGAAGCTGTCCGCGCCGAGTAGTGCCGAGGTGATGATGTCGCTACCGGTCTGATGTGCGCCGGAGCATCGCAGAACAACCTTCTGACGAAGACCGTTGGCGCACAGAGCCTGATGGACCTCGGCGATACCGACCTCGGCCGCACGGCCCGCGTACTTGAGGCTGGTCACCGAAGCGGCGCCGGTGCCGCCGGTGTTTCCGGCGACGTTGATGACGTCAGCGCCGGCCTTGGCGACGCCGACTGCGATGGTGCCGATTCCTTCCGAGGACACCAACTTCACGATCACCCGGATACGCGCTGCCTTGCAGTCGTGGATGAGCTGAGCGAGGTCTTCGATGGAGTACGTGTCATGGTGCGGCGGCGGCGAAACCAGTTCGACGCCGGGCGTTCCGCCGCGAGCCGCAGCGATGTCAACGGTGACCTTGGCGGCGGGAAGCTGGCCGCCCTCACCGGGTTTTGCACCCTGGCCGAGTTTGATCTCGATCTCTTCGAGCATGGGATCGGCGAGGTATCCCGTCCAGATTCCGAAGCGACCGGACGCAAACTGCTTGATACGTGATGCTCGAATTGTGTTGTAACGGGAAAGGTGTTCACCACCTTCACCGCTGTTGGACATCGCGCCGACCATGTTCGTGCCGTGCGCGACGGCTTCGTGTGCCGGAGCATTGAGGGCTCCGTGACTCATGGCGCCCGACGCCAACTTCGGAGTGATGTCGCTGGCGCTCTGTACCTCGGAGAGAGGCACGCCCGCCGGCGCGACCCTCAGCTTGGACAGGAACTCTGCCGCAACACCGGTTGCGGTCAGCGCCAGATCCGGGTCGGTGGCTTCGATGGTGATCTCGCCTGAGAAGGTAGCGGTGAGAGCATCGCCGAGTGCTTCCACTCGCGCGCTGTCGTCGGCCAGGGGACCGTCCAAGCGAAGCGTGTACCGGTCGTCTGCGTCGGATTCGCACTGGATTCCGCGCATCACGATCGTCGTGTTGCCGTGCACCGAGAATCGGCTGATCTGCTCGGCGAACTCGGCTGTCGTCACTGCAAACGTGACATCGGCGGGACCGGAGATGACGTCGCGCAACGCGGCGGGACGACGCGATCGTTCCGCAGCCATCACAGTGGAAAAGTCCCGGTACCCGGCGGTGATGTCGAAGTCGTCGATCTGCTCGGTGGTCAGCCGGTCGAAGCTCGTCGCCCGGTATGCCCCGGCGTCGAGGCGGAATGCGTCGTCGAGCCGTCCGAGGGGAAGGAGACGCAGAGCCTCGAATTGTTCTGTTCCCGAGGGACTGTCGAACGCGATCTTCTCCTCGGTGAGCTCGACGTACTTGCGGACCGCGGTGGTACCGAACGAATGCCCGGCGCCGTCTGCACGCTCCTTGAACAGGCCGAGCAGTGGCAGGTCCTTCTCACCCCCGACTTCGCTCGCACGCTCGTGCCACTGCTTCGAGGTCACCGCAACCGTCTCGAACCCGACGCCGCCCACCGGGGACTTCATGTTGGGGAACCACTGGCGCAGAACAGGGTCGGACGTATCGAGGAAGTTGGGTTCGAAGAATTCTCCGCCGATGTAGCTCTCGACGGTGCACAAGCCGACGCGTCCCATCGTCTTCATGAGGGATTTCTCGGCGGCCTTCGCGAAGCGTCGGAACGCGGCGTCCGGGTCGGCCGCGAACTTCTCCTCAGCCCGCAACTGAACGGAGAGCGGGTAGACGGCGGAAGCACCGAATCCGAGCGCAGCTGCAACGTGGTGAGAGGACTCGATCTGGCCGCTCTCCACGATGAGAGAGACACGCAATCGCAGGCCCGCGTCGATGAGGCGCTGGTTCAGCGCTCCGACAACCATGATCGCGGGAAGTGTTGCGCGCTCATGAGATACGTGCCGGTCGGTCAGGACGGCGATTCCGCCCTGGTCGGCTGCGAAGGCCACAACGGCGTCGCCGAGCGTGGTCATCGCGTCGACCATCGCCTGCGCGTCGCCTGCAGCGGGGTAAAGCATTTCGAAGCGGCGGTGCGGAGTGTGCTTCTGTTCACGGATCTTGAGCATGTCCAGATGCCCGAGAATCGGCGACGCGATGACGATCTGCTTGCCTTGTCCGGCCGTCATCTTCGCACCCAATGCGACCCGGAGGGTCATGCCGTCCGCTTCACGGATGCTGTCCAGTGGCGGGTTGGTGACCTGGGCGAATCGCTGCGAGAAGTAGCGTGCCACTCCGCCTTCGCGATCGCTGAACGCGTTGATGGCGTTGCCGTAGCCCATGGCCGATACCTTCTCGGCCCCGTGGGTGAGCATCGGATCCATCAGGAATTTGAAGCTCTCCTGATCCAGGGAGTACGCCATGTAGCGCTGATGAACCTCGAAGGTGCCGTTGTAGCGCGTCGGTGAGCTCACCTTCTCTGCCGGGACGGCGGGAATGTCTGCGATCAGGATTCGCGATTGCGCGAGCAAGGACTGGTAGTCATGCTGTGCGGCAATCTTTTCCAGAGCTTCACGGGCAGTGTAGGTATGGCGATCGCGATGATCGAAGTAGAGCATTCCGCCGGCTTCGACGCGGCCACGGTGGATCACCGTCTCGGGTGGGAATGCGATCTGCCCGGCTTCGGAGAATGCGCACACGTAGTCGTGTGTCTCGATCGTGCGTAGTGGACGTAGGCCGAGGCGATCCAGGCGTGCACCGATGATGGTGCCGTCACCGAACACCAGCGCTGCCGGTCCGTCGTTCTTCTCCTCGTACAGCGAGAAGTACTCGAACATCGCACGCACTGCGGGGGAGAGGGTGGTGTCGTTTTCCCAGGCCGGCGGCATCATCGAGACCACAGCCGTCACCAGGTCGACGCTGTCCTCGATGACGCGAGCTTCCAGAGTCTGATCGAGTCGGCAACTGTCGGACTGGCCGGGCGGGCGGACAATCGCACGTCGTTTTGCGCTGGCGACCGCAGCCTCGGAGAGCCGATTCTTCTTGTCCGTGTTCAGTTCTCCGTTGTGAGCCATGAACCGGAACGGCTGCGCCATCGTGGGATGGGGGTCGGTGTTGGTCGAGAATCGCGTGTGGAAATACATCGTGTGCACGGCGTGATCGGGGTCGACCAGGTCGCGGAAGTACGGGATCACTTCGTCGGAGTTCAAGCGGCCCTTGAGAACCTGAGTTCTCGCGCTGAGCGACAGTGGGTACAGCCCGCGCAGCGCAGGCGTGTTGTACGCGATGGCCTCGATAGCGAGTAGGGCTTCGTGAACGAGGCGATCGACTACGGCAGGTTCGGGAGGCGGAGTGGGGACCTCGAAGATCCACTGCCTGATCGGAAGCTGATGCACGATGGCGGCCGGCCGAATCGCCGAGTTGTCGATCGGAACGTCGCGCACGGCGAGGGTAGTGAAGCCTCGGTCGAGAAGTTCGCGTTCCACCAGAACGGCTGCGCGAGCATGCTGAGCGTCGTCGTCGGGAAGGAAGAAGTTGCCGACACAGAAGCGTCCGGCGCGGAGGTCAGAGCGCCCGGTGACCTTGCGGAAGAACCGGAGCGAAAGGTCCACCGAGACGCCGCCGCCGTCGCCGATGCCCTCGGACGACATACCGCCGCGGTGCGGTACCGAGCAGAGCGCCTCGCGTCCCTGGATCAGAACATCATGGGTCTGCACGCCATCTTTGCGCGTGATGAAACCGACCCCGCAACTGCTCTTGTCATCTGCGGGGTCGTACAAACCGACCTTGGACGTGCTCAATGCAGCAACCTTCTCCCTGTCCTGGTTGCCCGGCAGTGGTTCGTCCGGGCAGATATGACGGCATGTATCCGTCAGGGCAGGGCGTCGCTGCTTCGCTGAAGCGGCACCCGAATGGGATCAGAATACTGAGTGAAGCCTTACCTTAGTCAAGTTTCATCCGTGTGAAATTGATCGCCGCAGGTCAGAGGGTTGCTTTGTAGGCTAGTGAGTACGCGATCTTGCCTGGCTTCTCATCCGAGTACGGCTTCGAGAGTTTGGCAAACTCGCCCTTCGACTCCGCCTTCCCGTCGTTCCAGGCGCTCAGTACGCCTAGGTCGGTGGCGGTGAAACCGCTGTCGACGACGGTATTGCCGGCCAACGCGGTCTGAGCCTGCGAGACGGACTTGACGGTGCTCAGGTAACTCGCCAGGTCGTTGTTGTTCCAGCCGCTCAGATCGACCGGAGTGGCATCGCGGACCCAGGCGCCCCAGTAGAACTCCTGGAACGGGATCGAGCCGGGCGTGAATCCGATGTCGCGGGCGAAGTACAGGAGGCTCCGGTACTTGTCGTCAGCGAAGTTGGCGAGGCCGACACCCTTGGGCAAGGACTGCACGGAAACCTGATTGCCGTCGACGTCGCGCGTCCATACCCACTTGTTCTTCTCCATTTCGGCCCAGAATGCCGACTCACTCAGACCGCTGAGGTTGCCAAGCACACGCAGTCGAACGTGCATGTCCGGGCCACCGTCTGCCGTCTCGTAGAACGACGTGAGGGTGTGGTGCCCGTCGGTGAGGTAGAGCGCGCCGCGCGGCCCGACGACAACCGTCTTCATGGGTGCGATGCTCTCGGCGGTTTCCGAGCCGACCGGTATGGCGCAGGTGAAGGATGCCGGATCCTTCAGCGTCGAGGCCGGAGTGGCGGTCGCGGCCTCGGCCTGACCATTGGCTTCGCACCAGTCGTCGAACTTCTTGTTGATCTCGTCTTTTCCGAGCGTGTATCGCCCGAGCTTGTAGTACACCTCGTCGTATCCGAGCGAAGGTTGCGTCGCGTGAACGTCGCCGATGCGCACGTCCAGGAGGTCACCTTCCTTGGCGCACAGGTACTCCGAGCCACCGGCCGAGCCGGAGAACGAACCCGTGGAGATGCCACCACACGCGAGGGGAGCGGCGACGGCGGGTGTGCCGGCCAGTGTTCCGGCGCCGAGCAGTGCCAGTGTTGTGAGTGCCGATATGGCGGAACGACGCATGTGGGGATCTCTCCTGAGGGTGGGTTCGCACGTGAAGAAGCTTGCGTCACAATCGCTCAGGGTGGTTTCGGACGTACTGACAACAGACGTCCGCGCGGTGGCTACCACGTGAATTCACGTCGTAGCCACCGCGCGGTGAGCCGGTAAGTTGATCAGCTCTTGTAGTTGTAGAAGCCCTCACCGACCGCAACGCCGAGCTTGCCTTCGTCGATGTAGTTCTTCTTGATGTAGTCGGCGAATTCGCGCTGCTTCTCGCCGCCCTGGGAAGAGATGTTGTATACGGTGGTCAATCCGACGACATCCATGATCTGGAAGGGGCCGAACGGGGCTCCGGTGCCGATACGCCACGTCTTGTCGACCATGTCGGGATCAGCGATGCCGTCGATCAGCAGGTCGGAAGCTGCGTTGAGGAGGGGGACCAGGAGTGAGTTGAGTACATAGCCCGCCTTCTCCTTCTTGAGTTCGATCGGCACCATGCCGATGTTCTTCGCGAACTCGACAACCTCACGGTACACGGCGGGATCGGTTGACTCGGTGCCCATGACCTCGGCAGTGTTGTTGACCCACACGTGATTTGCGAAGTGCAATGCCAGGAACTTCTCGGGGCGTCCGGTGAATTCCTTGAGATTGCTCGGCAGAAGCGTCGACGAGTTGGTTGCAAATACCGTGTGCTCAGGCGCTACTGCGGCGAGCTTCTCGTAGGTGTCGCGCTTGATGGCGATGTCCTCGGGGATTGCCTCGATGACAAGATCGGCCTTGGCCACGGCTTCGGCGAGATCGTACGAGTACGTAATGCGTTGCAGCGCTTCGTCAGCCTTGCCTTCCTTGGCGCCCTTGACGTTCTCCGCCTTGTACGCCGCGGCCAACGACGCAAACCGAGCCTTGGCCTTTTCGATGACGTCCGCGTTGATGTCGTACGCGACGACGTCGAATCCGTGGTAGGCGGTCTGATAGGCGATCTGCGAGCCGAGAACTCCGGTACCCAGAACGGTGATCTGCTTCAGTTCAGTCATTTTCGATCCTCAATCCTTTTCGGTGGGTAGTCCGGCAAGCGTCAATCGGACCTGTGCGGCAACGATGTTCGTGAGTTCGTCAGCCGTGATCCGGTCCAATGCCGCCCGGGCTATTTCGAAGTGCAGCACGTTGGAAATCATTCGAGCTGCTGTGGTTGTTTCGGTGGTGTGGTGGGGGTGACCCTCGTCCAAGATTTGCGCAATCCGCATTTGCAGGCGCTGCGAGAGTTCGAGGCCTTCGGCCCGGAAACATTCGCTGGGCTCGCCGAACAACACTTCTCGTTGGTAGATGCCGGTGTTCTCGTCGTTTTGACGGCTTGCGACAAGCAAGGGTGAGACAAGCTCGAGCACACGGGCTTCCATGCTTGACGATTCGGACTCGCGTGCTTCTCCCAGTTCGATCTGCTTCCGGTACTCCGCGTTGTACACCATGAGTAGCAGCTCGGCTTTGCTAGCGGCGTAACGAAAGAGGGTGCCGCCAGCTACGTCGGCGCGGTCGGCGATCTCTTGTGTCGTGACCGCGCTGTAGCCCTTTTCTGCAAACAGTTCAGCCGCGGCGTCGAAGATGCGTGTTTGCTTCTCGAGCTTGTTGCGTTCGCGACGGCCAAGTTCTCGCATTCACTCACCTCCTTCGCTCTTTCCGACCATGCTCATTAATGAGCGTACTCCGAAATATCGCGAGTGGCAGTCTCGTCCGTCACATCACTGCAGGCCGGCTACCCATCGGGCAAAGACGTCGCTGAAAACGTCGTCCTCGCACGCGTGTGCCGTATCCGGAAAAGCGCAGCTCGGGAATCCCGCGACAATGCCGGGCAAGTCCGCCAGACAACATTGAGCCACGAGTCCGCGCAAAAGATCAGCCACCGACCAGTTTTCGACAGACGAGGCCGCGGCTCCTTCGTCTTCGTAGATGTTCACGAGGTCGGCATGATGCCAGGACATCTCTTCTGCGACCAGGGCATCTGGGTTGAACTCCATCGCGCGGTCGAGTGCCTCGCGCAGCATCGCGTGCGGATCTTCCTGTCCGCGAAGGAGAATAGCAACGTCGGCGGGCGCTTTCTGCATGATGAACATCCAGGGTTTGCCGTCGGGAAAGACCCCGCCGAAGCCGCAGACGTGGAACGGCAGATGGCTACTCAGGAAGTTGGTTTCGACGTCGACGTGTTGGTCGCCACCGAGGTGAATGAAGTGGCCCGATGCGATTTCGTCACCCACCGCTTCGTCGGCCCACGTGTTGTTCCACAGATCGGTCATTCGGCTGCCGTCGGGGAAATCGAGAACCTCGAACAGGAATCCCATTGCTACACCTCGCCGTCGAAATGCGAGCTTGTCCGACCGCTGAGTCGGCCCACCGACTGAGCTGAGGTGGCCAGGACGACTCTGCTTGTCTCGAAGTCCATTTCATCGCGTTCGGAATCTGATTCCGTTGCGTCTTCGGCTAGCGAGAATTCGAGTTCGACTCGCTGATCGGTGCTGGAGCGGACGGCGATCGTCAAGCCGAGGGTCTCGTCGCTGAAAGTATCCAGTGAGCGCTCCGGGTGGAAATCGGCCGCAGCGTGGAAGAAGAATGCCGAAAGTCGTTCCACGAATCCGTCGCCGGCAGGTCGGTTGAGGTACTGGTTGTATTCGTCGGGGCGCAGTAGTCCCATGTCGAACACGAGTGTGGGGGCCTCCGTCTCGAACGTCCGAGCCGGAACGGCGTGGCTGCGCAGAAAAACCGCTGCACCGCCGTACCCGGGTAGGCGAAAACCTTCACGCATGTGGTGTGCTCCCGTCGCCGCGATGTCCTACACACGTTAAGTCACCGGCGACGTGTGGACCTCACGGACAGGCTGGTGTCACCAATTTGTAGATCTGTTCGGCTTGGGCCTGCGTCGCTTCCGTGTCGTTGTTCGCGGCAAGATCCCGGATCTCTTCGGTGACCTCCTGCTCGCTGACACCGGCGGCGATATCGTTGCAGGAGGTGAACACGATTTCCTGGATACTTTCGTCCTCGCGATCCTGAGCGAGTTCCGGGTAGGCGGTGCGGAAGGCCACAACAAAGGCGGCCAGTTTTGCCTGGTCGATCATTCCCAGGTCGGCTGTGGAGGTGACGGAACTGCTGCGAACCGTGGTGGTTTTCGTAGGCGATGCCGTGGTCGATTCGGCGGTGACGCTGGTTCCGTTGTCTGTGTTCGTGTCGTTGTTTCCGCAGGCAGGAAGGGACACGAGGGCTCCTGCGACGATAACTGCTGCGATCGTTCTTCTCATGAGTTCTCCAGCTGTCGGCCGTACTTCCTGCATATCCCCCAGATCGGAGGGTGAAACATCGTGCCTGACGGGTCATCGAGTTGTGCTGACCGACAGTATTTTTGGAAAGGTCGTGTCCGCCAACGAGTGTTCGCATGACAGGATCGGCCCATGAGTGCGCGGTTGTATCCTCCGGTGGATCCGTACGAGTCGGGGATGCTCGACGCTTCGGACGGTCAAACTCTGTATTGGGAGAGCATCGGAAATCCGTCGGGAATTCCGGTTGTGTATCTTCACGGCGGCCCTGGATCAGGGTGCACTGTAGGGGCACGGCGCTACTTCGATCCGACGAGGTTCCGTGCGGTGCTGTTCGATCAACGTGGTTGTGGGCGCAGTCGCCCGCTCGCAGACGGCCCCGACGCCGACCTCACCGTGAACACCACCGCGCATATCCTCGATGACATCGAGCGACTGCGCGAGCATCTCGGTATCGAACGGTGGATCGTCACCGGCCTTTCCTGGGGTGTGAGTTTGGGGTTGGTGTACGCGCAGGCGTTTCCCGAACGTGTGAGCGCGATGGCATTGGGTGCGATCACCGGCGGTACCCACGCCGAAATCGAGTGGATTACCCGGAGCATGCGCCGAGTGTTCCCGCGTGAGTGGGAGGAATTCATCGAGCCGGTGCCGCTGGATGAGCGTGAGGGAAACATCGCTGCGGCGTATGCGCGCTTGCTTGCGGATCCGAATCCTGTTGTGCGGGAAAACGCAGCGGTGCAATGGTGCCGGTGGGAAGACGTCCACGTGTCGTTGATGCCGGGCTGGACACCCAGTGTGCGATACGAGAACCCGGAGTTTCGATGTGTGTTCACGCGTTTGGTGACACATTTCTGGAGCCACGATTGTTTCCTGGTGCCGAATCAGATCATGGACGGCATGACTCGTCTTGCGGGGATTCCCGCGATTCTCGTACACGGGCGCTACGACGTCTCCGGTCCGCTTGATACTGCCTGGGCCATCCACAAGAGTTGGCCGAGTAGCGAGTTGGTAGTGCAGGGCGACGCCGGTCACGGCGGGGGTGGTTTCAACGGAGCAATGGTGGAAGCGCTGAATAGTCTGGGCCACTCTCTGAACGCCACGTAATTTCCGCTGGGGCACGCGCGGGCCATAGTGTTGTCGGTTGTGGTGCTCAGTACGCGTTTCCCCGGTAGTAAGACCTTTGCGAAGGTTCGTGTTCTACCGCCCGTTGTGAAACTGCTCCTTCTCTCGATGGTGCTGTTCAACATCGGGTTCTATCTGGTTGTCCCCTTTCTTGCGGTGCACCTTTCGGAAGATCTCGGATTTGCGGCCTGGATTGTCGGCTTGGTACTCGGGCTCCGCATGTTCAGTCAGCAGGGCATGTTCTTCATCGGCGGAAGTCTTGCCGACCGATTTGGCAAGCGTCCGATCATCCTGTTGGGCATCGCCGTTCGGGTAGTCGGCTTTCTCATGCTCGGATTGGCCGAGAGCATGGTCGGCGTGATTACCGGAGTACTCCTGGTGGGCTTTGCGGCTGCACTGTTCGCGCCCGCGGTGGAATCGGCCAATGCCGAGTACGGCCGCGAACTCGAGGTGTCAGGAGTCATGCGTCGTACCGATCTGTTTGCAGTGGAACAGATGTGCAGTCGACTGGGTACCGTGATCGGGCCGGCGCTCGGCGCAGCACTGCTGGTGTTTCCGTTTTCGTGGACGGCGTCCGCTGCGGCGCTTCTGTTCGCGATCATGTGGGCGGGGTTCTACGTTTGGTTCCCCCGTCCGAGCGATGCGTACGAGGGACCGGTTTCGACGTATACGCTGCGCGATGTCTGGCGAAGCGTCCTGACCAACAACAACTTTCTGCTCTTCGCAACACTCTGCAGTTTTCAGCTCGTTGCATACAGCCAGCTGTATCTGATGCTTCCTGAACAACTCGAGCGCGGCGTCGGTTCGCAGTCTGCGCTCGGGTGGTTCTACGTGGGTGCGGCGGTACTGGTGATAGTGGGGCAGGGGCCGACTGTAGCGGTGGCCCATCGCATTGGACATCGCCGGGCAATCACCTTCGGGTTGGTGTTGATTTCCGGTTCGTTTCTGGTGCCGCTGGCGACCGGTGTGAGCACCGAGGCATCTGCGTCGACGCAGATCGTGGGGCTGGCGCTCTGGATCGGCTTACTTCACTTGGGCCAGATGCTGATGGTGCCGCCGATGCGTGACACCATCGCGATCCTCGGTCGCGAAAGCAATCTCGGTGCGCATTTCGGCATGCTCAACACGATCGGTGGCTTGCTTGCGTTGCTGGGAACCGTAGGAGTCGGTGTGGTGTACGACCTCGTCGACAACGGCCACGCAGCGCCGGCGTCACCGTGGGTGATCGTGTCGGTCTGCGTGGCCGTCTCGGCTGTGGTGTTGTGGGTGTGGTCCGGCCGAACGAAGGTTATCGGGCCGCGATCGTCTGATTGATCTTCGCGACAAAATCCTCCAGGACAAACGGAATGGTGAGCGGATTCGGCATGGACACCGCATCACTGACGATGGGGTCCAAGCTGATCAGGCCGCCGGTCTTCACAACGTTGAGGTTGGTGAACGCAGCCTGAGCCTCCATCTCGGGGCGAGCCTTCTCGAAGTTGTCGAAAAGTAGGTAATCGCATTCGAGAAGGTCGTAGTTCTCGGCGGAGATCTCGTAGTTCAACTTGCCGGCGAAACGATCCTTCAATGCGGCAGGCGCCGTGAATCCCAACTGAGTGAGCAACTGGGCCCGCGCGGCTTCGGGGCTGAATGCGCGTAGATTGCCGTCGCTCCACCGAATGACAAGTGCTGCTGTCTTGCCTTCGAATTGCGGGTTCTCCGCACGGGTGCGAACGATCAGATCCTCGAGGTCCTGCACTTCCTGCTTGGCTTGTGCGGGCAGGCCCACCGCGGTGCCGATGCGGGTCGTCACCTCCTGCCAGGGCAGCACCCAATCGGTCTGATCGGCAGCGTGCAGCACTGTCGGTGCGATTGCGCTGAGCTGCTTGTACAGGTCTTCGTCGATTGCGTTGTTGACCGCGATGATCAAGTCCGGAGCCGAAGCGATAATCGTCTCGATATCGAACTCGGTAGTGGCATTGGCCAATGGTGTCGGCTCGGCGCCCTGAACGGCCGAGTCGGCCCAGACACCGATGCCGTCATCGGTCGAGCCCTTCCACACGGGAACCAGGACGGGGGTCAGTCCGAGGGAGAGTAGGACATCGGCATCGCCGATACCGACAGCGGCGATGCGACTGGGGGCCTGCTCGATGGTTGTGGACCCGAACTTGTGATCGATTGTGACAGGGAAGGCGTTAGGTTCGGCGTGCCCACCCGGGGCGCCTGCAGCCGACTCTTCATTCGAATTGTCTCCGCAAGCCGCAAGGACAAAACCTGCGGCAGTGGCGAAGGTGACGGACAACATGGCACGGCGGCTCAACATGGGGTTCACAGCAACCTCGTCCTTCAAGATAATTTGGGTACCCTAACCATAGTCGAGGAACTCTTGCCGCAGCGTCGTTGCCTCCTTTCTGAGATCCTTGTGCCATGAATTCCGAGCATCGTCAACGCGAGTACGGCCTGCGATTCGATTGGGGTCTCCCGGGTGCCGAAGCAATCACCGCCGATGTCGATGTGGCCGTTGTGGTCGATGTTCTTTCGTTCACGACCACTCTGAGTGTTGCTGCGGACGCGGGAATCGACGTTTTTCCGTATTCCTGGTACGACGCGAGTGCATTCGAGTACGCCCGTGACGTCGACGCGATTCTTGCTGTGCGACGGAGTGTGGCTACTGACGGCCAGATCAGTTTGTCTCCCAAATCGATTCGTGAATCGGAAAGTCCGGGACGGTTGGTATTGCCGTCCCCGAACGGGTCGACGATCGCGTTCGCTCTGGCTGCCGTGGCCCCGATCTGTGTGGGTGCTTCGTTGCGGAACGCATCTGCAGTTGCCGATTGGATTGTGCACCAGCTTGGTTCACGGTCCCGTGTGGCGATTGTTGCGTCCGGGGAGAAGTGGCCCGGTGGAGAATTGCGCCCGGCGGTGGAGGATCTCTGGGGCGCCGGTGCTGTTGTCGCGGCGTTGATTGCGGCTGGTTGGGGTGGTTCCGTATCGCCGGAGGCTCGAATGGCAGCAGATGCGTGGGTGGCAGTATCGGGTTCTTACGAGGAGCGGCTGCGTGAGTGCGCTTCAGGACGCGAGTTGGTCGCTCTTGGATTCTCGCACGATGTCGCCATCGCCTCCGAACTCGACGACAGCGATACCGTGCCCGTTCTTGAAGATCGCGTGTTTCGAGGTCAGCGCACCGGGCGCCGGTTGAACAAACTCCGGGCCCAGAGGTAGGAAAGGAATGTGATCGCGACGCACCACCCGACTGCGAGGATTGCATTGTTCCCGATGGGTTCATCGAGAAGCAGTCCTCGAAGTGTCTCGATGATCGGAGTGAACGGCTGATACTCGGCAAACCATCGAAGTACGGTCGGCATCGAGTCGGTAGGAACGAATCCGCTTCCCAAGAAGGGCAAGAGAATCAGCACCATCGGAAGATTGCTTGCGGTCTCGACGCTCTTGCTGACGAGTCCGAAGGCGACGGACAACCAGATCATGGCGATGGCGACCAAGATGAGGAGCGCGAACGTCGCAATCCACTCGACGACGCCGGCGGTCGGACGGAAACCCACGGCGATTGCCACCGCGATGACGACGACGAGACTGACGATCGTCTGCAGCAGGCTGCCGAGAACGTGGCCGGTCAGCACGGACGTGCGGGTGATTGCCATGGTGCGGAATCGTGCGATGATCCCCGCAGTCATGTCGGTGGCGACGGAGATGGCCGTGCCTTGTGCTGCTGATGCTACCGTCATCAGAATGATCGCCGGTGCAACGTAGTTGACGTACTCTGCTCGGCCGCCACCGCCTGGGCCGAGGCCATTTCCGAGTGTTCCGCCCAGAACGTAGACGAACAGCAACAGGAAGACGACAGGCATCCCGACGAGCATCACCGTCATCGACGGATACCGCAGAATATGTCGAATGCTACGGCGCAGCATGGTCTTCGAGTCCAGATAGGCAAGCGACATGGTGGTCATCGCGCGTCGGTCCTTTCGGTGCCTGTGAGCGCCAGGAACACATCGTCCAGATCCGGGGTGTGGACCGAGAGTTCCTTGACGTCGATCGAATGAGCGTCGAGTTGGTCGAGAAGAGAGCGCAGTGAGCGGACACCGCCGTCGCTGGGAACCTGTAGAACATAGGCGGCATCGTCACGCGAAGAATTGTCGAAAATTTCTGCAGCAGAATCTAATTGATCTCTGTCGAAGAAGTGCAGCCGGACGTGACCGCCGGGGATGTGGCGTTTGAGTTCCGCTGCGGTGCCTTGGGCGACAATCCGTCCGTGGTCGAGAACGGCAATGTGGTCGGCCAATTGGTCGGCTTCCTCGAGGTACTGCGTCGTGAGGAAAACGGTGACACCATCACTGACCAGTTGGCGGATGATCTGCCACATCGAGCGCCGGCTCCGGGGGTCGAGGCCGGTGGTGGGTTCGTCCAGGAAGATGATCTCAGGCTGTCCGATCAATGTCATTGCGAGATCGAGCCTTCGGCGCATTCCACCGGAGTACGCTGACGCAAGTTTCCCGGCAGCATCGACGAGATCGAACTTCTTCAGGAGTTCATCAGTGCGAGTGCGACGTTCGTCTCGGCTCAGATGATGAAGGTCGGCCATGAGGAGTAGGTTTTCCTCGCCGGTGAGATAGTCGTCCACCGCGGAGAATTGTCCGGTGACACCGATAACCGCGCGAACTGCGTCGGGATCGTCGGCGGGGTTGTACCCCGCGATGCGGATGTTGCCACTGTCCGCGGTAGTGAGTGTCGAGAGGATTTCCACGATGGTGGTCTTGCCGGCGCCATTGGGGCCGAGAAGCGCGAAGACGGTTCCACTGTCGACGGACAAGTCGATTCCGTCCAGTACCGTCTTTTCGGAGTAGGACTTTGTCAGGCCCGTTGCGGTGATAGCTGGTTTGCGGGTCATCAGCGTTCCTTTTCGCTAGATTTTCGGAGGCTCCGAACGTCGGATGACGATGTCGCCGTAGCTGGTATGTGCGTGGACGTCCACCCTGCGCTCGGTGGCAGCCGGCCCGTGAGTGGTGGTCATCTGGTTGTCGACGCGACCGAAGGAGGTATGAGCGTCGAATCGAGCGGCGGTACCGGATCGAACGCCGATGTGAATCTTCCCCGCAGCGGTTTTGGCGGAGACAACTCCGCTCTCGATGCTGTCCAAGCGAATGTCACCGTTGGCTGTTGCGGCAGTTGCATCAGATTCGGCGTGCTCCACGATGACGTCGCCGTTTGCCGATTTGGCCTTCAGCGTGCCGGCGATCTCGCCGATAGCGATGTCGCCGTTGGAGTTCTTGACTACCGCGTTGCCATCAACTCGGCGAATGCGGATTGTTCCTGATCCGGTGCTTGCATCGACGTCGCCTACGACATGCTCGACGGTGATTGCGCCTGCTCCGGTGCTGATGTCGAGTGGCCCGGTGGTGTCCAGTGCGCATTCGCCACTGGAGAGTTTCACGCGAGATCTTCCGAGTGTGCCGGTGGCGTGGAGGCTTGCGACGGCCGCGGTGCCCTCGAGTCCGCAGCCGGAGGGAAGTTGAATCGAGACGTCGACAGATCCGGTTCTGCCGAAGATGCCGAGACCGCGCTGTTTCGGCGTTTTGATCTGTAGTCGACCACCTGCGAATTCGACGCGAGTCTGTTCGGCAACACGGACATCGGCGTCGTGAGAGGAGTTGCTGGGCAACACTTCTACGGCAGTGTCCTCTCGGTCGCTTGCGCTGATCCGGATACGTCCGACAGAGATGTCGATGCTCGCGGTAATGGGGTCCGGTGTGCTGAATGTAGGCATGGTGATACTCCCGATGATGTTGTCTTCGGTTGGTGAAAGAAATTGGCGCGCAGGTGAATCTGGTGTCAGTGCACCCAGCCGGTGAAGGTATCGGCACCCTGAGACGCGCGTTGTCTCGGAGCATTCCGGCTTGCGCCGCCTTCCAGCGCGGCCGCAGCCGAGCGGACCAGCCACGCGTTGACCGATATCCCGGCCTCGCGGGCGGCAGCCTCGATTCGGTCCTTGAGTTCTTGACCCAGCCGCAGGTTTATTCGGGTCATCGCGGCATCGTCGGACTCCGTGACGGCGCGTGGGACCGGTGTCGGCTGCTCCTCGGCGTCGATAGGAGTCGGTTCGCGCAGGGCCGGTGTCACAACAAATTCGGGTTCACGCCCACGTAGGCGGAGATCCACCGAACCTGGCGCGAGATCGCGGGTGATTTCTGCTGCTGCCGTGGACAATGCGTCGAGGAGAGTGAGTCGTACTGCTGATTCCAGCGGTGCGGTCAATCGTTCGGCGAGTGTCTTTGCGCCTTCTCCGCCGGCCTCGGCAGCCACCGCGAGTTCGTGGCGAAGGTTGTCGACGTACGGTGTCAAGTCCATGGCATCACTATGGCACCACTTTGGTGCCATGGCAATAGTTTGCTGGCACATGAATGTGAATGTGATGCGAATATGCAGGTCGTTGACGTGTCGGGCGATCCCATTCGCGGCGGACTGGCACACTGGTAAGGGTGAATCCTGACAAACCGAATCGACGCCGCCGCGTCATGCTGTGGATTGCCGCAGTTCTCGGTGTTGTCGTGGTGGCCGGCGCCGTCGTAATTTCAGTCGCACCATCGCGGTATCTTCCCTGGGATACCGCCGAGTTCCCGGTTACCGATTCGAGCGCCCTCACTACGGACCAGGTTCGGGTGCTCGAGCTCCTGCGGGCCGAGCACGAGCAGGGACGTCCGGGCACTTTCTATTCCGATGGCATCGACGAGGAATGGTGCGCCGATTTTGTCAGCTGGATTATGCGCGAAGCTGGGCGTCCGCTGTCCAATCCGAACTCCGGAAGTTGGCGTATTCCTGGCGTTTACACACTGCAGGAGTATTACCAGGGAATCGACGCCTACTCGGAGAACGACGGTAGCTATACACCCGACATCGGCGACGTCGTGATCTACGACAGCTCACGATTGTCCGGCCAGCACACCAACATCGTTGTATCCGTCGACGGGGACAAGGCAATTACCGTCGGCGGCAACGAGTTCGGCAAGGTCCGAGTGCATGATCTCGATTGGACGACGGATTCTGCGGTTGTGGGATTCGGGACGCTTCATCCCTGATCAGGCGAGGACAAATCGGCAGTTGTTCGAAGTGATTCCCGGGTGGGTGAACCGCACCCACCCATCGCCTTGTATTCCCGAACTAGCATCGGGGAATGCCTTCCAGTGAATTAGGAGATTTCCTTCGCTCGCGCCGTGCTCAGGTCTCGCCGAAAGATGCGGGGATCCACAGCTACGGCACTCGACGCGTCCCTGGGCTCAGGCGCGAGGAGGTTGCGATAATCGCAGGTCTGAGTGCCGATTACTACACCCGCTTGGAGCAGGGGCGAGAGCGCAATCCGTCGACGCAGGTTCTCGACGCGCTGGTGCGCGCATTACGGCTCGACGCAGATCAGGAGATGCACCTGTACCGGTTGGCGGGTCTGGTACCGAGCGACCGTGGTTCCGGTGCCGGGGAATCTGTGAGTCCCGCACTGCTCCAGTTGATGGACACCTATGACTGGACTCCGGCGTTCGTGCTGAACAGGACGCTCGACATCCTCGCGCGCAATCGGATCGCCGACACGCTCTTCTCCCCGTTCAGCGCCACCGATAATCTGCTGCGGATGGTATTCACGGATCCGGCCGGCGTCGAGTTCTATGCCGACTGGCAGCATGCGGCGCAGGCAACCGTCGCAACACTTCGACTAGCCGTCGGCCATGCCTCTGCCGATGCGCGTTTGCGCCAGTTGGTTGACGAACTCACGGCGGTCAGCCCGGCATTTCGTCAGTTCTGGGCAGAAGGTCATGTTCGAGGTAAGACGTTGGACGCCAAGGAACTGGTCCATCCCGAGGTTGGCGCAATGAGCTTGACCTCTCAGACATTTGACGTCCGCGACCGACCCGGACAGCAGTTGGTGATCTATCAAGCAGAGCGTGGTTCGCCCAGTGATCGAGCGTTGACGTTGCTGGGTTCGCTTACCGCGACCAGGGATCAGGAGCTGCGCGGCACGGATCTGAGTTCCGGTCGACCCGCCACCTGACCCCTGGTCTTTAGGGCTGCTGTGCGCTCGCGAAACTTACTGCACACTCGCGGCGGGGCGAACGACGATCTCGTTCACGTCCACATCCGACGGCTGATCGACAGCAAACGCAATTGCGTTGGCGATTGCTGCAGCCGGTATTGATACGGCGCGATACGCCTTCATGTCCTCCTTCGCTTTGGAATCGGAAATGCTCTCCGCCAGTTCGGATTCCGTAACACCGGGGGAGACGACGGTGACGCGGACGTCGCCGGACGATTCCTGGCGTAGCCCCTCGGAAATCGCGCGAACCGCAAACTTCGTAGCGCAGTACACCGCCCCGGTCGGCACCACTTCATATGCCCCGACCGACGCGATGTTCACGAAATGACCGCTCCCTCGAGACTCCATGAGTGGAAGTGCTGCGGCGATGCCATGAAGCACGCCACGAACATTCACGTCGATCATCCGGTTCCACTCGTCGATTTTCAGTGCGCCGAGTGGCGACAGGGGCATGACTCCAGCGTTGTTGACCACGACGTCCACCCGTCCGAATTGTTGATGGGCAGCGTCGACGAATGACCGGAAATCGTCAAGGTCGGTGACGTCCAACCTGCGGAACGCCGCGGTGCCCCCGGCATCGACGAGCTCCTTGACGAGGTGTTCGAGGTGTTCGGTGCGTCGTGCGCCGAGAAAAACTCGGTGACCGTCGGCGGCTAACTTCCTCGCTGTCGCGGCCCCAATTCCGCTGCTGGCCCCCGTGATCAGAACAACTTTGTGCTCACTCATGACTTGTTGCCTCTCGGTACAAGACGAGATGCTCGTGGTAGAGCACCCCGTCGCGAATATCTCCGGTTGCGGTGAATCCGGTGTCGTCGACGTAATCGAGATGGTTTCCGGTTACGGCGTAACTGCCGGTGTAGGCGCTTGTACGGGTGCCACGTGCTTCGTCGTAGCGACCGTCCGCCCGCAGTTCCTGGCGTATGAAACCATCCGATGTCACCCACATGCCGATGACGTCTGCCCGGTCGATAGTGGTTCCGGATCGATCCATCACTGTCCTCTCAGTTCGATGAACCAAGTCTTGCAAGAGAATTGGCTGGCAGGCAGGGCGTAGTCCGGCTGGGTGCCGTACACCCTGTCATGGGGTGGGTCGATGTTTCTGTCTGCAAGCACTATTCGAGGAATGTGTCTGATATGCCCCTTGAATCGAATGGGTGTTCGAGTATAATTAGGTCACGGGTGGGGAGGCCTTGATGACAACGACGTATTCAACTTCGGTGGGGGATGTTGTAGCCGGTTCGGCTGTGGGTGTGCGTGGCAGGTTGTGGCGGTTGCGTCCGTCCGAGGTTCGAGACGTTGCGGTGTCGGTGTCTGCGGAAATTCTTCGGTTGGAAGCAATTCGGGTTGCCGCGATCGACGAGCTGGCACTCAATCCGGACGAGCAGGTGCTCTGTTACCGCGGTGTGGGTCGGTGGTTGGCGGCCAATACGATGCTGCAGGACTCGGCCGGCAACAAGATCGCCGCTCTCGGTGCCGCACTGCGGTCGTTCCCCGATATTGCGGCGCAGTTCGAGGCGGGTGACCTGTCGTTCGATCATGCGGCGTTGATCGCCGCGTTCTGTGAATCGCCACCAAAAGGGATGCCGGACATCGCGTTAATGCCAAGCCTGAAAACTCTTCTTGCCGCCGCATCCGGAGTGGAAGCGACCACCACGAAGCTGCGGTATGCGATCGCGGTTTTGGAGCGGATCTTCGAATCCGACGAGCCCCCGCCCGGCGAGGACAACGATCTGAATGCGTTACGCATCGCGCCGACATTGAACGGTCGGGTTGTCATCAAGGGCGATTTCGACGCGTTGACCGGTGAAATGCTCCTGTCTGCGCTGTCGGGTCTGTCGATGCCAAAACCTGCTGCGGACGGGACCCCGGATGCTCGGTCGGCAGCGAAACGTACCGCCGATGCGTTCACGGAGTTGATCCGCCGCTATCTGAACAACGCTGTCACCGGCGTGGATGGTGGTCAGCGTCCGCATGTGAATGTGCATATCACCGCGAAAGATCTTGCGGAGCATCGGGAATGCGCCACCATGCGAGCCGAGGGTGATGACGCGCCTGATCTGGATGACGAGTCTGTGTTCGAGGATCTCGATGTCGGGTACATGCCGTGGATGGGACCACTGAGCGTCAGCAAAACTCGGATGCTGGCGTGTGACTGCATGCTCTCGACCGTGTTGATGGACGGCAAGGGCGCACCGTTGGATGCGACACCGCTCAAGCGTCTCGTCACGGCCGAGCAGCGGATTGCGTTGATTGCCCGGGACAAGGGTTGCGCCTTCCCGAACTGTGATGCGGTGCCGGCGTGGTGCGACGCGCACCATATAAAACCGTGGTCGACGGGCGGTGTGACGGTGATGGACAACCTCACCTTGCTCTGCCGCAGTCATCACACGTTGATGCACAGCACCAGCGGGTTCCGCGGAATCTGGAAAATCACGATGGGCGATGATCACAAACCCTGGTTCATCCCACCGGCCGCGATCGACCCGAAACAACGACGCCGACGCTCCACCACCCGCCACGGCCCCGTCCACCGGGACTGAAACCGGCTCTGCCGGAACCACAGACCGCGCGCGAAGCTTCGCATCAAGACGATGCGAAGCCGACACGCATGCCCCTCGTCCCTATTTCGGTCCAACGCATTCCCCCGTTGAACTGAAGAGGTGAGTGCGGCGCAATGGGATTCATCTACGGGATTCATCTGCGGCAGTTGGCGTATTCGCCGTATTTCTTGGCGCTCACAGGAGCTGTTCCACCATTCCTGACGACAGATTCTAAGGCTAACCTAATTAGCATGACTCGACTCCTTGCGCCCTCCGCCGCCGATCGCGACTACTGGGCGATCGTGGACAACCTGACCCGACGCGGATTCTTCGGTATCGGAGCCGGTGTCGCTGCCACTGCATTTCTCGCTGCGTGCAGTAGTTCGGAGAGTTCGACGCCGGAAAATACGGAGACCTTCGAATTCACGCGCGGCGACGAGAAGCTGATCATTCCGACGGACCCGCAGAACGTGGTTGCCCTCGATCCGCGGGACGGCCTCGAATTGTCGATCCTCGCCGGATACCCGGTAACCGCTTACCCGTCCGGCGCGGCCGAGCACTTGCGCCGCGAGGTACCGGATGCCACTGGTGTCGAGATCTTTGCCGAAGGTGCTTCGGATCCCAACTTCGAATACATTTCGACCCTCGGCGCAGACCTTCTTGTGCTCAGTGCCGGTTGGTGGGACACCGGGTCGTACGGCAACGACCGGATGCAGCAGATCGCTCCGGTCCTGCCTGTCGGAAAGGACTTCACCCCGGAGTGGCGAAAGGTCATGGTGGACTTCCTCACCGGCATCGGGCGCAGTGATCGCGCCGAAGAAGTGCTGGCCGACTACGACGCTCACGTGGCCCAGGTCCGCCCGACTGTCGAACCACTGATGACCGGCAAGAAGGTTGCATTTGTCGCCGCCGCGGAGGACCAGATCGCGTGGTTCCAGAACGATTTCCGCACTGCCGTCGCCGAGGACTTGGGGTTCGAGGTTTTGCGTGAAGGCCCCGACCTCCGCGTGATGCTCGGACCGGAGCAGTTCAACCGTCTGGAAGAGGCCGACGTCATCTTCGCCTTGGATCGCAGCGCCACCGGCAGCGTGTACACCTCGCCGACGTGGCTGCGACTGCCCGCCGCACAGGCCGGCCGAGTGATTCCGTTCGACTACTACAAGGCCGCGGGATACGCCCTGACCGCCAAGGTTCTGGTCGACGACTTGGCGGCCGGGGTCAAGCGCTAGAAACTACCTCTTCAGCAGGGTGCGGATCGCATCGACCACTTCGGTGGGCGCCTCTTCCGCCATGAAGTGACCTGCGGACAGCGTGCGGTGCTCGAGATCGGGTGCCCACGCTTTCCACAGAGCCTCGGCGTCGTAGCCGAGCATGGAACCCCAGTCCTGCTGGATGACCGTGACCGGCATGTGCAGTTGGTTGCCCGAATCCCGATCGGCCTGATCGTGTTCGATGTCGATGCCGGCCGACGCGCGGTAATCGGCAACGATCGACGGCACCGCCTCCCGAGAGGCGCGCAAGTATTCCGCCCGCACGTCAGCCGGAATCGCTTCGCGGTTCTGCGTCCACACGTCGAGAAAGTACTCGAAGAACGCGTCCGCGCTGGCGCTGATCATCTGCTCGGGGAGGCCGGGTGGCTGGGCCATGAGATAGAGATGGAATGCCACAGCGGCATCCGATCCGTGCAGGATGTCCCACATATCCAAGGTGGGGAGCACGTCCAACGAACCGAGTTGCGTGATCACATCCGGATGGTCCAGCCCCGCTCTGACGGCAACCAATGCGCCGCGATCGTGGCCGACGAGGGCGAACTTCTCGTGTCCCAGTTTCTTCGCCACCGTGACAATATCGGCAGCCATTGTTCTTTTGGAATAGGTGTCGGAGTTTTCCTCCACCGGTTTGTCGCTGGCACCGTATCCGCGAAGATCCGGGCAGATGACGGTGTGATCCGACGCCAATGCGGTGGCCACGTGACGCCACATGAGGTGAGTCTGGGGGAAACCGTGAAGAAGAACGAGTGGTGTTCCCCTTCCACCGACGGCGACGTTGAGTCGCACGCCGTCAGTTGTGGAAATCTGCTGGTAGTCGAAGCCTGGAATCGTGATCGTCATCGGTCGCTCTCGTTTGTCGGGGTGATGGCAATCAGCCTTGCCGCACTCGATGAGCATTCGATGAGCGCGATAGCGTGGAGAGATGCGAGACCACACTGTCGGCGGACCCAATTTCGGAGTTCTGGGTCCGGTGGTTGCGTGGAACGAATCGGGTGAACCGATCGATCTCAAAGGTCCACGACATCGAGCGGTCCTCGCTCGCCTCGTAGTTGCTCGTGGGCGCGTCGTTCCAGTGGACCTGATTGTCGATGATCTCTGGGTTGATCCTCCGGCCGGTGCGACCAGCGCAATACGTACGTTCGTTTCCGCACTGAGGCGTGCGCTCGAACCCGGTCGTCCGCCGCGAACGAAGCCGAAAGCCATTGTCACCGAGGGGCCCGGCTATGCCCTTCATGCCGCACCCGACGCGGTCGACGCTTGGAAATTCGAAAGATTGGTGCGTGAAGCCGCCGATTCGGCGCCGGCGCAATCACTCGAACTGCTCCGAGTCGCCCTCGAGCTGTGGCGTGGACCGGCGTATGCGGAGTACGCGGAAGAGCTTTGGGTTCGTTCGGAACGATCACGCTTGGAGGAACTGCGCCTGACAGCGGTCGAACGCCTCGCTTCCGCGCAACTGGATCTCGGGTTTGCCGCGGATGCGATTCCCGATCTGGATGCTCACGTGACGGAACACCCTTGGCGAGAGGATGGTTGGCGACTACTCGCTCTCGCCCTGTATCGCTGCGATCGTCAGGGCGACGCTCTGGCAGTCCTGCGCCGCGCCCGGAAGCTACTCGCCGAAGAGTTGGGCATCGACCCCGGTCCCCGGCTGGCCGACCTCGAGTCCGACATTCTTCGCCGCGAGGGCTACCTGGATCCTGGAGCGGCAGAACAGATATTCGCTCAGGTATCGGCGGAGTACGACCGAACTGTCGCGGCAGGATCCAAGTCGAGATTGGAGTCAACCGTCGGCCTGCTCCGAAGTCTCGCGGTAGCGGGCGGAAGTGGGCTGGAGACTGCTAGAGCGCAGCGACTGAAGATCATCAGTGCTGCTGAGCAATTGGACGACGTCGAACTCACCGCACGGATTATCGGCAACTACGACGTGCCCGGGATCTGGACGCGATCCGATGATCCTCGGCAGGCCGCGCAGATCATCGACGCCGCTCAGCGCACCATCGATCGACTTCCTGACGGGAACGAACTCGCTCGGGCCAGACTGTTGGCGACAATCGCACTCGAATCACGCGGACTGCCCGGCGATCAGGGGCTCGAATGTGCCCGCGCAGCAGTACAGATCGGTCGGGCCCTCGACGATCCAGGGCTCTTGGCCTTCGCCCTGAACGGGTTGTTCATGCAGACGTTCTGGACAACGGGCCTGGCTTCCGAGCGGGAGGGCATCGGCCGTGAATTGGTTGACCTTTCCGTTCGACACGGCCTCGCCACCTTCGAAATCCTCGGCCATCTGATCCGCATGCATGCCCTCAGCGCACTGGGGCAATTCGATGCGGCAGAGCTACATGCCGAGACAGTTGATCGATTGGCCGGACGTCACGAACGGCCGTTGGCAGCGGTGTTCACCACCTGGTTCCGCGCCGTGCGAACGGCCGCTACCGGTGCGGAAGCCACGCACTGCGAGATGCTGTACGAAGCTGCGGCGGCCAGTTTTTCCGGCTCCGGCATGCCCGGCCTCGAGGATGGAATTCTTCCGCTCGCAATTCTGACGCTCAGGGTATGGCGCGGCGTACCGGCGATATTCGACCCCGAAACGAACTGGGGCCCGTACGAATCTTGGGCCCGGCCACACCTCCTTCTCGCGCACGGGAAAGTGAACGAGGCCGCAGAGGCAGTGAATGCGTTGCCGAACCCACCAGAAGACCTGCTCGCCGAAGCGCTGTGGTGCCTCATCGCCGCAGCCGCGGTCGCTGTGGGCGACCGTCAGGTTATGGAGCGAGCGCGGGCTGCGCTTTTGCCCGCTGACGGCGAAATTGCGGGCGCAGGCAGTGGAATGCTCACGGCCGGCCCGGTCTCGGACTACCTCGCGAGGTGCAGCGAGCGCAGCTGAGTTCCCGGGCCGTGACCGCTGGGGGGATGGGATTCATCCGCGATGGGTGATGTCTTCCCTGAATGGGTACTCGAGACTAAGTGGGGGAAGTGCTTTCTCGTCGAAAGGAACGCTGATGACTGCTCCACCACGAGAACCCGCCGAGCACCCTGTCAAACAGGGGTTCGCGGTCGGTACGACGTTCGCAGCGGCGATTCTGCTGCTGACTGCCGGCATCGTTGCCCTCCTGCAAGGGATCGCTGCTGTCGCCGACAACAATCTGTTTGTCGTCGGAATCAACTACACCTACAAATTCGATATCTCGACGTGGGGTTGGATCCACATCGTTCTGGGCATCATCGGAATTTTGGTGGCACTGGGCCTTTTCACGGGTGCGGTATGGGCAAGAGCGTCGGCAATCGTGATTGCGTCACTCTCCATCATCGCGAATTTCTTGTGGCTGCCGTATTACCCGATGTGGTCGATCCTGGTGATTGCGCTTGACATCGTGGTTATTTGGGCAGTTGCAACGTGGGATACCGCGTAGATCGTCACATCAGACACATCACCACATAAGACACTGTGGCCCCGACCGCTTCCCCCCGGCCGGGGCCTCAGCCATGTGAACATCGATCAGTCTGGGAGTCTGCGTAATTCGGCGACGGTCAGCCCCAGTGAATCAAGCCGCGCCATGATGCTGCGCATCGCGCTGTGATCGGCAACGGGACCGTACAAGCTGGTGTAGCCGCCGGCGGATGGTGCCACGTTCAGTTCGGGGAACGCCGCCTTCACCCGGTCTGATACTTCGCCGTCGATGAGAAATTGGTAGCGAGTGGGAGCAGTCATCGTTTCTCTCTCCCATCAGGTCATCACTCATCGACTTAGCCTGTATCCCATCCATTTTCGCTTCCATGAGTGATGAATACGTCATCCCCTTCGGGTGAATGCCATACCGCAAAGGGCCTACGCTGCGTTCATCCGTTTCGTGTGATGTCAGATCAGACTCTTCTGCCTACTCTCTACCGAGAGAGAGAAGAGGCCGAAATGGGTTCTGTCATCGGAGATCTGTTGCCACTTGCGGTGGGAGTGGCGATCTCGCCGATTCCGATCATCGCGGCCATCCTGATGCTCCTGTCCAAGCGGGCGGGAAGTACCAGCATCGGGTTTGCGCTGGGCTGGATAGTCGGAATCGTCGTTGCAACGGTGATATTCGTTCTCCTGTCGAATCAATTGGAGAAATCAACCGATTCTTCAGCCGGTGTCTCGTGGATCAAGATCGCCTTGGGTGTTCTCCTCCTTATGTTCGGGGCAAAGCAGTGGCGCGGACGTGGCGGTGAACACGAGACCCCCAAATGGATGCAGGCCATCGACGACATGACCGCAGCCAAGGGATTCGGGCTCGGATTCGCGTTGGCCGCAATCAACCCCAAGAATCTGATGATGTGTATCGCCGCCGGCATCTCGATCGGCGCTGCAACATTGCCGACTGGACAGATAGTCATCGCTGTCGCGGTTTTCACCGTCATCTCGGCGTCGACTGTCTGCCTACCCGTGATCGGGTATCTGATAGCGGCAGATCGGTTGCGTACGCCGCTGGCCGAGCTGAAGGTCTGGCTGCAGGACAACAACGCGACGGTGATGAGCGTGCTGATACTCGTTATCGGGGTTGTGTTGATCGGTAAGGGAATCGGCGGGTTCTGACCGAGCGGAGATAGACATGGGATCGTTGTTGTTGCAGCAGATTCCGCTGGCGCTCGGCATCATCATGAGTCCGCTGGCGGTGGTGGCTGTGGTTGCGGTGTTGTTCTCCGACAGAGCGCGGATCAACAGCATCGCGTATCTCATCGGGTGGTTCCTCGGGATCATTGTGTCGCTGTCGGTCTCGTTTGCGATTCTGACCGCGCTGCAAATTCATCAGCGGACGCACCCGCCGCTGTGGGTCCCTATCCTGCATTTGATCCTTGGAGCAGTACTTCTGGCAGGAGCCTGGTTCGTGTACACCCGCAGTCATCGGCGGATGCATGCAATGGCGGAGGCTACCGGGCCCGGTGAGATTGCCGCTGCGGCCCCTCAGCTGCCGAAAATGCTGCAGTCGGTGGAACATTTCACGCCCGGCCGTTCCGGCATTCTCGGTTTTGCACTCTTCATCCTCAATCCCATCGACATGTCCTGTGCCATAGCGGCGGCCATGAACTTTCGATTGAGCAGCGCAGCACCGTCCGCGCAGTGGTCATCTGCGGTGGTGTTCGCACTGGTGTCAGCCAGCTCGGTGGCAGTTCCGGTTGCGCTGCTTCTGATCAAGAAGGAAAAGGCAACAGAACCGCTGCAGCGCATTCGCACGTGGATCGCTACCAACACCCATCTGCTGAACGTGGGACTTCTGATCCTGATCGCGGCGATGCAGATCAGCAAAGGGATCCAAGGACTATGAGCACTCGACACACTCACACGCCCCTTGTCTTCGGTTCGCTGGCGGGCTATCAGCGTGCGTGGCTGCGGCCCGACATCATTGCCGGGCTCACGGTCTGGGCGGTGTTGGTCCCGGAGGCGCTGGCATACGCCAGCATCGCCGGCGTCCCACCCGTCGTCGGGCTTTACGCGGCGGTACCCGCGCTGGTTCTGTATGCGGCTGCTGGTAGTTCACGCCACCTTGTTGTCGGTCCGATGTCAGCCACCGCCGCACTGTCTGCGGCATTGATCGCTCCCTTTGCCGGTGGTGACGACTCACGATTCGTAGCCCTGTCGGTCGGACTTGCCGTCGTCACCGGTTTGGTCGGGCTGCTCGCCGGGTTTGTACGGTTGGGATTCATCGCCTCGTTCATTTCGGAACCGGTGCTCAAGGGCTTCATCGTCGGGTTGGCGCTGACCATCATCATCGGGCAGGTTCCGAAGCTACTGGGTGTCGAGAAGGGCGAAGGTAATTTCTTCGTTCAAGCCGCGGCGGTGGTGCGTGAGTTGGGGAGCGTGGACGGACTCACGGTCTTCGTCGGATTGCTCAGCCTGGCCCTGGTATTGGCGGTCAAACGGTGGTTGCCGTTGGTTCCTGGCTCACTCCTGGTTGTTCTGCTGGGTATTACCGCAGTCGCACTGTTCGGCCTCGACGATCGGGGGATCGACATTGTCGGCCACATCGACGCGGGGTTGCCGAGTGTCGGGCTACCGGAGGGAGTGCGAGCCGAGGATTACCTGGACTTGATCGGGCCCGCTGTCGGTGTGCTGCTCATCGGTTTCGCCGAAGGTTTGGGCGCAGCAAAGACTTACGCGGCCAAAGCAGGTTACACAGTCGACGCGAACCGTGAACTGACTGGACTCGGTGCCGCAAACCTGGGCGCCGGCCTGTGCTCGGGCATGGTGGTGAACGGCAGTCTCTCCAAGACGGCTGTCAACGGTGGGGCCGGAGCCAAGACACAGGTCAGTGGGCTCACGGTTGCAGTGCTGACGGTGTTGACGCTTCTCTTTCTCACCGGGTTGTTCGAGAAACTGCCCGAAGCGACACTCTCTGCCGTGGTGATCGCCGCGGTGGTCGAATTGGTCGACTTCTCTTCTCTCGCAGCGCTGTACCGAGTGTGGACCAAGCGGTTGGGCAGCATTTACGGCGTGGCGGCGCGCGCTGACTTCGCAGCAGCAATAGCGGCCATGTTCGGTGTGCTCATCTTCGACACGTTGCCGGGCTTGATCATCGGAATCGCCGTGTCGATGCTGCTGCTTCTCTACCGCGTCTCCAAACCGCATGTGGCTGAACTGGCGAAGAGTGGCTCACGGTGGGTGGATATCGGTGCTCATCCGGAACTGCAGGAGAACTCGGACGTGACGCCTTCCGGCGGCGTGATCGTCGTGCGGGTGGAAGCCGGACTGTTCTTTGCCAATGCCGATCATGTTCGAGACCGGATCGACGATCTTGTCACCGACGACACGTCCATGATCATTCTCGACGCCGAGACGTCACCGTTCATCGACGTGAGCGGGGCGCAAATGCTCGAACAGTTGCGGGATTCGCTGGCGCGGAGAAACATCGTGTTTCGTGTCGCCCGCGACGTTGGGCAGTTTCGGGACGTTCTCGCCGGTACTCCCGGAGGGGGCGTGAAGGTCGATGTCTATCCGAGCGTCGCGGAAGCCATGGCTGATCGCAATGATCGCCGGAGTTCGTGATCGCCGGAGTTCGTGATCGGCCTGCAGTTCACGATCGGCGCAGCCAGTTCCCGAGTGGTCCGTCGTCTTGGGCAACGGATCCCACGATTGTTCCGGCAACGACAACAATCGCAGAGAAGACGAACAACCAACTGATGAGCGTGAACATCACACCGAGAAGGCCGAATTGGTCTTGCGATGTGCGTGTGATCCGCGGAAGGAAGAGGGTACTGGCAACGTGAAGGGCGCTCAGTCCGGTGGCGGTCAACAGTCCTGAGCCGATACACATGCGAGTGGTCATCCGGTTGGCTGTCAGCAGCATGGGAACCAAGGTCCAGACCAGTGCCCATACGCCGTAGACAGCCGCGAATCCCAGCAATCGACCCACGGCGGGAATCGAATCCAACTTGTGGCACACCGCGGCGATGGCAACCGAACCGGCAATGACGAATACGACGGCCAGCCACCGCCAGGCTTGTCGGAGCGTCGCAATCGGCACATGCCAGATCCGCCCGTACATCCGACCCAGTGCTCGGGCATACGACGTTGAACTGATCAGCAACATCAGCAGACCAACGATGCCGAAGGCTGTTGCGGATCCTGTGCTGACGTCGGCCGAGGGGAGTTCGACGCCGAGGTTGTCGCGTGCCGCGTCCGAGAGTGGTTGCAGACGTTGAAGGGTCGAAGCGGCAATCATCACCGGCAGTAGGGATGTGAATGCCTGCGCTGCGAGGGTCATTGCGCTGTCCGCCAATCCGACTTCGACAATGTCGAATGTGACGCGCGATGCCAGGCGTCGACGTGGTGTGACGGTCACCCACACCTTCATACGGTCGCGGGTGTTGTTGTAGATCTGCGCGGGCAATTGTCTGCGCACCGGGCGGCGCGTCCGCTCAGATGAGTCCGCCACGGCGCGCGGCTTTCAGGGCGTCGCGACGGTTGCTGACGTCAAGTTTGCGATAGATTCCGCGCAAGTGGGTCTTGATGGTGTTGACCGAGAGGAACAGCGTCTCTGCGATCGCTTCCGTGGTGTCGCCCGAAGCGAGTTCGCGCAGCACTGTGTACTCGCCTGGGGTCAGAATCGGAGCGATCGCAAGTTCGTGTGGTTGTACGTGTGCCCGTACCCGCTCGGCAAAGGGTTCTTGATCTCCGAAATGCCCGGTGAAATCATCAAGGATTCCTCGCAGGGCGTGACCGTAGTCGAGGAAGGGGCGCAGGAGGTTTCCGCGCTCGGCGGCGCGCAATGCATCGTGTAGTGATCGAAATGCTTTACGTGGTTGGTGATTGGCGGAATGAATGACGGATTGCAGCACCGATGCGTAGACGCCATGAGCGAGTAACGGGTGTTGGAGTGTATCGACTGCGGCGGTCAGTTCGGCCTGCGCCTCGGTGAGTCTGCCGCCGGCAAGTCGCAGAGACGACAATGCCAAGTGCGCCTCAGTGGTGGTTCCGAATTGCTGGGATGCGTCGTGTATCAATCGGCTCGCCCAGTCCAATTCACCTACCGAGAGACAGACATTGACCACCGCGGGTAGGAGCGCGGACGTCGCGATCGAGAAGGTGCCCAGTTCGATCGCATTGATCATGGCGTCACGGATGTCTCCGGCGGTCGAGCGGCGATCTTCCGCTGTATCGAGGCGACGCAGTCCGAAAGTGATGACACTGTGCCAACCGAAGGCGGGCATGCTGACGCCGAGAACATCGGCCTGGCGGCAGTTTTCGATTGTGGGGATCCGATACGGCAGTTCTGGTGAACTGCAGAGATACGCGCCAAGGGCTGCTACCGATGTTGCCAACTCGTACTCCGCAGTGCCCATGAGATTGTGCTCGGCAGCGAAAGTGAGGGCGTGTGTGGAGTGGGCGATCATCGCTTCGATGTCGCCATTCATGGCGGCGGAGAACCCGATACCGGTGAGGGCCCTCAGAACCAAACAGCTTCGGCCACGAAGCATGCCGAGTGCCGCGGCTTCGGTGTATTCGATGCTGGCGCGCTCGAAGTCGCGGCCGAGGAAGTAGCCGGTTGCAGTTTGCAGGTGCGCAAACGCTTCGATGTCGGACGCAGTGCTGCGTTGCCGTTCGGCGTGTCGGGAGAATGCGGTGTCGAAGCCCGGACCGGCACCGGCGTACAGAGCCTGCAGCCGCAACGAGCAGAACAGCGGGTCGCGATCCAGCCCGGATGACGCGGTTTCGAGGAAATTCAGGTACGTCCTGGCAGTGGTCACATCACCGCCGTGGAGGGCTGCGGCGGCGAGGAGCATTCGAGTGCAGGGCGACTCGGAGACGAGGGTAGGCGCGGACTCGAGT
Source organism: Rhodococcus sp. NPDC056743 (assembly GCF_042790355.1). Classification (NCBI taxonomy): domain Bacteria; kingdom Bacillati; phylum Actinomycetota; class Actinomycetes; order Mycobacteriales; family Nocardiaceae; genus Rhodococcus; species Rhodococcus sp. NPDC056743. The sequence continues at coordinate 507,503 of NZ_JBHTZI010000002.1, read as the reverse complement.
ATTCGGGTCAGATCGCTGCTGTAACCGTCCAGAACGAGCCCGAGGCCGCAACGATCGAGGAAGGAGATAATACGTTCGGGATCGCCGATGGAGGCTTCGAGTTCGAGTGCTTCGAGTTCGTGTTGATGCGTCTCGAACCACGTTGCAGCCTGATGGTGTACTCGGATGCGCTCGTTCTGATCGACCCGGCGAAACTCTGCGCACAGGTGTTCGCGCAGTAGCGGATGGTAACTGAACCATGTTGTGTGATCGGCCGAATCGGTACGTGTGAGTGGCAGATTGAACTGAACCAGTGTGTCGATTTCAGTCACTGCGTCTTCGCCGGTGAGCGCTTCTGCCAAGTCGACGGAAAATGCGTCGGCGACAGAGGTCTTGAGCATGAAGGTCGTGAGATGTGTGGGGAGTGCTGCCAAGACCTCGTCGACCAGGAAATCAGCGACCGGTCTCGGGGTGTGTGTGAATTCGTCGACGGCGTCGGCAGTGTCACCTCGTCCTGCAAGATAGGTGCCTGCCAACCGAACCACGGCACCCCATCCCTTGGTGAACGATTCGATGAGTGCAAGTTGTCGTTGATCCAGGTCGATGCCGTATTCGCCTAGTAGCACTGTGATTTCGGTGCTGTCGAAGGCAAGATCATGTGCTTCGAATCGAGTCAGACGGCCGTCGAGGGCCAGTCGGTGCCAGGTCAAGGGAGGTTCGTACCGGGCTGCGAGGATGATCGTGAGATTCGGTGGTGCGTCCGCGAGAACCTGATCGAGGGTACTGATCGACATCGGATCGTGAAGGGCATGAACGTCATCGAGGATCAGTGTGATCGAATGTCCGCTGGCCTCGATTGCTTTCATGAAGTGTGAGTGCCAGAGCTGTGTCGGCGCACCGCATGCGACGGGTTCGATATACGTTGCCAGCGCTTCGGCAAGGGAAGTGCACAGAACTTGTGGATTGTTGTCGCGTTCAGCCAGCGTCAGCCAAGAAATCGCTGCGGGAGATTGCTGGCGTGCCCAGTCGGCCAGCAGTAGTGTCTTGCCGGCACCGGCAGGGGCGCACAACAAGTTCACTGCGCGAGCGCGTCGTGCGGCCGAAAGCTTTCGATGCAGACGGGGACGCGAGATGACGTTGGAGATCGCCGACGGAGGGCGGAATCGATTCTCGTTTTCGCGCGCGGTCCCGACTGGACCCGACGGATTGACCGTCGAAACGGATGCGCGAACCGAGCTGCTCATCAAACTCCCGAAGTTGGTGAGTACGACGCGGTGTGGTCCCATCGGTGTAGTCCTGGGAGAGGTTTACCCACGCGAGGCTTTGGTTAATCAGCCGACGCAAAGGTGGTGACCAAGGTCCCGCCGCGAGCGATTGCGATCTTTCGCGTGTGGAACACTGTGAGCCGTGAAGCGGATGCCCGGAATCGTTCTTGCTATTGGTGTTGTTCTCGCCGGGGCCGCCTGCGGTTCGGCGGCGTCACCTGCAACGTCGCCTTCCGCAACATCTTCATCTGCACTCTCGTCGTCTGCGCCGGCTGAGGTCTCTGAGCCACCTGTTACCCCGGCCCAGTCGACCCCAGAATCCGAGCGTGCGTTGATCAGGGCCACCAAGGCCAACGACGTGGAGGTAGCAACCGCCCTGATCCTGGCCGGCGCTGACGTGAACGCCAAGGATTCCATTCAAGATTCGGCCTTCCTGTACGCCGGAGCGGAAGGGTTGAACGAGATCCTCGCGTTGACACTCAGTCACGGGGCGGATGTCGACAGTGTCAACCGATTCGGTGGTACCGCCTTGATTCCCGCCAGCGAGCACGCTCACGTCGACACCGTTCGGATGCTGATCGCGGCGGGAGTGCCTGTCAATCATGTCAACGACCCGGGGTGGACGGCACTGCTCGAGGCCGTGGTCTACGGTGACGGCTCGCCGCGCTACCTCGACGTGATCACACAACTGCTCGACGCCGGGGCGGATCAGAACATCAAGGACGCACAGGGGCGGACTGCGTTGGAGAATGCTCAGAATCGTGGCCAGACCGATGTAGTTGCACTGCTGACTTCGCGACGCTGACGGCACAACACGGAGTTCTGACCCGTCGGTTTCAGTCGGTGGAATAGGGGTATCCCCGCTGGGCTTGATGTCTCGCCCGAAGTGATCGCCCCATCCGACTCGAAGGAAACACATGAAGATTTCCCGTGTATTCACTGCAATTCTGTCGGTAGTGGTGTTGTCGAGTACCGGAATCGTTCTCGGTTCCGGCGGCGCGAGTGCCGCGCCCCAGCCCACCGTGGTCTTGGTCCACGGGGCTTTTGCCGACGCAACAAGTTGGGACGGTGTGGCTGTCGATTTACGCTCGCGAGGCTATGAGGTTGTGACGCCGGATAATCCGCTGCGGGGGCCGTCGTACGACGCGGCCGTGATCGAGAAGACCGTAGCGGATATCGACGGCCCGGTTGTCCTGGTAGGGCATTCGTACGGCGGCGCCGTGATCACCAATGTCCACAATCCCAACGTGCAGTCGATGGTGTACATCGCGGCGTTCGCGCCGATGCAGGGTGAGCCGGTTCAGATCACGATCGACCCGATTCGCTTCCCGGGAAGTCAATTGCTTCCTCCGGCACTGGCTGTGAAGGTCGTCGACGACGCGCATGCGATAGGTGGCAAAAACCTCGACGGATATGTGACAGACGAGTACTTTCATTCGGTCTTTGCGCAGGACGTCTCCGAGGAAACCGCAGCAACGATGTTGGCGCATCAGAAGTCGATCGCGCTGTGGGCCAACCTGGAACCGAGTGGTTCGCCGTCGTGGGCGAATACCCCGACGTGGTACCTCGTGGCCGGTGACGATCGAGTGATTCCGCCTGCCGCGCAACGGTTCATGGCCAATCGAATGGGTGCGAACACCAGTGAACTTCCCACGTCGCACGCGTCGCTGGTCTCACAGCCCAATGCAGTCGCAGACGTGATCGTGGCGGCCGCTCACAGTTAAGTGTGCGACCGCCACGAGGTAGAGCGGGTTAAAGGTAGTGCAGGTTAAGCCGAAACGATCACCGAGGAACCGTGGCCGAAGAGGCCCTGGTTAGCGGTGATGCCGATGCGAGCGCCTTCGACCTGACGGCCTTCGGCTTGTCCGCGCAGCTGCCAGGTGAGCTCGCACACCTGCGCAAGTGCCTGTGCGGGAACAGCTTCACCGAAGCAGGCGAGGCCACCGGACGGATTCACCGGGATGCGGCCACCGATGGTGGTGTCGCCTGCACGCAAGAGATGTTCGGCCTCGCCGCGCTTGCACAGTGCGAGATCTTCGATCCAGTCGAGTTCGACGGACGTGGCGAGGTCGTACACCTCGGCGACGTCGACGTCCTCGGGTGAGATGCCGGCTTCCTCGTACGCTGCGTAGCCGATGGATTCCTTGAACGTGCGCTCGGGAGCCGACACAGCGGAGCTGGAGTCGGTCGAGAAGTTCGGCATGTCCATGATCGTCTGCGGGAACGTCGGAGTGACCGTCGAAATCGCCTTGATGCGAACAGGTTCCGCGATACCCATCTTGCGGGCGTATTCCATCGACGTCAGCAGGATGGCTGCGCCGCCGTCGGAGGTGGCGCAGATGTCGAGCAAGTGCAGCGGGTTGGACACCACGGGGGATGCCAGCACGTTTTCGACGGTGACTTCCTTGCGGTAGCGCGCGTTGGGGTTGCTCAGACCGTGCTTGGCGTTCTTCACCTTCACGTTGGCGAAGTCCTCGGCGGTGGCGCCGTACAGATCGATGCGTCGACGCGCATTGAGTGCGAAGTATGCCGGGTTGGTCATGCCCATGAGGCGGAAGCGCAGCCAGTCCGGGTCGTCCCACCGCTCGCCGGCGACGGGTGCGAGGAAGCCTTTGGGGGTGGTGTCCGCGCCGACGACCAGAGCAACCTCGCTGAGGCCGGCCAGGATCCGGGCGCGAGCGGTGTCGAGTGCCTGCGCACCCGTTGCGCACGCTGCGTACGACGTGGCGACGCGGGCGCCGTTCCAGCCGAGCGCCTGAGCGAAGGTGGCTCCGGCTACGTATCCGCCGTATCCGTTGCGGACGGTTTCGCCGCCGACGATGAAATCGACGTCTTTCCAGTCGACACCCGAATCAGCGAGGGCGGCGCGAGCGGCGGCAACGCCGTACTTCACGAATGACTGGCCCCACTTGCCCCACGGGTGCATACCTACACCGAGTACTGCAACGTCCTTGCTCATGACTGCGACTCCTGATCAGCTGCGGCGACAGGCTTCCAGCGCCACGTCGTACGAACTCCGGTTTCGTCGGTGTACAGCGGCTCGACGACCAATTCGACGGTATTGCCGACCTTGAGATCGTCGACGCCGAATCCGTCGGCTACCTGGCCGAGGATGACAATGCCCTCGGGCAATTCGACTGCGGCCAGTGCAAACGGCACGTACGGGTCGGAGCTGGGGATGTACGGCGGCGGCGGCTGGTACTGCGCGTCGGTGTACGACCAGACCGTGCCGCGGCGGGAGAGTTCGACGTCGCCGAACTCTTCTCCCGAGCAGCTCGGGTTCTTGCAGAACGTGCTCTCGCGCGGGAAGGAAATGGTGCCGCAGGATTGGCACTTCGTGCCGATCAGAGCCGGTTCGGGGCCGGTGGTGAACCAACCCTCCACCGCAGGTGTCACGCTGCCGCTCGGTGCCGACGTTGCAGTCTCGCTCATGCAAACCTCATCTGGTGGGCGTGCCGGATCCGAGGATCGTGGCCCGCTGTGCCGCTTACTGGAACAGGTTGCAGTATTACACGATAAGCAGCGCAGATGGGGCGAAATTTTCGGTCAGTGGGACGCTTTCCAGAGCGTTCGACGCGGAGGTTTCACCTGGCGTGCGGCTTTGACGATGGACGACACTTCACCCTGGTCGAGGATCTTCTCCCGAACGCGTCCGTGCGCGGCGCCGCGATCAACTTCGGCTTTGTCGATTGCATGCCAACCGGCGCGATCGACGACGGCATTTTGTCGCGCCCGGACGAGCCGATCGAGGGCAGCTGCGTCGGGGGTCGGGGTGTGTAGACGTCCGTGGTTGAAGTCGTCGACGAGCATGCGGACGGTTTCCTGGGCGCAGGATTTGTTGGTGCCGATGTAGCCGCTGGGTCCGCGCTTGATCCAGCCCGTCGCGAACACGCCGGGTGCGCCTGTGACGCGGCCTCCCTCATTCGGGATCACCGAGGCCCTGTCGTCGAATGGAACACCGTCGATGGGCACACCTCGATATCCGATGGACGTGAGAACCAGACCGGCGTCGATTGTTTCCGTGTCGCCGTTGGCTTCGATGCGGACAATTCCCTCGGCGTCGACCAGCGTGTTGCGATTGAACTCGACCCCGGTGACGCGATCCTCGCCGGAAATCGCGGTTGGCGTCAGGAGGTAGCGCAAGGTGATGCGTTTGCTTCCGACTTCGACGTGATCACGATTCTTCAGCGCCTCGAGGAGTCGGAGTTTCTGTTCGACAGCGTGCGGCAGTGAGTCGGCTTTCTCGGTAATCGGATCGAGGACCATGTCATCCGGTCCGACGGACAGTTCGATATCCGGTAGCGCCATCAGGCCGGTGAATTCGGGAACCGTGAAGGCGGATTGCGCAATTCCGCGTCGGCCGACGATCACTACCTCTTCGACGCGGCTCTTCCGCAATGCTGCGAGCGCGTGGGCCGAGATATCGGTGCCGGCCAGCTTTTCGGGATCTGCCGTCAGAATGCGGGCGACATCGAGCGCGACGTTGCCGTTTCCGATGATGACGGCCCGCCGATGTGAGAGGTCGAAGACGTCGTCGACATGATCGGGATGACCGTTGTACCAGGCCACGAAATCGGTGGCCGACGCAGTTCCCGCGAGGTCGGCGCCAGGGATGCCCAGGCCGCGGTCCTTGGAAGCGCCGACGGCGTAGAGGACGGCATGATGATTCTCGAGGAGTTCGTCGTGAGTTACGTGTTGACCGACCTCCACGTTGAGATAGAACTCGAAACCCCGCTGCGCGGCGATCTTGTCGAAGAGTCGCGTCACCTGTTTGGTCTTCTGATGATCGGGTGCCACGCCGGCGCGGACCAAGCCGTAGGGAACGGGTAGCCGGTCGAAGACATTGACCTGCACGCCGGGCTGTGTCAGCAACTCGTCCGCCGCGTACATCGCTGACGGACCGGAGCCGACGATCGCCACTCGCAGCGGTGGACGCCCCTGGTCGACAGTCGCGGCTGGGATCACCTTGGCCAGTAGCGGGCGGGGCCGCTGCTCCTTGTAGAAATCCGCATTGATCGAGAGGAAAACCCGTTGCGGCTCAGCTAGTTTCGACTCGGGAACGATAGCGTCGACCGGGCAGGCAGAGACGCATGCGCCGCAGTCGACACAGGCCTGTGGATCGATGTGCAACATCTCGGCGGTGAGAAAATCCGGTTCGTCCGGCGTCGGATGAATGCAGTTGACCGGGCAGGCGTAGACGCACGAGGCGTCGCTGCAGCAGGACTGCGTGACTACGTGTGGCATGGCGGTAGGGTCCGATCTCGGCTAATACGGCAGTGTTTCTTATGCGGCAGCGTTGTGTGCGCTGCGGTGGGGTTCGCTGCGGAATCGTGATGCGCGGCCGTCCATCTTGCAGGCCTTCCACACCAATCGTGATGCGCGGTTCATCAGACCTGTCTCGGTCGCGAGCATGCGGACGTCACCGAAGTAATTACGCAGCGTCTGACGTGATTCCGGTAGCTCCCAGAACAGGTCCTTCTTGACGGACTTCGGGATGTCGAACTGATTCCAGAAAGTCTTCGGCGGAATCACGATGGCATCGCACAGAATTCGCATGGTGATCGGGAAAAGGAGTGAGAGGACAAAGCGACTCGGCCGTGACATCAGTGGAATGCGTCGGCTCAGGAGCTTGTGCGCAAACGAGATGTGACGCGCTTCTTCGGCAACGTGAATTGCCATGACGGAAGCCATGATCGGATGGATATCGCCCCCGGAGCGCAGGATGCTCTTCTGGATGTGGTCGATAGGTTCTTCGCCTGCAAGGACACCGACGAAGAAGAGTTCAGGAAAGGGGCCGGCAGCAAGCGGAATGAACGGCGCCAGCATGCGCATTGCGCGATTCATGCCCGGAGCGTCAGCGCCGATACGATTCACCATTTCCTGGAACATCATGGTGTGGTTGCACTCTTCGACGGACTCATGAGTGCAGTACCGAGCCTCGGCTGACTGGTTGGGCAGTGCGAAAACGTACTGCATCATGCCGCGGATCAAGATGTTCTCGAACTGCAGGCCGACCTTCGCGACGTTGGCCTGACGCCACATCCCGATTTCGATTTGCTTGTCGATCGACTGCGCTTGGTACCACGGATGAGCGCCGAGCGGATCCGTCTCGGCCGGGAGGATCCAACGAGTATCGCCCGGTGTGACCGCAAACTCGGGGGAGTCCCAATCGATGTCCAGATACGGATCGAAGTGCTTGTTCACGGATCCCTCGGACAGGAGGCGAAGGGTCTCGTTGTACGTGTCGTCGGATGCTTCAGCGTTCTTGTCGAACGGCATGTTCTTGTTGAACGGCGTAGTGAGCGTCATGTTGCGTCTCCCTCTTCGTCGCGGTCACCGCTGGTCTTACGTGCGGTTTCGGTGGTATCGAGGGCCGGTTGGTGTGATCGCAGGCACTCGGTCTGGCTTTAATGTAACCACAGGTATCAGGAAAAGCTAGTCCCAGACAGTTCGAAGATGACCAACGACGTGACCTACTGATGAGTAGCTTTGTGGGCCTGTCGCCAGAAGAGGATCCAGGAGCAAATGGGCGCGCAATAACTTACTGCTCGGTAATCTCGTGGACCTACAGATAAGGACGGGCGATGACGATGATCAGCAGGCTTGTGGGTAATTTCGTGTTGAACCCGCCCATGAGGCTTCGTTCGCTGCTTCCGTTGCCCGGCGTCGACCTTTCGGAGAAAACCATTGTGCTGACCGGGGCGTCGTCCGGCATCGGAGAGGCAACCGCGCACAAGTTGGCGGCTCGCGGCGCCGAGATGATCCTGGTTGCCCGAGGCCGTGACGAGCTCGAACGAGTGCGTGACGACATTCACCGAGCGGGAGGGTGGGCACACGTCATGCCTGCGGATCTCTCGAACGGCGAAAGCGTCGACGAATTGGCCGACGCGATAGGTGACCGGTTCGGGACCGTCGATGTTCTGATCAACAACGCGGGTCGCTCGATCCGTCGCAGCGCTGCTGATTCCGTGGAACGGTTCCACGACTACGAGCGCACTATGGCGCTCAACTACTTCGGTCCGGCGCGACTGACCCTTCGACTCCTGCCGCCGATGCTCGAGGCCGGTTCCGGTCATATCGTCAACGTCGGCACGTGGGGTGTGAGCGCCGGCGTGATGCCTAGGTTCAGCGCGTATCACGCGTCGAAGTCCGCGCTCAGTGCCTTCGGGCGTAGTCTCGGCGCCGAATGTCATGGCACAGGAGTTGATGTCAGTACCGTGCAATTTCCGCTGATTCGCACTCCGATGATCGCGCCCACCGCCGATTACGTCAGCCAACCGGCATTGACGGCGGATCAGGCTGCGTCATGGATTCTGCGGGCAATCGAAACGCGGCCGATCGAGTTGTATCCACGTTATGCAGGACTTCTGAGAATTATCGGTGCTGTATCGCCTTCTGCGACAGATGCTTTCGTGCGAAGGTCTGGAATATGAAATAGCTATGCCGCCGAATTTCCTGAACGCTGAATCTGATTGTCGAGATTTGCACAATCGTCGAATATCGCCCATATGGCTGCGCGTATGAGCATAATTTGAAGCGGGCGAATGCGTAATATCTTGAAAATAGCATCATATTAGAGGGGAATTAACCAGTGGCAGACATTCGCCGGAAACCGGCGCGGGTCAGGGAGATTTCGCTGCATGCTCGCGAAATTCTATCGCGGAACCCAGCCGTCTTGGCGGTCACTGCCGGAATTCTCAGCGTCGTGTGGGTGCTCGGTGCAACCTGGTCGGTGGCGCGGGGTAGTGGCTATTCGGGGGAGCTGGCCGTGGGCGACCCGGGCGTTCTCATCACGACAGTGCTGATTCTGGCTGTTTTGACGGTGGGCGCATGTTTCCGTCGGCGGTATCCGGTGTGGATGTATCTTCTGGCCCTCGCCGGCACTGTCGCTCTGGCCCTGCTGCTCGAGGATCGAATAGCAGCGGCCACTCCGCTGTACTGGTTTGCGATCATAGCTATGGCTGGGAGAACTACGGGAAGTCGATTGGTGCTCCTGACAATTGTCGGAATGCTCACGGATTTGTGGATGACAACCAGATTTCGAGTAACCGCCGTAGGTGAAAGCATGACGCTTGCTCAGGTTCCGGCAGGGGAGTTGCCCGAGTTCTTGTTAGCGCCCGTTGTGAACATATTGACCAGTTACGTGCTCATGATCGCCATCGGGAAAGTTGTGCAGAGATATCGGTGGCAAACGTCCGCCAGTGCCGCTGCCATCGAGCAGGTGCAACTGAACAGTGAAGCCCGAATAAGCGATGCGATCACCGAGGAACGCCAGAATATGGCGCGCGAACTGCACGACGTCGCCGCACATCACCTCACTGGTCTGCTTATCCAAGCCAGGTCGGCGGACAAATTGTTCTCCTCCAACCCCACTCAAGCGAAGGCGCTGCTGGGAGGCGTGATCGATCATGGTGATCGCGCTCTGAACAGTTTGCGTCAAACTGTGGGGATTCTGCGGTTGGGAGAAGCTGATCCCAAGTACCCGCAACCGATGATCGCCGACATCCCGGAACTGGTGGAAGGCTGCCGCGCGTCCATTCCGTCTTTGGAACTTGATCTGGAGGATAGTTTTACCGAACTCGACAGTGCCGTGCAGCTATCGTCCTATCGAGTTGTGCAGGAGGCGTTGTCGAACATTCTCCGCCACGCGCCGGAGAGTTCCGCCAAGGTCACCTTGCGTCGTGAGCGAGATTCGATCAGCGTCGACGTCACCAATATTGCCGGCAGGGTAACGCCCGCGACGGATGGCCAGAGTTTGGGGATCTCGGGGATGCGTGAACGCGTCACCCTTCTGGGCGGATCCCTTCTCGCCGGCCCCAATGACAACGGTTGGACGGTAAAGGCGGTCATTCCCACTGCCGGGCAGATCATCGGCTAGTAGCTTCGCGGCAAAATCGGGCAAAATTCATCCAGGACGTCTGTCCGATTGATAGCTTGAGTCACGCTACAGAGTTCAATCCTTCGCGGAGGGACGTGCCGGTGACTTACTCCAGTGTGGTTAGTGAGGCGGAAAATGACGCCGCCGAGAAAACAGCCACGTGGGACTCGTGGAGGAGTGCTTCAGCCCCAAGGAGATCGCACATACGCCTTGCTTCGATTATTCTGACAGGAGTGCTGAGTCTGGCATATCTTGTAGTTACGCTGCTGATCGGCGACACATTTCCGAAGGATGAGAATTCACAGCTTGATTACAAGCAACTCCTCGGTCCTGCATTGGTGATTGCGATCAATACATTTGTGATGGCGAGAATGCGAAAACACCCAGTCGCTTCGTTTGCAGTAAGTGTTGGGGCGATGATCGTGCTAGCACTGGTTCTAGGCGATCGTGCTGCGGCCGTGACACCCCTTTATTGGATATCGATTCTTACCTTCTCCATTCAAGTCAATGATAGGCCTTTCTTCGCTGGCGCATTTCTTGGGTTATGTTCTGACGCTATGGTCAGCACTTATCTTCGAATTATTGATATGGGTTCGAATCTTTCGCTCGCTGATTCTTTGGCGCTGGCACTTCAGCCGCTGGTGAATGCTGTTGTTAGTTATGGAATTGTCATTGCTTTGGGAAGAGTTGTCCGGAATCAACGGCGGCACAGCTTGGTCGACGAAGTCAGGATTCGACAATTAAAGCAAGAGCGAGACTTGGCTGTGCAAAAAGCTGTGGTAGAAGAGCGAACGCGCATGGCCCGCGAGTTGCACGATGTTTCTGCGCATCATCTGACGGCTGTGATGATCCAAGGAAAAGCTGCTGTCGAGATCTTCGATACAGCCCCTGAAGAGGTAAAAGATCTCCTTGTCGGTGTTGTAGATCAAGGCGAGTGTGCGCTTCGGAGTCTGCGTCAACTTGTCGATGTATTGCGGATCGAACCGACAAGACCTCAAGTTCCACAACCTTCAATCCAATCGATATCTAGTCTTATTGACGGATGTCGACGATCGGGGCTCACAGTAGCGGCTGACATCAGTGGTCAATTATGGGACATCGAAAGTGCAATACAAGTATCGTGTTATCGAATAGTTCAAGAAAGTCTGTCAAATGTGCTCCGTCACGCACACGGAAGTCGTGCCGTTGTATCAATAAAACGCGATTTCGATAGTATCAAAATTTGTGTCGAAAACGGTCCCGGACAATCGCTCGAAAACGACACGAATCGGCATGGGCTTGGATTGGTTGGCCTAAAGGAGCGTGCCGAATACTTGGGCGGCACCTTTGGTGCTGGATACTCAATTAGAGGAACTTGGATAGTCCAGGCTTCAGTACCGCTAGAAAGAACGATTCGACGATGATTACCGTTCTGATAGTAGACGACCAGCCCGTAGTCAGGCGTGGATTGAAGCTTTTCTTAACTAACTATCCAGATATAAGCGTAGTGGGTGAGGCCGACTCGGGTCCGAGTGCTATTCATCAGTCTAATCGACTCAATCCGGACGTTATTCTGATGGATATTCGCATGCCGAACGGAGATGGACTCTCGGCGGCGAAAGTAATTCTTTCCGATCAGCCAAACCAGAAGATCATAATTATTACGACATTCGGCCATGATGACTATTTGTATTCGGCAATAGATTTCGGCGTTTCGGGATTTATGCTGAAAGATGCGTGGCCTGGCGATCTGGCTCATGCGATCTACTGTTCGCACAATGGAGGTACGCCTATCAGTCCGAGTTTATTAGGTAGCCTGACGCGGGAATTTGGACGCCGTTCGACTGTGGCAATTGAGAATGCTCAACCCGATGGAGTTACTGCGAATGCCCTGACTTCCCGGGAATCTGAAATCGTTCAGTGTCTTGCGAGGGGTATGAGTAATGAAGAGATTTCAAACGAATTGCGTATCGAAGTATCTACCATCAAGTCGCATCTCGGTCGTATATCTAACAAGATTGGAACGAAGAGTCGCCTACAGACTGCGATCTGGGCGTATAAGCAAGGTGTGGTCGAGTTTCGAAGTTTGTAATTTGGCCGCTGGCCAATGGCTGGAATTTTATAGTCCAGCCATTGGTCATGCAGTGCTAGCAGATCGAGAAACTCAATGTGCTCCAAGAAGCTACGGGATCATTTGCTAGTCCCGTAGTGTCTCCGGATTCGATTAACTCTTGCAACTCGAGAATGGACTGCATTGCGAACAACCTTTCATTCTAGGTGTACTTGATCGAGCTTTTTTCTCATATTTGATTGAGAGATGTGAACTGGTAGAAAATTCGAATCTCTATTTAGGGGCACAGCCGGCTTTATCTCTGTTGCATTACCCTATATCTGTTCTCCTTTTTGTGTCCGTCATTGGTCCAGTTGGAACTGGTTCGTTTAGTGGTTGCGTTCCTTAGTTTTGTTTTCTGGAACGGCGGATGAGTTTCAATTCCGAGGAAGAGGGTGGTGGTTTCTCGTGTTCCGCGGAGATGGTCGGAATAAAGAACGAGAACATTGGACAGCCCGGTAGAACCGGTTGCCCAGTCGGTAGACAGTCGGAAAAGTTGTTCTCCTGGGAAATGGATCCCGTCCTTGTAGGGTATGGCGTGTAACTGCAAACGCCTGACGTGAGAGTCCAGGTGTTCACGGGTATCGCCGTACTCACGTCCGCTGTCGATGAGTTTGAGGAGATAATAGATAAATCCCGCGCGCCCGTTGAACAAATTGGATTGGATGCAGAATTCGGCGGCAGCGGCACTAGTGATCTTCTCCAGAATGCGTTCGTACCTAGGGGATGGGGCATGTGATGCAAGGCGCATGATCGCAAGCCCGACACCCGTGGACCCGCTGGCGATGTAGGGCAGTTTTCTCCATCGCTCATTCAGTTGGAGCGAACCGTCAGCGCATTCGACAAGCAGCGAGATGTCTTGTTCGAGAATTTCTTTGGCATTGAGGAGATCGCTCTGATGCCCGAGCACTTCATACGCACGAATCCAGAAAAGTGCCTGGCCGCTTGCGCCGCGCATGAGTCCACCTTTCCCGGTGGCGACATACAGTTGGCCGTTTTCAGACTGGATGGAATTGTTGGGGGCGTGCATGCGGGTGAGCATGATCCGTCTAATGCGATTGACCGCCGCGAGAGAGTCCGGATCGCCATAGCGGTGGTGTCGCTCCAAGAGATAGAGTCCGATGCCCGCAAGCCCACTGAAGAGGTCGGTGGTCAGGGTTTCGAACGGCGCGTGATACAACTTCTCGGTCCAAGCGTCGGCCTGGCAATCCAGACCGATCGTTTCGAATGTATGGGCGGCGCCGGCTAATCCGTCGTACAGACCCAACTTGACCTGCGCCGTGCGCTCGATCTTCCGTTCAACCCACTCCGCTGTGAGGAGTCGGTCCTCTTCACTCATTGTTGTTGTCAGTAGATTTCCACATGCACCATGAGCGATGCCGAACGAGTCCTCCGAAAATTGCGCGATGTCCCCGGGATAGAGGCGGTCACGCCGTCCAAGCTGTCGGGATTGGCGGATACCGCGGTCGATAAGCGATCGGATGCTTTCGATGCTGTCGGCGTCATGGACTGGCCAGTGCCTGACCAACTCTTCGGCGAGAAGTGCTCGAGCGTCGGCGTTGTTTGCGACCGGACGAGGACAAAGGGCGTTGAGGATGCTTTCGCAGTAGTCATCGGAGAGTTCGAAGAGAACACGTGCCTCTGCGACCAGTTGCTCGACCTTTCCGGCATTGAGATCGAGAAGAACCGTGAGTGGTAAGAAGACGGAAATCTTCAGGCAAGCAAGTGAATACAGATCGGATGCATAGCCTTCTCGGCCATCGAGGGGTGTGAAACCAGGGGCTCCCATGGACTTGACTACGGCGTCTTGTCCCTCGACGTAGGACATCTCGAAATCGATGAGCTTGATGGAACTGTCCGGACAAACGATGACGTTATTGGGATGGAGATCGCCGAACACGATCCGACGTGCATGCAACTGCTCGATGGCAGCTTGTACTTTGTCGATGATGCCCAGAGCCCAATCACGATATGACCGTCGATCGGATCGGGTTTCATCGGCGCGAACCAACGGGTTGCGCGCCACCATCTCCTTGTTGAGCGTTGTGCCGAGAACGAATTCCTCCACCAGGAAGTGGTGCCCCGAGTGCTCGAAGTAGTCGTATATTCCCGCTACGTGCGGTACATCGGCCAGCAGTCGAAGGACGTCACGTTCGCGTTGAAGCCGAGAGACTGCGTCGCGACCATCCGGCGCGATTCCGGCAAACGGCCGTGCCTCCTTGACGACGACCTCGGATCCGTCGCTGCCCACCCCTTTGTATACTCCGCCGCCGTTGGAGAAATGGAGGGCGTCGACGATTTTGTAGGGAAACAGTTGGTCCGCATCCTCTGCGAACAGCACTTCTTTTTGCTTTTTCACAAAGTCAGGAATCTGGACCCATAGAGGTGGCTTGAACGCCGGATCGCGTACGTCAGGAACCAGTCGCCCGTCGGGGTCTGTAATCGCGGGTACGAGATTGTCGAACTTGTCGCGGACATGTTTGAGAGCGAAGCCCCCGTATCTTACGTACAGAGGCCCATCTTTCCATCGGAGGTCTGAGAGGATATACGGACCGTCGAATCCATGAAGAAGTTCGGCAAGGTCGTTGAGAATCTTCTCGCATGCCTCGGGATCAGATGGATAGATTGTGATGAATTTTCCACTACTGCCTCGGTGTGCATATTTCATGTTCGAACGCAGTAACGCTGCGGAGTCCGGTAGGAACTTGAACGAGAATTCCCGTTCGATGCAATACGCGGATGTAATATCCAAGATCGACTGTGCGTTCTGCATGGTGGCCGAACAGTGGATCTTCCATCCCTGTTCGGGCAGCTTCGCTGACGGAGCCTGATGATGTTGCCATCCATGGGATTCCATGGAAATCCATCGCGCGTCCAATGTGTTGCCAGACAGTTCGTATCGACGGTTGTCGGGGCCTCGGCGTTGCGTCGGATCCTGACGAAGGCGGTCGTAGAATCGCCTGTCAGCCATGGTGTATTCGATGTACTTCACGTCCATGGGCTTCGCTTTACCTTGTCTTCGGCAAGAGCTCGTGAGGAATGTCGCTGAGTGGGAAAATGGGTCTGTAAATAATGGGCTAGTCGGTGACTGGCCGTGTGCATAAGAATAGGGCAAAACGGATGGTTGTGGTCGTTTTCGCGGGATTCGTTGCGCGATGCGCGGCGCGTGTTGGAGGCTTAATACTTTAGTGTTAATACTTTGGTGTTAATTCCTTTCGGCGGGGTATCTCGGTTGCCGATTCCGTCACGGGGCGTGCCTCTGTCCCGATGTGTGTCCGGTTCGATCTCAGTCTTGGCTCCGTGGCCACCGTTGACGTTGGCACCGCCGACATGGTAGCTATTTAACGAGCGCTAAGTCAGTGATCTGACTGTGCGAACCACGATCTCGGTCCGGTGCCCGATGCATGCATCTCGGGTGCCGGATCGTCTCAAGTGCACGTCCTCGAAGGGAACGAAGAAGATGACCAAGGCAGTGATCGTCGATGTAGTCCGGATCGCATCCGGCAAAGGCAAGCCAGGCGGAGCGCTGTCCGGGACGCATCCCGTCGAACTGTTGGCGCATGTCCTTCGGTCGATTGTCGAGCGCAACGGCATCGACCCGGCCCTGGTGGACGACGTCATCGGTGGGTGTGTCGGTCAGGCCGGCGAGCAGGCACTGAACATCACCCGCACCGCCGTACTCTCGGCCGGGTTCCCCGAATCCGTGCCGGCCACCACCATCGACCGCCAATGCGGATCGAGTCAGCAGGCAGCACACTTCGCCGCCCAGGGCGTCATCGCCGGCGCCTACGACATCGTGATCGCCGCCGGTGTCGAATCCATGAGCCGTGTACCCATGGGGTTCACCTCGATGGGTAAGGACGCCTCCGGCCCCGGCATCGCCGCCCGCTACCCCGAAGGTCTCGTCAACCAGGGAATCTCGGCTGAATTGATCGCGGCCAAGTGGAAGTTCGACCGCGACACCCTCGACGCGTTCTCCGCGCAATCCCATCAGCGCGCCGCAGCAGCGGCAGCGGCGGGATTGTTCGACAAGGAAATCGTGCCGATCACGGTCACCAACGCAGCCGGCGAAACCGTCACGCACACCGTCGACGAGACGGTGCGCGCAACGACCACCGCCGAAGGTCTCGGCGGACTCAAGCCGTCGTTCTACTCCGAGAAGTACGCAGCCCGTTTCCCCGAAGCGCAGTGGCACATCACCCCCGGCAACTCGTCTCCACTCACCGACGGCGCCTCGGCCGCTTTGATCATGAGCGAAGAGATGGCGTCGAAGCTGGGCCTGACACCGCGGGCACGTTTCCACTCGTTCTCCGTGATGGGCGACGACCCGGTCTTCATGCTCACCGCACCGATCCCGGCCACCCACAAGGTGTTGGCGCGTGCCGGACTGAGCATCGACGACATCGACACCTACGAGGTCAACGAAGCCTTCGCTCCCGTGCCCCTCGCGTGGGCACACGAATTCGGCGCCGACCCCGCCAAGCTCAACCCGTGGGGCGGAGCCATCTCCCTCGGACACGCACTCGGATCCTCCGGTACGCGGTTGCTGACGACGATGGTCAATCACCTCGAAGCCACCGGCGGACGCTACGGCCTGCAGACCATGTGCGAAGGCGCCGGCATGGCAAACGCCACCATCATCGAACGAATCTGATCCACACACCCTTTCGAAAGGATTTCCCATGATCGTCAACGACAGCGTCGCCGTCGTCACCGGTGGCGCCTCAGGCCTCGGCCTGGCCACCGCCAAAGCCCTTCTCGCCGACGGAGCCAGCGTCGTCATCATCGACCTGCCGTCCTCCAACGGTGAAGCCATCGCCAAGGAACTCGGCGACCGTGTCCGCTTCGCCGCTGCCGACGTCACCGACGAAGCAGCCGTCACCGCCGCTCTCGATCTCGCCGAAACCCTCGGCCCGATCCGCGTCACGGTCAACTGCGCCGGAATCGGCAACGCCATCAAAACCGTCAGCAAGAAGGGCGCCTTCCCGCTGGACGCATTCAAGAAGGTCATCGACGTCAACCTGATCGGCACGTTCAACGTTCTTCGCCTTGCCGCGGAGCGGATCTCGAAGACCGAGCCCATCGACGGCGAGCGGGGCGTCATCATCAACACCGCTTCCGTCGCCGCGTACGACGGACAGATCGGTCAGGCCGCGTACTCGGCATCCAAGGGTGGCGTCGTCGGTATGACGCTCCCCATCGCCCGCGACCTCGCGTCGTTGCTGATCCGCGTCAACACCATCGCACCGGGTCTGTTCAAGACGCCGTTGCTCGCCGGACTGCCCGAAGCAGCCCAGGCGTCGCTGGGCCAGCAGGTTCCGCATCCCTCCCGCCTCGGTGATCCCAGCGAGTACGGCGCACTGGCCGCGCACATCGTCTCCAACCCCATGCTCAACGGTGAAACAATCCGCCTCGACGGCGCAATCCGCATGGCACCGCGGTAATTTCGACTGTTGCATGACTGGCGAAGCGATGAATGTGGATTCCGTGGCAGCGGACTGGAGGTCCTTCCCCCCGCTGGTGATGAGTGACATCCTGACGGCTTCGCTGGAACTGTTCGACGAGAACGGTTACCACGGCACAACAGTGCGGCAGATCGCCAACTGTGTCGGGGTAACCGTCCCCGCGCTCTACTATCACCACGCGAACAAAGAGGCCGTCCTGGTTGCATTGTTCGAAGTCTCGATGAGCGAATTGAATACCCGGACCGAAGCGGCGGCAGCCGAAGCCGGCGAGAATCCGGTGACGCGTTTCGCGCTGGTGGTCGAGGCGATTGTTCTGTACATGACGCATCGGGCGCGCCACGCGGCGCTGGATACCGAGATCCGGCACGTCTCACCGGAAAGTCGAAGTCGATACGCGGCCAGTCGTAAACGGCTCGAGTTGTTGATGCGCAGGATCGTCAATGACGGTGTGGCATCGGGAGATTTCTCGGTCACCGATACGGAAGAAACCGTGCGGGCCATACTCGGAATGGCTCAGTCTCTACCGCGCTGGTTCCAGACCGGCGGCCCGATGTCGCCGTCGCAGTTGGCAGAGAAGTACGTCGACATCGCTTTTCGTACCGTCGGGTATCGACCGTAAACGAAGGCGGGCAACAGGTTTCCTACCTGTTGCCCGCCTTCGATGTTCACTTGGTATCAGAGGCGCGTGACGTCGAGTCCGCCATCGTGGTAGTCGGCCCGCAGACGCTTCTTGTCGAACTTGCCGACACTCGTCTTCGGAACTTCCTGCACCACAGCCCAGTTCTCGGGCAGCTGCCACTTTGCGATCTTGTCCGAAAGGAACTCTTGCAGCTCGGACATTGTTGCCGTCGAATCGGCGCGCAGGACGACCGCCACCAGCGGTCGCTCATCCCACTTCTCGTCGGGAATGCCGATCACGGCGGCTTCCGTGACATCGGGATGCCCCATGACCGCGTTCTCGAGATCGACCGACGAAATCCACTCGCCGCCCGACTTGATGATGTCCTTGGAACGGTCCGAGAGGCTGAGGAAGCCGTCGGCCGTGATGGATCCGACGTCGCCGGTCTTGAGCCAGCCTTCGTTGAACTTGTCGGCAGCGTCGACGCCGTAGTACGACGCCGTGATCCAGGGGCCGCGCACCTCGAGTTCACCGACGGAAACGCCGTCGTGGGCAACAGCTTTGCCGTCGTCGTCGATGAGGCGCGACTCGACGGATGCGGGGAAGCGGCCCTGTGAGTAGCGGTACTTCCACATCTCGTCGCCCGTGACGCCGAGCGGCGGGCGAGCCACGGAGCCGAGCGGCGAGGTTTCCGTCATACCCCAGGCGTGCAGAACGCTGACGTTGTGATCGTTTTCGAACGAGTGCATCAGTGCCGGCGGAACTGCCGAGCCGCCGATCAGGACCTCGCGCATCGAGGAGATGTCCTGTGGGTTCTGTTCGAGGTAGAGGTGCAGGCCTTGCCAGATGGTGGGGACCGCGGCGGCGAATGTCGGCTTCTCGCTTGCGATGATCGCAGCCAACGGAGCCGGCTGGAGGAAACGATCAGGCATGATCAGCGAAGCGCCGATCATGAACGCTGCGTAGGGGAGTCCCCACGACATCGCATGGAACTGAGGGACGACGGCGAGCGCGCGGTCACCCTGCTTGAGGTTGGGTCCGTCGCTCATACAGACCTGCATCGAGTGTAGGTAGATCGAACGGTGTGAGTACACAACCCCTTTGGGGTCGCCGGTGGTTCCGGAGGTGTAACACATCGCGGCGGCGCTGCGCTCGTCCAATTCGGGCCAGTCGAACTCGGTCGGCTGCTCCGCGATCAGGCCTTCGTACGTGTGGACCTCGACACCGGCGGGTGCTTCGAGGCCGGCCGTGGAAGAGCCCGTCACGATGATGTGCTTGACCGTCGTGAGGGACGGCAGTTGCGGAGCGAGCAGCGGGATCAGCGACGGATCCACGATGATCACGTGATCCTCGGCGTGATTGGCGACATGGATCAACTGCTCGGGGAACAGCCGGATGTTGAGAGTGTGCAGGACAGCGCCCATTGCGGGAATGCCGAGGTACGCCTCGAGGTGCTCCGAGTTGTTCCACATGAACGTGGCCACTCGCTGATCCCCGTCGACGCCCAGTCCGCGTAGTGCGTGAGCCAACTGAGCGCAGCGACGTCCCACGTCGGCGTAGGACGTACGCCGGGGACCACTTTCGGTCCAGGTCACAACCTCGGCTGCGCCGTGGACTGAGGCTCCGTGGCGCAGGATTTGAGCAATGGAGAGTGGGGCGTCTTGCATCGTGCTCAGCATGGGCTACTCCTGGTTGTCATGCGATCCTGTGCTTTCCAGACGGGTCGCAATCAAGGGTTCGTGATGCAAGGCTAGTCATATCGTCTGTGTGCCGTGTTGGTGACCCACTGCACACTCGAAGAACCAGGCGATGACGAGTGCTCCCGGGTCGACGACGCCGCGGGCGGCCTCTCCGACGTAGCTCGCGCGGCCTCGGCTGGCGATCAACATTTCCGTCGATTCAGCTCCCACGCGGGCGGCATCGGAAGTCCGTTGCAACACCTCTGTGCGTCCGTCGCCGAGTCGAACCCCTTCTTCGAGTGCGTCGACGGCGGGGGTTATCGCATCCACCATCGTCTTGTCTCCGGGGCGTGCTCCGCCGAGTGCAGTGATGTTGTCCAAGCCCGACCGTGCCGCTGCGGCGACGGCCGCGAGATCCAGTCCACCTTCGCGGGCTGCGCGGAAGAAATGCCGGAACCAGATCCCGAACAGTGCGCCGGACGTTCCTCCTGCATGACCGAGATAGGCTTGCGAGATGGCTTCGAACGTTGTTGCTGCAGAATAGGTATTCCGCATCGCGGCTAAATCCAGTTGTTCCAGCGCGGCCACCATGTTAGTGCCGAAATCGCCGTCACCGGCCCGTCGATCGAGGTCAGTGAGGGCAGGTTCCTCATCGAGAACCTTCTGCGCCCAATCGGCCACCCAGGCCCCGATATTTCCGTCGGACGTGGGGGTGATCGGTGCTGTGTACGAGGGGCCGAAGGATTCCCGCGGACCAACCGTCGAGTAACTCCGTGCCGGAGAGTTCGGCCAGGCGGGGGTGGAGGTCGGGGCATCCCACAGTTCGAGGATCCGATCGTCGACGCGCACCAAGGTGATGGATGCGCCCGCCATGTTCATAGCCGTCACAAATGTTCCGACGAGGGGGCGTTCGATGCGAATGCCCTTCTCGCCTAGATACTCTCCGAGTTCGGCAAACAACAATTGCAGTTCCAGAGGATGAGTTGCTCCTAATCCGTTGACCAGCGCGATGACACGATCTCCATCGGCCAGCTCGAGTGAGTCGACAATCGGATCGGTCAGCCGACGCACCAGTTCGGGAGCAGGCAACGCATCGATGCGCTCCCGTCCTCGCTCGCCGTGGATGCCGATGCCGAGTTCCATCTGGCCCGCGGGTAGATCGAACGACGGCTCCGTTGCTCCGGGGAGCGTGCACGGCGCAAGCGAGACAGCCATGCTGCGTGCCGATTTCGCGACAAGGCGACCGATCCGGACTACCTCGGCCAAGTCATCGCCGCGTTCGGCTGCAGCGCCGCACACTTTTTCGACAACCACCGTGGCTGCCGTACCGCGGCGTCCGGGTCCGTCGCCGTCAGCTCGTTCGGTTGCGACATCGTCATCGACGAGCACCACGTCGGCGTCGATGTTGTCTTCTCGCAGCAACTCTCGCGCGATGCCGAAGTTCATGACGTCGCCGGTGTAGTTCTTCACGATGTGGAGGACACCGCCGCCGGTGTCGACAGCTTTCGATGCCTCGTGAATCTGCAACGCGTTGGGTGAGGTGAAGACCAAGCCGGGGCAGACGGCGGTCAGCATTCCTGCCCCGAGAAACCCGGCATGCATCGGTTCGTGTCCAGAGCCGCCGCCGGAAACGATCGCGACCTGTCCCGTGGGTAGTGGCTGTGCTCGAGTGAGGTAGCCGGGGTCGGGGTTCCAGGCAATGTCCTCGGTGGACGCGATCACACCGCGAAGTGCATCGGGGACAAATGTCTTTGCGCTGCGCATGAACATGCATCCAGCCTATGCCTGGCTACACCTGGAGCACGACAAGCCCGGCCACTGCGAAGATCAAGTACGCAAACCACTTCTGTAGGTGCGAGGTGTCGATCCTCTTACCGAACCGACCGGCTATTAACGATCCCGCGATGGCGGTTGCGGTGAACGCGCCGACCAAGCCCCAGTCGAGTGTGAGATCGCCGAGGTAGGCAAGCACGCCGGACGCGGAGTTTGCAGTCACGATGACCAACGACGTGCCCACCGCGACGGGCATCGTGATGCCCAGCAGCAGGACAAGGGCCGGGACGATCAGGAACCCGCCGCCCACTCCGAAGAGTCCCGTCAGGAAGCCGACTCCCAAGCCGGCGGGGATTGCGCGCGAGGTGCAGCGTCGCCAGTTGACGGATGAGTCCACGGCACGGCACGCCGTCCCCGTGCCGCCGGTTTCGGTCAGCATCCTGATGCCCGCGACCACCATGACGATGGCAAAGCCCGTCATGGTGACGGACGGCGGGAGCATCCGGTTGACTGCGCTACCGGCAAAGGCTGCAAGGAGACCTGTGGCGGCAAAGACTGCTGCCACCGGCCATTGAATCTCTCGCGCAGTAACTTTGGGAAAAGCGCCGAAGAGCGACGCCGTACCGACAACGATCAAGGACATGGGTACGGCCTGCTCCAGCGGAATGCCCAGGGCGTACACCAATACGGGAACCGCGAGTATGGATCCGCCGCCGCCGAGTAACCCGAGCAAGGAGCCGATGACGGTACCCAGCGCCAAGGTGAGAGCGACCGTCACGTGTCTACCGCCGGAACAGGTTTTTGAAGAATCCCGTGTCGGAGGTTTCGCGCTCGCAGGTGCAGCGCTGCGCTGGCGGAACAGAATTCATGACGCCGTCGACGTGCTGGCCGCAACCACCCCACGTAGTCTTCGAGCAGGTCGAACAGGTGACGGGATAACACATGGTTTTCTCCTGAAAGGGTAGTGGTGGTTAGGCGTCGAGCCAGGCGTTGTAGCCACCGACGAGGTCGCTGACGCGACTGCGGCCGTGCGCGCGCAGCAAAGAGGCGGCGACGCTGGAACGCCAGCCGCCGGCGCAGTGGACGATCACGGGGCGATCGGCCGGTAATTCGTCTATGCGAGAGCGTAATTGTGCCAGTGGAATAGGAAGTGCACCAGGAATAGTGCCGAAATCCCTCTCTCCGGGGTTGCGAATATCGACGAGAGTGACAGCGTTGTCGGCAAGAAGCTGCGCCAGTTCCGATGTGATGGTGCGCGGAGCAGTCTGCACGAGATCGGACAACTCCGCGGGGATTGTGCCGGCAGCCCGCGAATTCACATAACCGATTACCGCATCGGAACCGATGCGGGCCAGCCGTTTAGCGCTCTCCTGTTCTTCGCCGGGGTAGGTGATCAGTACTATGCGGTCGCCGATGTCGGACACCATTCCGGCTGTCTCGGCAAAGCGGCCGTCGAATCCGACGTTGACGCTGCCGCTCACGTGACCCGCCGCGAAGTCCTCGACGCTACGAGCGTCAAGGACTGCTGTGCCCGAGGATAATTCAGCTCGCAGGTCTGCAAGGCTCAGCTCCGGAACATGGCGCTCGGGATCCAGCAATCCGTGGACGCTCTTGTTCAGTGCAACGTCAGCGGCAAAGTACGACGGTACCGAAGGTTGTCCCTCGGTGATCATCTCGACAAAAGCAGCCTCACTCATCGGGGCCACAGATGGATTCGTGCGTCGTTGCTCGCCGATGGTGGAGGTCAACTGATCCGACATGTTCTTGCCGCACGACGAACCGGCACCGTGTGCCGGCATGACGATCACGGAATCGGGGAGAGGTAGGAGCACGTCGTGAACAGTGCGGTACATCGCCTGCGCCAGTTCGGTATTGGTGCTGTTTCCGAGGTTGGCCAGGTCGGGGCGTCCGACGTCGCCGATGAACAGTGAGTCGCCGGTGAGGACAGCAGTGGGTGTGGCGCCCGCGCTCTCGCGGATCAGCAGACTGATGGATTCCCAGGTGTGCCCGGGTGTGGCGAGGATTTCGATGTCGACCTCGCCGAGCGAGATGTGCTCGCCGTGTGCGAGTCGTGTGATGGGGTATTCGGTGTCGGCAGCTTCACCGAAGCCGATCCAGGCGTCTGTCGCCTTGCGCAACTCGAGGTGGCCGGAGACAAAATCGGCATGGAAGTGCGTGTTGACGACACCCACGATCTTCAGGCCGTAGCGCTCGGCGTCCTCGAGATAGCCGTCGACATCGCGGCGGGGATCCACCACGATGGCCGTACCGCTTCCTTCGTCGCCGATCAGGTACGAAGCGTGCGACAAGCATTCGATGTAGTACTGCTCGAGAATCATCTCTGCACCTCCTGGGTTCACTGTGTCGAAACCCAGCATGCCGTATACCCCCAGGGGTATGCACGTGGCAGTGACGAAGACCACGAGTGGTGCAAGTGGTTCAGATCCCGGTTTCCGCGGCAATCCTGCCGTCGGCCACAGCTTTCTGCAGCTCCCCGTGGTCGCGTTCGGTTTGGTCTGCGTACAGTCGCGCGAAGCGGGTAAAGGCGACGTCAACCATGTCCGAAGAGCCGAGATAGCCCGAGATCAACGACGCACCACTGGTTCGGGCGTGCCCTTTGGCGAGCAGTCGGCCGCAGATGGCAACGTAGTCGGTGAGGGCGGACGCATCGATGTTGTTGAGATCCACCGAGCCCTTCATATTTCGGAACTGGCGGACGTAATACTGGCGATCGTCCACCGTGCACCAGCCGAGCAGCGGATCGCTGACGGTTTGAAGGGCCTGCTGGTATTCGGCGACGCGTCGGCCTTGGTGATCGTGCCACGCGCTTGTGCCGTGCACGAAGGGCGCGACAACGGAGCGCCTGGCTTGCTTGAGCTGAAGAAACAGAACGTCGTCCGGGATGCTGCCCTCGCACAACGCGACAAACGCACGCAAGGCAACGCTGCCGACACCTACCACTCGATGCGCGACGTCGACGACGTTGTATCCGGAAACCACTCGACGCCAGTGTGGGGCAAGAGTTTCGAGGTACTGGTCGAGGCCCTGGAGTAGGAAGTCGGTGTCTTTCGGGCTGAGATGGGTTGTCAGTGGCGGGCTTTCAAGGAACTTTCGACGTCCGTTCTCCTCGATGGTGAATCGCGAGAGTGCGTGATCGCTCGTGCGTTTGCGGGCGCGTTCTGCGGCCCGGGCGATTTCGGCCAACAAGCCAGGATCAGTCACGTGCGCAGTGAGTCCGTTCAGATCGACCCGGTCGAAGGACCTACCGAATAGTGGCCGCTCCGCAAGCGTGGCCAAATGGTTCCGATATGCAGACGTGCACGAGACCACCGCGGCCTCACATTGGCTTTCGGTGAAACCGTTTTGCCGGCCGGCAACCCAGATACTGGCGACCAAGCGTCGCAGATCCCATTCCCACGGGCCGGGATGAGCCTCGTCGAAATCGTTGAGATCGATCACCAGCTCCCGTTCCGGAGAGCCGTAGAAACCGAAATTGCCGACATGAGCGTCACCGCAAATAACAGGGGTGATTCCGGTGGACGGCAACGTCGACAGGTCTTCGGCCATCAAACCTGCTGTGCCCCTCAAGAATCCGTACGGCGAAGCGACCATACGTCCCACCCGAATGGGGACCAGCCAGTCCAGTCGACCCTCGTGGGCTGTGTTCACCTGATCAACGGGATCGCGCCGATCGGTCGAGGGCGCCCAATCCCCGAGCGTGGACCGGGGCACCTGCTTGCGCAGGCTTTTGCCGATCTTTCGGCGTTCGCTACGGGGAGTTTGGCGCGTACGGAGAGTAGCTTTGCCGTCCGGTTCGACCTCGGTTGTGGGTACTTGACCGGCATGTATCTGCGGCAGGGCCATGTCGGTTCTCCTTCGTCGGGCATGCGAACTCGCGCTCGATACTATGCCCGCGCCCACAACGCGTAGACGGGGAGTCAGTGACGAATAGGCAGGGAGTCAGTACGACTCGTTGGCCTGCGAGATGAGCTCGATGGCCCGATCCGCGCACAGCGCAGGATCTGGCATCCGTCCGATTCCGAGGCACTCGAGAACGGCAAAGGATGAATTCGGTGCGTCTTCGGCGCCGAGGACCCATCCGAAGTAGTGGTTCCATGCCAGTACAGCCCGATGACCGCTGTCGAGGGGGAGTTCACACGCTAGGACGACTACTGCATCGAATTCCGGACAGTCGCACCACACTACGGATTCGGCGAATACGGAATCTGCAACGGTAAGGACATACCGTTGACAGGTCGATGCGTCGGGTAGAGCGATGCGAGCGGTCATCTTCGCTCCTCGGATCGGGTGCTGACCGCAGAGTTCCCGTTATCGAGGAACGAAAACGTTTTCTTTGTCGGTGTTCAGTTTCGGACGTCGAGGCTGCGGGCGTAGTGCTCTTTGAAGACTTCAAGGTGCGCCCAAGACTCCAAACCGCTGACTCCGTCGATCCGGCGAATACGTTCCGACAGCGAATGGAGGTCGCTCGCGGAGTTCGCCGCGACCGTGGCGATGACGTCGTATCGTCCCAGCGTTCGAGCCAGGAATTCGATTCCTGGCAGCGACTCGATGGCGGACACCGCGGTATCGTCGAGGGAGCCGAGATTCACTCCGACTCCCATTGCCAGGGTGCGTCCGCCACCCCGACGCTTCACGACCGCCCCGACTCGCAGTGCTGTGCTCGAGATCAGGTGGTTGACGCGATTGCGTACCGCACTCGGTGACAATCCGGTGTGTTCAGCCAGTTCGAGGAAGGGCATACGGCCGTTGCGTTCGAGTAGTTCGATCAGTGCGACATCAACCGAGTCGAGGCGAATCTCGGATTGTAATGCGCTGTCCGGCATGAAGATTCCTTTGACTACGTCGACATAGACCAGTGTGCTCACCGATTTCACCCCACTGTGAGAGCGGAGTTCGGCAATTGCTCGATACAGATCGTCGTGGCTGGGCACTCGAAGTTCCGTGATCACGTTGTACTGCCCGCTGACTGCCGAGACGTAGACGGCGGCCTCGGATTCGATCAAGGCATCGATGACTGGTGTGAGTGAGCCGGACACGGCGATCGACACGTGTGCGAGGGCCTTCAGCCCGAGTAGTTCGGGATGCGCGACGGCGACCACGGATACCGTTCCGGAGTCGAGCAAAGCCTGGACTCTGGTGGAGACAGTCGCCCGCGGAGCGTTGACGGCAGCGGACAGTTCACGGTAGGTCGCGCGCCCGTTCCGCTGAAGTGCGGCAATGAGCTCGGAATCGAGATCGGTGGTCATGGTGTCCCAACTTTTCCGGAGATTTTTCTGTCGCTGCTACCTATTAGAACATTCGCACGCGGCCGCCGATGGCGTGGATAAGTGCGGAAATGATCGCAGATTGGAACAAAAAAGTTGTGGACCGCATGGTCTGAAACTTTGGTGTATTGCATCACTCCAGGTCGGGGCGTAGTTTTCGCTCATCACGTAGTGAGCTGCACCACCCCGACGTGCACCACCCACGACACGCACCACCATCTCCACAAAGGACTCACCATGCGCAAGTTGCACACGCACGAAGCCTCGCCGCTCGACTCCCGAGCCACCATCTTCACCGGCGCCACGATTCACACTGTTGACGACAATACGTCCGGAGCCGACGCGTTCCTGGTGTTCGGAAACCGCTTTGCGGCGGTGGGAACACTCGAGGAATGCCGCACCGAGGCGCGTCGACTGAGCACTCGCACGACCGCGGTGGTCGAACTTGACGGCGCCACCGTCGTGCCCGGATTCGTCGATCCGCACGCACACCCGTTGATGTACGGGCAGATGCTCAGCTGGGTGGACTGCGGTCCGGAGAAGGCCCACTCGATCCCCGGAATCATTGCGCTGCTTCAGGAAGCGGCACTTACAGCTCCTGCGGGTGTCCCTATTCGCGGATACGGCTACGAGCATCGCAACCTGATCGAAGGGCGTCATCCGCTCAAGGAAGAGCTCGACCAGGTCGCCACCGATCGCGAGGTCTACCTCATGAACGCGAGCGGTCACGGCGGCGTCGTCAACTCTTTCACTTTCGACAAGCACGGCATCGATGCGAGCACAGCGAACCCCGCCGGTGGAGAGTTCTTCCGAGATGCCGACGGCGAGCTGACGGGTGAGCTGTCCGACGCCGCGTGCAACATCCTCACCGGCGTCAACGGAGTGAAGGTCGGTCATCACGGACCCAACTTCCACCTCGAGGACGAGCCGGAGGAGCACCTTCGCCAGCTGTCGGTCGCTCAGGACAAGTTCCTGGCGGGCGGTGTCACAACGATCGGTGATTGTCAGGTGACCCGTCGGGAATTCGACATGTACCTGCGTCTGGCAGAGCAGGATCAGCTCAAGACTCGCGTCAGCATGTACATGCTCAGCCACCTCCTCGATCACGTGATCGACACGGGAATGCATGGCGCCTTTGGTAATTCGCGCCTAGCGTTCGGTGGCATCAAGTTCTATGCCGACGGCACACTCGGCGGCTGGACCGCGTACTTCCCCGACGGGTACGTCGGCGACCCGTGCCGTACCGGGCAGCTTTATCACGAGCCCGCGGACTACTCGGATCTGATCGCCAAGGCTCACGCGGTCGGTCTGCAGACCGCAACGCACGCCCAGTCTCCGACGGCCATCGACATGGTGCTGGACGCCATCGAAGCCGCACAGAAAGCTCACCCCGACGCCGACGCGCGTCACCGCATCGAGCATTGCGGTCTCCCGACGGCCGAGCAGATCGCCCGCATGAACCTGGCCGGTGTCTACCCGGTGAACCAGCCGCAGCACTACTACAACTGGGGCGAGGGCGTCACCGCTGCGATCGGTACTCCGGGCGAGCGGTTCAACCCGCTCGGCGAGTTCATCGCCGCCGAGGTTCCCGTGACCATCAGCTCCGACGCCCCGGTCGCCGAGCCCAAGCCGCTCGAAGCAATTCAGGCTGCCGTCACTCGCGTGACGCGTCAGGGTCATCAACTCGGTTCCGATGCGCTCCGCATCACCGCTGACCAGGCATTGCAGGCTCACACGCTCAACGGTGCGCGTGCGCTGGGCCGTGAAGCGGAGCTGGGCAGCATCTCGGTCGGCAAGCGAGCCGACTTCGTCATTCTGGGCGCGGATCCCCTCGAGGTTCCAGCCGACGAGATTGCACAGATCGATGTCCGGGAGACCTGGATCGACGGCGAACTCGCACATTCAGGTCAAAACCCCCTATTGTCGAGCACTTCGACCACCGAGGAAAAGTAATGAACCGAGAGCAACAGATCGTGAAGGCCCGCAAAGCGGGATTCGCAGCCTTCGTCGGTACAACTATCGAGTGGTACGACTTCTACGTCTATGCCACGGCGGCCGCCCTGGTATTCGGTGACATCTTCTTCCCACCCGGAACCGACCGCCTGACCGGTGTCGCAGCAGCGTTCGCGACGTACGCCGTCGGCTTCTTCGCCCGCCCGCTCGGCGGCATCGTGTTCGGTCATGTCGGCGACAAGATGGGCCGACGCACCGCACTGGTCGTCACCCTGACACTGATGGGCGCGGGCACGTTCCTCATCGGCATGCTGCCCACTTATGCGTCGATCGGCTTCTGGGCGCCGCTGCTGCTGGTCCTGCTCCGCTTCGTCCAGGGCTTCGCCGTCGGCGGCGAATGGGGCGGCGCCGTCCTGATGGCCGTCGAGCACGCTCCCGAGGACAAGAAAACGTTCTACGGCGGATTCGCGCAGTTGGGCAACCCGGCCGGCGCGCTCCTTGCCACCGGATTCTTCAGCATTCTCTCCACCTTCGGCGACGACGCACTGCGTGACTGGGCCTGGCGACTGCCGTTCCTGTGCTCGGCCCTGTTGATTCTGGTCGGCTTGGTCGTTCGACTGAAGGTCGAAGAATCGCCGGTCTTCGAGTCCGAGGTGAAGTCCGCGGACGTACCGGAAATGCTGCCGCTCAAGTACGCGCTGGTGACCAACTGGCGTCCGATCATCCTGGGTATCGGTATTCTGCCCGTCGCAGTCGGCGGCTACTACCTCGTGACGACCTTCATCACTGCATACGCAACCGACCCCGATGTCGGGTTGTCCGAGACGTTGATCCTCAACGCACTCAGCGTCGCGGCAGTGGTCGAGTTGATTGCGACTCTCGGGGTTGCGTGGCTAGGCGACAAGGTGGGACGCGTCCGTGTCGTCATCTGGGGTCTCGCTGCGGTCGCAATACTCGCAGCGCCGCAGTTCCTGGTGCTGAAGTCCGGATCCGTGTTCCTGATCTTCCTGACCTTCGCCGTCATGCGACTGGTGCTCGCGGCCACGTACGGCCCGATCGCCGCCGTTCTGTCGCAGATGTTCAAGCCGCAGGCCCGCTACACGAGCATTTCGTTGGCGTACCAGGGTGCCGGCGCGATCTTCGGCGGATTGTCGCCACTGGTCTCGACGCTGATGTACAAGGCAACCGGGAGCATCTGGCCTGTGATCGCACTGCTGATCGGCATGTGCGTCCTGAGCATCGCATGCTTGCTCGTCGCTCCGCAGCACGTGGACGAGGCAACGGATATCGAAGGCGTTCCACAGGCCGTGAACAAGGAATCGGCTTCTGCTTGACAACTGAATGGACGACGCTGGGGCAGTACACGATTTCCGTGTACTGCCCCAGCGTCGTTTCAGGTCAGTGGTCGTTCAATGACGGTTACGCGCCGACGAGATGGCGATGGAAATGATCGCTGCGTCGGTGGGCCTGGCTGAGGTTCCTGATCTCACGCAGCCAGAAATGAGACGCCAATGCGTTGTTGTTGCCGTAGCCGTCGTGAGACGAGTCTTCGTCGATCAAGGCGACTAGCGACTTGATCAGGCTGGTCACCTTGAGGTTGTTGGTCTGAGAATGTCGGACCAGCAGTTCAGCGGCTTCGTCGGTGCTGCAGCGGTAGAGCGTGCAGATAATTTCGAGTGCACGTTCGCGGATGCGGCCCGAAGTGGTCGGGGTTCGCAAACCGTTGTTCGTGTTGTCGGGGTGAATCATGGTGTTGTACAAGGTATTCCTCTGAACCGCACGGGTTTTGGGACCGTGCGGTGTGTAGCGCATGTTGATACTGGTGCAGTCGGTACGCGATTGGCGGCGGACTCTGTCGGAGTCTTCGGCCTGGTCAACAATCTGCGGGACTGATGAAAGTGCGTAGTGATCAAAGGCGCGGATTTGCACCGAACTGGAAGTATTCCCTGGAACTCTTGTTCCGGGTGAATCGACCGGCTGCCTGACTGACGGCTGCCCTCTGATAACCCCACCGTACGTCATCGAGGCGGTTTCAGCTAATCCTTTTTCCTGAGACCGTAGCCACAACTGATGGATTCACCTGCTCAAGAAGCGTTTACGTGATCGATAATCGCTTGCTTGGTGGTAGCCCACGCCGCGGATTCGGTGTTGGTGAATTCGCCGTGGCCGACGCCGGGAAGTTCGATCAAGTCGACGCGATCACCGGCCGCGCGGGCGGCGTCGGCATAGCGTCGGCTCTGCTCGATCGAGACCACCCGGTCAGCTTGCCCGTGGAGTGCGGTGACCGGGATTCCGACGGGTAGATGTTCGATCGGCGAGGCAACGCGGTATCGATCCGGGTAGTCGGACGGCATGCCGCCCAAAAGATTTCGCACAAATCGATCCTTGCCAACTGTGGCCGCAAGTTCCATGTCGAAGACGCCGGCCATGACGGTGGCCGAACGAATGGGTACCTCGAGAGTCGGCTCGGGCGCGTCGATGCCTTGGCTCGGTCGGGATGCTGCCCACGCGGCGAGTTGGCCGCCCGCGGAGTAGCCTGCGACGTGTACGCGGTTCAAATCCAGTCGGCCGGAAGCTTTTTCCTGCACTACGTCAGCCAAGGCGTTTGTTGCCGCAACAGTGTCCGAGAGTGTGGTGGGCCAGCCGCCATGCCCTCCCACACGCCGATACTCGATGTTCCACACGGCAATTCCGTGGGGCGTCAATGATCGCGCCCACGCGCCCGCGTATTCGAGGTTGCTCTTCTGGGCCCATCCGCCGCCGTGAATGAGGACCACCACGGGGAGTGAATTGCCGTCGCCAGAGGGTAGATACAAATCGCCGAACGTGTCTGTGCCTGCTGCATAGGAAATTCGAACAGGGTCTACGGATTGGTCGGTGCCCGTAGCGCTGGAAACGGAAATGACGAGCGTGAACAAGCAGATCAACGCAACCGCGATATACCGAAGTAGTCGGTTGCCGAAGCGGTGCGCGATGGCCTGAGTCCTCTCGATACTCGACAGACGATTTGTTCGGAAATCAGTCTATCGGTGTCGAGTGAATTTATGGGGTGAGCGAATGAGCCGTACTGACCCGTACACGCAGTTCGCTTCGACTGTGGCTCTGTACAGCGGGTTCGTCGCCGTTGATCAGGGCAAGGAGTGCCTTCACGGCCGAGGCCGCCTGTTCCTCGGGGAAGAAATCGAGTGCGGTGATCGGCGGATCGGAAATCAGGAGAGCGGGTTCGTCGCTGTCCTGGGCGATCAAGACGTCTCCCGGAATCGAGAGGCCCAGATCGAGCGCTGCGCGTGCGGCGGCGGGAGCGCAACCGAGGATCAACGACAGTATCGCGTCGGGAGGATTCTCGGACGTGAGGGCGTTGCGGGTCGCCGTATACGCTGCGGCAATGAGTTGTTCGACGGTGTCAGCGCCGGAGGACGACGCCAGATCGTCGCTGATTCGGGGCGTCCTGCCGTGGGCGCGACACCACTCGAAGTAAGCGTTGGTCGTGGCGCGCGTCCACTCCGAATACAGTCCGGGGGTGAGGATGAGAATGTCCGTCGCGCCTCGGTCGGCGAGGTGGTTCAGGAGCGTTTCGGTGGTCGAGACGAGATCCGGCGAGACGAAGCACCCGAATTGTTCGGCTCGTCCCGGACCCACTGCAACAGAGGGGATTCCGATCCTATGCAGAACATCGACGCGTGGGTCGTGAGCGGTCGGGTCGACAACGATAACTCCGTCCATCTCGATGCGTCGTAGTCCGTTCGGATCTTTCATCGACGGCAGCAGCAGAAGTGAATGATCAGCCTGGAATGCGGCCTGGGTGGCGGCTGTTGCCACACGCCCGTACCAGTCGAAGTTGAGGTACTCGGCCGATGACAGCTCTTCCGGGGCCGGGAGCATCAGTCCGAGTGTGGCGGTACGGCCTGTCCGGAGGTTCTGTGCCGAACGGTTGGCTCGGTAGCCCAGACGGTCGGCGATCTCCTGGACACGCGCACGGGTGGCCGCATCGACACGGCCTTTGCCGTTGAGGGCATACGAGACAGTCGACACTGCCACACCCGCGGCGGCCGCGACGTCGCGAAGCGTCGGGGAATTGGGGGAGGCCACTGTGGCTCGTTCCTACTCGGCGGTCGGTTTGTGTTCCAGCCTATCTCTCAATCGTTTCGGTGCATGCGCCTATCGGTCAGTGGTCAGCCAATAACGCAGTGCCGAATCGTTTCGTCGCAGGTATTGACACTGATGAAACGATTCGGCACTCTCTTAGAACACCGGGAGAACGTCGAGAGAAATTCAGACGAATCTCGGATACCTGACCAGGTAAGCGCATACTTGCCTTAACTCTCGGAGTCCTTCCATGACTGAAAAAACCGACCCGCCCGGCACGGGCACACACTCTGAATCAGTTTCTCCCGCCGCGTCCCCAAGCCTTCGCGCCGGAACAATCAACAGCCGGCATCTGGTGTTCTTTGTCATCGCAGCAGCGGCGCCGCTGACAATCCTGGTGGGATTCGCGCCGTTGGGTTTGATGGTGTCCGGCGCTGCACTTCCGGTGGGGTACATCATTCCGGGGATCGTCTACCTGCTGTTCGCCGTCGGGTTCACAGCGATGAGCAGGCATATCCGCGGTGCGGGAGCGTTCTACGCCTATATCACCGAGGGTTTGGGGAAAGTAGTCGGTTCGGGTGCTTCTGTGGTGGCCTACGTCGGGTACCTAGGTGGACAGATCGGTTTCGTCGTCGCCTGTGGCATCTTCATGTCCTCGACGCTCGAGTTCCTCCTGGGGATTTCGCTTTCCGTCTATGCCTGCTCCTTGGCCGTGGCAGTGCTGGTCGCGGTGGTGGGATACCGAAGGGTTGATATCGGCGCCAGGGTTCTTGCGGTATTGATGGCGCTCGAGCTCGGCGTTCTTGCCGTGTTTTGTGTGGCGGTCCTGATCAAGGGTGGACACGAAGGCCTGTCCCTCGACAGTTTTTCGCCGTCGACCTTTATGACAGCCGGCTTGGCCGGCGTCTTCGTGTTGACCTTCACCTCCTTCATCGGTTTCGAGCAGACAGCGATCTACAGCGAAGAGGTCGTCGACTCCAAGCGCACGGTCTCGCGTGCAACCTATACGGCGGTCATCGTCCTAGCGGTCGTATATTCCTTCTGCGCTTGGGTGATCGTGCAGGCAGTCGGCCCGAGTCGAATGGCCGACTTCCTCGGC
Source organism: Rhodococcus sp. NPDC056743 (assembly GCF_042790355.1). Classification (NCBI taxonomy): domain Bacteria; kingdom Bacillati; phylum Actinomycetota; class Actinomycetes; order Mycobacteriales; family Nocardiaceae; genus Rhodococcus; species Rhodococcus sp. NPDC056743. Next base: position 473,333 of record NZ_JBHTZI010000002.1, on the reverse strand, counting down.
GGCGACCCGTCGGAGTTGATCTTCGATCTCAACAGCGAGTTCGCGGGCACGATGATGACTGAAGTCATGCACCTGCTGATCGTGACAAGCTTCTTTGCCGGTTGCCTTGCCCTCCACAATGCTTGCAGTCGCTACCTGCTCACCATAGGGCGAGCGAGGATCTTTCCTTCCGTGCTTGCACGGGTTTCTCCGACCACTGGAACGCCGAGTGCCGCCGGAATCACGCAAGGCGCTTTGGTATTCGTGGCAATTGGCGGTTTTGCGTTGACGCCGGCAGACCCGTACACCCAGGTAGTCGTGTGGACGAATACACCGACGATCATCGGAGTGCTGGTATTGCAGATTCTCACTTCCATCGCCGTGCTCAAATTCTTCTCGCAAGATGCTCGCGGAGAAGGGCTGTGGCAGAGGTTGATTGCACCCTCTCTTGCTGTAATGGCGTTGATCGTCGCGCTCGGATACATCTCGGTGAACCTGAGTGACATGACGGGGTTGACCACCGCGCAAAACGTTCTGCTGATAGTGCCGCTGTTGGTGGCTTTCGCATTCGGAGTGTTCCGCGGGATGCAGATCCGTGGGAGTTCGATCGAGGAGTTCTCGGCATGACGGAGTACGCGTGGTCGGTGCCGGGAGGGCTGGTCGAGCGGCCGGGAATTTCACCAGGTGAACCCGAAATCTGGGTTTACGCCGAGAAGTTCTCGTACTTCGCCGGTGACACCGTCTCGATCCGAGTGCACACCACCGCAGACGAATACGACCTCGAGATCGTGCGCGACGGCGCGCGTTCACTGAGCATCGTGAAGTATCTCGGCTTGCCGGGCAAACAGCAGTCGACACCCGCCGACGCCTATGCGGTTGGTTGTGGTTGGTCGGAATCGCTGGCGTTCACGGTCGCCCCGAATTGGACGTCGGGAATGTATCTGATCCTCGTACGTTTGCGGCACGAAGGCAGAGTGGTGGAGCGCGAAGGCTTCTTCGTCGTCCGCTCGCGTGAACCCGAGCAGGCGGACATGGTTCTCATTCACACGACGAGCACGATGCTCGCCTACAACGACTGGGGTGGAGCCAACCATTATCGCGGAGTGCCCGACGGTTCCGGTGATGTTCCGACGCCGATTTCGTCCACCCAGCGTCCCCTGGCGAGGGGAATGCTGCGCAAACCTGAAGGTGCAGCGAGGAATATTCACACTGACACGCCGGGTATCGGCTGGATTCCGCGTCACCCACCGTACGAGTGGGCGTGGGTCAACGGCTATTCACGCCATCACGCAGACGCATTCTGGGCCACGTACGAGCGGCCGTTCACGGTGTGGGCGGAGGAGCAAGGTTTTCGCGTGCATCACATCACTCAACATGATCTGCACGAGGATTCCCGCGCGCTGGAAGGGTATTCGTGTGCCGTTCTGGTCGGTCACGACGAGTACTGGTCCTGGGAAATGCGTGATCGAATCGACGAGTTCGTAGACAGTGGCGGTGGTTTGGCGCGATTCGGTGGAAACTTCATGTGGCAGGTCCGACTCGAAGGTGACACGCAGATCTGTTACAAGGATCCGTCAGCCGACCCCGTTCGCGACACTGACCCGACACGCGTCACCACGGCGTGGGATTCGCCCGAGATTGCGCGACCGGGGGCCTGGACGATGGGATTGACCGGAATGGCGGGCGTCTACAACCGCTACGGTGCAACCACTCCCAGGTCGTCGGGAGGATTCACGGTGTACCGACCCGATCATTGGGCGCTACAAGGAACTGACCTGTATTACGGCGACAATTTCGGAATCGCGCCGATCTGCGTTGCAGGCTTCGAGATGGACGGAGTGGACTACACGTTCCGGAAGGGGCAACCGTACGCCACCGGTGTCGACGGTGCGCCCAGGGATCTGGAGATCATCGCGATGGCCCCGGCGGTGTCCGGTTCACGTGATCTCTGGGAGGGTGAGGTTCCCATCGGCGCACCGTTCGACGAGGTGCAGGGCCTCGTCGACAGCCTCTACGGGGACGAGCCGCCGACGCATCTACGCGATTTCGAATACGGCTCGGGAATGGTGGCGTGCCACAAGCGCGGCCTCGGAACGGTGTTCAACGCCGGTTCGACGGAGTGGGTGAACGGACTGATGCATCACGATCCTTTCACCGAGATCATTACCGCAAATGTATTGAATCTTTTTGCTGCACAACTGACAAGCTTGAACGCGGAGGGAAACTGACATGAGCGTCGACGACATTCGAACCTTCGGCCCCGGCCGGGGGACGCAGTTCGTACCGGAATGGGGTGATGATGCGAGCGCGAATTGGTCCGAATCGGAATGGCGATCGTTCGGTGATCCGGAAGGTGAGTACTTCGGCGGTGGTTGGGAAGGGGAGCCGGGCACTCTGCTGTGCGACCCGTACCCGTACGACGAGGTCTGCATTATGATCAGCGGCCGCGTGGCGCTGATCGACCTCGACGGAAGGCGTCGTGAATTCGCCTCGGGCGAAGCTTTTTTCGTACCGAAGTCGTTTCGCGGTACATGGGAGACCGTCGAACCGTCCAAGAAGTACTTCGTCGCTCTTCCTGGGGTGCGTTCGTGAGCGTTGCTTCGTCGATGAAGGTGGAGACGTTTGGTCACGTCATCGACGGGGTGTGTGAAATCCCTGCCGGGGCACTGTCCGAACTGGTGGATCCGGTCACCGATAACGTGTATGCGCGGGCAGCAGTCGGATCCGTGGAGGACGTCGAGCGAGCGTGCAGTTCGTCGGTCCGAGCCTTCCAGTCATGGCGTAAGTCGACGCCCGCGCGTCGTCAGGAACTACTCTTGGCTCTTGCCGATGCGCTGGAGTCCAATGCAAAGTACTTCGTGGACGTCGAATGTCGTAGTACCGGAAAGCCTCTCGCGCAAGTAAGGGATGAAGAAGTTCCACAGTGCGTCGATTTCCTGCGGTACTTCGCGGGTATTGCGCGCTCGTTGCCCGGTGCTGCGGCGATGGAGTACTCGGAAGGCAAAACGTCGTATGTTCGGCGTGAGCCGATCGGAGTGATCGGTGCGATCGCTCCGTGGAACTACCCGTTGATGATGGCGGTCTGGAAAATCGCTCCCGCTCTCGCTACCGGCAACACACTTGTTCTCAAACCGGCCGAGGATACGCCCGAGACCGCGGTGATGCTGGGAGTGCTTGCAGCCCAAATCTATCCGCGGGGAGTTCTGAACGTAGTGTGCGGTGGTAGGGACACGGGTGCGGCACTCGTTGCCCATCCTGCGCCGCGGATGATCGCCTTGACCGGGTCGACGCGGGCCGGCATCGCCGTGGCCAAGGCCGCATCGGAGGACATGAAGCTGCTGCACCTCGAGCTCGGTGGAAAGGCTCCGGCCGTCGTATTTGCCGATGCAGACCTGGACGCGGCTGCCGCCGGGATTGTGGACGGCGCCTTCTACAACTGTGGGCAGGACTGCACGGCTGCTACTCGGGTTTTGGTAGCAGCGTCGGTGGCCGAGGAATTGACCGAGAAGCTGACGGCCGCTACCGCCCACGTGAAGCTCAGGGCGTTGGAGTCGGACGCTGATCATCTTGGCCCGCTCGTCAGTCGCGCGCATCGTGATCGTGTTGCCGCGCTGGTCGATCGACGATCTTCCAATACGGTCGTACGTATTGGTGGGGAAAAACCGTCTGGACCTGGTTCGTTCTATCCGCCGACCATCATCTCGGGGGTTCACCAGGACGACGAACTGGTGCAAGAAGAAGTATTCGGTCCGGTGGTGACAATTCAGATCTTCACCACGGAGGCCGAGGCGCTCGAACTTGCAAACGGAACAAAGTATGCACTTGCGTCGAGTGTGTGGACATCCGATCACGGCACCGCCATGCGGATGACCGCCGAACTCGATTTCGGTTGTGTCTGGGTCGGCACACACGGCGCACTGACTGCCGAAATGCCGCACGGTGGTTTCGGTGGTTCAGGCTACGGCAAGGATCTATCGGAGTTCGCACTCGCGGAGTACACGAGGATCAAGCACGTCATGCATGTCCTGTGAATACCTTGCAGGACAACAGTTTCAACCACAATAAACACCCTTGAAAGGGGACTGCTATGGGTTCGTCCGAGAGTGATCTCAACATCCTCAACAGCGTTGTCGCAATCGCAGGCGGAATTGCCGCGATCTTCGGCGGTATCGCCGGTGCTGCCGGACTGGCAGCGTTCTTCGGCACGGGAGGGGGTTCCTAGGACAGAGAACTCGAATCACGGGCACGCTGACGGCTCGATCCTGACAATCAGGTCAGCCCGTTCCCGAACTGCCGTGATAGCAACGGCATTCGGCTGATCCACCCTGTGTACCCACGCCGCAGCCGCTTCGGAACTTCTTCCGAAGCGGTTGTGTCGTGTCACCAATCTGTCGGTGCGAGTTTCCTCCGGGACGTCGAGATACCAGACGGCGTCGAGTGACGCGCGGACATCTGGCCAGGCTCCCGACTCGAACAGAAGGTAGTTGCCCTCCGTGACGATCAGCGGAGTCTGCGGATCGACGCGCACCGCGCTGCCGATGGATTCATCGATCTCGCGATCGAAGATCGGTGCGTAGATCGTGTTCTCCTGAGTTCGCAGTCGACGCAAGAGTGCCGCATAACCATCCGCGTCGAAGGTGTCCGAGGCACCTTTGCGATCACGTCTGCCCAGACTGTCGAGTTCCCGATTGGCGAGATGGAAGCCGTCCATCTCGACCACGGCGCAGTGTGAGCCCAGCCCCCGAGCAATCGCCAGCGATGCCGTTGATTTTCCGGCACCCGGCGGACCGGTGATGCCGAGGACGAATCGACGGCCGTCGACGATCAGTGACGCCGCGCGCGTGGCGAGTTGTTCGAGGGTCAGGGTGACTGTCGGCGGCATGGTTCGCACGAGAAGCTCCATTCGGTGTCTGAATCAGGTGCCCCGAGGGTACGAACCGCGACGGCATTGATCGCACGCATATCACGTTCAATTGGATCTGTCTCGACAATCCGAATATTTTGCCGAGACGGCCTGTGTTTATCCTGTTGGCGTGACTTCCTCAGTGGGTGACCCCGGGCACAAATCGGCTTCCGGACGTATTCGCAGCACAGTTCTTGCTTCGAAAGTGATGTCCGCAGCCGATGCGGTGAAGTTCATTCACCCCGGCGATACCGTCGCTATCAGTGGTTTTGCCAACGCCGGGACACCTAAGGTCATCATTCCTGCTTTGGTCGAGCGGATGCACCACACACGTGGGGAGGGGTCGAACTTCACGATCAACCTCCTGACCGGGGCCTCGGTCTCCACCGAGACCGAGCGTCTACTCGCCGAGGTCGACGGTATTGCGCTGCGCATGCCGTACCAGTCAGAGGCGACGGCCCGTAAGCGGATCAACGACGGCCGGATGGACTACGTCGACATTCATCTCTCACACGTCGCTCAGCAGGTCTGGGAGGGCTACTACGGCAAGGTCGACGTGGCGGTGGTCGAGGTCGCCGGCATCACCGAGTCGGGTGAGCTGATTCCCGCCGCGTCGGTCGGCAACAACAAGACCTGGCTCGATGTTGCCGACAGGGTCATTCTCGAGGTCAATTCATGGGTGCCCGAGGCCATGGAGGGCATGCACGACATCTACTACGGCACCGCTCTCCCACCCCACCGCAAGCCGCTCGAGATCATTCGCGTCGAGGACCGCATCGGTCAGACGACGTTCCGGGTCGATCCCGCCAAGGTAGTGGCCGTCGTCGAGACCAACTGCCGCGACAGCGCAAGCCCGCTGGCAGCGCCCGATGCGGTCAGCACAGCCATTGCGGGTCACGTCCTGGAATTCTTCGACTTCGAGGTGCGTGCCGGCCGCATGCCTGCCGACACGCTGCTGCCACTGCAAGCCGGCATCGGCAACGTTGCCAACGCGGTGCTCGGTGGGCTGGACCGCGGACCGTACAAGGGCTTGACCTGCTACTCCGAGGTAATCCAGGACGGCATGCTTCGTCTGATCAAGGACGGAACCGTTGCACACGCGTCGACGACTGCGTTGGCGCTCACCGAAGCAGGCATCGAAGAACTGACGGCGAACGTCGATTTCTACCGCCACCGCATCACCTTGCGTCCGCAGGAGATCAGCAACCATCCCGAGGTGATCCGCCGCCTCGGCATCATCGCGATGAACGGCATGCTCGAAGCCGACATCTACGGCAACGTGAACTCGACCCATGTCATGGGCACGAAGATCATGAATGGAATCGGCGGTTCCGGCGACTTCACGCGCAACGGCTACGTCTCGATGTTCCTGAGTCCGTCGACGGCTCGAGGTGGTGCGATTTCCGCGATCGTCCCGATGGTGCCGCACGTCGATCACACCGAACACGACACCCAGGTGCTTGTCACGGAGCAAGGCTTGGCGGATCTGCGTGGCTTGTCGCCGCGACGTCGCGCCCGCCTGATCATCGACAAGTGCGCGCACCCCGAATTCCGTCCGCTGCTGCATGACTATGTCGCCCGCGCCGACGCGCAGCCGGGAGCAGGTCAGACTCCACACATCTTGGGTGAGGCCTTCTCGTTCCACCAGCGCTATCTCGATACGGGTTCGATGCTTCTCTCCTGACGCCCGCGCAGTGAGAGAATGCGGGAGTGAACGGAACCGGTGTACCCGCAGATGTGCTTCGTCGGGTGGCAGTAGCGGGGGCAGACGACGCCGGTGGATTGCCGATCGAACTTCTGGGCGATTTCCTCGATGTGATCAGCTCAGCTGTTTGTGACGGTAAACCGCTGCAGCGGAGGCAACTTCACCGATTCCGCGCCCGTGGCGAGGAAGCGGCCGAGCAAGGTGTTGCCTTACGCGCGTTGCTCGATCTGTACCTTTCGTCGGCTTGGCGCCTGTGGCGTGAACTTCCCGCTGTCATTGCAGCGCAATCGGATCCGAACGCGGTAGTCGCAGCCGGTGAGGTGATGCTCCGGGCTGTCGACGACGCCGTCGCGGAACTGACGGAGGGGTTCCAGCTCGCGCAGCGCTCGCTCGTGCGTTCACAGGTATCCGCTCGCCGCGAGTTCGTGGACGATTTGCTGACCGGCGGCGCCGATGTTGTCGGATTGCTTGCTCGCGCTTCGAGTTTCGGGTTGCACTTGTCCGGACCGCATTCGGTGGCCGTCGTGACCGCTGCGCGTGAGTTCACCGACGACAATCCTCTGGTCAGGGCTGTCGAGCGTGCAGTGCTCGGCAGCAAAGGTGACGCGGACGCGCTGGTCGCCAGCAAGAGCGGCAAACTCGTGATCGTGTTTGCGGCGCCGGATCGAGATGCCATCGACCACGTGCTCCGTGGAATTCGGTTGGCTCTCGAATCCGGGACCGATGGCGCCGGACGCGTTCAGTTGCAACGACGCGCGATGGACGTGGCCTGGCAGATTGCAGTCGGACGGCCGCGCACCACGGCCGCCGGTGTGGTGGCGTCGTACCGCGAGGCGCTCGACGCACTCGATCTCGCACAGCGATTGTCGTTGGACTCGCCGGTGATCGACGCGCGGGATCTGCTGGTCTATCGCGTTCTGGTCAACGACAGGCCGGCCGTCACAGATCTGATCCAGACCCTCCTCACACCACTGCTCGAGGCACGTGGGGGAGCGGAGCCGATGGTGGATACTCTGCTCGCCTACTTCGCGGCGGGCGGGAACACGGCAAAGACCGCCAGGGATCTGCACCTGTCGGTGCGGGCGGTGACGTACCGCCTGGATCGTATCCGTGAGCTCACCGGTCAGAACGTCAATGATCCCGGCGACGCTTTTGCGCTTCATGCCGCGGTGCTCGGGGCCAAGCTTCTCGATTGGCCGCGAACACCGCTCAGCTGATGTCGGGTAGTCCGGGCAGCGAATAGCCCGCTTCGTCGTCCCAGTCGACGGGTGTGTCGTCGAGCGAGACATCCCACTGCGCGTCCGGCAAGGCGTGTCTGAGTTCGGTCAGTGCGTTGAACCAGTACACGAGTGACGGGATGATCTCCGTTTCGTCGTTCGAGATCTTGGTGGACCCGTTCAGGACCGTGTTCGGGATGTCCGAGTCGTACAAGTCCAGGACTTCGGCGTCGAAGGGGAACTCGTCGTTGTGCACGGCGATCAGACGGTCGATTTCCGTCCTCTCGTCGGCCGACAACGGTTCTGGGCGAACGGCGGAGTAGTACAACGAGGTGCTCATGATTGTCAGGCTAGAACACTCGGCCGGACTGCCGAAGTGCGCAAACAGGTTGAGTTTGCCGTAATCCGGCAATCTAAACGGAAAAAGTCGTCGATAAATAGACCGTGATGGTTTGAAGTCGGCAAGGAAAACTGGTGAAGACGGTGAAACGACCGTCGTGATCGAAGTAATCGTCTTCCAGGTAAAGGAGAATCCCGTGACTGAAGTCAACCGTGGCAACGGGGTCGGTGATCGGCGATGACGGTTCCCGTATGGGCGTGGGCCGCGCTTGGCGCTGTCATCGTCATCATGCTGCTGATCGACCTGTTTGCCCACCGCAGCGCGCATGTCATCGGATTCAAGGAAGCCGCCAGGTGGAGTGCACTCTGGGTCGGTTTGTCGCTGGTGTTCGCGGTGATTGTCACCCTGACGTTGGGGGTGAACTCAGGTGTCGAGTTCACCACGGCCTGGCTGCTGGAGAAGAGCCTCTCCGTCGACAACCTGTTCGTGTTCGCGCTGATCTTCGGTTACTTCAAGGTGCCGCGTGAGTACCAGCACCGCGTCCTGTTCTTCGGTGTCATCGGCGCCCTGATCTTCCGCGGTATCTTCCTCGCCGCCGGTGTCGCGATCGTCAGTAAGTTCACGGCAGTCCTGTTCGTGTTCGCCGCGATCCTGCTTTACAGCGCGTACAAGCTTCTCAAGGACGAGGACGAAAGCTTCGATCCCGGTACGTCGTTCGCAGTTCGCATGCTGCGCAAGATCATGCCGGTTCAGGACGAGTACGCCGGTACCAAGTTCTTCGTCAAGGAAGCCGGCAAGCGCATCGCGACACCGCTGTTCGCGGTTGTCGTAGCTATCGAAGCGGCCGACCTCGTGTTTGCCGTCGACAGTGTCCCGGCAGTTCTGGCAGTGAGTGACGACCCGTTCATCGTGTACTCCAGCAACGCGTTTGCGATCCTGGGTCTACGCGCCCTGTACTTCCTCCTCTCGGGCCTGCTCGAGAAGTTCCACTACCTGTCCAAGGGGCTGTCGATCATCCTCGCCTTCATCGGCGTGAAGCTGATCATGCAGGCCGGTCACAAGGTGATCAGCACGTCTATCCCCGAGATCCCGTCGCTGGTCAGCCTCGCTGTGATCATCGCGGTGCTGGCGGGCTCGATCATCTTGAGCCTCAAGAAGCCGTTGCCGGAAAAGCCTGATGCGGAAGAAGTCGACACCGGTGATACGCCGATCGACCTCGAGAAGCCAGGCACCGAGCCCGCAGCGATCGAGCGCGATGACGACGACGACAAAGTGGATGCTCGCAGTAAGAGCTGACAATTGAAAACCGAGAAGAGGAGTCACACGGAATTCGTGTGACTCCTCTTCTCATGTCCCGATGTGCCCGGGTAATTCTGCACACAAGTCGCCTTATACCGACGGAATGTGGGTCCGTGAGAGTGCTTGTGTGCACTCCTACCCGTCTCGCGCGAAGCCCAGCCGGGAATCAGTCGAACAGCAGCACTGGCTTGAGTACGCTGCCGTCCTTGATGCCCTCGGCTGCCTCGTTGATCTGATCGAACCGGTAGTGCTTGACCAGTTTCTCCAGCGGGAATCGGCCCTGCTCGATCAATGCCACCAACGACGGCAGGAACACCTGCGGCACGGCGTCGCCCTCGGTGACGCCGATGAACTTCCGGCCGTTGAGCAGGTAATTCACGTCCACCGCCACGGTGGTTCCGGATGCGGGGGCGCCAATGGCAGCGACGGTACCCAGCGGAGCGAGGCATTCGATCGCCGTCGCGAGTACCTGGACGTTTCCGGTGGCGTCGATGGCGTAGTCGATACCAAGGCCGCCGCCGATCCGGTCCAACTCGGCTGCAGCGTCGACATTCTTCGAATTGATGACGTCGGTTGCACCGAGTTCGCGCGCCAGGTCGAGGCGGGACGGCACGATGTCGATCACGATGATGCGTTCGGCACCGGTCAGCTTCGCAGCCATGACCGCGGCCATACCCACAGCGCCGACACCGAAGATTGCGATGGTCGAGCCGGGTTCGGGCTTCAGGATGTTGAGTACCGTTCCTGCACCGGTCTGGATGCCGCATCCGAGCGGAGCGAGTAGGCCGAGATCTGCGGTGTCGGAGACCTTTGTGACGCCCCGTTCGTCAGCTAGGGCGTAGGTGGAGAACGAGGATTGAGCGAAGAAATGGCCGCTCACGTCCTCGCCGCCTCGCGAGATCGTGGCAGTACCGTCGGCTCGACTACCGCCGATCAGGTTGCGCGGCAGAAATTCCTGGCAATACGCCGGGTGCGCTGTGCGGCAGTTTCGGCAGGATCCACAACTGGTGAAGGACAGCAGAACCTTGTCGCCGCGCTTGACCGTCGTGACGGCGCTGCCCACTTCTACGACGATGCCCGCTCCTTCGTGGCCCAGAACACCGGGCAGCGGGAATGGGATGTGGCCGGCTTGAACGCCGAGGTCGGTGCCGCACACACCGGCGGCCACGATGCGGACCAGGACCTCGTCTGCGCGTGGGGTGTCCAGTGTGACGTCACCGATGGTGAACGGTTCGCCGATCTTGTCGACGACCGCTGCGCGTGCTGCATGGGTCATGTTGTGCTCCTGGGTGATTCGGATCAGAAGGGGTAGACGGGCAGGGTGCTCTGCGCGGTCACCCATTGGGTTTCGGTGAAGGCGTCGAGATTGGCCCCGATGCCGCCGACGCGACCCCCGTTGCCGGAGGATGCCATGCCGCCGAAGGGGATGACGGCTTCGTCGCCGACGGTCTGATCGTTGATGTGTACGAGGCCGGTCGGGATCTGCTGGGCGATTTCGAGCCCGCGCATGGCGTCGGCGGTCAGAATGCCCAGGGACAGGCCGTATTCGGAGTTGTTGGCGATCGCGACCGCCTGGTCGACGCTGGAGAAGGACGTCACGGGCGCGACGGGACCGAACACCTCGTCGGCAAAAGCCGGTGCTGTGAGTGGAGTATCAGCCAGGACCGTCGGCCGGTAGAAGAGGTCTTCGTAAGTGCCGCCGGCTGCCAGTTTCGCTCCGGCGGCGATGCTTCCGGTGACGAGCGAGTGGATGTGGTCGCGTTGTTTTGCGTCGATGATGGGGCCGAGCGCTACCTGGCCGGTGAACGGGTCGCCGACGGGAAGTTTCTCGGCGTGCTCGGCGAGGAGCGCGGTGTAATCGCTGACGATGCTCTCGTGAACAAGTTGACGGCCGGTCGTCATGCAGATCTGTCCCTGGTGCATGAATGAGCCGAAAGCGCCTACCGACACTGCCTTTTCGAGGTCGACATCGTCCATGACGATCAGGGCGTTGTTGCCGCCGAGCTCGAGATGGGCGCGCTTGAGATGACGACCGGCCAGTTCGCCGACTGCTCGGCCGGCGCGGGTCGACCCGGTGAAGGCGATGACGCGAACGCTCGGATGAACCACGATGGCTTCACCGGCGTCGGCGCCGCCGGGCAGCATGCTGAATACTCCGGCCGGCAAGCCGGCTTCTTCGAAGACCCGGGCGAGGACCACGCCGCCACAGATCGCGGTGCGCGGATCCGGCTTGAGGATCACGGCATTGCCCAGTGCGAGGGCAGGAGCAACCGCGCGGATGGCCAGGATGATCGGAAAGTTGAAGGGGGCGATGACGCCGACAGTCCCGACGGGGACGCGCCGCGAGAAACTGAGTCGAGGCTGCTCCGAACGCAGAACCTCGCCGACCGGGTGAGCTGCCAGGGCAGCGGCGTTGTAGCACTCCTCCGCGGCAGTGTGGGTTTCCAGCCCGGCCTTGGCTGGAATGCTGCCGCCTTCACGGATTACCCACTCGCCGATTTCGTCGGCGTACTGCTCGAACAGTTGACCCGCGCGGCGCAGCACAGCTGCCCGCTCGGTGTACGGCCGTGCTGCCCAGTCCTTTTGGGCGACGGTAGCCTTCGCTGCTGCAGCAGCGACATCGTCGGGCGTAGCCATGCCGACCGTACTGAGTTGCTTGCCTGTTGCGGGTTCGACAACTATGCGATCCGCGGCCCTGCCGACGATCCATTCTCCGGCAAAAATCTTCGATTCCCAGACCGGTTCGGTCATCAAACTCGTCATGGTCGCTCCTTGAAAAAAGGGATGCGCCGCTCGGCCGCATCACATGGTTACCCACCACGCTGCTTTGCCAAGGAGTTGATGACCACCCAACTTTCACTCAGTGAAAGATGGGTTCATGGAATCTTTGAGTGCCTGAATCAGATCGTTGAACTCCGGCACGTGGGTGGCGCCGCTGCGGGTAACGCCGGAGACGGGGATTCGCAAGCGGCCGTGCGCTTCTCGCATGAAACTGATTCCGGCCCTGGGTGATTCGCCGGCGGTGATCGAGTACAGCAAGGTCCAGGCCTTGGGGTTCGTGATGACGTCGAGGGTGGCGGTGTGATCGCTCGGAATTGCCGGGCCCAACTGCACTCGACGGCCGATTTCCCGGAATGCGTCTTCGACGACCTGGTGAATCAAGACCTGGCTTTGGCGAGGTGGCAGCAGCAAGGGGTAGGCGGCGAGGTCGTTCAGGTCGACGCTCTGCTGGCCGGCCGACGGGTGGCGACTCGACATGACGATCAGCAGATCCTCGACGCCGAGGTCGATCGGTTCCAGCCCGGGACGGTCGACGCTGCCGCGAATAAGTGCGATGTCTGCGTCGCCTGACGCCACCGCATCCATTCGGTGCGCAAAACTCTTGATCACGAACTCCACGTCGAGGTCTGGATGTCGTTCGCGCACATGGGCAATTGCATCCAGGGTCTGACCGGCAAAACTCATGTTTCCGGTGATTCGGATGCGTGCGCTGGGATCGCGTGCCACGGAGTAGGCCATGGTTTCGAGACTCAGAACCTGCTGGGCGATCGGCACCAATCGGGAGCCTGCCGGCGAGAGGTGCACCGCCCGGGTGGACCGTTCGAAGAGCGTCGCGCCGAGTTCCTTCTCCAGTCGGGCCACCTGATGGCTGATGGCGGATTGGGAGATGAAGCACCGTTCGGCAGCGCGGCTGAAGCTCAGTTCCTCGCTGACGACGAGAAAATACTTGAGTTGACGAAAGTCCATACCGACATCCTACTTATGAGCAAAACAGATAACAGTCTTGCGAATGCTGCAGCTAGCTGGACTGAGCCTATGACCGTTCCATACGGTAATAGTCATACTTTCAATTTGGTTTAGGAGTTTGTGGTGGACAGAACTGCTGCGGGTCGCGCAGATGTGGATGCAACGGGACACGAGAAGACTCAGGTCGTCATCGTCGGATCCGGGTTCGGGGCACTTGCTGCCGCGAAGACGCTCACGAAGTCCAAGACCCCGTTTGTCCTCATCTCCGAGACCACTGAGCACCTGTTTCAGCCGCTTCTCTACCAGGTTGCGACCGGCGTGCTCTCGGCGGGCGAAATCGCTCCGCCTATTCGCAACATCCTGCAGAAGTTCCCCGACGCGGACGTCCGCCTCGGACGCGTCGTCGAGGTCAATGCCGAAGACAGCACAATCGTCTACGAGGCGTCGGGCCAACGGCACACGCTCGGATATCGCTCACTGATCGCGGCAACCGGAGCAACGCAGGCGTACTTCGGACGCGACGAATTTGCCGAGGTCACGTACAAGCTCAAGACCGTCGAGGACGCAGAATTGCTGCGAAAGCAGATCCTGCGCTGCTTCGAAGAGGCTCACACCACCACCGACGCATTGACGCGCAAGAACCTGCTGAGCTTTGTCGTCGTCGGCGCCGGTGCCACGGGAGTCGAGTTGGCCGGTCAGATCAAGGAATTGGCGCGCCGCTATTTCGCGATGGCTATCAACAACATCAGTGCCGAAGAAGTCACCGTCACCATGGTCGAAGGTGCCGGCGTTGCACTGCCCGCCTTCGGTGGCAAGCTCAGCGAATACACGCAGAAATCGCTCGAGAAGTCCGGTGTCGAGGTAGTTCTGAACACCATGGTCACCGCCATCGACGAGCACGGCGTCACAGTGTCGTCGATCCAGACTAAGGAAGAAAAGCGCATCGACGCCGAGACGGTCATCTGGTCGGCCGGCGTGCGTGCCAACGACTTTGCCGCAGTTCTCGGAGCTGCAACCGGTTGTGAGAGCGACCGCGCTGGTCGGCTCCTCATCAATCCCGACCTCACCGTGGGCGGCTTTGCCAACGTGTATGCCGTCGGTGACATGACCTCGCTCAACGGTTTGCCCGGTCAGTCGCCCGTCGCGATGCAGGGTGGCCGTCACGCCGCCAAGATTGTCAATGGAAAGCGTAAGGCCGGAACGCCTTTCAAGTACATGGACAAGGGCAGCATGTCGATCATCAGCCGATTCAGCGCTGTGGTCCGGGTGGGCAAGAAGATCGAATTCAAGGGCACCATCGCGTGGTTCATGTGGTTGGCCGTGCACGTCATGTACATGGTGGGCTTCCGAAACCGTTACGTCGCAGTCATGTCCTGGTTCGGATCCTTCATCGGCCACCGTCGCCCGCACTTCCACTACACGCAAGAGCCGGTGAAGATCGAAGCTGCTCCGCCGGTGCTCGAAAAGAAACCCGAGTTGGCGCACTCCGCCTGACTTTCACGGCAAAGCAGGATCCTCCAACGCCCACTTCGCTACGTGCGAGGTGGGCGTTGGTTTTGGCTGTGCAGCATCCGTTCGCGCAAACTGTCGTAAATAGGTGCCGACCCGGCCAATGTCGCGACAAGGACTGCGGCAGCGGTGGCGGCGAGCATCGGAACGAGGACAGAAGTCACGGCTGTCATCTCCACGACGATCACGATGCCGGTGAAAGGCGCCCGCACCACGGCGCCGAAGAACGCGGCCATACCGACCATCGCCATCGCGACGGTGACTCCGGCGTCCACGCCGGGGACGAAGCTTGCCAATCCGGCAAACAACGAACCCCACAAGGCGCCGAGTGCGAGTAGCGGAGCAAAAAGCCCCCCAGGAGTTCCGGCGGCGTAGGACAGCGGGCCGGTGAAGAAACGAACAACGAGGTACAGCAGCAGAATCGGCAGGACGAACGTGCGTCCGCCGACAAGCATCTGCGAAACGGTATCGCCGCCGCCACCGACCAGTGGATCGAGAAACAGGATGACTCCGATGACGGCACCGATTATCGCCCCGATGACGGTCGGCGGAATACGACGTTGGCGTGCAACAAGTTCGAGCATGCCCAGAATCAGGCGGTTGTAGAGGATTCCCAGTAGCCCGGTCAACAGTCCGAAGACGACAAACAGTGGTAGAAGTGCAATCTGCGGACTGGGGACGATGCCGACCGCGAAGTCAGGCCGATTACCTATCACCAGCCGTGAGCAGGCCACCGCCACCGCTACGCCGAACAGCGTGGGAAGCACTGTTCGGAGCCGGAACGACTTGGTGACCTCCTCGCAGACGAACAACGCGCCACCGATGGGAGCGTTGAAAGCGACGGCGAGTCCAGCTCCAGCCGTGGATGTTTGAAGCAGCCGCACATCGGGTTCCGAAAGCCGTGCTCGTCGTCCTGCTTCTGCTCCGATCGCCGCACCCATATGCACGGTGGGACCTTCGCGGCCGAGAACGAGTCCCGAGCCGATCGCCAGCAGACCGCCGATAAATCTTGCGGGCACGAGGACAAGAGGTGGAGGTTGTGCCTCGCCGCGGAAGACGGCTTCCACATGCTGGATGCCGCTTCCCGCTGCTAGCGGCACGCGTTGCACGATCACGACGGCAAGCGCTGTGCAGGACGCAACCAGTGCAACGGGGACAAGCCAGCCGACATAGGGAATCCCGTGTGACCATTCCAAGATCGTCTCGCGGAGACTGTCCGCCTTGCGCAGGCACCAACGGAACGCGCCACCGACGAAGCCGACACAGACTCCGGCGACGATTGCGAGCACGCACAGCAATATCAACCCGCGGCCAGCCTCGCGCGGTTCGGTGCCGATATCGTCCGCGGTCATCGTGCTCAGTCCCTACCTGACGGTCACAACTCTCGAAACGTGAATTGCGTGGAACGTGCGTCGTGTGACGGTAGCGCATTCGCGCTGGTTGTGTCGCTGTCGGATCAACCGCACCTCGGCTTCCCGACGGCTCCGGCGAAGCCGCCTGTCCGGAACGTGCGCTACGTGCGCTCGGAGATAATGTTCTGCACGGCGAGGTGGCTGAAGAGCATGCTGGTGCCGATGGGATTACCGCCGCCGGGGTAGACCGTTCCGCTCGGCGCAGCCATGGTGTTTCCCGCCGCGTAAAGGCCGGGAATCGGGTTGTCCGAGGTGTCGAGAACTCGCGCTGCTGTGTCGGTGCGCAGCCCGCCCTTGGTGCCGAGGTCGGAGATTCCGAAGGCAGCCGCGTGGAACGGGCCGTGCTCGATCGCCACGAGTGGTGATTCGCCGCCCGAGAACGCACGATCGTAGGCTTCGTCACCACGGCCGAAGTCTTCGTCGACTCCGCTTTCGACCATGTTGTTGAATCGAGCGACTGTCACCACCAGCGATTCGGATGGCACTCCGATTTTTTCGGCAAGGGCTTCAAGGGTGTCGGCGGTGTGCCACAGGCCGGCGTCGACGTATTTGTCAGTCTCGGTCATCGACACGTTCGGTGCCTGCACCGGCGGGCGGGAGCCCTCCTTGTCGTCGTAGATCATCCAATACGGCAGGGTGACGGTGCCCTGTTCCATCTGAGCGATCACATCGCGCCCGAGTCGGTCGTACGGAGCCGACTCGTTGACGAACCGAGCACCGTCCTGATTGACGAAGATGCCGCCGGTGAACCACAGCGCGAACGCAGAACGTCCGTCGGGATGGGTCAGTCCTGGTGACCACCAGGCCTGATCCATCAGATCGATGTCAGCGCCGACTGCGATGGCGGCCTGGTGTGCTTTGCCGAGGTTGGCCCCGGGCCCCATGGTGTCGCGGGCGTGACCGGGAACCCCGTACTTCTGTCGCAGTTCGTCATTGGCCTCGAAACCACCGGCTGCCAGAAGCACGCCCCTTCGGGCTCGGATGGCTACGCGTTTGCCATCGCGTTCGACGATACCGCCGACAACGGCACCTTCCTCAACCACAAGCTCGACGAGCGGACTGTTCAAGGACACCTTCGCATTCGGGTATTTCTCGATGGCCTTGAGGAAGCGGGCTATCAGTGCTCGTCCGCCAATGAAGAAGTCGTCGGGTTGTGGTGTTCCCAGACGCTCCGAGTCGAGGGGGCCGCGCACGACCTCCCGCAGTTCGGGTGCTCGGGAGACGGGGAACGGGGTGGGCATGGTGTGCCGCTGGCCATCGAGTCGAGCCTTGGGTGCCTTGCCGAAATAGTCTGGCCACGGCAGCATTTCGAACTTCAAGTTTTCGTCCTGCTCGAGGTACTCGATCAGGGGTCCGCCGCCGCGCACGTAAGTGTCCTGTAGCTGACGAGGCGTGCGGTCTCCGACTACGGCGTGGTAATACTCGAGCGCGTCCTCGATAGTGTCGTCGGTGCCCGCGCGTTGCAGTGCCGGGTTGCACGGAAACCAGACCCCGCCGCCGCCGGAATATGCGGTGGTGCCGCCGAACTTGTCGGTCGCCTCGACAAGGTTCACGGTCAGTCCCTCGCGGGCCGCCGTGTAGGCGCCGGTGACGCCGCCGCCGCCGGAACCGACCACCAGCACGTCGTATTCTTCGTTCCAGTTCATCATCATTCAGCCTTTCTGCTTCCCTGCTCTGCACGGTGCGGGTGGTGTCGATTTCGAACTCGAAGCGGAGAACCATGGCGTCAGCGATGTCCTCGACGTCGACGTAACGTGATCTTAAGCACGGCCTGACCCGGGTGCGGTTGTCGATGTCCAGTGAACGGGATAACTCGGAAGTCGTCGCCGACCGAGGGGGAGTAACCGGGGTTCAAAGTTCGAGCAGCAAGCTGGCCCCGAGAACCGTCATCATCACGGCGATGACGGCGTCGAGAACTCGCCAGGCGCTGGGTTTGGCAAAAAGTGGCGTCAACAGCTGGGCGCCGTAGCCGAGAGCGGCAAACCAGATCGCGCTGGCTGTGATGGCGCCGGCGGCAAACCACCAGCGTCCGATCTCGCCGCGTCCGTTGGCAATTGAACCCATGAGCACGACGGTGTCGAGATAGACGTGCGGGTTCAGCCACGTAAGCGCCAATGCCATGGTGACGGCGGTAAGCCTCGACCCGTTGCGATGCTGATCCGGTGCCATCGTCTGGGGTCGGAGGGCCCGTTTGGTAGCGAACACTGCGTAGCTGAGTAGGAAAACCGCACCGGCAATGCGAACGAACGTGATCAGTGACGGTGCATGCTCGAGTAAGGCTCCAATTCCGCTGATGCCTGCGAGTATCAGAATTGCGTCCGATACGGCGCAGACTGCCACAATCGGGAGTACGTGGGAGCGCGTCAGGCCTTGGCGAAGAACAAAGGCATTCTGTGCGCCGATCGCGACGATCAACGAGAGTCCGACACCAAAACCGACGACGGCGGACGTCGGGTCACTGTTGCTGAGCATGTAACCAGCCTGGTCGCTGAACAATCAGCAGTCCAACTAATGATTCTTAGGCTACATAAGGGTAGCTTCAGATTATGCTGGACTTTGAGCAGTTGAAGGCGCTCCACGCCGCGGTCGATGAGGGAACATTCGACGCTGCCGCCCGAAAACTGCACATCACGCCATCGGCGGTCAGTCAGCGAATCAAAGCACTCGAACGTGAGGTGGGCCGAATCCTGGTGCAACGCACCAAACCGGTTCAGGTCACCGACTCGGGGCGCGAAGTATTGCGCTTGGCTCGTCAGATAGATGCACTCACGCGGGATGCCGTGCGCGAGTTGGGTCTTGACGACACTCCGGGTTCTCTGGCTCGTATCCCGGTCGCGGTCAACGCGGACTCGTTGTCCACCTGGGTGCTTCAAGTGCTGGCGGTTTTCACAGCCGAAGCGAGTTTCGATTTCCACATCGACGATCAGGACCACACAACCGATCTCCTACGCGACGGGTCGGTGATGGCAGCGATAACATCGGCGGCGACGCCAGTTCAGGGTTGCACGTCGAGTCGGCTCGGAATCTTGCGCTACCGACCGATGGCCAGCGCCCAATTCTGTGACAGATGGTTTGCGGGCGGTGTTACGGCAGAGGCACTTTCACGGGCGCCGATGGTGGTGTTCAACCGCAAGGATCTGCTGCAGGACAGGTACTTGGACAGGAAGGTCGGGTATCCCGTTGATCCCCCTCGTCACCAAGTGCCCTCATCCGCGGGCTTTTCGGACGCGGTGCGACTGGGTTACGGCTGGGGTCTGCTCCCCGACCTGCAAAGTCTCGAATCGGCGGATGCGCTGGTCGGGTTCGATCCGGATTCTGTCTACGACGTGCCGCTGTTCTGGCAGCAGTGGAAGTTGTCGCCGCCGATTCTGGTGCGAATCGCCGAGGCCGTTGCCGCGCGTGCGCAGGAAATCTTGCCTCAATCGAGTGCCTGACTGGTTGTGCTCCGGGGACAAAGAAATTGGATAAGTTGAGCCTCCGCGACCGTTTCTTCGGCCCCGGATCGTCGATAGTGTTCTGAGTCACATGCAATGAAAGGTGCTGACTCACGTGGTGAACATCGGATATCTGGCCCCCGATCTGGCAAAGACGTACGGATCAGCTCCGTGCCTTCGTGACGATCGAAGCGAACTGACCTATACGGAGTTCGCCGATCGCGTAGAAGCTGTTGCGGCGCAACTCTCGAGCCGGGGTATCGAGCGCGGTGACGTCATTGCGATCATGCTTCCCAACCGAGTCGAGTTGGTGACAGCGATCATGGCGGCCTGGCGCGTCGGCGCCGCTGCGACACCGATCAATCCGATGTTCACGGCCAATGAGGCTGATTTTCAGATCATGGATTCCGGTGCGCAACTGGTTGTTACGGCTGGAGTTGATTCCCCGAACGGTGGACGCGCAGTGCTGTGCGTCGATGATCTGGCTGTTGAACCACCATCAGTACCGCTGCCGGAAGTCGCGGTGGCGGAAGATGACCTCGCACTCTTGATCTACACCAGCGGATCTACGGGTACCCCCAAGGGTGTCATGCTGACCCATGCGAACCTGCAGTTCATGGCGTCGTCGATGGGGCGCAGCATCGGCATCACGGCGGCAGACCATTGTCTGCTAGTGCTGCCGTTGTTCCACGTCAATGCGATTTGCGTGAGCATTCTCGCCCCGCTGATCGTCGGCGGTCAGGTCAGCATCACCGGAAAGTTTTCGGTATCAAGGTTCTTCGACGACGTGGCCCGCTTACGGCCCACCTACTTTTCCGCGGTCCCCGCCATCTACGCGATGCTGACCTCACAGTCCGAAGGTGCAAATTCCGACACGTCGTCATTGCGGCTGGGTGTCTGCGGCGCCGCGCCGATCAGTAGGGAACTCCTCGAACGCGCCGAAGAGCGTTTCGGTTTTGTCATCGTGGAAGGCTACGGACTGACCGAAGGAACGTGTGCGTCGGCGTGTAATCCGTATGACGGCATTCGCAAACTCGGCACAGTCGGTCCGGCGCTACCCGGGCAAGAGATCGCGATCCTCGCCGACGACGGGACTTTTGCTCCGGTAGGTATCGCCGGCGAGGTAATCATCAAGGGCGCCAACGTGATGCGTGGCTATCTGAACCGGCTGGAAGAGACGGCAAAAACTGTTGTCGACGGCTGGCTGCACACGGGCGACGTCGGAGTTCTGGACGAGGACGGCTACCTGACTTTGGTCGACCGCATCAAAGACATGATCATCCGCGGGGGAGAAAACATCTACCCCAAGGAAATAGAAAATTCGCTTGCCACCCACCCTGGCGTGCTGGAGGCAGCTGTGATCGGTTCTCCACACGAGGTCTACGGAGAGGTGCCGGTTGCCTATGTCGTCGCATATCCGGATTCGCCTGTCACAGAAGATGAACTGCTCGAACATGTCACGGCACTGCTCACCCGAGTGAAGCTGCCAGTGGCGATCTACGTCGTCGATGCGCTACCCCGAAACCCGGTGGGCAAGATCGACAAACCTGGAATGCGGCGAGCATTGAGCGTCGAACCCGCTCGCTAGCCACATACCCGCAGTACCGAATAACTCGATGACGTGCGTCGAGTTGATCCGTCATGCCCACATATTGCACATCAGGAGCGCATCATGGGATTCAAAGAAGGAAACTTCCCTCCCGTCGACCCGGCTACGTTCATGGACAAGCCTTTCCTCGAGCGTTTACGCGACATGTCCACACACTGGGTGGACTACGGGTTCGGGACACCGAAGATGGTCCACACCGTCTACATCATGAAGTTGCTGTTTCTCTACCTGTTGGCCGGAACAGCAGTTGCGACACTGACTTCCGGTCTCTCCTGGGTCGATCCAGGATCATGGTGGAACCAGCCCATCGTTTACCAGAAGCTCATCCTCTGGACGATGATGCTCGAGATGCTGGGTCTGGCAGGTTCGTGGGGTCCGCTGGCCGGCCACTTCAAGCCGATGACAGGCGGCGTCCTCTACTGGATTCGGCCCGGAACGATTCGCCTGCCACCGTGGCCGGGCAAGGTTCCGCTCACCTCCGGTGACACCCGCACGGTCTTCGACGTTCTCATCTATGTCGCAGCTGTCGCCAATCTGCTTGTTGCCACCGTACTTCCGGGAGTGCACACCACAGGAATCGACGCGGCGATCGCCGACAACGCCGGACTCGTGCGTCCGACCGCCCTGTATTCGTTCCTGGTACTCATGGTGATTCTTGGTCTGCGTGACAAAGTTCCGTTCATCGCCGCGCGTAGCGAGCAGTACCTGCCGGCGATCTTCTTCTTCACGTTCTTGCCGTTCGTCGACATGATCCTGGCGCTCAAGTTGCTGATCGTCATGGTGTGGATCGGCGCCGGTATCTCGAAGTTCGGTCGGCACTTCTCACTGGTGATTCCGCCGATGTTGAGTAACACACCGTGGATTCCGTCGAAGAAGATCAAGCGTGCGCACTATCGCAACTTCCCCGAGGATCTGCGTCCCTCGCACCTCGGTGGCGGCATCGCGCACGTGGCCGGAACGATGGTCGAGATTGTCACCCCGTTGATACTGCTGTTCTCCACCAACAAGACTCTGACCATTCTTGCCGTGATCCTCATGGTCGGGTTCCACCTGTTCATTGCCTCGACCTTCCCGCTGGCCGTTCCGCTGGAATGGAATCTCCTGTTCGCTTACGCCGCGGCCTTCCTGTTCCTGGGATTCCCGGCGTGGGACGGTTACGGCCTCGGCGCCATGTCTTCGCCGTGGATTACCGTGGGAATTGTTGCAGCCCTTGCCCTCTTCCCGATTCTTGGTAATCTCCGACCCGATCTGGTGTCGTTCCTGCCCTCGATGCGTCAGTACGCCGGAAACTGGGCATCTGCGACGTGGGCATTTGCCCCGGGCGCCGAAGCCAAGATCGACCAGAACATCAAGCGTCCGTCGCCTGACACTCGCAATCAGTTGATGACCATGTACCCCGAAGACGTGTCCGACGTCGTTCTGCACCAACTGTTGGGCTGGCGTTCCATGCACAGTCAGGGGCGTGCATTGTTCTCGCTCATGCTCCGTCATCTCGGTGAGGACATCAACACGTACTCCCTGCGGGAGGCCGAGTTCATGTGCAACTCCATCGTTGCCTTCAACTTCGGCGACGGCCATCTGCACGACGAGAAGATGATCGCGGCGATCCAGCGTCGTTGCAACTTCGCGCCGGGCGAGTTCCTGGTGACGTGGATCGAATCCCAGCCCATCCACAAGGGCACTCAGGCGTACAAGGTGATCGACGCGGCCTTGGGCGTCATCGAACGGGGCACCTTCAAGGTGGCCGACGCAGTTGCCGAACAACCGTGGTTGCCGAACGGACCCATTCCGTTCGACGTTCAGTGGACACTGGACGTACGAGCCGACCGCGCGGCGACAGATCCGCAGGTCGTCTCCGAGCCGAGGATGCGGACGAAGACCAGTATCGAGCAAGAGGTGGGTAAGTGACAAAGGCCGTAGTTGTCGGCAGCGGGCCGAACGGGCTCGCTGCCGCGGTACACCTTGCACGGAGCGGTGTGGACGTGCAGGTACTCGAGGCTGCCGACCAGATCGGCGGAGGAACACGCTCAGGTCCGATCGACGTGCCCGGGTTGATCCACGATCACTGCTCGGCGTTTCACCCGATGGGGATCGGCTCGCCGTACCTGTCGAAGCTCGACCTCGAGCGCTACGGGCTGAACTGGCGGTGGGCCGAGGTGGACTGTGCACATCCGCTCGACAACGGCGACGCCGGTGTTCTGTACCGCTCGCTGCAGCAGACCGCGGCAGGTCTCGGTGCGGACGGGCAGCGATGGCAACGCATGTTCGGAGACCTGTCGACGGGATTCGACGCTCTGGCGTCCGATCTGATGCGCCCGATCGTGAACGTCCCGCGTCATCCGCTGAGGCTTGCGGCTTTCGGTCCGCGTGCCTTGCTTCCAGCCACCGTGATCGCAAAACTGTGGAAGACGGAGAAGGGCAAGGCATTGTTCGGCGGAGTGGCTGCGCACGCCTTCTATCCGCTTCACCGACCCGCGACGTCGGCCGTGGGGTTGATGATTACCGCTGCTGGTCACCGCCACGGGTGGCCGGTCGCCGAGGGCGGTTCGCGTTCGATCACCGATGCCATGGCAGCGATGCTCCTCGATCACGGTGGCAAGATCGACACCGGCGTTCGGGTGCGCACCGCATCCGAGATTCCAGACGCCGATGTTGTTCTGCTGGATGTCAATCCAGGTGGTGCTCTCGAAATCCTGGGGGATCGTCTCCCGGCCCGAGTGGCAAAGGCCTACCGGAAGTTCAAGCAGGCCCCCGGAGCTTTCAAGGTCGATTTTGCGATCGAAGGCCAGGTGCCGTGGACCAATCCGGATTGCGCTCGGGCCGGAACAGTTCATCTGGTAGGTGGTTTCAACGAAGTCGTTGCCGCTGAGCGTGCGACGAATTCGGGGCGCATGCCGGAGCGGCCGTTTGTGCTCGTCGGTCAGCAGTACCTGGCTGATCCCACCCGCTCTGCCGGGAACATCCATCCGCTGTACGCCTATGCGCATGTGCCACACGGGTATGCCGGGGATGCTACGGAAGCGATCATTCGCCAGATCGAAAGGTTCGCGCCGGGGTTCCGTGAGCAGATCGTGGCGATATCGAGTCGTAGTACCGCAGATCTGGCGCACGACAATCCGAATCAGGTCGGTGGCGACATAATCGGAGGAGCCAATTCCGAACTACAGGTGGTTCTGCGTCCGCGCATTGCCCTCGATCCGTACAGTACCGGGATCGAGGGCACGTATCTGTGCTCGGCGTCGACCCCACCAGGGGCCGGTGCACACGGAATGTGCGGGTACAACGCGGCCGAATCTGCATTGAAGTATCTCAGACGCAAGGGCACGGAGGTTTTGTGACTGGTCCCTCGCACAAGGATCGAGACGCCGTCGCGCGGCGGCGTCTCGCCCGGGTGCCGGCTGCTGCCGAACCGGAAGTTCTTGCCGTGGTTGCAGAATTAGCGCGACGGCTCGAAGCGCGCAGTGCTGAAATTGCGCGCGAAATGAGCGTCATGATGGCTCACGAAATCGACCAGTTGGATAACGATGCCAATTTGATCGAGATGCTCGAAGCCAGCGTCCAGGGAAATGTCACGACGATCATCCACGTGCTGGCCAACGACATCCCCATCGATCATCTCCAGCCCACTACTGCTGCAGTGGAATACGCGCTCCGGCTCGCTCAACGAGACGTCCCGTCCAACTCGTTGGTACGGGCTTATCACATGGGCCAGGGTGATCTGATGAGGATCTGCCATGACGAGGTCAGCGCTCTCGACATTCCTGCCCGGTTGACTTTGGCTGTCCTGAAACACACTTCGGATGTGGTGTACAGCTACATCGACTGGATAACGTTGTACGTGTTCGACGCGTACGAACAGGAGCGAAGTCGGTGGATCAACGCGCAGGGCAACTTGCATTCGGCCGCGATCCACGCACTGTTGTCCGGTACCGGCGCAGATGCGGGTAGTTTCGAAGCTGAGACCGGTTATCGGCTGGACCAGAACCACATTGCCGTGGTTGCCTGGTCGACGTGGGACGCCGACGCGTTGGGCTTCAATGCTCTGGATCGTCTGGTGCGTGATCTCGGCGCGGCGGCAGGCGCCGACAAATCAGTGATCGTCACCGCGATCGACCGTCGAACAGTATGGGCGTGGTTACCTTTCGGGCGTCGCGTTCCGGCACCGGATCTGCAAGTGTTGTCGGCATCCGTGCCACTCGACGGTGGCACCCGCGTCGCCGTCGGCCTTCCGGGGAAAGGGATGTCCGGCTTCAAACGTTCGCACGAGCAAGCGCGAGCCGCTTATTCTGTTGCAACAGTACCGGATACACCGGGCCGCCCACTCGTGAGTTTTGGTGACCGCGGCATCGCTGTGGTGTCTCTGCTGTCGGACAATCTCGATGCGACCAAATCCTGGGTGTGGGAAGTGTTGGGGCCCTTGGCTGCCGATACGCCGGCTGCGGCATCCCTACGCACAACACTGAGCGTGTACTTTGCGAACGGTGAAAGTCACCTCCATACAGCCAAGCAGATGAATCTCCACCGCAATACCGTGAAGTACCGCATCAACAAAGCGCTCGGTGACCCTGTTGTCGTCGGGCGGGACAAGCTGGATTTGGCTCTCGCATTGCAGGTGTGCGAACTGCTCGGTCGATCGGTGTTGTGTCTACCCGATTGAGGCGGGTCTCGTCGAGTACGAGTTCGTGCCCGGGAATCGTAGCCGGTGGGTGTTTTCGACGATGGCGCGGGTCAGGGCCTGTTCGGGGGCCGATTGTTTGCGGCGTCCCGTGGTGATCAGTGTGAACTGGGTGCGCCCAGGACTCGGAAGTCCCTCGACCGGAACCAGATCCGACGGTAGGAGACTTTCGCTGTGAACGATGAATCCCAAGCCGGCCAGGGCTGCGGCACGTAGCCCCAGCTGGCCTTTTGTCGTGCAGGTGATCCGGTAGGGGAGCTTCGCGCGATCGAGCGCTTTCAGGGCGGCATCTCGCGTGAGGCTCGGTGGGTGATAGGTGACAACGGGGATCGGTTCGGTGAGCTCGGGTTTCGCACCCACAGGCCCCGCCCAAACCAGTCGATCGTCGAACACGAGTTGGCCGTGTCGCTCGCCGGGGCGACGCTTGACGAAGGCAAGGTCAAGTTTGTCAGCCCTCAACTGTGCATGGACTTCCTCACTGAGACCCACGGAGAGTTCGAGGTCCACGCCGGGATGATTGCGCCGGAACTCGAGAAGAATGCTGGGAAGCGTCTGCGCAACAAGGTCTTCCGATACTCCAAAGCGGATGTGGCCCGTCAGTTCCGTACCGCCGAAGTGGTGCATAGCCTTTTCCTGTGCCCCGACGATCTCGCGCGCGAATCCCAGCATCGCGGCGCCGTCGGACGTCAGAACCACCCGGTGTGTGTCACGGGCGAACAACTCGCGCCCGATCTCCTTCTCGAGCTTTGTGATGTGCCCGCTGACTGTCGGTTGACGCAGTCCGAGCTGCTTTGCTGCGGCGGTGAACCCTCCGGTGTGTTCGACCGCGAGGAAGGTTCGGAGCAGTACCGGGTCGAGCACCATGAACTCCTATCGCAGATCGCGATAACTAATATAGCCTTCATCTGCTATTGCGATAATGCCGTGCGTCGTAGCGTGTTCAGCGTGAAGTTTCTGAGCAGGTTCTACATCG
Source organism: Rhodococcus sp. NPDC056743 (assembly GCF_042790355.1). Lineage (NCBI taxonomy): Bacteria > Bacillati > Actinomycetota > Actinomycetes > Mycobacteriales > Nocardiaceae > Rhodococcus > Rhodococcus sp. NPDC056743. The sequence goes on along the minus strand of NZ_JBHTZI010000002.1, from coordinate 446,531 downwards.
ACGGCTTCATTCTTGCGATCATCGCCGCAGTAGGTGTGGCCAGCGTATTTCCGGCCGCTGGCACGGCCGCCGATGTGCTGGGGTGGGCCACCAAGGTGGCGATCGGCCTGCTGTTCCTCATTTACGGAGCACGGTTGTCTCCGTCCGAGGCATGGCAGGGCGTGAAGCACTGGCGACTGCATTCGGTGATCCTGGCCTTGACGTTTGTCGTCTTTCCGTTGCTCGGGCTGGCGCTGCGCATACTCGTTCCGTCAGTTCTCTCCGACGAGTTGTACACGGGAATCCTCTTCTTGTGCCTGGTGCCCTCGACGGTCCAGTCGTCCATTGCGTTCACGTCGATAGCCCGCGGCAACGTCGCAGGCGCTGTTGTCAGTGCGTCGTTCTCCAACCTGGTGGGTGTCTTCGTGACGCCGTTGCTGGTGATCCTGCTGATGAACACCACCGGAGATGTTCATGTCGACGCGAGTTCGATCATCGTGATCGTGTTCCAGTTGCTGGTGCCGTTCTTTGCCGGACAGTTGTTGCGCCCCTGGATCGGCGAGTGGTTGACGCGCAACGCCAAGCCTACGAAGCTGGTAGATCGAGGTTCGATCGTCTTGGTGGTCTATGCAGCCTTCAGTGAGGGTATGAACGAAAATATCTGGAGCACAGTGCAGCCCGGTCAAATTGCTGTACTCGTCGGGGTGTGTGTCGCGCTGCTTGCCGTGGTTCTGGGTGTCACGCTGGTGATTGGCAGGGTGCTCGGATTCTCTGTCGAGGATCGCGTCGTCGTCCTGTTCTGTGGATCCAAGAAGAGCCTCGCATCGGGGGTTCCGATGGCTGTCGTGTTGTTCGGTGGCGGTCAGGTGGGGCTGATCATGTTGCCACTCATGATCTTCCATCAGATTCAGCTCATCGTTTGCGCGATTATCGCTCAGCGCCTTTCCCGCCGGCCGCTCGCGCAGGCAGATCTGTCGGAGAGCGAAGACGTCAGTCTGCACTCCGGCGGGAGTTGAGCCGGGACGCCTGGCGAGTGAGGTGGTCGCGTTCGGCGAGGTTGGTTGCCTTGTAAGCTGCCTCGCTGTAAAGCGCTGCCGCCGTTGTGAGATCGCCGTCGCGCTCGTGGAGATACGCCGCCACTGCGGTGTGACGGGGCAGTGAGTTGTCCAACGTTGCGAGTGCCGCCAGACCGGCGCGCGCTCCGTCGGCCTCGCCCACGGCAACTGCTCGGTTGAGTCGAACAACCGGGCTGTCGGTGAGTCGCTCGAGTTCGTCGTACCACTCGACGATCTGAACCCAGTCGGTCTCCTCGGCGGTGATCGCGTCAGCGTGTAATGCCGCGATGGCGGCCTGAGCCTGATACTCACCGAGTCGGTCACGCGCGAGCGCCGAGTACAAGATCGTGATCCCCTCGCTGATCGTCTCGGTGTCCCACAGGCTGCGATCTTGCTCTGCAAGCGGCACAAGATTGCCGTGGGGCGAGATTCGGGCGGCCCGCCGAGCGTGGTGGAGCAACATGAGGGCGAGCAACCCGGCCACTTCGGGGTGGTCGATTGCGGACGCAAGCTGCCGGGTGAGCCGGATAGCTTCGGCAGCGAGGTCGACATCGCCCGAGTACCCCTCGTTGAAGACCAGGTAGAGGACGCGCAACACAGTGGAGACATCGCCTGGCTGATCGAACCGCACGCGCGAGACGGTGCGCTTGGCCCGGCTGATGCGCTGCGCCATGGTCGACTCGGGGACCAGGTAAGCCTCGGCGATCTGGCGGGTCGTCAGCCCACCGACAGCTCGTAGTGTGAGCGCGACCGCGGACGACGACGTCAGCGACGGGTGGGCACAGAGAAAGTAGAGCTGGAGGGTGTCGTCCACCGCGGGTGCGGAATCACGCGCCGGTTCCTCCTCGAGTTGCTGCTCGCGCTTGGTGCGGGCGGCATCCGCTCGGGTCGCGTCGAGGAATCGCCGCCAGGCCACCGTGACCAACCAGCCCTTCGGGTCGCGCGGCGGGTTGTCCGGCCAGACCCGGACTGCCTCGAGCAGCGCATCCTGCACGGCATCCTCGGCCGCTGCGAAATGTGCTCCGCGGCGGACGAGGATTCCGAGCACGCTCGGAGTGAGGCTCCGAATCAAGACGTCGTTCATCCGATGAAAATCAGTCCGTGATCGTGGGGGGAGCGGTCAGGAAGGGCCGCAATTCGAGCCACTCGTGGATCGGCTTTCCGCCTGCTCCGGGTGCTGCCGACAACTCACCGGCTAATTCGACAGCGCGGTCGTAGCTGTCGACGTCGATCACCATCCAGCCGGCGATGAGGTCCTTGGTCTCCGCGAACGGACCGTCGGTGACGGGCGGACGACCCTCACCGTCGTACCGGACAAACGTGCCCTCTGGGGCAAGCGCCTGACCGTCGACGAACTCGCCCGTCTCCTCGAGTCGATCCGCGAAGTCCTGCATGTACTGCATGTGTGACGTGATCTCCTCCGGCGTCCACTGATCCATCGGAACGTCGTTGACCGAAGCCGGGGCGCCGCGGTAGTGCTTGAGAAGCAAGTACTTGGCCATCGTGTTTCTCCTCGGGGTTGGTGCTACCCATTCTGGTGGCACTTCACTACAGGGACGGAGCAAGTCACGGATTCTCGACACGGTGTCCCAGACTTTTTTCGATATGTGTAGTTGTGGCTGGTGAGCGGTCTCGACGCGGTGGTGTCGGCAGCGTGACCTACGGTGTCTGAGTGACTTCGCCGTGGACTGCCGGCCAGGTGGCGTCGGCGGCTCCCGATGCCCCCTCGTTGGCGGCTGCGCAGAAACTGGCAGGGGCGTGGTCGCAGACAGGGCAGGCCGAGAATGCGCTCTGGGGACTGTGCCAGGGCAGCGGATCGAAGCCGTACCAGGCGATAGTCGACCTGAGTGGTCCGGCATACAAGTGCTCGTGTCCCAGTCGCAAGTTTCCGTGCAAGCACGCACTCGGCCTACTTCTCGAATGGTCGACCGGACGCGTTCCGGTGGCCTCGGAGCCGCCCGACTTCGCTGCGGAGTGGTTGGCAAGGCGCGAGGAGAAGGCCGCTGCGCAACCGGTGCCCGCAGCCAAGGCGGTTGCCGATCCAACCACCGCGCAGAAACGTGCCGAGCGAGTGACAAGCGGATTGGCAGAGTTGGACCTGTGGATAACCGACCAGATCCGTGGGGGCCTGGCATCGATGGATACTTCCTGGGAAGCGCTGGACGGAGTGGCCGCACGCATGATCGACGCGCAGGCCCCCGGGGTTGCCGGCGCGCTGCGGTCACTGGCCGGGGCAGTGGCCGGGGCCGAGAACTGGCCGGACCTGGTTTTGAGTGAACTTGTGCGCCTGCATCTCCTCGTAGTTGCGCACCAGAAGATGGATCAACTTTCCGGTCCGCTTCGCGATTCCGTTCGGGCACACGTCGGATATCCAGTGTCCACCGAGGGGGTGATGGAGTTGCCCGCCGTTCGCGAACCTTGGATGGTGATGGGTTCACGCATCACCGAGGAGAAACGGCTCTTCACCCGCACCACCTGGCTCCTGGGGCGAACTACGGGGCGCTGGGCCCTTCTGCTCGACTTCTCCCACGGTTCGCCCAATTTCTCGGGTGTCGTGCCGCCTGCCGGGCATGTAGTCGACGCAAACCTGCACTTCTATCCTGGTGCGGCGGCGCTGCGGGCACGACTCGGCACAACACATGGTGATGCGGAGCCGTTCACGACCCTGCCGCCCGGAAATATTGTCGCGGCACTGCAGGGCTACACCGACGCTGTCAGCGCTGATCCGTGGCTACGGTCGTGGCCGGTCGTGGTCACCGATGTCACACCGTCCTATGTCGACGGATCATGGTTTCTAGTCGACCGCTTCGGCGAAGCACTTCCAGCGGCGGGTGATGCACGCATGATGTGGACACTCCTCGGAATTTCGGGCGGGTATCCGGTAAGCGTCTGTGGAACGTGGAATGCACGGTGTTTCGAGGCATTCTCGGTATTCGTGAACGGTCAGGTGATGGCGCTGTGAGCACTCTCATGTCGACCGCTTTGCTCGGAACATCGCGTACAGCACCGAGTTTCGACGACCTTCCTGCCGATGTCCGTTCGGCTGCTGCGCAACTCGGCGGTGATCCGGCAGTAGTGCTGCTCGAGGCGGCGGCACTGGCCAGGGCCTACCGCGCCGGGGGAGCGGGTTCCGTCACTGCTGATGTGCCAGCGCCCGCAGAGGATGATCCGCGTTTGGTTCTCCCCGAATCGTCTTCGACGCATCTGCTGTCCATGCTGGCCGCCAAAGCGACGCTACTCGACGACTGGTTTGCGCTGGCGATCGAGCGAAACTTCCGGGCACCGGATCATCTGGTCGCGGAATTACTGACCTATGCGCGCGCCGGTGAGGTTTACCGCGAGAGAATCCTGCGCATCGTCGGGGAACGCGGGCAGTGGCTAGCCGTCCGAAATCCCGAGTGGTCCATGCTGATTCGCAACCACGGTGGCGTCGACGGGTGGCGGCACGGAACGCCGACAGAACGCCTCCGATGGCTGACAAATACTCGCCGGAGTGAGCCGGCGAAGGCGTCGGCGGAGCTGACGCAATCCTGGGAAACCGAACGGGGTGAACACAAAGCGGCGTTTCTCGCAGCTCTCGTCACCGGACTGAGTGCCGAGGACATGCCCTTGCTCGAACGCGCCCTCGATGACAGACGCAAGGACGTCCGGCGCGAAGCAGCGACGGTTCTCGCCCGACTGCCGCAGTCACCTTTCGGCGAACGTATGGCTCGGCGCGTCCAGGAATGGGTGCGGATCGAGCGGACACAGTCCGGTGTGCGACTTGTGGTCGAGGCCCCCGAAGAAATCGATGCAGCCGCGAAGCGGGACGGGATCGAGGATCGGCCGAACCCACACACCGACTACCGCGCCGAGTACGTCAGGCAAGCGATCAGTGCAGCGCCATTGTCCTTGTGGAACACCATGGTCGGTCAACCGGTCGAGGTTCTGAACCTGAGTCTCGATCGGACATGGGAACCGATCCTTCACGACGCGTGGTCTACAGCCGCCGTACTGCAACATAATTCGGAGTGGAGTCAAGCGATATTTCGCACGCGTGGTCTGTCCACCGACAGACGCCTGCTCCCGATGATTCCGTCGCGTGATCTGGCGGATCTGCTCCTGTCCGGTACCGGTGACGCGAACATCCTGCACCCGGACCGGGCCGCGATCTTTCAGGCGCTGCCTCGCCCGTGGCCGGAAGACATCACGGCCTCCGTGGTTGCGCAGTGGGAGCGCGTTGCGGCCAGGCGTGCAGACGGTGGGGCCAGATCTGCCGAGTTCTCCCGCTACAAATATGCCGACTCGCTGCGCCTCGCGCAGGCCGGCTTCCCGTACAGCGCAGTAACTTTGCTCGGCCGAGCTGCCGAGCGTGCCCGTGATCTCGACTGGCAACAAGCCTTTGTCAAGACCGCCAACGCCATTGTCCACCGCAAGACACTGCTCGAGGAGCTCACATGAGTGCCACTGTTGATCCGACCTCACTGATGCGTCCGCACGCCGAGCAGGAATACGCACATGAATTAGCCGCACTGGCCGCGGCCGACACGCGTCCGCGGCCACCGTCGTGGAACCTCTCACCCTGGGCGGTGGTGACGTATCTGCTGGGCGGGACTCTCGACGACGGTACCGTCATTTCACCCAAGTACGTGGGACCACGCCGGCTGATGGAAGTCGCCGTCGCGACCCTCGCCACCGACCGCGCGCTCCTCTTGCTCGGGGTGCCGGGAACCGCTAAAACCTGGGTGTCCGAGCACCTTTCGGCGGCCATTTCGGGAGCATCGACACTCTTGGTTCAGGGCACCTCCGGCACGCCCGAAGAGGCGATCCGGTACGGCTGGAACTACGCGCGTCTGCTGGCCGAAGGCCCTACCGCGGGCGCCTTGGTGCCCTCCCCGGTGATGACCGCGATGGAAACCGGGAAGATCGCCCGAGTCGAGGAGTTGACGCGCATCCCGGCCGACGTGCAAGACGCTCTCATCACGATTCTGTCCGAGAAGACCCTTCCCGTACCCGAATTGGGTATGGAAGTGCAGGCGGCCAAGGGCTTCAACCTCATCGCCACTGCCAACGACCGTGACCGTGGAGTCAACGATCTGTCCTCCGCGTTGCGTCGACGCTTCAATACCGTTGTTCTGCCCTTGCCGGCCAGTGAGGAAGACGAGGTGGCGATCGTGGCCAGGCGCGTCGAACAATTGGGTTCCGCACTGGAGTTGCCGCTCGTTCCGGCCGCGGCGGAGGAGATTCGTCGAGTTGTCACGGTATTTCGCGAATTGCGTTCCGGCACCACCGTAGATGGCCGGACAAAGCTGAAGTCCCCGTCCGGCACACTGTCGACAGCAGAGGCGATTTCGGTAGTCACCAACGGTTTGGCATTGTCTGCGCACTTCGGTGACGGTGTGTTGCGTGCATCAGATGTCGCGGCCGGAATTCTCGGTACGGTGATCAAGGACCCGGTAGCGGATCGCGTGGTGTGGAACGAGTACCTCGAGGCCGTGGTTCGTGAGCGAGGCGACTGGTCCGACTTCTACCGAGCCTGCCGCGAGGTCACCGGGTGACATTTGCCATGCAGGACAGCAGGGTCCGAGTTTTCGGGATCCGCCATCACGGGCCAGGCTCGGCGCGTGCCGTTCGGCGTGCTTTGGAGGAGTTTGATCCGGAAGTCGTCCTGATCGAAGGTCCTTCGGATGCTGATCCACTGGTAATGCTGGCGGCGTCAGAGACCATGTCGCCTCCGGTTGCCTTGCTTGCGTACGTGACAGGGGAACCGGCGAAGGCGGCTTTTTGGCCGTTTGCGGTGTTCTCGCCGGAGTGGCAGGCGCTGGAATGGGCTGCGAAAAACGGTGCGCTGGCTCGTTTCTGCGACTTACCCGCGTACAACATGCTGGCGGACCAGCGTGAGCTGAGCACGCGTGAAGGAGACCCGCTGACCGAGTTGGCTGCGGCTGCAGGCTACGACGACACCGAGCGCTGGTGGGATTCCGTCATCGAATCCGACTCGGGTTCGGGTAGCTCGGATGTCTTCGATGCGATCACCGACGCGATGGCGGCGCTTCGGGAGACCGTTCCGATTGACGAGGAGACGGCGCATCGCGAGGCGTACATGCGGCAGGTGTTGCGAAGAACCCTGAAGGACGGCGCGCAGCGAGTGGCCGTCGTCTGTGGTGCGTGGCATGCGCCGGCGTTGGTTGGCCCGCTCGGTCCTGCCGCGGTGGATGCTCGAATCCTCAAGGGAATGACCAAGATCAAGACGTCATTGACGTGGGTCCCCTGGACACATTCGCGTCTCGCGTCCGTATCGGGATACGGAGCGGGGATCACCTCGCCGGGTTGGTATCACCATCTGTTCACCGCCCCGGACAAGACTGTTGCCCGCTGGCTGACCAAGGTTGCCCGGGTGCTGCGGGAGGAAGATCTACCGATCTCCAGCGCGCACGTCATCGAAGCGGTGAGACTAGCAGAAGCATTGGCAGTCATACGCTCTCGTCCTCTTGCCGGTCTGTCCGAGGTGACAGAGGCGACAAGGTCGGTGATGTGCGAGGGCAACGACGTGTTGCTCGATCTGATCACCCGAAAACTGGTGGTCGGTGAGTCGCTGGGTGAAGTACCCGAAGACACTCCGACGGTTCCGCTGGAAGCCGATTTGCGGGCCCGGGCAAAAACATTGCGCCTCAAACAACAGGCCGGGGCAAAGAACCTGGACCTGGACTTGCGCCGCGACATCGACGTGGCGCGGTCGCGATTCCTGCACAGGTTGGCTCTCCTCGATATCGGCTGGGGTGTGCCGGCGGAGGACGAAGTGCGTTCGACGGGTACCTTCCGGGAAACGTGGGCGTTGCAATGGAAACCGGAATTTGCAGTATCGGTGATCGAGGCGTCACTGTGGGGAACAACGGTATCGGGCGGAGCAGCGGCCAAGATCGAGGCACGGATTCAGGCGCAGGATATTGTGCTCGCCCAGCTGACCGAACTCTTGGAACAGTGCCTCCTCGCCGATCTTCCCGACTCGTTGACGCAGGTTCTCTCCAGTGTCAAAACTGTTGCAGCTCTTGATCATGACGTGACACATTTGATGACTGCGCTGCCGATTCTCACACGGACGCTGCGCTATGGTGACGTTCGCGGGACCGACGTATCTGCGCTGGCGGAAGTTGTCGACGGATTATCGATTCGAATTTGCACGGGGTTACCGGTGGCGGTCACCGGCCTCGACGATGCCAGCGCCGAAGAGTTCCGTGATCATCTGGACAAAGTACACGCCGCCGTGTTGATGCGTGACGATCCGGAGTCCATCGCGCGTTGGCTGAAGGTGGTCGAGGGTCTCATCGACCGCGGCGACGTCAACGGAATCCTGACGGGTCGGATGGTCCGTTTGCTTCGTGACGCCGGATCGATATCGGAGATCGATGCGGCACAGCGGTTGTCGCGGGCTCTGTCCATCGGCAGTGCGCCAGTGGACAAGGCCGGGTGGGTCGACGGTTTCCTCGGTGGCGGTGGGCTGGTCTTGGTGCATGATCGAGCGTTACTGGACTTGATCGACAGTTGGGTGGGACGGCTGCGCGAGCAGGATTTCATCGACACCCTCCCATTGCTGCGCCGGACCTTCGGTGCCTTCGAGGCGGGGGAGCGACGCGCGATCGGGCAGGCTGTGCGAGGTGGCCGTGACACGGAGACTGCAGTCGAAACCGATGCCCGGCGCGGGCGGGCAGCGATGGCCGTGGTTTCAGATATTTTGGGGGTCGACGCATGAGCGAAAGCGATCAGCGGCTACGGCGATGGCGCTTGATGCTGGGTGAATCCGCAGAAGAGTCGACGGGTGGACTCGGGTTGCCGGGAGACTCGCAGATGGATGCTGCGCTGGCCGCCCTTTACGACAGTTCGATCCCTACGAAGGGAACTCGGCGCTCAGCAGGGTTGGGTGCGTCGGCGCCGAAAGTTGCACGGTGGCTCGGTGATATCCGCACCTACTTTCCCAGCACCGTTGTTCAGGTGATGCAGAAGGACGCGATAGATCGACTCGGGCTGACGCACTTGCTGCTGGAACCGGAACTGCTCGACGCCGTCGAACCTGACGTGCACCTGGTGGGAACCCTGCTCAGCCTCAATCAGGTGATGCCGGAAGCCAGCAAGGCCACCGCCCGGATGGTGGTGGGCAAGGTGGTGCGTGAAGTGGAGGAGCGCATAGCTCAGAAGACCAAGGCTGCGGTAACCGGAGCGCTCAATCGTGCTGCCCGGACGTCCAATCCGAAGCTGCGAGATATCGATTGGAACCGCACCATCGCGGCGAACTTGAAGAATTATCTGCCCGAGTATCGCACTGTGGTGCCGGAAAGACTGATCGGCTATGGACGAAAATCCACGGCAGTGCAACGCGACGTGGTCCTGGCCATCGACCAATCGGGCTCGATGGCGTCCAGTGTTGTCTACGCCTCGGTATTCGGCGCAGTGCTGGCGTCGATGCGCGCGCTGAAGACGTCGCTGGTCGTCTTCGATACCGCGGTGGTCGATCTGACGGAGAAATTGGCGGATCCGGTGGATGTGCTGTTCGGAACTCAGCTGGGCGGCGGCACAGATATCAACCGAGCGATCGCCTACAGCCAGTCGCTGATTTCGCGGCCGTCCGAGTCGATGTTCGTGCTCATCTCCGATTTGTACGAAGGTGGAATTCGCAACGAGATGCTTCGGCGCATGGCCGCGATGAAAGCTGCCGGTGTACAGGTGGTTGTCTTGCTGTCACTCTCCGACGACGGTGCCCCTTCGTTCGATCACGACAACGCTGCAGCTCTGGGTGGGTTGGGGATTCCCGCTTTTGCCTGCACACCGGACAAGTTTCCGGAGTTGCTCGCGGTGGCGTTGGAGCGCGGCGACGTAGGGGCCTGGGCGGACAGACTGGCACTGGAGGATTCCTGACCAGACTTGTCGGCGTTCCCGAAAAGCGCCCTGCTTCAAAGAACGTATGTTCGGGTACTCCCCCGCGATGAGCCCTGCGCAGACATCGGCAAGACAAGCAGGTTCTGGTTTGGTTCTCGCAGTGTTGGCATGCGGCCAATTCCTGATGACTCTCGACAGTTCGGTCATGAACGTCTCGATGGCGACGGTGGCCGCCGACATCGGGACCACTATTACCGGCATCCAGACTGCTATTACGTTGTACACCCTGGTGATGGCGACGTTGATGATCACGGGCAGCAAGGTGGGTTCGATGATCGGCCGGCGACGGGCCTTCGGGTTGGGACTGGTTATCTACGGAGTCGGGTCGTTCACGACGGCGATCGCACCCAATCTTCCCGTGTTGCTGATCGGATGGTCGCTCTTGGAAGGGATCGGTGCGGCATTGATCATGCCGGCGATCGTGGCGCTGGTGGCAACGAACTTCGCAGCGGAAAGGCGTCCGGCGGCATATGGATTGGTGGCCGCCGCCGGCGCGATGGCAGTTGCCGTCGGGCCACTGATCGGTGGCGCTGTCACGACCTTCGCGTCGTGGCGCTATGTCTTCCTCGGCGAGGTTGTTCTCGTCGTCGCGATCTTGTTGGTGTTGCGAAAGGTTGCCGACGTCGCTCCCACCAAAGGCCACCTCGACGGTGTGGGTTCCCTGCTGTCGGTTGCGGGGCTCGGGATGATCGTGTTCGGTGTTCTGCGTTCGAGCGAGTGGGGTTGGTTGCAGGCCAAACCCCAAGGGCCTGAGGTGCTGGGGATGTCGCCGGTCGTGTGGTTGTTGCTCGGTGGACTGCTGGTTGTCTACGGCTTCCTCCGCTGGGAGACGTGGTTGGTCAACGTAGCCAAGGAACCGCTGGTCGATCCGGACATGTTGAGGAATCGGCAACTAGCGGGCGGGCTTTCGATGTTCTTCGCTCAATTCCTCGTTCAAGCGGGCGTGTTTTTTGCAGTGCCACTCTTTCTGTCGGTGGTGCTCGAACTGAGCGCACTCGAGACCGGAGTGCGAATCCTGCCGTTGTCGGCGGCACTCGTACTGGCGGCGATCGGAATTCCGAAGCTCCGGCCGACAGCGAATCCCCGACGCGTCGTCCGCGTCGGGTTGTTGTCGATGATCTTCGGCATCCTGCTGTTGGTCGCCGGGATGGATCCGGGTGCAAATGCCGCGATCGTGATGGTCCCGATGCTGTTCCTGGGTTTCGGTCTGGGCGCTCTGTCGTCACAACTCGGCGCCGTCACGGTGTCAGCGCTGCCGGACGACAAAAGTGCAGAAGTGGGTGGATTGCAAAACACCGCAACCAACCTCGGTGCGTCGTTGGGAACGGCGCTGATCGGTTCGGTACTGATCGCAACACTGACAACGTCGGCGATCGCCGGGATCGAGGACAATCCGGCTGTACCGGTATCGGTGCAGCAACAGGCCTCGACGAATATGGTGTCCGGGGTTCCGTTCATCTCGACCACCCAACTTCAAGATTCCTTGGCGCAGGCCGGTGTGGACGAACAGACGTCCGCTGCGATTGTCGACGTCAACTCCGAGGCCAGACTCGAAGCTCTGCGCGTCGCCTTTGCGGTCGCGGCGTTCCTTGCCGTCGCGGCACTGTTCGCTACGGGTCGGATTCCGCGGACACCGGTCGGCTCCGATGATCGAACGAGTGGAATCCCTGCCTCTGGCTGATGGGGTGCCAGTCCTTCCGGTCGAGAAGTCGAGATCGTCGCGAACTGGACGCACAGTCGGCTAACGTCTAGCGAAGAAACAATCGAAAAGTCTGGAAAACTCTACTCAACCGGCAACTCGATCGGTATGGCGACAAAGGAGGAACCCGATGCCCGGACATCAGCGTCCGGTTCTGATCTGTCACGGTCTCAGGCCACCTGAATGTTGAGGGCGGCCGGACAAACAGGTCGACAGACCACGCTTCCCGAATCCGAGCGCAGCGATTTCTTTCGCCGCCAGGTAGACGAGGCCGTGGCGGTCGCACCGTTGGCGAACTTTGCCATCATGGCCGGCATCAGTTCGGTTCTGGTGTTTGTGATTCCCCCGGAGCAGTACCTGATTCGCTGGATCGGCGTGGTGGCGATTCTTCTTGTATTCCTGAACTCGGCCCACGCGTGGTTCTCCCTGCGCCAAAGGCGAGCGCAACGATCTGTTCGCCGGGATTACATCGGTCTGATGCTCGAGGTCGTGGTTATCGGAGTCCTCGACGTCGTCCTGTTCGCGCTGCTGTTTTCCGAGACCGCAAACGACGACGTGATTCTCATCGCGACAATGGCCGGACTCATGGGCGCCGGAACCATCAATTTCTACACCCTTCGCTCAGCCAGTTTGACTTGGATATATATCCATGGCGTCGGGTTACTCATTGTCTTTCTGTCGCATACGAAGCCGTACCTCCCGGTCTTGACGCTTCAGCTGGTGATCTACACCTTGGCTCTCACGATCGGTGCGTTGTATCTGTCGGCGTCATTCAAGCGGAGGTGGCTCGCCGAGATGCAAGCCGAATCGGAACGTCAGACTGTGGCCTTGCTGCTCGACGGATTCGAGGGTGGATCGCGGGATTGGCTGTGGGAAGTCGACGCTGCGGGGCGGTTCACCCACACGTCCCCCCGGTTCGCCGCGGTAACAGGGTTGGCGGTCAGCGAGTTGCAGAACAAGACATTCGGTCAGATGCTCGACCAACTTGCTATTACCTCCACCGTGGAGGGCCGAAAGGCAGTCGGCCTACTGGTCGACAAGTTGGAACGGCGGGTGTCCTTCGGTGACCTGGTGGTATCAGTCCGAGTCGACGGTGTTTGCCGTTGGTGGTCGCTCTCCGCGAAGCCACGAATCCGTGAGGACGGCAAAATGCTCGGGTGGCGCGGCGTCGGTTCCGATATCACCGAGTGGTACCTCCGCGAGCAGGAAATGTTGCGGCAGGCCGAGACGGATGCTCTGACGGGACTTCCCAACCGGCGAGCATTCGGACAAGCGCTCGAACAGGCAATTTCCGGCCGTGATCACGGCCAGGTGCATGTCGCGATCCTCGACCTCGACAACTTCAAATCCGTCAACGACACGCTCGGACATCCGGTGGGAGACGGGTTGCTGCTTGCGGTCACCGAGCGACTGTGCGCCGTCGTAGATTCGGATGTGTGCGCGCGCATGGGTGGCGACGAGTTCGGATTCATCGTCCGTCTGCCTGCCGGCCAGAACGAGTGGGGCGGATTCGAACGGTATCTCGACGTCCTGCACGAGCCGTTTTATGTCGACGGCAACCGGATCGAAGTGCGCGCAACCATAGGCTTCGCGACAATTCCGGATGACTCTGCCGACGTCGACGAATTGGTCATGCTCGCCGATCTTGCTCTGTACGAAGCCAAGTCGACGGGACGCAACCGGGTGGGCCGGTTCTCTCCTGCTCTGCGAGCGCGGGCATCCGAACGTGCCACCGCCCAACAGGAACTCGAGCATGGAATCGCAGCCGACCAATTCGAACTCCACTATCAGCCTCAGGTGGACGCGGTGACCGGTCAGGTGGTGGCGTTCGAGGCCTTGATCCGGTGGAATCATCCTGTGCGAGGCCTTCTCGGACCACGCCAGTTCATCGGAGTGGCTGAAGAAACCGGGATGATCATTCCGCTCGGGGCCCGAGCCCTGGCACTTGCCTGTACGGCTGCCGCGAAGTGGCCCGACGGCATCGCGGTCACCGTCAATGTCTCATCCGTTCAGTTGGTGTCGACCGGCTTTCTTGCCACCGTTGTCGATGTACTGAGAACCACCGGACTCGAACCGCATCTGTTGCAGGTCGAAATCACCGAAACCGGGGTCGTCGACGATCGGGCTGTCGCAGATCTGCATCGATTGCGCGAGCTCGGAGTCACCGTCGCACTGGATGATTTCGGTACCGGGTACTCGTCTTTTGCGACTTTGCAGCGGCTGCCGATCGACGTCCTCAAGATCGACCGTGTGTTTATCGTCGACTGCGCCGATCAACCGATGGCGGTGGTGCAATCGGTAGTCGAACTTGCCGGAACATTAGGGATGAAGTCGTTGGCTGAAGGCGTAGAAACGCCGGTGCAATTGCGGCGCGTTCAAGCTGCGGGTTGCCAGCTTATTCAGGGCTTTCACATCAGTAGGCCTCTGAATACGGAGGACGTGGAAGAATATCTTGCCGCGACAAAGACCGAATCAGGACGTCATATTCATCCGTTCGTCAGATTTCCGTAGATCGCAAACCGTTACCACCGGCGGCCTTTGCTTGATACATCATCGAATCCGCGACATTCGACGCAACAGATATAGCGGATGATCCACCGGTCCAGGCCTTCGACCCGGCCGACATGATCACCGCCCCGACGCTCACCGTGGTCGGGACAAGATCGGAGTGATCCGAAACTGCGGAAGTGATGCCGTCGATCACCTCGAATATTTTTTCGGAAGTCCCTGAAATGACAGCCAGATACTCTTCGCCGCCGACCCGCCCTACGACGCCCTGATTTCCCACATGCGTTTTCAGTCGGTCGGCAGTGCGAATGATCACTCGGTCGCCCTCGGAATGTCCGTGAACATCGTTGACCATCTTGAATTTGTCGATGTCGACGACGATGAACGCCAGGCATTTTTCCTGCGCACGGGCCGAATCGAACAAGTCGATGACGGCTGCCTCGAGTCCGCGGCGGTTGAACAGTCCGGTTAAAGGGTCACGATCGGAATCGCGGGCATCGCGGTACAAAGTTCGCCACGTCAGATGCGAAAAGATCGGTACGACGGTCACAGCGCCGAAAAGAACTGTGGCTCGCGCCGCGATGGTCGTGGGGTCGACGGTTCCTTGTTGAAACGCGAGCACGAGGATGAGGGTGGTAATCGACGTTGCAAAGATTACGTGCGCAATGAGCCATCTCGCACTGACGAACAACGTTGCGAAGGTGCCGCTTATCGCAAAGATAATGCACCCGAACAACCCCGCGTCGCGGTCGGGGACAAGAACAATTGCCGAAGCTATTCCGAGGTCGGCGAATATACCGAATGCGAGCAGTCCGCGTCTGCCCGGAAACGGAAGCGTGAACCAACACGTCATGACGATGAGGGAACCGATCACCATGCTCGCCGACAGCAATTTTCCAACGGAGGTCGTCGGTGTATCAGGTCCGATCAATTTGAAGAATGCGCTGGAACCGAGCGTGACAGTCATGACCCCGAGCAACACGCGGAAGATCGGCGCGATAGCGCGGCTCGATCTTAGGTGGCTTATCCATTCGTAGTCGTGCGGTTCGTTGAACCACTCCCGGAGGGTGCGCCACGAGGTGCTCCTCTTGCGCACACGTTCCGAACTGGACATGTGGTTCATTCTTGCATTCGAGTACGGGAAGGCATGGCAATCACTCCCAGTGCACAGTTTTCGTTCAGATATTGGTGGTTCGGAAGCCGTTTCCGCCCGCCGCCTTGGCTTGATACATCATCGAGTCGGCGACATTCGACCCAACCGAGATCGCAGATGTTCCGCCAGTCCAGGCTTTCGACTCGGTTGGCATGATCGCCACTCCGACACTCACTGTGGTGCGTATCTGATCCGGGTGGTCGGAGATTGACTGAACAATGCCTTCGGTCAAAGTAGTGATCAAGTCGGCCGGACCCGATATGACCGCGAGATACTCCTCGCCGCCGACCCGGCCGATGACTGCGCGCTGGCCGAGGTGAGCACTGAGTCGGTTCGCAGTTCTCCTGATTACCAGATCGCCTTCGGCGTGACCGTACGCGTCATTGACCGCCTTGAACTTGTCGATATCGACAACGATGAAAGCGAGGCACCACGCATTGTCGCGGGCCTGATCGAAAAGATCCGAAACCGCCGCGTCGAGCCCGCGGCGGTTGAGCAAACCGGTAAGAGGATCTTGATCCGATTCGCGGGCATCGCGGTACATCATGCGCCACGTCAGGTGTGAGAAAACCGGAAGCAGTGTTACCGCAGCGAAGAGGACCAATGCACGGGCCAGGAGTGTGCTGTGGTCGACGGTTCCTTCGGTGAACGCGAGAACAAAAACGACGATGCTGACTCCGGTGGCCCAGGCTACGTGGCTCAGAAGCCATTTTGCGCTGACAAACAAGGTTGCGTAGGTGCCGCTCACAGCAAAGGTGATGCACCCGAATGTGGCCGAATCGCGATCAGTCACCATGAGAACCGCCCCGGCTAGACCGATGTCGGCAAAAATTGCAAAGGCGATGAGACCGCGCCGCCCTGGAAACGGTCGGGTGAACCAATATCCAGCGATGACAAAACAACTGACGACTACGATCGCCCCAAGGTATTTACCGAATGTTGTCGGCGGCGCGTCGGGGCCGACGAGTTTCACGAGCGCGGTAAGGCCGAAGATTATCGACATGATGCCGAGCAAGGCGCGGCAGAGAGGCTGGATCGCGCGGCTGGAGCGGTGAAGTTTCATCCACTCGTAGTCATGCTCTTCGCGGAACCACTTACTGAGCAAATCCCATGAGTTACCCCCTGTCGGTAGATGAACAGGGGTACGCATGACACCTATTTTGGCATTGAAATCGAGCGAAGAAAAACTAACATTCGCCAGGTTGATTTGTTCGGAGAGTCACGGGGATCAAGTACATGAACATTCTGGTGAAACTGACTTTGTGCATGTTTTGGTGAAAACCGAAATAGGTCGCGGCGTTGAAACTTTACAGTTTCCCGGCGATCGGCTGACCCGACCGCGTGGCGGCCGCACCGGCCACCGTCGCGGCACCCACAGTGATCATCGCGCTCAAGAGAATCGCCGCCGGTTCGCCATCGCCGAGCACGCCGAGTTGTGAGCCCACCGTTACCGCGGCAACGGGAACTCCGAGCTGCGCGGCAGACAGGATGCCGAGCGGAAGCGGCAAACACATGATGCGAATCAGCGCATGTACAACGAGCGTCGCCATACCCAAGGTCACGCCGAGCCAGATGGACGACGGATGGCTGACGAGATCCCGAAGATTGACGGATGCGCCGAGCCACACGAAGAACAGCGGCGCGAAAAAGCCATCCGTGACGGCAAACAGCTGCTTCGCGAGGCGTCGAGGCTCGCCGATCGCGGCAAGGACCAAACCGAAAGCAAAGCCTGCGAGCATGACCGACACGTGAGTACTCGTTGCCAGCGCCGCCAGGGAGAACAGGATCACCAGATTGATCCGCAATTCGAGAGCGAACTTCCGCTTCTCGGAGAACTTGTGGAGTCGTCGCCACGCCCCGGAGCGGTGCAACGACCGGAGCACGAAATAAAGCACGATCGCAGCGGCGATGACGGCGAGTGCGCCTAGTCCTGCACGTACCGCGTTCCCCGGGTCGATCACGAGCGGCACCGCCACGATGCACGCCATGTCGGCGAGGGCAATCTGTGCCGTCATTTGCAGAACGGACGTTCCGCCGAGCCCGAGCGAATCGACGATCGGAAGAATAAGTGCCGCCGACGAAGACGCGATGAGCACCGCATACAGAGCGGCGTGACCGGTATCGAAAACCGTTGCCACCGCGTATCCCGCGATAGCAGCCAGAACTCCGACCAGCACTGCGCGCACCGCGCCCTTGCCCATCGCCGACCGAACCGCGGGATCACGAACCGGGACATGCGAACCTGCCACCAACATCGTCAAGGCAAATCCGATGTCGGCCATGAACGTGAAGGTGCGGTCGGTCGCGTCGAGCAATCCGAATCCGGTGATCCCGAGAACGACACCCGCCGCCAACTCGCCCACGACGACCGGGATTCGCCAACCTTCGCGCGCCGCCAGCAACGGCCCGAGGAGTCCGGCGAACGCAACCAAAGCGAGTACGTCGAATGTCATCGATGTTCTCCTTGCCGTTTGGTGCCTGCGCCCAGGGGTAATCATCGCATTGGGGGATGACGGGGGGATTCGACCAGGAGGCGGTACCCATGAGAAGGATCGTCGCCGCAATCGCGGCGTTGTTCCTGTCGATGTTCGCTCTCACAGCGTGTTCTGACTACAGCAAGTCCGCGACGGGTGGCGAGACTGCCACTTTCGATATTTCGGTGGCGGCGGTTCCGGTGATGGAGAATTCGAACGCGGAGTCACAGATCATCATCAACGGCTTCGAATTCATGACTCCGGATTCCGTATCGCCCGGTGAGGTTGTCGCGATCCGTAACAACGGAAGTGCGCAGCACTCGGTGACTTCGGACATGACCGGTAAGTTCAATCGCACCGTCCCGGCGGGAGAAGTCGGATCATTCACCGCGCCGACTCAGGCAGGCAATTACACCTTTCATTGCATGTATCACCCCAGCATGCACGGGACGTTGAAAGTGAAGTGAGATCAGGAGGGTTGGGGCCCTCCTCATTTCGAGCGAAAGGTATCTTGGTCGCCTTAGACGTCGAACGGTACTTTCGCTCAGTTGGGGAGTCGTCTCTTGCCGTGAATAACCGGCCCGGAAACAGTTCCGGGTGTACGGTATGCGGGTGCGCCGGAGACTGGTAATCAGTATCGTCACGCTAATGGTTTGCGCCTTCGGCTTCGCGCCGCCCGCGCTCGCAGACAGTGCGTATTCGTCACAGCTACTGTACTTTTCGGTTCGCGTCGGCCTCGACCAGTCAACGCAATGCACGGTAGTCGGCGAACTGACCATCCCCGACGGCGTCAGTGCCGGCAATCGGGCGCCGGCGATCCTGACCACCAATGGGTTTGGCGGATCGTACAAAGATCAGATACCGATGGTGCAGTTTCTCGCCGAGAACGGTTACGTGGGTCTGACGTATTCAGGCTTGGGATTCGGCGGCACCACATGCAAGGTCACCCTCGACGCTCCCGCGTACGACGGCATCGCCGCGTCGCAGTTGGTCAGCTTCCTCGGCGGCGGCGAGGGCATTGCTTTCACCGATCCTGATCTGACGCAACCTTTTCCGGCTCTGAACGTCGTGGCGCAGGACTTCGTGGACCACAATGGCGCGCCGTCGATCAACGATCCCCGCGTGGGTATGTCGGGTGGTTCGTATGGCGGGGGCATTCAATTTGCCGCTGCCGGTGTCGATCCACGCATCGACACGATCATTCCCATGATCACGTGGAACGATCTGTCGTATTCGTTGGCGCCCAACAGTACCGGCATAGTTTCCGGCGTATCGACGGTAGAACCGGGCGCGGCCAAGGTGCTGTTCGCGTCGTTGCTGTTCGGTGTGGGCGTCACGAATCCCGGCATCGACGGGTATGTTGCCGACCCCGCGCGGTTGGAGGGGTGCCCGAACTATGTGCCATACATGTGCAATGCCATTGCGCAGGCGGTGGTTACCGGTGACGTGGGTCCGAAGATTGTCGCAGACTTGCGGGCGTCTTCGGTGGTGTCCTACGTCGATCGGATCAAGATTCCGGTGTTGCTCGCGCAGGGGCAGCAGGACACTCTGTTCGATTTGAACGAGGCGACGGCTACCTATGAAGCGCTGAAAAACCGTGGTGTGGATGTGAAGATGATCTGGCACTCGTGGGGTCACAGTCACTTGGCTGCTGCCCCGGGCGAATTCAGCTTCAGTGCTCCTGACGCGGAAGCTCAGTACGAAACAGGCCGATTCCTCGACTGGTTCGATCACTACCTTCGGGACGAGGACACCGACACCGGACCGGAATTTGCATACTTCCGTAATTGGGTCGACTACGACGGAAATGCGGCGCCGGCCTATGCGACGTCGACTACCGTGGACGTCGGTAGCAACCGAGCCTTCCATCTGTCCGCGGATGGCGCCCTGCTGCCCGGCGATGTGCCGCCGGTACCCGGAGTGAACACCATTGTCACCGCTCCGGCCGGGCTTCCGACTGGCATCGAACCGCTCAATATCGCTCCGGCAGGAAATATTCCGAACGTGCAGATCCCCGGAACCGAGGCCCTGTGGACCTCGGCTCCGATGACCGACACTATGGACGTTGTCGGTTCACCGACTGTGACGCTGCAGGTTGCCGCGCCCGGCCAACCGGTTGTGTTTGCCAAGGTGTACGACGTGGCGCCCGACGGAAGTTCGACGTTGATCAACGGCCTGATCGCGCCGATCAGGATCAGCGATCCTTCGCAACCGGTACCGGTGACGATGCCTGCGATAGTTCATCGTTTCGAGCCCGGTCATGCTGTGCGACTAGCGATCACCGGGGGAGACATCAGCTTCCGCGGCGGTTTGGCCGGGGTGCCGGTAACGATCTTTGCTGACATCTCCGGTCCGCTGCTACTCCCGGTGGTCGGCTGATTGGTCGTCCCTTCAGATATTCGCCCAGCTATCCGGTCCGAAGACCTCGTAGTGGATATTCTGCGCCGGGACATCGCGCGCTATCAACGATTCGCGCATCGACAGCATGAACGGCATCGGGCCGCAGAGGAATGCCTGCGTGTTCGGCTCGAGTTCGATCTCGCGCAGATCGGCACGTCCTTCATGAACAGTGCCGAGGGGTGTCAGTGAGCCGAGGTCTTCGTACCAACGGTGCAGTGTTGCGGCCGGGATCTGGCCGACCAGCGCGCTGAGTTCGGCTCGATGAGCGTGATCTGCAATCGAGCGATCTGCGTGGATGACCGACACCGAGCGTTGAGCGCCGGTATCCACGAGATGATTGAGCATGCCGATCATCGGCGTGCATCCGATTCCGGCAGACGCGAGCAGGAGCGGTGAATCGTCATTCGGCATCATCAGATCGCCAAACGGTGTGGTTACCGACAGTGTGGAACCCTCGAACGCGTTGTTGTAGAGGAAGTTTGATACTTCGCCCTCGGGCGTGCCCGAAATTCTCTTCACACTGATGCGCCAGTCGGCGCTACTCGGCACGGAACAGAGGCTGTACTGGCGGATCTGCCGAGCGCCGTCGGGAAGTGCTACACCGACTGAAAGGTATTGTCCAGGAGCGAATGTGGGGAGAACGCTGCCGTCAAGTGAAGTGACGGTGAGTGACACGGTATCGGCGGACTGCAGTACCCGTTCGGTGATTCGAACCGTCCGCCAGACGTCTCCGGGTTCGACTCCGGCGAGTTGATAGAGCCCACGTTCCATGGTGATCAACGTTTCCGCCATCAGCCAGTAAACCTCGTCCCAGGCCTGCGCAACATCGGGAGTGACTGCATCACCGAGTATTTCGACGATAGCGGTAAAGAGGTGCTCGTGAACAATTGCGTACTGGTCTGGGGTTATTCCCAGCGACGCATGCTTGTGGGCGATACGGGAGAGGATGAGATCGACCTTGGCGCTGTCGGGTTCGAGTTGGAGTGCCGCGAAGGCTGCGATCGCGCCGGCGAGCGCTTTCTGCTGTTCACCCTGCTTCTGATTGCCGCGGTTGAACAGATCGCGCTCGAGTTCGGGGTGGGCCTCGAACATTCTGCGGTAGAACAGGGTTGTGATATCGCCGATGGCGGCGCCGACCACGGGGAGGGTGGCGCGAATGACCTCGGTTGACTGTGAGGAAAGCATGAGATGCTCCGTTCGGTCGAAAATTGAAGTTGTTCAGCCTGCTTCGTCGCTCCGGGTGGTGAGGCGAAGCAGGACAGTCTTGGACGGTTGGCGTGTCACGTCTTCGATCGTGACTCCGTCGAGTGAGGCAAAAAATGCTTCTTGCGCGTCGTGAAGTGCACTCCGCAGGAGGCATCCGCCGCGCAGAGGGCACGGCTTGTCGCCTTCGCAGTCGACTACCTCTCCAGGTCCTTCGAGGCGTCTGGCAAGCCAGCCGATGGTAGCGGTCCGACCGAGCTCGGTAATGGAGAGACCGCCGCCGCGCCCGCGTTTGGTGTTGACTATGCCTAGTTCGCCGAGCCGCGTGACCACTTTGGTTGCGTGGGCATACGACACGTTGAGCTGCTCCGCAATTGCCCGAGTGCTGGGGGAGGCGTCGGCGTCGAGTACGGCCAGCCGCATGACGACGCGCAATCCCAGGTCGGTGAACTGCGTCAGTTGCATGACCTGAATCTACATAATTCGCATCTGAGATGACTATTTATGTGAGGGGGATCTCGAGGAGCGAACCTACCTCTCGTCGCATCTGAGGCGATGAGAGGTACGTTCGCTCAGAGGCGGGCGGCCGCACCGCCCGGATCCACGTTGAGGAAATGCGGCGGCGGCCAGGCCCGCGCTGCAAAAGCCCCGCGGATGGACTCGGCGACGGAGGTGGACTCCCCGGCCGGTATCAGCGCGATAGCTGATCCCCCGAATCCGCCGCCGGTCATGCGGGCACCCACCGCGCCGCCGAGTCGGGCGGCGGTGACTGCGACGTCGAGTTCTGCACACGAGACCTCGAAATCGTCTCGCAGTGAGGCGTGAGAGCCGTCGAACAATGAACCGATTTTGTCGAACCTTTTGTTGCGTAACAGTTCTGCAGCCAGCGCCGTTCGATTGATTTCCGTGACCACATGTCGTGCCCGCGCCCGGAGTATCGGATCACTCAGAGTTTCAGCCTGCTCCGCAGTGGCCTCTCGTAGGGTGGTGATTCCGAGAGCAGTTGCTGCGTCGACGCATTGGGTGCGGCGCAGTCCGTACTGTCCGTCCGCGAGAGAGTGCTTCACACCCGTGTCGATGACCATGAGTTCGAACCCGGCCTCGCGGAGGCGGAAGGGAATGTGTTCGACAGTTCCGTCGCAGCAGTCGACCAACAGAGCCGTCGACGGCCTGGCGAAGAGGGCAACGGTTTGATCCATACCACCGGTCGGTGCGCCAACACCCTCGTTTTCGGCGCGGATGCAGACTGCCGCCAGCTGATCCCTGGTGAAGATCGAGCCGTGAAGATCATTGACCGCCAGTGCAACTGAACACGTCAGAGCCGCTGAACTCGACAAGCCTGCTCCTACCGGGACAGAAGAGTCGACTACCAGGTCGAGGCCACCGACGGTCATGCCTTCCCGCGCGAGTGACCACAGGACAGCCGTAGGATAGGCGGCCCAGTCCTCTCCGATCTCTTCGACGGTTCCCAGGTATGTCTCGTCGGACTGCCGGCTGTGTATGCGGACGGTCTGGTCGTCGCGCAGGGCAATCGCTACCAGCGTCCGTTGCTCGAGCGCGACGGGTAAACACAAACCGCTGTTGTAGTCGGTGTGTTCGCCGATCAGGTTGACGCGACCAGGGGCAGACCATACTCCGGCGGCCTGATATCCGTACGTGTTCTGGAACTGCTGGAGTACAGAATCTTTCGATACCGGGCTCATCGCGCCAGCTCACGAAGGCGCGTTGCCACTGCTTCCGGCACCGTGTCGCTGATCCAGGCGCCCATCGCCGATTCGGAGCCGGCGAGGTACTTGAGTTTGCCGGGCGCACGCAGGGTCGAGAACAGCTGCAGGTGCAACCGGCCGAGAAGCCGATCGATTCGAATCGGAGCCTGGTGCCACGCTGCGATGTACGGCACGTGGTCGACTCCCGGATAGAAGCCGTCGATACGCCGAAGTAGGTCCTGGTAGACATGCGCAAGTTCTTCGCGCTCTTCGGTGTTCAGTGAGGGAAGGTCAGGGATGTCGCGATGCGGTGCCAGATGAACCTCGATGGGCCACCGTGCGGCAGTGGGGACGTAGGCACTCCAATGCTCTCCAGAGTAGACCACTCGGGCTCCGTCCTGCCGTTCGAAGGCGAGGACATCCGCGAGGAGTGAGCGTCCGGTGCTCTGAAAGTGCTTGTCCGCCTGACGGAGCATTGCCAGGGTGCGCGGTGTGACGTAGGGGTAGGCGTAGATCTGGCCGTGGGGATGCGAGAGAGTCACGCCGATCTCTTCTCCGCGGTTCTCGAAGCAGAATACCTGTTCCACGGATGGGTCCGCTGACAACTCCTCCGTCCGCGAGATCCACGCGCCGACGATAGTGCGCAAGCGTTCGGGAGGCAGTTCGCCCACCGATGTCGTGTGATTGCTCGAGAAGCACATCACCTCACAGTGGCCGGCTGCAGCCCGATCATCAGGACCGAAACGGTTGGCGGGCAATAATTCGCCTCGTTCGGGTGCAAAACTGGGAAACCGATTTTCGAACACTGCGACGTCGTAGTTCGTCTCGGGTATCTCCGTGGGCGCGCCGGATCGAGTGGTCGGGCAGAGCGGGCACTGCGCGGCGGTGGGCAGGTGTGTTCGCGTCATGCGATGCGACGCCATCGTGATCCACTCGCCGGTCAGCACGTCGTACCGCATCTGCGATTCAATTGTGGCGGAGTGGATTTCGCGTAGGTCGCGGGCGGTCCGCGGGCGGGTGGTGCCTGCGTCGTCGAAGTAGAAGATACGTCGGCCGTCGGCGAGCGTACGACGCGTCGGACCGGTCCCTGGTGTCATGCGTCGACTTCCCATTCCAGAACACCTTTGCTCACAACGGGTTTCCACACGCCGATGGTGTCGCCCGTTTCGAGTGCGGTGGCGTGGGCAGCCAACATGACCGAGATGGACGCCCAGATCGGTCCGCCGTTGTCAGTACCGTCCGACGCGTATTCGGTGACGCAATGGTGCAGGGCGCCGCCGCGGGTGTCCACGAAATAGTGGTAGTCGTCCAGTCCGGCAAAGGGAATGAACGTCGGAATGAACATGCTTGCAGCGGTGCCCGCGTCGTCGTGATCGCGTCGATCCATCTCGTCTGCTGGATAGAGGTCGGGATTCTCGTAGATCGTGTCGTCCCAGGTTTCGAGGAGGGTGAGTCGAACCTCCGTCGCGACGTCGATGGGGTACAAGAACTTGTCGGGAAGCACGCTTCCGAGAAAGAGCCCGGTCCTGTCGTCGTGAGTCAGGCTGCCGTTCTGGACTCGATAGAGGTCACGAAGATCCTGGGGCCACGAGACACCCGTCGACGCTGCGAACTCGTCGATGATGCTGTCGCTGAGCCCAGGATGAAACGCGGCAGCCGTCACCGGCGCGTGTGTGCGGCACCAGGTGGTGATCCGGCCCCATTCGTTTGCAACGCTCATGGGCTTTACGATACGTCCGCATCAGGACCCGTGAATCAGGTACTGCAGCGTGTTCACCAGTGCTCGGTCCGAATCCTCGGACTTGCGGCCCGCGATTCCCGAGCGGAGAACTGCAGAACCTTCGAGCAGACTCACTATCGTCTGCGCCGTTGCTGTGCGCCCCGCGGTATCAAGATCTGGTTGCGTGCATGCGACAACCCGCTCCACGTGCGCGATGTACTGCGTGTAGAAGTCTCGGACCGCAACGGAGACTTCTTCGTCTGATGCGGACAGTGCCCACACCTCGACGTACAGCCGAACAGTGGCAGGGTCGTCGTGCTCGCCGAGCAGGACTCTGACGAACTGCTCGGATTCCTCGCGGGAGATTGTGTGCGGTACGTCGGTCATGTCGGCCAGTCGGTCGAGCGAACGGGTCAACGCGCGAGCCATGACTGCGCGGATCAGGTCGGCGCGAGTGGGGTAGTAGTGCTGCAGGTGCCCCACCCGGACACCGGCTGCAGCGGCAAAATCGCGCATGGCCGCATTTGCGTTGCCCTGCGTCGTCAGTACCTGTTCTGCGGCGTCGAGCAGTGCTGCCGCGCGAATGGAGCCCTTCGTCGGGGTCATGTGCGTAATACTGCCACGCCGAAATTCTCCAACTCGGAGGCGGTACGGCCAGGGTTCGGAACAGACTCGGGGAAAGCAACTCCCGGACGTGCGTCGTCGCTCAGGACGTGCCGCACGGCGAGAGCGCCACCCACCGCGGTGAGATGCGCCTGGCCTTGCGGATCGACAATTGTTGCGCTTGTAGCACCGTTGGCCCCGGTGACATCGACGCGTACCTGAGCGCTACCGCCGGTGCCGGGTGAATACAGCAAACCGCGTCGTAGCGGTGTGAAGCGTTTGCCGCGTCCCCACCGAAACAGGCCGGCCTTCTTGGCGGCAAGCATCGCGATGGTGGAAGCATTCGAGCTGAAACCGATTCGAGTACTTGCAGTGTCGACGTTCAGGGTTATCGGGAAAGTGAATTGCTCCGGAGTGTCGATCCTTCCGACCTTCGTGCGCGATCCCGGGAAATCCACCCAACGGGTATCCGTCAACGGGCTGACCGTGACCGGGTTCCCGTTCTGCATAACCTCGAAGTCCTGCCCGAGACGGTCCATGAACTCGACGGAGTCGAGTCCGGCAGTGTCGTTGACGTCGTAGCGAATCGAGACGTCGATCGTGTCGGCGCAGCCGAGTTCTTCGGCCAGCGCGGCGGCAACGATGTTGGTGACACCGCCCATCCAGCCTGACGACAGGTAAACCGGTGCGGTAGGCGATATCTGGCTTGTCAGAGTGGCTGCGCGGGCCACCCGCGTGGTCCAGCGGGTGATGTCCACGTAGGGAATTCCAGCCTGGACTGCAGCAGTCAACACGCGATCGTGTGGATCATTGACCATCGACACGACGGCACGTACCGAGGCGTCGAAAGGCGTCGGATCGGTGAGGTCCCAGCGGCGGACGGACACTCCGGGCAGACGGGCAAGGTCGGCGCTCTTCTCAGGGGTACGCCCAGTCAGGAGTAGCAAGAAGTCGGGCGCAAGTAGAGCGGTCAGCGCACTGCCGACGGTTCCGTATCCACCAGTTACGAGGATCGCTCCGTCAGGGTCGTGGCGCAGTGAGTCGGTCATGCTGTCAACTCTAGGTCAAATGACCTAAAACGTCGAACGGTCCCGGTGTCACTCCCGATGAGCCACGATGTTCACCACGTTGCCGTCCGGCGCCCGGACCAGGAACCGGCGCACACCCCACTCTTCGGTTGTCAGTGGATGCACGATCTCGTATCCGAGCTTCCGGGCTTCGTCGTACGCACCGTCGACGTCGTCGGTGTGGACGGAAATGATCGAGTCTTCCGGTGAGGTCGCATCACCCGTGACGAGTTGCACGTGCGCATCGGAGTCGGGAGACGCGAAGCGCGCCACCCACCCCAGGTTGAACTCCTCGGTGCTCAGACCGAGAAAGTCGGCGTAGAAACTCTTTGCCGTCGCCACGTCGGAGACTTTGAGGTTGGTCGTGATTCGTTGTGCGCGCATGGAGTTCTCCCGATCGTCGACGATGAGTTACTTCGATGATTGCGTGTGGGCTCGGATGTGTCGAGACACTGTGGTGATTGACCGCACGAAAATCGGGCAAGTGGGGGACAATCACCGTCAGGCGACAAGTCGAGGAGATGCAAATGTCCGAGGCCAAATCCGAGCACACCGATGTTGTAGTCGAACCCGAACCGTCGATGATGAAGCGGTACTACCCCGCTGCGGTGCCCGTGATCGTCGGTCTGATCATCTTCTTCCTGCCGGTGCCGGACGGGGTCGATCCCAAAGGCATGCAGATGCTCGGCATCTTTGTCGGCACGATCGTCGCGTTGATCCTGCAACCACTGCCGACCGGATCGGTTGCCCTGGTCGGCTTGTCGATCGCGATGATCACACAGACGGAGACCCCGTCGGAGGCGCTCGCAGGATTCAGTAATACCACGATCTGGCTGATTGTCGCGTCCTTCTTCATTGCCGAAGGCTTTCTGGTCACCGGACTGGGCAAACGGATCGCGTTGATGTTCGTCACGAAACTCGGAAAGTCCAGTCTGGGGCTGTCTTACGGGATGGCCCTGACCGACCTGATCCTCGCGCCGGCAACACCGTCGAATACCGCGCGAGCAGGCGGCGTGGTGTATCCGATCATCGTCTCGTTGAGCAAACTCGAGGATTCCAATCCCGAACCGGAGGAATCCCGAAAGAAACTCGGTGCGTATCTGCTCCTCACCTCGCTCCAGGTCAACGTGGTTACCTCGGCCATGTTCATCACCGCGATGGCCGGTAATCCGGTAGCCGTCGACGCGGCCGCCAAACTGGGAATCGAGATATCGTGGGGCAAATGGGCATTGGCGGCTTCGGTGCCGGGAATTGCCAGCTTGATTGCGATCCCGTGGGTGATGTCCAAGATTTTTCCGCCGACCATGCTGAAAACCCCTCAAGCTCCGGAGCAGGCGCGGGACGAGCTACGTAAGGCCGGTCCCGTGAGCCGTGACGAGAGGATCATGGGCGCGACGTTTATCTTGCTGCTTGTGCTCTGGTGCCTGGGTACACAACTCAACGTCAACGCCACCACCACGGCATTCGTCGGCATCGCGATTCTCCTGGTCACGAAGGTGCTCAGCTGGAACAACCTCGTGACGGACAAGGGTGCGTGGCAGACTCTGGTGTTCTTTGCCGTATTGGTCGGTATGGCAGGTCATCTCGAAGAGCTTGGCGTGATCTCGTGGATCGGCGAGCAGGTCTCGTCCAGCGTCGACGGGCTGCCCTGGATCTGGGCGTTCGCGATTCTGACGCTGGTCTACTTTTACGCGCACTACTTGTTTGCCTCCAATACTGCGCAGATCGTTGCGATGTACGCGGTGTTCCTCGGCGCAGCGGTCGCCACCGGCGCTCCACCGCTGTTCTCGGCCTTGGTGTTCGGATTCATCGGCAGCCTGTTCGGTGGAATCTCGCACTACGCGTCCGGTCCCGCCGGAGTTGTCTACGGCTCCGGGTACATCAAGACGTCCGAGTGGTTCCGGATCGGGTTTGTCATGAGTGTTGTGATCATCCTTATCTGGACGATCATCGGTGGCGCGTGGATGAAGCTTATCGGCGCCTGGTGATCAGTTGTCCTTGCGGCGCAGGCTGAACCGCATGGATTCCTTGTTGACGGCGGCGATTGCGGTCAACGGAATCTCGGCCGGGCATACCTTTGCGCATTCGCCGTAGGTGGAACATGGCCCGAAGTCGGCTTCCATCTGATCCGACATCGCGCGGGCGCGCTTGCCTCTTTCGTTGCGTCCCTGCGTCACCAACGACAGGTGGGTGAGTTTGGACCCCGTGAACAGGTGCGCCGCTCCGTTGGGGCAGGCGGCAACACAGGCGCCGCAGCCGATGCAGGCCGCAAAGTCCAGCGCAGCTTCGGCACTCTGGTGAGAGAGCGATTGGCTGTCGGCGTCAGGTGCCGTGCCGGCGTTGACGGAAACATAGCCACCGGCTTCGAGAACGCGATCCATGGCCGATCTGTCTACCACCAGATCCCGCACCACCGGAAATGCCGCAGAACGGAACGGCTCCAGAGTAATTCGATCACCGTCCGAGAAGCTACGGAGGTGCTGGCGACACGTCGGCGTATTGGCAACCGGCCCGTGTGGGGTGTTGTTGACGGTGATACCGCACGAACCGCAAATCCCCTCGCGGCAATCGGAATCGAACGCGATGGGGTTACTTCCCTCTTCGACGAGTTGGTCGTTGAGCCGATCGAGAAGTTCGAGTAGTGACATCTCGACGCTCGCGTCGTCGACCTGATAGGTATCGAAAGCGCCCGAAGATTCAGGACCGTTCTGGCGCCACACGTCCACAGTGATTTTCATGTGTAGTTCCTCGTCTGCAGCGGAACAGCGGTGAAGGACAACGGTTCGTCGTGACGGATGTGCCGACCGTCCTTGGCGGTTTCCCACGCAGAGACAAAGCACCAGCGATCATCGTCGCGTAGTGCTTCGCCGTCCGGTGTCTGGTGCTCGGCACGGAAATGCGCTCCGCATGATTCGTCCCGGTCGAGCGCGTCGACGCACATCAGCTCGGCGAGTTCGAGGAAATCGGCGACCCGCCCGGCCCGTTCGAGCTCTTGGTTGAACTGGTTTCCGGTTCCGACAACCCGCAGGTCCGACCAGAATTCACCGCGCAACTGCCGGATCTCCGTGATGGCCTTCGTCAATCCTTCTGCCGAACGGGTGACTCCGCAACCCGAGTAAAGGATCTCGCCGAGTTGGCGATGGAATCTGTCGGGGCCGTGCTTGCCGCCCACGGACAACAGTAGGTCGACGCGTCCCCGCACGTCATTGAGCGCCGACATCACCGCCTCGTCGTCAAGGCTGAGTTCGGGGGTGCCGAGCAGGGGCGCAAGATAATTCGGGATTGCATAGGGAAGGGTGAACCACCCGTCGACGCAGGCGGAGAGTAGGGAATTGGCTCCGAGTCTGTTTGCCCCGTGGTATCCCCAGCCGGCTTCACCGCCGACGAACAGGCCTGGGATCGACGTCATCTGGTCGTAGTCGTTCCACAGGCCACCCATGGTGAAATGTGCGCCCGGTGCAATACGCATCGGCACCGTGTATGGATCCTCACTGGTGGCATCGCGATACATCGAGAAGAGGTTTCCGTACCGTTCTTCGATCGTCTTGCGACCCAAACGTGCGAGAGCATCTCGAAAATCAAGGTACACACTGTTTTTCAGTGGACCAACGCCATGACCGGTATCGATCTGCTCTCGGGCGGCTCGCGAGGAAACATCGCGTGGTGAGAGATTGCCGAAGGCGGGGTACTTGCGTTCGAGGTAGTAGTCTCGCTCGCTTTCGGGGATGTCGCCGGGTTCGCGGGTATCTCCCGGTTGTGCGGGTACCCAGATGCGGCCGTCGTTGCGGAGTGACTCGCTCATCAGGATGGTCTTGGACTGCCACTCGGAATTGACGGGCAGCGCGGTAGGATGGAACTGAATGAAGGACGGAGACGCCATCAGGGCCCCGCGCCGGTGCGCCCGCCACGCGGCAGTGGCGTTGGAGTTCTTGGCAAGAGTCGATTTATGGAAGACCGTGCCGTAGCCACCCGAGGCGAGGACAACCGCATGTCCTGTGGTTGACCTGATTTCGCCGGTGACAAGGTCGCGCGTCACGATTCCCTGGGCGCGTCCGTCCGCGACAATGAGATCGAGCATCTCGGTCCGCGTATGCAGGTTCACAGTGCCGGCAGCGATCTGGCGTTGCAGAGCCTGCGACGACGCTATCTGCAACTGCTGGCCCGTCTGCCCACGCGTGTAGTACGTGCGCGAAACCTGGACGCCACCAAATGATCGGGTTGCCAATGTGCCACCGTATTCGCGTGCAAAGGGGGCGCCGATGGCATTCATGTGGTCGATCACTCGCACGGATTCCTCGGCCAGTCGGAAGCAGTCCGCCTCGCGTCCGCGGAAGTCGCCGCCCTTGACGGTGTCCTTGACGAATCGATCGAGGCTGTCGTTGTCGACCTTGCGGGCGCGGGCCGCGTTGATGCCGCCTTGCGCGGCGACGCTGTGTGCGCGCCTTGGTGCATCGTGGAACGTGAACGACTCGACATGGTAACCCAATTCGCCGAGCGAAGCGGCACAGGCAGCGCCGGCGAGTCCGGTACCGACGACGATGACGGTGAACTTGCGGCGATTGAGTGGGCTGACGAGTTTGTAGTCGAGTTTGCGGTTCGGCCAGGCCGTCGACGGATCTCCCGCCGGTACGTTGCCGTCAATCGGTGTGCCGATGGTTCGCAGGTCCCGGACGTCGAAGCTGCTCATCTGATCACGCTCCTGTTTTCGAGACGAGTCCGGTCAGCACGGCGATGGGAATTGACATGTTTCCCACCATGACAACAAGCGCGATGATTCCGGCGAGAGCGACCGAAACTTGACGGAACCGCTGACCGGTCACACCGAGATCGTTGACGGCGCTCCACAATCCGTGCGCCAGATGCATTGCGAGAAGCGCCATCGCGAGTATGTAGAAGGCAGCGACAACGGGGCGTTCGAAGCTGGCCACGAGATTGTCGTAGGCATAACTCTGCGATCGAGTTGCCGCTTCGTAGTCGGCGCTGCCGATCGGGCGCGTGCCGGTCGTGAGGTCGAGGATGTGAAAGACGATGAACAGCAGTAGAACTGCGCCGGTCGCCGGCATCGTCCGGGCGGTGAACGAGGAAATTCCCAACCCCTTGCGGCGGAAGGGGCCTCGGGCCCTGCGTGCACGAACGGTGAGAAGCCATGCGCACCACACGTGGGCAATCAGCGAGAGAAGTAGAACGGTGCGGAGAATCCAGAGCAATCCCTCGTAGGGTAGGAACGGTTCGAAGACGGTTCGGAGCCAGTGTGCATAGTCGTCGAAGTGTTCGGCGCCGGTGTATACCTTCAGATTGCCGATCATGTGGACAACCACGAACGCCGCAAAGATCAGCCCGGTCACTGCCATCAGAATCTTGCACGTGACGTTCGAGGGGCGTGGGCGTGACCGCGTGGAATCGGTACCGGCATGCGGTACGCGGGTCGGAGCACTCACTCGCAAAACCTCCCAAGCCAGACGTGCCGGATAGGTGCCGTCAGCCTAGGCGTGATTGCGCGATTGAGCAGGGGAACGCACTGTGACTTGTTGTTCGTACCGGTCAATGGTTATGTAACGGGCAATGTTACTCAGAAGTAAGAAAAGGTGTAGGCGATGGTGAACTCGACGTCACGACGCGGAGCAGTGCTCGCCGGCGCTGCATCTCTCCTGGCAGCAGCCCTGATCGCAGCAAGCTCGCCGGCCGGGGCGCAGGAGGCCGTCGACCTGTCCGACGTCTTCAACCCCCTGGTTGTGCGAGCCCTCCAGGGTGGTGAGATCTCGGGGGAGTTCACCCCGCTGGGGCTCTCGTCGGACGATCCGTGGTTCGACGAACCGGAGATCGGCGGCGACACCGCACCGGGAGTCCTTCTCAAGGCTCGCCCCGTGAGCGTGCAGGTCTACCAGGTGCGTCCGGACGCGGTCAGCGCGTACCAACTCATGTACACGACCACCGATCATTTCGGACGTCGGGTGATCAGCACCGGAATCCTGATGATTCCCGAGGACGGCACCGCCCCCGCTGATCGCAAGATCATCGGCTATGCCGAGGCGAACGACAGCCTCGGAGCCAACTGCGCACCCAGCCATCAGTGGACCGGTGGCAATCAGAGCGACCCGGCGATGTTCTCGGCGCTCGGACCGGTCGCGGAGATGTTCGGTCGCGGTTGGGCCGTCATGATGAGCGATGTCGGAAACGACGGAGACACGTCGCCGCACCCGTTCTCGGTCGGTCAGTTCTCCGGCAAGGCCACCCTCGACGGTGTTCGCGCGGCGCTGGCCCTCCCCGAAGCCGAACTGGCATCCGATACACCGGTTGGTATCTACGGAGTTGCCGGCGGCGGTGTCGCGGCGGGCTTTGCGGCAGAGCAGGCTCATACCTACGCACCGGAGCTGAATGTGACGGCCAGTGCGATTCAGGCGATGATGATCGACCCGGCGACGTTCGAGGCAACTGCCGCCGGCGGCATCGGTTCCGGTTTCGTCTTCTCGTCCGTCCTCGGTTTTGATGCCGGGTATCCGGAGATCAGACTCGACGAACACTTCACTCCAGTTGGCCGCGACGTCGCTGCGGCGTTTCGAACATCCTGCCAGGCGCTGTATTTGGGGCTTCCGTTTGTTCCGTTCGATGTTCTGTTGACCAATCCCGCGCCTCGAACCATTCCGGCGCTGGCGGCTGCCTACGAGGACAACACCTTGGGTAAGCAGACGCCGGAGTCGAAGTTGCTCATCTCGTCCTGTGAAGACGATTTTCTCGTGCCCTTCAGCGAGGCACAGAAACTGGCGGACACCTATCGCGCAGACGGCGGTGATGTCGATCTGATTCCTTCGCAGTGTGGACCCCTCGACTACGTCACCAACCTGTACAAGACGGTCACCGATCAACTCGGTATGCAAGACGTTGCCTGGTTGGCTACGGCGTTCGACGAAGCCGAGGTCAAGTAGATGTTCCGAAAGTCAGTGACACGCAGAGATTTTGCCCGCACAGTATTCGTGAGTTCGATTGCTCTTGGCGGTGCGATGGCGGTAGGGAGCACTGCTTCGGCGCGCGAAGTGGATCGGTACCTCGATCTTGTCGCTGTGAACGCCGATGCCGAAGCTGCCGGCGGGCTTCATCCGATATTGCCCTCCGATTCTGCGACGCTTCGTGTTCTTCTCGACGAGGCCAGGTCGGCAGGAGTGGATCCGCGGCGGTATCAGGTGTTGCTGAAGCAGTATTGGCTTGCAGTCGGAACGGAATCCGCGGGAATCGACCTCGCGTCCTGGACTCCGTTCGACGGTGTTCACGCAAATCTGGGCAACCTGACCAATACCTTTCAGTTCTACGAGCGACTTCAACTCGAACACAGTGAATTGCAGTGGGCTGGAATGGGAGGAATGGTTGGCCCGGCTTTTGCAGCGGGGCTCCTCGACGTGGATTTCGGGCGAGTTGTCCTGAACATCCAGGCGATCAGCGACGCTATGGGCGTGGTGTGGCGCGAACTCGATCGTGTCGGAACGCCCGTCGCGCAGTCGGTGGCTGCGCCCGAAGACCTCCAGGCGTTGCTGCAGGTAGGGCACGAAATTCGACCTGAGGATGTGATGTGGTTCCAGGGCAAGGTGATTGCGATGAGCAAGCACATTTTCTCGGACCTCATTCCCATGCACATGGCGTGGATTCACAACGGCATCGACGGGATAGATGAACTGGACCGTGCCGACCTGCTCGATGAAAATGCACGAATTGCTTGGGACGGCATTGCTTCCGGTATTCCAGAAGCGGTATTCGACGGAAACGTGCGACTGCTTCGACGTGAGCAGTACCAATCCGTCGGCGATCAATGGGACGAGGCAAAGAACTATCGAGGAAGCGTCGGTCGCGCGCTGACGTATTTGACCACGTTTGCCGCGTCGCCGTCGATGCCTGGCGTTGTTCCGCCGCGCGAGTCCGATTCGCTCGAGTTCCAGTTCGGCGCAGCAAGAGTCACGACTCCGTTGCCGGACTTCAACTGGGCGGATCGAGACGGACGCTGGACATACATCACCAACCAATTGCTTCCCGTCTATCGCGATCTCATGAACGATCAACCGGTCTTGTGGCGCGAGACGTTGGCCGCCCCGGTATCTCAACGGATCGCGGGCCAGGGCATGATCGCGCGGCTGCCGGATCTGCTGCGTTCGATGTTCGCGGCGGTCCGGATCGACTGGAACTGACGATCGATCCAGGACATTTCCTGGATAACAATCCCGCCAAAACGGTTAAATAAGACAAAATTCTCGTTACCGTGACCGGACATCCGACATTTCAGGGGGTCCAACTTGATGGTCACTGTGCGCAAAACGGTGGTGAAAGGAATTGTTGCAGCCTCGCTGGTTGCGGTAGCGGGAGTGGGATTGTCGCCGGCAACAGCCAGCGCTGATGTCACGCCCGTTACCTTGGTCAACGGCGTTCTGTCCACAGTCGGAGGGTGTCAAACCACCATTCGCGAATTGATCGTGTTCTGCACGGGCGCTGAGACGTTGACCAGGCGGTCGCCAATTCTCCTCGATCTGAATCCGGTCGGGACCAACATCGTCGTGCTCGGCGCTGGGCTTTTCGACGACGGCACCATGCGGGATATGTTGGTCGACCGTTTGCAGGCCGCGCTGTACCTTGCACAGAGGTATCCGGCCGCACCGATCATCACCAGTGGCGGTGCGCCCAAGTCGGGTGTCACCGAAGCCAGGGCAATGCGGGATTGGTTGGTGGCCAACGGTGTTCACCCCGGCCGCATCACCGAGGAAGGCCGATCCGGCTCGACCGTGCAGAATGCGCAGTTCACCTCCCAAATCTTGGCCGATCGCGGAGCGACCGGCGTTGTCGTGGTGTCGAGCGCCAACCATGTCGAGCGGGCGATGATCGACTTCCGGGTTGCTGTGGGAGGCAGAATGCTCGTTGCCGGCGTTATTGCTGCAACTTGACCAATTCCGCTTCGGCCAGCAGTTGCTCGTCGCCGCTCTGGGTGCGCAGGGCACGTTCCTTGATGAAGGCGACGGCAACAAGGCTGAGCAGGCCCAGAATGCCGGCAATCAGAAACAGTCGTGCAGTGGCGTCGCCGTACGAGATGCGGACTACGTCGGCAAGGGTCTCGGGCAGTTCATTGAGATTGGACAGTCCCACGCCACCTGTTGCGTCGATTCCGATTGCGCTCAGGCCGCGGACGGTCAGATGTGCCACGTGCGTCGACAGGACGGCACCAAGGATCGAGACCCCGGCTGCTCCGCCGAGTGAGCGGAAAAATGTGATGGTCGAACTGGCGGCTCCGAGATCGCTCGCGTCGACCGTATTCTGCACTGCGAGAACAAGATTTTGCATCACCATGCCCATGCCCGTGCCTGCGATGAACAGGAATACGCCGATCCGGACCACCGGGGTGGCGTGGTCGATGGTGGCGAGCAGGAAGAATCCGAGTGTCATCGTACTTGCGCCCGCGACGAGGAAGATCTTCCATCGACCGAACCTGGTGATGAGTGAGCCGGAGATGCTGGACGAGAGGGTGGATCCGATCACCATCGGAAGTGTCAGAAGCCCCGCGACAGTAGGTGAGTAACCGCGTGCTATCTGAAAGTACTGTCCGAGGAATACCGCGCCGCCGAAGATCGCAACGCCGACGGTAATGCTTGCGAACGTCGCGAGCGAGGTGGTGCGGTCACGGAAGAGCCGCAGGGGGATGATGGGTTCCGCCACTACGCTCTCGACCCAGACTGCCAGGGCGAGAAGCACGATTCCGAGGCCGCAGAGTAAGAACGACAGTCCGGAGGCCCACTCGAAGTTCTTGCCCGCCAAAGTCACCCAGATGAGGAGTGTGCTTACGCCGCCCGCGATCAGCGTCGCGCCGGCATAGTCGATCTTGACCTTTCTGCGGACGACGGGAAGATTGAGCGTGCGCTGCACGACTGTCAGTGCGATGACAGCCAGCGGGACGCAGACGAAGAAAGTCCAGCGCCAGCCCAGCCAACTGGTGTCCACGATGACACCGCCGATGAGTGGACCGGCGATGGTGGCAATCGACATGACGGCTGCGATTGGGCCCTGGTATCGGCCACGTTCACGAGGGCTGAACATGGCTGCGATCACGATGATGACAAGTGCTTGCAAGCCCCCGAGTCCCAGACCTTGGACTACTCGAAAGGCAATCAATACGCCGACGGATTGAGAGAGTCCTGCGAGGATGGATCCGAGGGTGAAGATCAGGATCGAGAGCTGAACCAGCAGTTTCTTGCTCACCAGATCCGAAAACTTTCCCCAGATCGGTGTTGTCGCGGTGGAAGCCAGAAGTGTCGCGGTCACGACCCATGTGTATTGATCTTGGGTTCCGTGTAGTTCGGTGATGATGGTCGGCAGGGCATTCGAGACGATGGTCGAGGACAGGAATGCGACAAACATTCCGAGGAGAAGCCCGACAAGCGCTTCGATCTTCTGCCTGTGTGTCATCGGAGCAGTGGGGGCCTCCTGCAGACGGATCGACCCGACATCTTCATGCGTGACCACGGCGACCCCACTTAGTTAGTTGACACATGCAACATTAGGCTAAGTTGGTTGTAGAACGCAACGGTTTTGCTAGTTTTCCATGCTGCCCAGTCGGTGCAGAAGCGAAGTCAACGCGATGACATCCTCGGGATCCCACGTCGCCAGTCGTGCGCGCCACTCGTCGGTCTGGCGATTCTGGACAGTGGTCACACGTTCGCGGGCCTCGGGTGTCAGGGCAACCAACTTTGCCCGGGCGTCATCTGGATCGGGGATCCTTTGCACCAGTCCCAGGCGCTCGGCAGAATCGATTTGTCTGGTCAGGGTCGACTTCTCGATGTCAAGTGCCGCGATGAGGTCCGACATCCGAACCGCATTCGAACGGTTCAGGAGAACGAGGACGGAGTAGAGCGCCGGATCGAGTTTGGGGTGGATCGCGCGAGCGTATTTACGTGCGCGCGCACGCCCGCGCTGCCACATATCGGCGAGTTCTGCCTGCAAACCCGAGATGGGATCTGAAACCACTGTTGCTACCCCTTAGGTGCGTCGACTTCCGGTATTCATCCAACCAGAAGGACCGTGGGATGCGAGTTCCGGATTAATCGTCACCCGATGGCAATTCATTCACGGCGCTGTCCGGTGGACTACGGAGTTGGCAAGCAGGTCGTACCGGTTTGATGCGGCGACCACGTTATTGTCTGATTCAGGACCGTGTGTAGCTGAATAGTTGCTTGACCAGGCGATACTTTGAGTCGTATCGCTGCTCGGAACAAGTTGGTCGGACCGTCCGTTATGGTTATGCTGCACGCTATGGCCGAATCTTTCGGGAAATCAGGAAAGTGCGTGCCACGCTGGGGGATGCGAGAGATTTGCCGTCGAAAGATCGAGGCTCCATCGTGAGGGCCTTGATCGACCTGACTGTGCTGTGGTGGCGTCTGCCCGATCAGTATCAGAGTTTCATGCGTTATCTCGAAGACCGCGGCCTGGTGTCGGCCTGCCGGATTCTCGTCGGCGGAACCGCGTTCGGGATGGGGTTGATCCTTGCCCTCATGCGGTGGAGTCCTGCGGGGCCGCAAGGTTCGTTCTGGCGATCTGTCAACCTGTTTGTGGTGGCAGCCTGCCTCGCGGCCGCCCTCATGTGGTGGCTGATTCCGCCGACCAGGCTGTGGTCTTACACCTTTGTTGTCGGCTCCGATGTTGCCATCGCGTTGGCGTCGTTCTCTGACGTCGATCCGCTGGCTCGGTTGTTGTGCTGTGTGGTTTTTGCATCGATCGGTGGTTACATCGCGTTCTTCCACAACCCCGCGTTGCAACTCGGGCACCTGGTGTTTGCCACAGTGGTTACGGTTGTGGCCGGCTGGTCTCTACTGTTCGGAGACAACACGGATCCAGGTTTGGGAATAGCCAAGATCGGTGTCACTCTCGCGACGATCTGTGTGATTCCCGTCGTCTCACAGATCATGCTGGCGATGCTCGGTTCCGATGCGTCGACATCCGAATTCGATCCGCTGACGGGGCTTCTCAATCGACGAGGACTTTCACGTCGGGCGACGGACATCATCGGCGATCAGATAGACGAATACAATGCGCTTCTGGTTGTGGTGATCGATCTCGACCGATTCAAGGAGATCAACGATCTGCACGGACACGATATCGGTGACAACACAATTGTCAGAACAGGTTTGCGTATCAGGCTTTGGACGTCGCAATCGGCTTTGATCGCCCGCGTCGGGGGTGACGAATTTGTCGTGCTCGAGCGGGCGCCCTTCAATTCGGTCGCAAAACTGTCGACGCGGATCGCCGCATCGATGAGCGGTGACAATGACGTACCGGCAATCAGTTCGAGTATCGGAATCGCTATTCGCACGGCGCCGCGAGAAGTGGACGAAACTGTGGACGACATCATTTCCGCGCTGTTCAGGGTGGCCGATTCTGCGATGTACCAAGCAAAACGCGAGGGCGGCAATCAGGTCCGTGCCAGCGTCGTGTGACGACTTCTTCAGTCGCTGAACGACAACCCTCGTTCAGCGAGCGCCTCACCCAGAATTCGAAGAGCTTTGGGGCCCATTCCGTGGAACTTCGCCAATTCCGATTCGGATACCGATGAGAGTTGCGACAACTCGGTGTAACCGGCGGCAAGAAGAGCACGCGTTGCCGGCGCACCGATTTTCGGGAAACCGTCGCCGGGCTGTGCTGAATGAGATTCGGTCACGGTTGATCTCCTCGAGACGACGGGAAGGCTCGCGCTGCGATCGCGACACCGGTACAGGCTACGACGGCAAATGTGATCAGGAGTAATTGCGCGGAACGCAGCGTCGAGGGTGCGCCGAGATTCACCAGCACTCCGGCGAGGGCAGCGCCGAACGCGTTGGCGATCAATTGGACGGTATTGATCGCCGCGGCGGCTTTTGCTCCTTCACCCGGTTCCGAAACCGAGTTCATTGCACCGACAGCCAGATGTGGCCAGGCGATGCCGACACCCGCCCCGGCAATGACCAGTCCGACAATCCACACCGTGATTGCTCCGGCGCCGGCCTGATCGCTGAGGAACGTGGCCGTCAACGCAAGTCCGAATGCGACCAGAACAGGTCCACCGACAACGATTGTGCGGACGGCACG
Organism: Rhodococcus sp. NPDC056743; assembly: GCF_042790355.1. NCBI lineage: Bacteria > Bacillati > Actinomycetota > Actinomycetes > Mycobacteriales > Nocardiaceae > Rhodococcus > Rhodococcus sp. NPDC056743. The sequence continues at coordinate 406,971 of NZ_JBHTZI010000002.1, read as the reverse complement.
AGGTGACGTCGCCGAGGCACTCGGAATTTCGCCGAGGGTCCAGCCCAGGGCGAGGGCGGCGCCGAGAAAACCGGCGGCCAAGGGTGTCATGCCGGCAAGGCGCTGACCGAACAGGGGAATGAACGTTTCCACCGTCGACGTCAAGGCCAAGGCGACGATGGTCAGATACACCCATTTGAGGGAAGACGTGGAAAACGTCGACGGTGGGAGCACCCCATGGCCCGCGCGACGGTCTGCTGCGACAAAAGCAACCAGTAGGAGCACGGCCCCAAGAACCAGTGCGGCGGTCACCCCGAGGTTGGACAGAATTCCCGCGACGCTCACCAACAGCGCTGCTGCGGTCAGCAGGGCCAGCGAGAGTACCGGAACTGGACTGCTGACGGTGCTGCCCGGGGTGTGTGCCGGCAGCGCTCTGGGGACGAGCGCGGCAACTGCGATTGTTGTGACCACCAAGGCTCCGAACGCCCAGCGCCAAGCGCCGAATTGGGCGAAGACTCCACCGATGGCCGGCCCGGCGAACGTACCGACACCCCACATCGCCGATACGAGTGCTGCTGCGCGCGTCCACAACTGCTTGGGTAGCGCGGCATTGATCACGGCATAACCGAGACCGGCAAGTAGTCCGCCGCCGGCGCCTTGAACTGCACGCCCGACAAGAAGTATTTCCATCGACGGACTGAGTGCGCAGACGATCGTGCCGATCGCGAAGATCGCAAGCGCAATCAGGTACGCACCCTTCGGCCCTCTCGTGCCGAGGATTCGGGTGACCAGCATCGAGGAGATGACAGAGGCAATGAGGAAAATCGTTGCAGTCCAGGCGTAGTACTGTTGCCCGCCGATGTCGTCGATTGCCGTCGGAAGCAAGCTGGTCGTGAGATAGACGTTCGTGGCATACAACGCCACGCCGCCCGCCAGGACGGTTGCGGTCCCGAGATGCCGACCACTCAGTAATTGGTGCCATGTGCCGACGGAGACATCAGTAGGGGAATGCATGTCGATGAAGGTAGAGTCTCAAGTGCGCTTGAGGTCAACTTCGGGCGTCGACGGGAGGCGAGGATGATTCGCAAGAGCGACGAACTTCTCTCCATCGGAGAGGTGTCGGCCCGCACAGGTGTTGCGGTGTCGGCCGTGCGGTACTACGAAACACTCGGCCTGGTTCCCGCCGTGCGCACTACCGGCAACATGCGAAAGTTTCCGCGGCACGCTATTCGGCGAGTGACGTTGATCCAGTTGGCCGTCCGCTTCGGCATTCCGTTGTCGGAGGTCGGGGAGGTGTTTGCTTCCCTGCCCGAAGGCCGCACTCCGAACAAGAGGGACTGGGCCAAGATCTCGACAGCCTGGAACGAGCGACTCGAGGATCGTAAGCAGGCGATCGCGCGACTCCAACAGGAGTTGACCGGGTGCATCGGGTGCGGGTGCTTGTCGCTGCAGACGTGCAACCTGCTCAATCCCGCAGATGAACTCGGTCTCGGCGGGCAGGGCGCTCGCCGGATCTGAGCAAACCGTCAGATCAGTTGGCGAGGGCGGGAACGGGCATTCCAACGTCCGTTACGTCGTTCGATCTCGATCGGATGTGAGAAGCAGTCACTGATGTTTTCCGTCGTGATCACATCGTCGGCGCGTCCGGTTGCCGTGACAACGCCGTCCTTTATCAGTAACGCATGTGTTGTCGTGGTCGGAATTTCTTCGATGTGATGGGTGACAAGAATGCTTGCCAGGGACGGGTTCTGGTTGCGCAGATCATCCAGAGCCGTCAGCAACTGCTCGCGGGCCGCCAGGTCGAGACCGGTGGCGGGCTCGTCGAGGAGAAGCAATCTGGGCTCGACCATGAGTGCCCGGGCGATCAGTGCGCGTCCGCGCTCTCCCTGAGACAGATTCGGCCACAGTGCATTCGAGCGTGGGCTCATGCCGAGCAGGTCGATCAAGGCGTCGGCGTGTGCTTCCTGTTCCGGAGTGGGCGACCAGCGCGGCATCAGCTCGGTGGTGTTGGTGAGTCCGGTGATCACAACGTTCCGGACGGTGATAGGAATGCCGATCGTGTGGCGCGGATTGACATGCCCGATGTCCATCCGCAACTCGCGCATGTCGACGCGACCCAACTTGTGACCGAGAACGAAGACCGAGCCGCGAGTGGGATGCGCGGTTGCCCCGAGCAGGCTCAGTAGAGTGCTCTTCCCCGCACCGTTTGCCCCCAGCAGCACCCAATGTTGACCGGGATCGATCGAAATGTTGATGTCCCGCAACAAGTACCGGCCGTCGCGGACCAGATCGACATGTTCGGTCGACAGTACAGTGCCATTGGGGTGTTGCACGGGTAAAGCCTCTCTATGAATCGAGTATGCGCAGCTGGCGGAGGACGGTGTCGATGTTTTCCCGTGTTGCAGCTACTGCGGCGTCGGGATCCGAGTCCTGTAGCGCTTCGAGCAATCTGTCGTGGGCCTGTGAAGTATCGGGAACTCCCTCTTCGACGTCGACCATTTCGATGAGGGTTTCGCGGAGAAGTGGACGCACCGATTCGAACAGTGACAGCAGGACTGCATTACCCGAGAGTCGAACGACTTCTGTATGAAAATCGAGATCAACGTCGACAAACTGCTCGACGTCACCTTCGAAGTGGCTGTGGCGGAGTGTAAGTCGGCGTCGAAGCCGCTCGAGATCTTCCGGTTGCGCGCGCTCCGCCGCAAGTCTGGCGGCCTCGACTTCCAACGCCCGGCGTACCTCGAAGACCTCGAGCATCCGTGAGCGCCGGAGTAGTCGGGTGAACTCGTCCGCGTGTTCCAAATCTGCGGCCGCGACGACAAACGTCCCGACCCCGTGCCGAACCTCCAGCAACCCGGCGTGAGCCAGCAGTCGGATTGCTTCGCGGATGGAGGAACGCCCGACTCCCAGTTCTATGGCGAGTGCGGCTTCGCTCGGAATCCGCCGTGTCGGCAGCCACTCCGATTGGCGGATCTTCGATCGGAAGATCTGTTCGATCTGCGGCACGAGGGGACCGCTGCGGAGTACGAAACCACCATGGTCGTCGGACATTCGCTACCTCTCGAATCGAATGCGCCTAGCGTAACAAGTCGTCAGACGTCTGAGGACTAACCCCCGAAGCGTGTTGGACGGATGCTCAGTTGCGGGTGATGCCGAGCAGTAATGCGATCAAATCGAGAGCAGTCTCGATCTCTGCCTTCTCGCGCCCTAGCAGGGGTGCGTAAAGGTGGATATCGCAGATACGGACAAGCGCTTGGCCCAGCACGTGCGGCGACAACCGCAGGGTCAACTGGCCGGCATCGACCTGTGACTGCAGGATTTCGGCGGCGATGGACGCGGAGATGGACTCGATGGGACCGGGCATCAGTGCGAGCTTGATGAACACCATCGGTTCCCGTTTGGTGAGCGCGCGTAATTCGGTCGACGACTCTACCGAGCGCATGACTCGGCCGAATACGTCGAGGACGTATTCGGGGCCTTGTCCTGATGCCTGTGACATCGCTTTGCGGTATGTCCGCTCGGTCGCTTCCGCAAGTACCGTCCCCAGCAGTTCGTCGCGATTTCCGACCCATCGGTAGAGCGTCGCGCGGCCCACGCCGAGTCGCTCGGCAAGTAGCGACATGTCGAGCGGTTCCTCGGCGAGGTACATGCTCGCGGCGGTGTCGATGGCGCGTCGGCGGTCGAGGTCGGATGGCATGTAGGCATTCTCTCCGGTAGACCGATGTCGCGGTCTTCGGGTCTGTGTGTCTGTCCCTTGACGAACATACCTAGGTGAGACACACTAGCTCATTGTCTCACCTAGGTGATGCCCATCACAGTTAGGGGATTTGTCGATGAGTTCAGTACAGACCGTTCGCGGGCCGGTGGACACAGCCGATCTGGGAAAGGTGTTGATGCACGAGCATGTCTTCGTTCTGGGGGAGGAGATGCGTCAGAACTATCCCGACTACCCGGAGCCGTGGGACGAGGAGGCTCGTGTAGTCGATGCGGTGACCAAGTTGTCAGAGCTGGCATCTCGGGGAATCAGCACGATCGTCGATCCCACCGTGATCGGACTCGGTCGATACATTCCGCGCATCGCGCGAATCAACGAGCAGGTCGACCTCAACATCATCGTTGCCACCGGCATCTACACGTACAACGACATTCCGTTCCAATTCCATTACACAGGACCAGGTTTGCTGTTCGACGGCCCGGAGCCGATGGTCGAACTGTTCGTCAAGGACATCAGGGAAGGCATTGCCGGAACCGGTGTCCGAGCTTCCTTCCTGAAGTGCGCCATCGAAGAACCGGGCCTTACCCCCGGTGTCGAACGGGTAATGCGCGCGGTCGGACAGTCGCAGGTCGAAACCGGTGTACCGATTACGGTTCACACGAACCCACACACTGAATCCGGGCTCGTTGCGCAGAAAGTTCTGGCAGAAGAGGGCGCAGATCTGACCAAGGTGGTCATCGGTCACTCCGGTGACACCACCGATCTCGACTACCTGTGTGCGCTGGCCGATGCCGGTTCGCTACTCGGAATGGACCGTTTCGGACTCGATCCGTTCCTGTCGTTCGAGGATCGCGTCAGCACTGTGGTGGAGATGGCCCGTCGCGGTTACGCAGAGAAGATGGTTCTGGCACATGACGCGTCGTGTTTCATCGACTACTTCCCCAGCGCGGCACGCGAGGTGGCACTCCCGAACTGGAACTACACCCACATCAGCGATGACGTCATTCCGGCGCTGCTCGAACGTGGTGTCACCGAAGACCAGGTCAAGGCGATGCTGGTGGACAATCCTCGCCGTTACTTCGAGAGCTGAGGTTATGGCCAACGTGTACGAGGGTCGTCCCTGGCTCGCCAATTACGACGCGGACACACCGCCTACCGTCGATACCGAATACCCCAATGCACTCGAAATGTTCCGTGCCTCGCTGTCTCGCGACGCTGCTGCACCCGCAATCCGGTACTTCGATGCGACTCTCACGTACGCCGAACTCGATACGACGTCGGACGCTTTGGCAGTGGCTCTGGCCGGTGACCGTATCGGCTTCGGCGATCGGGTGGCATTTGTCCTGCAGAATGTTCCGCAGTTCTTTGTCGCGACGCTGGCTGTCTGGAAGCTGGGAGCCGTTGTGGTTCCGGTCAACCCGATGTACCGCGACCGCGAATTGGCAACCGTCCTGCTCGACAGCGGCGCGGTTTTGGTGATCTGCCTCGAGTCCTCTGCCGAGACGGTAGCGACGGCGTCTGCCGGTACGGATGTTCGACGCGTCATCACCACGTCGGAACTGGATCTTCAGTTGCGCGACGACCAACGGATCTTCGGTTCGGCATCCAGGATTCGCCACGATGGATTTCCGGACCTGCTGGAATTGATCGAGGCTCATCGAGGGCAGCAGCCCGGACCGGTCGATCTGGGACCGGAAGACCTTGCCTACCTTCCCTATACGTCGGGGACTACCGGCCCGCCGAAGGGTTCGATGAACACGCATGCGAATGTCGTGTTCGCGGCGCAGATCTATCGGGACTGGTTGGGGCTGCGACCCGGCGGCGCGATGTTCGCGGTGGCGCCGCTGTTTCACATCACCGGATTGATCGGGCACGTCGCAGCTCCTCTCCTCGCCGGTGCGCCCACGATTCTGACGTGTCGATTCCATCCTATCGTTGCAGCGGAGTCTATTTCGGAGCATCGGGCAACGGCGATCATCGGTGCGATCACCGTGTTCATCGCGTGGACGGACAGCGCCGCAGTCTCGAAGGAATCGCTGAGCAGTCTCGAGTCGGTGTATTCGGGTGGCGCGCCCATTCCGCACGCGGCGTTGGAAGCGTTCCGGGCGAAGTTCGGTCACTACATTCACAACGGCTACGGGCTGACCGAAACGAACAGCCCGGCAATCGTCGTACCGAATTCTCGTGAAGCGCCGGTAGATCCGGCGTCGGGAGCGGTGGCTGTCGGTGTGCCGGTATCGAATACGTACGCCGAGATAGTGGACGAGGTCGACAAGCCGGTACAGATCGGGGAGTACGGCGAGATCGTGGTCTCCGGCCCACAGGTGGCATTTGGCTATTGGAACAAGCCGGATGAAACCGCCCATGCAATGCCAGGCGGTCGTTTTCACACCGGCGACATCGGATTCATCGACGGTGACGGTTGGTTCTACGTCGTAGATCGGATGAAAGATCAGATCAATGCCTCGGGCTTCAAAGTGTGGCCACGCGAAGTGGAAGATGTTCTCTACGAACACCCTGCCGTGCGGGAGGCTGCCGTCGTCGGTGTCATGGATCCGTATCGCGGCGAAACAGTGAAGGCGTTCGTGTCCTTCAAGGACGGGTCCGAGGCGAGCGCCGAGGATCTGGTCGAGTTCTGCAAGGAAAGGCTGGCGGCATACAAGTATCCGCGCATCGTCGAGATCATGGATGATCTGCCGAAAACGGTGAGCGGCAAGATTCTTCGTCGTGAACTGCGGGTGCCGAACTAGGTCTACCTGACAAACGAATTGCCGGCCGCCGACAGGGCGAGCCGGCCGTTCGTCGTGGCGACTGCCGAGCGTCGATAGCGGATTAAGCCCTTTATGCGGCAATGCATTTCAGTGATTGACATCACTATTTTCGTATCGCAGACTGAACGCACCGCCGCAGAGTTGAAGTTGGTGTCAGTTTCTACTTCTAGCTCCGGTTCCGCTTCTACCTCCCGGCGCGACGAGCGTTCGACCCATCGAGGAGTAACCCATGACGAGATCGGCAGTGGATTCGAGCACGCAGGCAGGCGGCCTGTCCGATCAGGACCGAAAGAAGAAGCGAGCGCACCGCAAACTTCTAGGCGCGGGACTGCTCGGCAGTTCCATCGAGTGGTACGACTTCTTCCTGTACGGAACGGCCGCGGCACTGGTCTTTCCGCATGTGTTCTTTCCTGATTCCTCTGCACTGATAGGCACATTGCTGTCCTTCAGTACGTTCTGGGCCGGATTCGTAGCTCGTCCCATCGGCGGGTTGGTCGCGGGACACTTCGGTGACAAGTACGGACGCAAGCCCGCGGTGGTCACCTGCCTCCTGTTGATGGCTGTCGCGACGTTCCTGATCGGAGCGATCCCGAGCGCTTCGGCGATCGGCGTCGTCGCCCCGATTCTTCTGGTGACGCTGCGATTCATTCAAGGTCTCGCCTGTGGTGGCCAGTGGGGTGGAATTGTTCTTCTCCTCACCGAATCGGCGAGTCCCAAGAAACGTGGCTTCTCAGGCACTTTCGGGCAGATGGGTGTCTCGTTCGGTGTTGTCCTGGGCAACCTGGTCTTCCTCGTTGCCACCGCGACCATCTCCAACGACGCGTTCCTGAACTGGGGTTGGCGGGTTCCGTTCTTCGCCAGTGCGCTGCTCTTCCCTGTCGTTCTGTATATCCAGACGAAAGTCGAGGACACACCGGAATTTCTCGAGTTGCAGGAAGATGCAAAGAAGAATCAGAAGGACTTTGTCGTTCAGGCTCCGTTGGCTCAGGCGCTCAAGGATCACTGGCGCAAGATTCTGCTCGGTTGCGGACTTCTGGCCGCCACCAATGCGCTGTTCTACATCAGCATCGCCGGTGTGCTCAGCTACGGCACAACCGAACTGGGGTTGAAACGGAACTCGCTCCTCATCATCTCGCTGCTGAGTGCGTTGCTGACAGTCGGAGTGGTGCTGTGGTCCGGAAAGATGTCTGACAAGATCGGTCGTCGTCCGATGATCTTGATCGGCGCCGCGGCGATCGTGGTGTGGGCGTTCCCGTACTTCTGGTTGATCAACACCAAGTCTCTGCCGCTGTTCTTCGTCGCAGTCACGGTTGGCAGCGTGTTCCAGTCGATGACCTATGGGCCGATCGCGGCATACATGGGTGAGCTGTTCGCGCCCAACGTGCGTTACTCGGCAGCGTCGCTGGCCTACCAGTTGGCTGCGATCACGGTCAGTGGCGGCACCCCGTTCATCATGACGGCTCTTATCGCGAAGACCGGAACCACGACGTGGGTTGCCGCGTTCGTAGCACTCATGGGTTTGGTGACCTTCTGCAGCGCCTGGGTGCTGAAAGAGACCAACCCGAAGGAAGTTCGGGACGATCCGAACGCAATTCCCGGCGCGCATCTCTACGCCAAGTAATTCCCGCATCGCCAGAATTGATGTTGACGCCGAGTTCATGTTTGGTGTCTGATGGAAAAATGACACCTACGCGTACGGCAGTGCTCGTCGATTTCGGTGGAGTTCTCACCTCCAGTGTTCTGCAGGCCTTCGAGGACTTCGGAGCCTCGCTTGGCGGTGACCCAGGCCTTCCGTTGACCTTGCTTTCCCGCGACGACGTCTCGAAGAGGCTGCTCTCGGACCACGAATCAGGAAAGATCGACCAAGAAGCATTCGAGGCCGGATTCGGGGAACGTCTACGCGCACACGGCGCTGTCGTCGACAGCGTGGGGTTGGTCGACCGGATGCAGGCCGGGCTGACCCGGAACGAGGAGATGGTGCGTCTGCTAGCAGACGTGCGGGCGGCGGGCCACCCTGTTGCGCTGGTGTCCAATGCTTTCGGGCGTGATTGTTATGCGGGCTTTGCCCTCGAGGATCTGGCCGACGAGGTTGTGATCTCCTCGGAAGTCGGGATTCGTAAACCTTCTCGTCAGATCTACACCATCGCGTGCGAGCGCCTGGGCGTCGCGCCCGAAGATGCCGTGATGATCGACGATCTGCAGCAGAACCTCGACGGTGCGGCACGGTTGGGGATCGCCGGCATTCTCCATACCGACGCGGAAAGCACTCGCAGGCAATTGGAATCGACGTTCGGGCTACTACCCGCGCGGTGAAACTGTAGGTTTCTCGGTAACACTCGAATACTGCTGGAACACTTTTGGAGGAATGAATGATTGCTGTCATCGCTGATATCACCGTCAAGGACGGAAGTGGCGAGCAATTCGAAGCGGTAGTTGCCGAACTTGCCGAGAAGGTGCGCACGGAAGAGCCCGGAACGGTTCTGTATCAACTGATCCGCTCGAAGACGGACACGAACTCCTACAAGTTCATGGAGCTGTATCAGGATGGCGCTGCCATCAAGGCGCACGGTACGTCCGAGCATTTCCAGGCTGCAGGAAAGGCGATGGCGCCGTTCCTCGCCGGTGCCCCGCAGATCGAGTACTTCGACGCTCTCTGAGCGCATGAGCAGGGATCTTCGAGTTCGTGAACAGGTGGGTCCCGGCGAAATCCCGCCGGGACCCACCTGTGTTTTCAGTTCTGCTTCTGGGCTAGGAGTTCGGTTCGGTCGATCGATCGTTTCAGGATCTTTCCCGTTGATCCCTTGGGGAGTGCGTCGACGAACTGGACGACCCTGGGAATCTTGTAGGCGGACAGACGTTCCCGAGCCCACGACGTGACGGCGTCTGCTTCGAGGTCGGATCCTGGGCGCACGGTTACCACTGCAGCGACCTCCTCGCCGTAGTAGTCGTCGGGGATACCGATCACCGCGGCTTCGATGATGTCGGGATGCTGGTAGAGCACCTCCTCGACCTCGCCCGGATAGACGTTGTATCCACCACGGATGATCAGATCTTTGACGCGGTCGACGATGCGAAGGTCTCCGTCGGTATCGGTCTCACCGAGGTCGCCGGTGCGGAACCAGCCGTCGTCTGACAGAACGGCTGCAGTGTCATCCGAGCGCTTCCAGTATCCCTTCATGACCGTCGGTCCTTTGATGAACACCTCACCCACTGTGCCTGCTTCGCAGACATTTCCGTCGTGATCACGCACTTCGACCTCGGTGCGCGGTACGGCGCGGCCGGTGTATCCGATCTTTGCGACACGGTCGATGCTGTTGAACGTTCCGAACGCGGTCGTCTCGGTCAAGCCGTATCCCTCGAGGATCGTGCAGTTGAAACGTGATTCGAAGGACCGTGCCACCTCGCCGGGAAGGGAGGCTCCGCCGGAGATCGCGATTCGCAGTTGCTCGAAGTCGGAACTGTTCACGTCGGCTGCTGCGTGCAGCATGGCATTCCACATGGTCGGGACGCCGGCCATGATGGTGAGCTTGTCGTTGCGGACCAGATCGAGCATGGCAGTGGGATCGAATCGTGCGAGCAGGGAGAGTGATCCGCCGCCGGTGAAGGTCGCCATCATCACGGAGCCCTGCCCGAAGATGTGGAACAGCGGTAGGCCCGTCCCTGTTCGGTCCGAAGAGTCTCCCCGGCTGCTTTCGGCTCCGATTTCGCCGGCAGACAACAGGTTTCCTACGGTCAGCTGAGCACCCTTCGGGCGTCCGGTTGTGCCTGAGGTGTAGAGAATTGCCGTGGTGTCGTGTGCGTCCCGGTCGACAATGCCTGCCTGTTCCTGGTCGGTTGTCGCTGGTTCTTCGGTGAGAGTCCAGACCGGCACGCCTTGGGCCGTACCGGCGTCGTGGGTTGCCGGCCCGAGTTGATGCCATGCGATGGCGAGTGAGATATCGGCGTCGCCGAGCACGTACTCGATCTCGGGCTTCGTCGACATGGTGTTGACCGGGACGACAACACACCCGACTGCCTGAATGCCCAGGTATGCCACGATGAACTCGGAAACTGACGGCGCCGCGAGTAACACCCGGTCACCTTCGTTCAAGCCGGCAGCACGGATTCGGCCGCCGAACGTGAGGGATGCGTCGTGGAGTTGTTTGTATGTCCAGTCCCGGCCGGAACTGCGAATCGCGATGTTGCCCGGTGTGGCTACGGCGTGACGGGTTACCGGATCGAGAACGCTGACCATGGTTGTGCCTTTCAAGAGAATCGACCGATTGTGTGCCGTGGTGTCTTGCCGAGAGTACACTTGAACTCGGTGTCAACATTGATTTGGTGGCGAATGTTCTTTAATGGCAGCGAACTTCGATAAGGCGGTTAGCGTGGTGGATGACGATTCGCATATATCCGAACTGCCTCTAGCTCCACCGGCGGGGCATCGTGATCCGCCGAGCACCGAGAGAGGTGCTCGCACACGCGCAGCGTTGATTGCTTCTGCGCGTGTGGTTTTCGAACGTGACGGGTACCTCGATGCTCGTTTGGTAGATATAGCGAAGGAGGCCGGGTGCGCTACCGGTTCTTTCTATACATATTTTGCCAACAAGGAAGAGGTTTTTGCTGCGGTCCTCGAGGTGGCTCGTGAAGAGATGATGCATCCGGGCATGGGGCGGGTTGCCGGTACTGACGATCCGTACGCCGTCCTGGAGGCAAGTAATCGGGCGTATCTTGCGGCGTACCAACGGAATGCAAAGTTGATGGGGTTGATGGAGCAGGTTGCCAGTATCGATCCGGAGTTCCGCAGGATTCGCAATGAGCGAGCGAACGCTTTCATTCTGCGTAACGCCCGCGGTATCGCCGAACTTCAGGAACGGGGCGTAGGCGATCCCGGTCTGAACCCGCTGCTGACGTCAATAGCATTGTCGGGCATGGTGAGTCGATTTGCCTACAGTGTATTCACGCTGGGGGAGGGGCAATTGGGCGACACGGTGCTCGAATTCGACGAGGTAGTTGCCGCCGTGACAGATCTGTGGGCGAACGCGTTGAAGTTCCCCGAGCGGGACTGATGAAGCGTGCCCTGCGCAGGGCACGCTTCAAACCGTCTCAGCTCTTCTCGACGACGCGAGCTACCGCTTCCGCGACGGACACAGGCTTGTCGGCCCCTTCGCGCTCGACGACCTGCCGCGTCTTCACCTGGATACCGCCGGGCAACTGTTCGGCGGATACCACGGTCGATCGCATGCGAAGACGTGAGCCCACGGGAACCGGTGCGGGGAAGCGAACCTTGTCGTATCCGTAGTTGAGGCTGTGCGCGAAGCCGTCGAAGGCGATGAGTTGATAGGAGAACTGCGGGCCGAGTGACAGACTGAAGAGCCCGTGCGCGATGGTGCTGCCGAACGGGCTCGACGCCGCACGTTCTGGATCGACATGAATCCACTGGTGATCGTTGGTGACGGCGGCAAAAGCGTCGATGCGCTCCTGGGTGATCTCGTACCACTCGGTGGGGCCCAGTTCTCGGCCGATCAACTTCTCGAGTTCGGCGAACGTGGACGGGCGGACAGGCAATTGATCTTCAGTCATCGTGATCCTTTACTCGCAGTTCAGGAGGCTGGAAGAATAGATTCCGTTGGCGACGGTTGAAGTTGACGCCGGATTCAACTATACATGACAAGAGACGTGGATCACGGTAGTTGCTTTCGGTGAATGCAAGCGAGAGGAATCGCGAATGAAGGTCGCCCAGAAGGTTGCAATTGTCACCGGAGGTGGCGGCGGCATCGGGGGAGCGCTCGCCAGGAAGCTGGCGGCGGAAGGTGCCCGCGTAGTCGTGGCAGATCTCAATGCCGATGCGGCTGCCGCTGTGGCAGATGCGGTCAACACCGCGCATCCAGGATCGGCAGTATCCGCCGGCGGCGACGTGTCCGATGCCGGTGTGATCGAGGGATTGATCGCACAGGCCGAGGATGCCTTCGGCCCCGTTGATCTCTACTTCGCGAATGCCGGTATCACCGGCGGCCTCGGTCTCGACGTCGACGAGGACGGCTGGGACGTAGCCTTCGACATCAACGTGCGAGCTCATATTCGCGCCGCTCGCTTGTTGGTTCCAGGATGGGTCGAGCGCGGCGAAGGGTACTTCGTCAGCACCGCTTCAGCTGCCGGTCTGCTCACGCAGGTCGGTTCGGCAGTGTATTCGGTCACCAAGCACGCAGCAGTGGGATTCGCCGAGTGGCTGTCGATGACCTACGGAGACAAGGGCGTCCGAGTCAGCTGCCTATGTCCGATGGGTGTCAACACCAAGCTCCTCTACGAGGGGAAAGAAACCGGCGATCCCCTGGGCGTCGCTGCGACGGGCGCTGTCCTTGCGGCCGGCGAGGTGATCGAACCCGATCAGTGTGCCGAAATCGTCCTGGCTGCAATGGACGCCGAACATTTCCTCATCCTCCCGCACCCGAAAGTGCTGGACATGTACCGGCAGAAGGGCGCTGACTACGATCGCTGGCTCAGCGGAATGCGCCGTTACCAGGCGTCGTTGCTCGCCGGAACGCGATGAATTCGGAACTTGTACTTTCGGAACGGCGAGGAGCCGTCCTACTGTTGACGTTCAACCGTCCGGATGTCCTGAACGCCTGGACAAACGAAATCGAGGACGCGTACTTCGATCTACTGACCGTCGCGGACGGTGATCCAGACATCCGGGCGATTGTGATCACGGGTGCTGGCCGTGGATTTTGCTCGGGTGCAGATCTGAGCAATCTGAAAAACGTCGGTGAGGTTTCCGACGAGGACCTGGTGAGGCCTCGGCCGCGTGAGTTCCCCAAGTCAATGCGCAAGCCGTTGATCGGGGCGATCAACGGAGTGGCAGCCGGACTCGGTTTCGTGGAAGCGCTGTACTGCGACGTTCGATTCGGCTCTTCCGCAACACGATTCACCACCGCATTTGCCAAGCGCGGGCTGATCGCCGAGTACGGCATCTCCTGGATGTTGCCAAGGCTCGTCGGCCGGAGTCGGGCCACCGATTTGCTGCTGTCGAGTCGAATGGTCGGAGCCGACGAGGCGTACCGCATCGGACTGATCGACCACCTGGTCGACGGTGATGTGGTCGAAGCCGCGGTTGCGTACGCCGCAGAACTGGCGGCCACATGCTCGCCCACTTCGTTGTCCGTCATGAAATCCCAGCTGAGCGCCGATGAGACCGGCACGTTCGACGAATCTGCGCAGCGCGCGGAAACGCTCATGGTCAACGCATTTCGCGGACCGGATGTCGTCGAAGGTGTTGCGAGTCATCTAGAGCGTCGGTCACCCAATTTTCCTTCCCTCTCTGTCAGGAGTTCACATGTCAGTCTTTGAGTTCTCGGATCGCACCAAGAAGTACCAGGCCGAACTGCTCGATTTCATGGACACGCACGTCTATCCGGCCGAAGCGGTGTACGAAGCGCAGATGCGTGAGTCCGGCAACCCCCACTTTCAGCCGCCGATCATCGAAGACCTGAAGACGGAAGCCAAGGCACGGGGATTGTGGAATCTCTTTCACCCCCAACCGGAATGGGGCCCCGGCCTGACCAACCTGGAATATGCACCCCTTGCCGAGATCATGGGCCGTAGCCACCTCGCCTCCGAAGCCACCAACTGCGCCGCTCCGGATACGGGAAACATGGAGGTGCTCACGCTCTTCGGTACCGACGAGCACAAGGAGAAGTACCTCAAGCCGCTTCTCGAAGGCGAAATCCGGTCCGCCTTTGCCATGACGGAACCCGAGGTTGCCAGCTCGGACGCCACCAACATTCAGCTCCGTATGGACCGCGACGGCGACGAGTACGTACTCAACGGACGTAAGTGGTTCGCTTCCAACGCGTTGCACCAGAACTGCAAAGTTCTGATCGTCATGGGCAAGACCGACTTCGACGCCGCGACGCACCGTCAGCAGTCCATGATGGTCGTGCCGATCGACGCTCCCGGTGTCACGATCCTGCGTAACCTGCCGGTCTTCGGTTACCAGGACCGCGAAGGACACGGCGAGATCACCTTCGAGGACGTGCGTGTCCCCGCCAAGGACATTCTCGCCGGTGAGGGTGAAGGATTCGCGATCAGCCAGGCCCGTCTCGGCCCCGGCCGCATCCACCACTGCATGCGTGCAATCGGAATGGCCGAGCGCGCACTGGAACTGATGTGCAAGCGAGCATCCACCCGCATCACCTTCGGAAAGCCCGTCAGTGACAACGCCAACATTCAGGACTGGATTGCCGAGGCGCGCATCGACATCGAGATGGTTCGCCTCCTCACGCTCAAGGCCGCACACATGATGGACACGGTGGGTAACAAGGAAGCACGCACCGAGATCGCAGCCATCAAGGTTGCGGCGCCGAACATCGCGCTCAAGATCATCGACCGCGCCATCCAGGTTCACGGCGGCGGCGGTGTCACGGACGACTTCCCGCTCGCGATGGCATACGCCCACATGCGCACTCTTCGTCTGGCCGACGGTCCGGACGAAGTGCACAAGCGCGCCATCGCCAAGCAGGAGCTGCGCAAGTACCGCGAAGTCAAGGCGAACTGACATGGCAGGACTGGATCTCACAGGTAAGACGGCGATCATCACCGGCGCATCGCGGGGCATCGGCCTCGCGACCGCGCAGGCGATTTCCACGGCGGGCGGAAACGTCGTACTGACCTCGCGTTCACAGGAATCCGCAGACGCGGCTGCCGCGCAGGTGACCGGCAACGCCATCGGCGTCGGCGCACATGCGACGGACGAGGATGCTGCCCGCAAGTGTGTAGAGCAGACGATCGAGCGTTTCGGCAGTCTCGACATCTTGGTGAACAACGCGGGTACCAACCCGTCGTTCGGGCCGATCATCAACCAGGATCATTCGCGCTTCGCCAAGACCTTCGACGTCAACGTGTGGGCTCCAGTCCTGTGGACCGGCCTGGCAGCGAGAGCCTGGATGAGTGAGCACGGTGGATCCGTGGTCAACACCGCCTCGATCGGCGGCATGGCGTTCGAGGCAGGCATCGGAACATACAACGCGTCGAAGGCTGCTCTGATCCACATCACCAAACAGTTGGCGCTCGAGTTGTCGCCGAAGATTCGTGTCAATGCAGTCGCTCCGGGAGTGGTGAGAACGAAACTCGCCGAAGCACTGTGGAAGGAACACGAAGACGCGGTGTCCGCGTCGACCGCCCTCGGCCGGATCGGCGAACCGGAAGACATCGCTGCGGCCATTGCTTTCCTGGTTTCCGATTCTGCTCAGTGGATTACCGGTGAAATCATGACAATCGACGGAGGCCAGCTGCTCGGCGACGTCACTCCGTTCCGGCAAGGAGTGTCCTTCGGTGGCTAACGTCGACGTCGTGGGACTCGATACCGAAGCGGTTACCGAGTGGATCGCAGGCCTGGGGATCGACTTCACCGGGCCGCTGTCCTTCGATCGAATCGGCCTGGGGCAGTCCAACCTTACGTACCTGGTACGTGATCAGGACGGCAATCGTTGGGTGCTACGACGCCCACCGCTCGGTCATCTTCTGGCGTCGGCTCACGACGTAGCGCGTGAAGCCCGAATCCTGAGTGCTCTCGAATCCACGGATGTGCCTTCGCCGCGTGTGTTCGGTTTGACCGAGGATCCGGCCGTCACCGAAGTCCCGCTGCTCCTGATGGAGTTCGTGGACGGCGAAGTGGTCGACCGGATGCCTCTTGCGGAGGCCTTGTCGGAAGAGCGTCGCCGGGCAATCGGAATCTCGCTCGCTCAGACGCTGGCGAAGATTCACGCCGTGGATCTGAAGCAGGCGGGCCTCGACGACTTGGCAAGCCACAAGCCCTACGCTGCACGGCAGTTGAAGCGCTGGGGCGGACAGTGGGAACAGTCGAAGACGCGGGAATGCCCTGATCTCGACGATCTCACCCGACGCCTGATTGCAGCCCAGCCGGATCACACTGAAACCACGTTGGTGCACGGCGACTTTCACCTACGCAATGTGATCACCTCGGCGAGCAACGGCGAAGTTGTCGCGGCCCTCGACTGGGAACTGTGCACACTCGGTGATCCGTTGGCGGACGTCGGAAGCTTGTTGGCGTACTGGCCGGCGGCTGGTGAGAATACCGGCGGCGATTTCCCGGCGTCGGCACTCCCGGGATTCCCCTCGCGAGAGGAGATCTCCCGGATCTATCTCGAGGCCACCGGACGGGATCCTGCTGCGCTGAAGTTCTGGCACACGTTGGGACTGTGGAAGATTGCCGTGATCGCCGAGGGCGTGATGCGTCGCGCCCGCGACGAACCGCAGAATGCCGCCGAGAGCGGAACTCCCACCGTGGAACGTATTGACGCCTTGGTCGCCAAAGCCAGGGAAATTGCAGATCAGGCCGGGATCTGACGAGATCGTCCGGTGTCCGTCGAATCACGAAAGTATGGAGGGCCAGTGAGCCAGGAACGTAGAACCGCAATTGTCACGGGTGCAGCACGCGGAATCGGTGCGGCAGTAGCGAAGCGACTGTCGGAGGACGGTTTTGCCGTCGCCGTGCTCGACCTCGACGAAGCGGCATGTGCCGGAACCGTCGACGCGATCAAGGCTGCAGGCGGCCAGGCGCTGGCCGTCGGCGCTGACGTCTCCGACGAGGCTTCGGTCGCTGCAGCGGTGGATCGTGTTGCCGCGGAACTCGGTGCACCTACCGTGCTGATCAACAATGCCGGCATCACTCGCGACAACCTTCTGTTCAAGATGAGCGTTGCCGAGTGGGATTCGGTGATGAACGTCCACCTGCGCGGAGCGTTCCTCATGTCGCGTGCGGTGCAGAAGTACATGGTGGAAGCGAAGTTCGGCCGCATCGTGAACCTCTCGAGCACGTCCGCGCTCGGTAATCGCGGACAGGTCAACTACTCCGCGGCGAAGGCCGGCATGCAGGGATTCACCAAGACATTGGCCTTCGAGCTGGGAAAGTTCGGCGTCACCGCCAACGCTATTGCACCCGGATTCATCGAAACCGAGATGACCGCCGCAACGGCCGAGCGCATGGGCGTCGGCTTCGAGGACTTCAAGACCGCTGCCGCTTCGCAGATCCCGGTCAACCGTGTCGGTCAGCCCGAGGACATCGCGCACACCGCGTCGTTCTTCGTCAGTGAAGGCGCGGGCTTCGTTTCCGGTCAGGTCGTCTACGTCGCCGGTGGACCGAAGGACTGACCGTCCGCTCACCGCTCGAACCGAAGGAATGGGCATGGCTTTCGACGAAGAGGCAGTATCGCGTGATCTCACCGAAAAGGTGAACACGCTTCTCGCGGAGAACGATCCGAACAGTGTGTCGGTATCGGATTTCCTCGGCGCACGATTCGACGCCGGACTGGCGTGGGTTCATTTCCCCGAAGGTCATGGGGGACTCGGTGTACCGCAGAGCTTTCAGCGTCAGGTGAACGCTCAGCTGGAGGCCGCCGGTGCACCCGGCCCGGCCACCGGCAAGAACGGGATCGGACTGGGCATGGCGGCACCGACCATCGCTGCCTTCGGCACCGAGGAGCAGAAGCAGAAGTTCCTGCGCCCGTTGTGGACTGCGGAGACGGTCTACTGCCAGCTGTTCAGTGAACCGGGCGCAGGTTCGGACCTCGCGGCTGTCGCTACCCGTGCCATCCGCGACGGTGACGACTGGATAGTCAACGGGCAGAAGGTGTGGACGTCGGGTGCGCAGAACGCGCAGTTGGCGATTCTGGTGGCCAGGACCGATCCGTCGCGCTCCAAGCATGCGGGTCTGAGTTACTTCATCTGCGACATGACCGACCCGGGCGTCGACGTCCGGCCGCTGCGCCAGATCACCGGCGAGGCCGAATTCAACGAGGTATTCCTCACGGACGTCAGGATTCCGGACGCCAATCGCCTCGGAGCCGAAGGTCAGGGGTGGAAGGTTGCGACCACCACCCTGAACAACGAGCGTGTTGCCATCGGTTCGGGCGCACCGCGTGAGGGCGGCATGATCGGAAAAGTCGCTCAGGCCTGGCGTGACGAGCCCGAGCTGCGTAACCCGGCGATGCACGACGAGTTGATGCGGCTCTGGACCGAATCCGAAGTTGCGCGTCTGACCGGGGAGCGACTGCGCCAGCAACTCGCCGCCGGCCAGCCCGGCCCCGAAGGCTCGGGAATGAAGCTCGCGTTTGCCGGTTTGGCCCAGCAGATTTCGGGATTCGACCTCGAACTGCACGGCGAAGGCGGTCTGCGCTACGACGACTGGACACTGCGTCGCCCGGATTCCGTCGACTTCACCGGGCGTGAACCCGGATACCGGTACCTGCGAGCCAAGGGTAATTCGATCGAGGGCGGAACGTCGGAGATCCTGCGCAACGTCATCGCAGAACGCGTACTCGGGTTGCCGCCCGAGCATCGCGTCGACAAGGACATCGCCTGGAAGGACCTACCCCGATGAGCGCCGATCTGCTGTACTCCGAGACCGAACAAGATCTGCGGGCCAGTATCAGACGGCTGCTGAGCGAGCGGGCCGGCGCCGACACCGTGGTCACGGCCTACGACGACGTGTCCGCCGACTTCACCGGACTGTGGAAGTCACTGGCGTCGGAACTCGGTTTGGCGGGACTGCTGGTACCCGAAGAACTGGGCGGGGCAGGTGCGTCGACGCGTGAGGCGGCGGTCGTGATGGAGGAGATCGGACGTGCGGTCGCTCCCGTTCCGTTCTTCACCAGCGCGGTGCTGGCGACGACGGCGTTGCTGAAGGCCGGCGAGACCGAGGTGCTCGGTCAATTGGCAGCGGGGGATTCGACGGCTGCTCTGATCGTCCCGTTGTCCACTGCACCAGGAACTTTCACACCCACTGTCAAGGCAACGGCGAGTGGACTCGTCGGCAGCGTCACCACGGTTGCCGGCGTCGCCGAGTCCGATGTTCTTGTTGTTCCGGTTGCCGGTGAGAACGGTCTGGAGCTGCATACGGTTCGGATCGCCGACGCTACCGTCACGCCGGTTCTGTCCCTGGACATGACGCGCCGATTGGCGGACGTCGAGTTCTCGGGGTCGTCCTCGGTCCGGGTCGACAACGGTAATGCGGTGCAGGCAGTTGAGGAAGCGTTGCTCTGCGGAAGCGCACTGCTGGCGTCCGAACAGTTCGCCGTGGCTCAGTGGTGCCTCGAGACCACGCTCGCATATGTGAAGGAACGCAAGCAGTTCGGCCGCGCGATCGGTTCGTACCAGGCGATCAAGCATCGGTTGGCAGACCTGTGGCTCGAAGTCAGCTCTGCGGGTGCTGCCGCGCGTTATGCGGCGGACACCTATGCACGCGGCGACGCCGATGCGGCCGTCGCAGCGACGGTGGCCCAGGCATACTGCAGCGGCGTCGCGGTTCATGCTGCGGAGGAATGCGTCCAACTCCACGGTGGTATCGGAATGACGTGGGAGTATCCGGCACATTTGTATCTCAAGCGAGCCAAGAGTGACCAACTGACACTGGGAACCGCATATCAGCACCGGGCGCGGCTTGGCGAGCTTGTCGACCTCCCCATCTCATCCTGAACCACCCTCACTACCGAAACTGGAGAAAATACTGTGAAGGCTTGGCGCGTCAATCAACTCGGTGAACCTCGGGATGTCCTGTCATTGGAGGAGGCGCCGGAACCCACTGCGGGCGCGACGGAAATGCTGGTGAAGGTGCTCGCTGCCCCGGCGAACTTCCCCGACGTCCTCATGTGCCGCGGTGAGTATCAGATCAAACCGCCGCTGCCCTTCACTCCGGGCGTCGAACTGTGTGGTGAAGTGGTCTCGGTCGGTGAATCGGTGACCAAGTTCGCCGTGGGGGACCGGGTGATCGGGAACCCGAGTCTGCCGTCCGGCGGATTCGCCGAATTTTCGGTGCTGGATCAGAACAACACGTTCCCGGCGCCGTCGGCTCTCGACGACGAGGAAGCCTCCGCGCTGAGCATCGGCTATCAGACAGCGTGGTTCGCTCTGCATCGCCGCACGCGGCTGCTCGAAGGCGAAACCTTGTTGGTTCACGCCGCTGCGGGTGGTGTGGGTAGTGCCGCAGTGCAACTCGGCAAGGCGGCAGGCGCCAAGGTGATCGGTGTCGTCGGTGGGCCGGACAAAGCAGAGTACGCGCGCAAGCTCGGGGCAGACCTCGTGGTCGACCGTCACAGTGAGGACTTCGTAGCAGCGGTCAAGGAGTTCACCGGCGGCAAGGGCGCCGACGTGGTCTTCGATCCGGTCGGCGGCGACGCCTACTCGAAGTCGACTAAATGCATTGCCTTCGAGGGGCGGATCGTCATCATCGGCTTCGCGGGTGGCACGATCCCGCAGCCGGCTCTCAATCATGCTCTCATCAAGAACTATTCGATCATCGGTCTGCACTGGGGGCTGTACAAGGCCTACAACCAGCAGGCCATCGACGACTGCCACGTCGAGCTCACCAGGCTCGCCGATGCCGGCCTGGTCAAACCACTGATCAGTGAGCGGTTGTCGTTGACGGACGTCGCCGACGGTATCGGTCGCCTCGGCGACGGCACCACTGTCGGTCGCGTCGTATTTGTTCCTTAATCCCCTCTGCTGTGCGCCTTTATTGACCGCCCGCGGTTAATAAAGGCGCACAGCATTAGAAAGGTTCCCTATGAGACAAGCTGTCATCGTGTCCACCGCCCGCACTCCGATCGGCAAGGCGTACCGCGGCGCTTTCAACAACACGCAAGCGCAAGAGCTTGCTGCACATGCAATTTCGAATGCAGTTCAGCGCGCGGGCCTCGAGGGCGGAGAAGTTGAGGACGTCATCCTCGGCGCATCGTTGCAGCAGGGGTCGACGGGTGGCAATGTCGCGCGTCAGGCAGTGTTGCGGGCCGGCCTGCCGGATTCGGTGTCGGGTATGACCCTCGACCGCCAATGTTCGTCGGGGCTCATGGCCATCGCCACCGCAGCCAAGCAGATCGTGGACGACGGAATGCAGATCGCGGTCGGCGGCGGCGTCGAGTCGATCTCGTTGGTGCAGAACGATCACATGAACAACTTCCGCGCGGCAGATCCGTGGTTGAAGGAGAACAAGCCGTCGATCTACATGCCGATGCTGCACACGGCCGAGATCGTCGCCGAACGCTACGGCGTCACGCGTGAACAGCAGGACGAGTTTGCACTTGTTTCTCAGCAGCGCACCGCAGCGGCGCAAGAGGCAGGCCGCTTCGATCTCGAGATCGTGCCACTGACCTCGGTCAAGCAGGTGCAGAACAAGGAAACCGGTGAAATCGGCACCGAGTCGGTCACGCTGACTCGCGACGAAGGCAACCGTGCGTCCACCACGTTGGAGGGCCTCGCGAGCCTGCGACCGGTTCTGGCCGACGGTACGGTCAGCGCGCATTCGTCCATCACCGCTGGAAACTCGTCACAGCTGTCAGACGGCGCGTCCGCATCGGTGTTGATGGAGGCCGGTGAGGCGGAACGTCGCGGCCTCGCTCCTCTCGGCATCTACCGCGGCATGGCTGTTGCCGGTTGCGCTCCCGACGAGATGGGAATCGGCCCGGTATTTGCGATTCCGCGTCTGCTCGACCTGCACGGGCTGAAGGTCGACGACATCGATCTCTGGGAACTGAACGAGGCGTTTGCTTCTCAAGCTCTGTACTGCCGCGACAAGCTCGGGATCGATCCCGAGAAGTACAACGTCGACGGCGGCGGGATCTCTGTCGGACACCCGTACGGAATGACGGGTGCTCGGTTGGTCGGCCATGCTCTCCTGGAAGGGAAGCGTCGCGGCGCCAAGCTCGTTGTTGTGACCATGTGCATCGGCGGCGGCATGGGTGCTGCCGGACTGTTCGAGGTCGCATGAGCTTGATCGAGGGACTGTTCGACGTCAGCGGCAAAACTGTTGTTGTGACGGGTGGTTCGCGCGGTATCGGTTACATGATCGCTCGCGGATTTGTCGAAGGCGGTGCGACGGTCGTCATTTCGGCCCGCAAAGCGGAAGCGTGCGATGAGGCAGCACGGGAGCTTTCGGAATTCGGACGGTGTGTCTCGCACCCGGCCGATCTGTCCACCGAGGAGGGAATCGAGAGCCTCGCTGCGAAGGTCGCAGAGATTTCGCCGACGCTCGACGTGCTGGTCAACAACGCCGGTGCCACGTGGGGAGCTCCCGTCGACGATTTTCCGGCTGCCGGCTTCGACAAGGTCTTCGACATCAACGTCAAAGCGATCTTCCTCTTGACTCAGAAGCTGTTGCCACAGTTGCGTTCTGCGGCCAATGTGGAGAATCCCGCGCGCGTGATCAACATCGGATCGATCGACGGACTTGTGGTCTCGGGTTCGGAGAACTTCTCGTACGGAGCCAGCAAGGCCGCAGTACACATGCTGACTCGCAAGTTGGCGGCAACGCTTGCAGGGGAGCAGATCACGGTCAACGCCATTGCGCCGGGACCATTCCCGTCGAAAATGATGGCCTTTCTGCTCGAGGACGAGGAAAGTGCCAAGGCGGTGGCGGATTCGGTTCCGCTGGGCCGAATCGGAACGCCACAGGATGCGGCCGGCCTGGCGATCTTCTTGTCCTCCCGGGCCGGCGCCTACCTGACGGGGACGGTAATCCCCCTCGACGGCGGAACGAGCGGAGCGCGCTGATCGGTTGACCACGCCGACGTCGGCCTGAAGGTCTGAAAAACTGAGACTTTCAGGCCGACGTCGGGTTGGCTCACGTTTGCGCAGGCTGGAAGACCTCGATCTCCTCGGTGATCGGCGCGTCGTCGTCAGATAGCGGCTCTTGTCGACGACGCCACCAGATAGTGAACACGACGGCTCCGATCACCAGAGCTGCCAATGCGGCTACCGCCAGCCAGAACCTCGGCCCGTAATAGCCGACCAAAACCATGCGCATCGCGTTGCGTGCCCAGGTCAGTGGCATCAGGGCGTGCAACCACTGGAGCGGGGCCGGCATCTGTTCGATGGGATAGACCGCGCCGAATGCAAAGATCTGAATCATCAAGGCGCTCAGTGCGATGAACGTTCCGTTGAGGGCGCCGAATACGACAGTGAACAGGCGTCCGCAGGCCACCGCTGCCGCGCCGACAAGGATCATCACGGCAATCATCGCGAGGACGCTGGGTGGGTCGACATCCGCGACGGTCAGCGCGACGACGGACAATATCAATGCTGCGGCAAGGGTGACGAGTGCCGGAATGCGATAGCGGCGCAGACCTTCGCGCACAATGCTCGTGTGTGAGTGAAGAGACCGCCCGCGTCGTGGGCGGACTACGAACCAGGTGAGAATTCCGCAGAGAAACAGCGCCACGGACATCACAGCGGGCACTGCGCCAGGTCCGAATCCGGCTGCCGGGTAGTTGTTTCGAGCATCAACTGCGACGGGTGCCGACAACAGGTTGGCGGTGGTGGCGCGCTCGTCGTCAGTGAACTGCGGTACCTGAGCGGCTCCGTCGGCGAGACCCTGGGCAAGTTCGCCTGAGCCCGCATTCAGTTCCCCCATACCGACATTCAGCTCACCAAGACCGTCGCGGAGTTCGACGCTGCCTGCTGCCAGTTGCCCGAGACCGGACGACAGTTCGTTGGCACCCGAATCAAGTTGGTGTGCACCGTCGGACAGTTGCCCGAGTCCTGCGCTCAATTGGCTGGTACCGGCGGCGGCGGCGTTCAATCCGCCGCGGTAATCACTTCCCGGATCGGTGAGTTGGCGGGTGATTTCCCTGGCGCCGTCCCGTAGTTGGCTGAGTTGTCCCATCACGTCGTCATCTGCAGGTTGTGCGGTGAGTGAGGCCCGCAAGGTGGAGAGTGCGTCGACAAGTCCTGCGGACACTGGGTCACCCGCGAGCCGAAGCGAATTGGTCAGAGCGTCGATCTGACCAACCACAGCACCTGACGAATCGGCAATACCGAGGATCGGGGTGGTCACCATGTCGACGACGTCACTGATCTGGCGTGCCCCGGCTCCGAGTTCGTCTGCGCCACCCACCAGCTGCTGCATTCCGGCATTGAGCTCTTGTGATCCGGCTGCTGCCTCGTCGGTACCCGCGGCGAGTTCGCCCGCTCCTGCCGCGAGTTCCTTTCCACCCTGATTTGCTTCGCCGAGACCGGCGGCGAGTTCCTGACTGCCGGTGTACAGCTGGTTGGTGCCGGCAAGTGCGGCCGCGGATCCGTCGGAAAGTTGTTGTGCGCCAGTGGCTGCTTCTCCGAAGCCGGTGCCCAGTTCGCCGAGTCCCACAAGGACCTGATCGATGGACTGCTCGCCGATGGATTCGGAGACGGCCGAGCGCACCTGCGCGATGATGCTCTCACCCACAGGTCCCGCGACAAGGCTGTTGTAGTCGTTGTAGACGACCTGCAGTTGGGCTTTCCGTCCTGAACCGGTTGCTGCGCTTGCCACATCGGCGCTGAACGACTCGGGTATCACGACGGAGAAGTAGTACGTGCCGTCGTCGACGCCTGACTGTGCTTCCTGCGCCGTGACAACCTTCCAGGCGACATCGCCGCTGTCGACCAGGGCGGCCACTACGTCGTCGCCCGCAACAAGGCGGGTTCCGTCGAGATCGGTGCCCTTGTCGGCGTTGACGATGGCCACGGGCAGGCGGTTCACGGTGTCGCCCGGATCCCACAGTGCCCACATGTAGAAGGCTGCAATGGAAAGTGGTGCGATGACGAGGACGGCGAGAACTGTTCGGATGATGTGCGTACGTCGTGTCGTGACCGAGGAGTCGACTACGGGTTGTGGCGCCATGTGGAGCTCTCTTCTCGTGGGCCGAAGCAGGTGTGGCACGAAAGAAAGCCACCGCAAGTGCTGGACATCCGTCCAGCCCGGTCACGATACAAAGCAAACGGCCGCCAAGTGGCCGTTTTCGAAGAATTGGGCGCTATCGGCCGGGCTCTACTTTGATCTCGGCCCGCTCAGAGAGCGAATTCGTCGGCATCGAAGAGTTCCCCGATGAGTCCGCCGAGATGGCGTCGATGCTTCGCGGACAACGTCGCTGCTGCCTCGGCATTGCGGTCCGTACACAGTTCGATCAGCTTGTGGTGATGATCGACGGAGTCCTGGCTGCCGAGAAGACTCGAGAACTTGCGGTAATAGATGCGATGAATTTGGGGGTGAACCTGGTGGATCAGTTTCTTCAGCAGCGGATTTGCCGCAGCATCGATGATGACGCTGTGCAGACGATCGTCGGCGGTCAAGGCTTGACCTATGTCACTTCGCTTGACTGCGTCGGCGAAGTCCTTGTTGGCAGATCGCATCGCCCCGATCATGTCGTCGGTGAGATTCGGTACCGCCGTGACGACGGCCAGTTGGTCGAGAGCTTCCATGACCGCGAGTGTTGCCTCGACGTCGCCGCGATCGAGGGTGGTGATGCGTGTGTACGCACCGGGTTTCGCCTCTACGAGTCCGGTGTCGACGAGCCTGGCCAGTGCTTCGCGGACCGGAGTTCTGCTCAAACCCAGATACTCTGCGAGTTCGCTGTCCTTGATCTTCGAACCCGGTGCCAATTCGCCGGTGACGATGGCTTCGCGAATTCGTTCGAGAGCGATGTCGCTCATTCGCGCTCGCTCGACCGGTTTACCGCCACGCAACATATTGGATATCGTACTCTGCAGGTCAGCCCGGATCGGCCGTCGAAGCGTATTTCCGTGCATGCGCAACGCGCCGGAGCAGGGCGCGGGCGAGAATTGTTGCCGGGTCGATTATCTGACAGGTTGCGGCATCGGCAGGCAGTCCGAGTGGAATTTCCGTGCATCCGGCTATGACGACCTGTGCGCCCGATTCGACGAGATGCTCGGCCGCCCGCACTAGTTTGTCGGTGGTCGCTTGTCCGACGTCGCCGCTCTTGATGGCCCGGATTGCCGTCATCACCCATTCTTGCTGGACCGCCGGATCGGGTACCAGGGCGTCTATCGAGTATTCCGACAGCCACTGTTGATACAACCCGGTTCGGACCGTCCCCGTGGTGGCCAAGAGACCGACGGACGTCACGGCAGGTGACAGTGTGCGGATGTGCCGCGCAACTTCGTCGATCATGTGGACGACGGGGAGTCCCAGTTGGGAGGCGATGCCGGGCAGGAAGGCGTGGGCGGTATTGCACGGGATGGCGAGCGTCGTCGCCCCGGACGCTCGGAGGACGCGTGCACCACGAATCAGCCAGGGGGTGGGGTCAGGCCCGTTCTCGGTGAGCGCCAATGTCCGGTCGGGGACGGTGGGATCGGCCCAGATGACGACTTTGGGGTGCTCCTGGTCCGTCGCACCTGGGGTCAGGGCGACGAGTTTGGAATAGAAGTCGGCAGTGGCGGCGGGCCCCATGCCGCCGAGTATCCCGATGACAGGTTCACTCGTGGCCATTCTCATGTGACAAGTACACCCTTCTGGAATCCAATATATTGGATTCTGCGTATTGGTGACAAGGGTGCGGGAAACGGCGGTTGGTTGTCAAGCGTCATCGGGTAGCGGCTGCGGAATAGAAGCGAAGTTACGTTCACCTCTGTTCGGGGCATCCTTCCCGCGGAAGGGGAGCGATGAAACAGTCATGGAAATTTCCGGTAGTCGCATTGGCCTGCGCCTTTGTGCCCGCTGCCGTTGTCACAACAACAGCCCATGCATCGCCGTGGGGTTGCAACATCTCGGCGATCTTCGACCAATCAGGTGGGCCGACCAACCCGATTCCGTGGCTCAACGGAACTGATGGAAACCTCCCCGAACTGCAAGGTCGCACATCTGCGGTCGAATACATCACCGGAGCGCTCAGCCCCAATCAGACTGTCGAACGGTTCAATGTGCTTGGCACGGATCTCGGAATCATGTGGGACAACGGCGCCGGTCAGGTTCTGACGGTCTTCGGCGATACCGTTGGATTGAGTTCGAACCCAGCCTGCGGGGTTGTGGGTGATTGGCGCAGCAACGTCCTGTTCCGCAGTTCCGACGGCAATCTGAGTGACGGCATGAGTATCGACTCCTCACCGGTCGACGGTCCCAATCGCTCCCGCGAAATCATCGACAGCCTCAAAGTCACCGGAGTCGAAACCAGCAGCATTCCGACGTCGGGCGTCGAGGTTGGCGGTGTGCAGTACGTCAACTACATGTCGGTGAGGTCGTGGGGAGGATCAGGAGAATGGGTGACAAATTTTTCGCAGATCGCATCGTCGCGGGACAACGGCGAAACATGGCAGGTGGAACCGACATCGGCGCGCCCGAACCTGCCGTTGACCGGTAACGCCAACTTCCAGATGGGGTCCTTCGTCAAGGACGGTGGATATGTCTACAACTTCGGGACACCGTCCGGAAGGTTCGGCGAAGCGCGACTCTCTCGAGTGAAGGAAGCGTCGATCGTCGACGTTGCGGCATATGAATACTGGGACGGAAAGTCTTGGGTACCAAACAATTCCGATGTAGCAACGCCGGTACTCGATGGAGACGTCAGTGAACTGTCGGTGCAGTACAACAACTATCTCGGAAAGTTCGTTGCGATGTATTCGAACGAATGGGGTGCTCTGGTGCTGCGCACGGCCGACCAACTGACCGGCCCGTGGAGCGCCCCAGACGTCGTGATCGAACCTGGCGCAGTCCCCGGCCTCTACGGCGCGTACATGCATCCGTGGTCACAGGGGCAGGACTTGTACTTCCTTGCCACGACGTGGTCGGACTACAACGTGATGTTGATGAAGGCGACGCTGTAGGAGGCAAGCGAGTGGTTATCGTTGAACGGTGAGCACCACCGAACAACTCCCCACTCTCATCTCCGAACTGCGCGACGTGTTGGTGGGTCCGCTGCCCGAGATCGGCCGCCGATTCTCGGTATTGCTTGCGGATCTGGTGCCGCACACCGCGCTCGTGATCTTCACTCGGGAATGCACCGGCCGGCCACGCAAGGTGGCTGGAGATCCGGCAATAGTCGATCGAGTCACCATTGCCGAACTCGATCGCATCCGTACCGATCTTGCTGTGGGACAGATCTTTCGGGGGCAGTTGACGGTTGCCGGCCGGGACCGCGAAGTGGTTGCTGTTCTCGACCGGACGGATACGGTACTGGTGCTGATTCCGCGCTCGACGACGATTCGGACTGCGTCGCTCGAGTTGGCGGCAGCACTGTTCGGTGTGGTCGCGACCGGCATTCAACTGCAGGTCCGCAACGCCAGTCCGGCCTATTTGGCGGAGTCACGGGCCGCGTCGTCGGAACGTGCACGCACGGTTGCCGAGATGACCGAGGTTCACGCGGCGACGCTGGAGACCATCCTGGCCACGTTGCGTTCGGATGATCTCGACGACACTCGGGCGCGAACGTCCGCCAGGGAAACAACATCGTCGGCGCTGATCGGGTTGCGCTCGGCCGTCGATGTCCATCGCGAACTGGCGGAAGAGGCAATCACCACGGCTTTTGCGCGGATGCGCGGGGAGTTGCGATCGCTGCTCAAGCACCGCAACGTCGAGCTGGAATTGGTGGAACCGCCGGTCGAGGGCCGAGGGCTTCCTGGTGAAGTTGCGCACGGCGCGCGGGCGGTGGTGCGAGGTGCCGTGCTCGCGCTGGCGGATCAACACACGTTGTCGCGGATTCGGGTGGCGTGGAGCCTGGACGGTTCCGCTCTGCTGATCGACATCCGCGACGACGGGCGGGGCGAAGCCGACGTTGCGGACATAGAGCGTCAATTACGTTCGCGGGTAGAGACGTTGGGCGGAATCATCGAGTCGGAATCCACGGCGGGTTGGGGCAGCCGGATCAGTGCCACCATTCCGCTCGACGCGGCCTCGGCGACGCCCGCCGATCACACGCTGTCCGATCTGGCTCCTCGAGAAATCGAAGTGCTCGAACATCTCGTCGCAGGCCGCCGGAACAAGGCGATCTCCGATCGTCTCGGTGTCAGCGAGAGCACCGTGAAATTCCACGTCGCGGGAGTTCTCAAGAAGCTAGGCGTCGACAGTCGCGGCGCCGCCGCTGCGGTAGGCGCGGAAGCCGGTGTCAAGCCGGCCCCCTAGCTCTTCGGATAGGTCCGTCAGTTATTTCGGCCAGGGTTCTGGTTCGTCCATTCGGGTTAACCTCGTAGTGCGTTCATATATTGCTATGTGACGACATGTCCGAAAACGCACAAGCCAGGAGCAGAGCCATGCCACAGCAGGTACGCGGCGTCATCGCCCGATCCAAGGGTGCCCCCGTCGAAATCGTCCCCATTACGATTCCCGATCCCGGTGCCAACGAGGTGGTTGTTGCCATCGCAGCGTGCGGCGTGTGCCACACCGACCTCACCTACCGCGACGGCGGCATCAACGACGAATACCCGTTCCTCCTCGGACACGAGGCGTCGGGCATCGTCGAGAGCGTCGGCCCCGGTGTCACTCACGTCGAGGTGGGCGACTTCGTCGTCCTCAACTGGCGTGCCGTGTGCGGGCAGTGTCGTGCATGTAAGCGCGGACGCCCGCAGTACTGCTTCGACACGTTCAACGCAGAGCAGAAGATGACGCTCGAAGACGGCACCGAATTGACACCGGCTCTCGGCATCGGCGCGTTTGCCGACAAGACTCTTGTCCACGAAGGCCAGTGCACCAAGGTCGACGCGTCGGCCGACCCGGCGGTTGTCGGCCTCCTCGGCTGCGGTGTCATGGCCGGTATGGGCGCCGCCATGAACACGGGCAACGTCGGCCGCGGCGACTCGGTCGCTGTCATCGGCTGCGGCGGTGTCGGCGACGCCGCCATCATGGGTTCGCGTCTGGCCGGCGCCAACACCATCATCGCAATCGATCGTGATCCGCGAAAGCTGGAGTGGGCCACAGAACTTGGCGCTACCCACACGATCAACGCCACCGAGGTCGACGACGTTGTCGAGGCGGTTCAGGAGCTGACCGGTGGTTTCGGCGCGGACGTCGTCGTTGACGCTGTCGGGCGCCCGGAGACGTGGAAGCAGGCCTTCTATGCGCGTGACCTTGCTGGAACAGTAGTGCTGGTGGGTGTTCCGACGCCGGACATGAAGCTGGAGATGCCGCTGGTGGACTTCTTCTCGCGCGGTGGTTCACTCAAGTCGTCGTGGTACGGAGATTGCCTGCCCGAGCGCGACTTCCCGGTCTTGGTCGATCTGTACCAGCAGGGGCGTCTGCCGCTCGAGAAGTTCGTCAGCGAGCGCATCAAGCTCGACGAGGTCGAGAAGGCCTTCGAGACGATGCACCGCGGCGAGGTTTTGCGCTCGGTGGTGGTCCTGTGACCTTGCGAGTCGATCGCGTCGTCACGTCGGGATCGTTCAGTCTCGACGGCGGCACCTGGGACGTGGACAACAACATCTGGTTGATCGGTGACGACAACGAGGTGGTTGTCGTGGATGCTGCACACACCGCGCAGCCCATCATCGACGCCGTTGCCGGCCGTAAGGTTGTCGGAATCGTCTGCACTCACGGGCACAACGATCACGTCACCGTTGCACCGGAACTGTCCGAGAAGCTCGACGCTCCCATCTACCTGAATCCGGCTGACGACGTCCTCTGGGAGATGACGCATCCAGGCGTAAAGCACTTGAGTTTGGAAGACGGACAGCGAATCTCCGTGGCGGGCACCGATATTCTGGCCATGCACACGCCGGGACACTCGCCGGGATCGACCTGCCTCTATCTTCCTGAGGCGGGGGAACTGTTCAGTGGTGACACTTTGTTCTCCGGTGGACCGGGCGCAACGGGGCGCTCGTACTCCGATTTCCCGACCATCATCGGATCGATCCGCGACAAGTTGTTTGCCCTACCCGCCGAGACCAAGGTCCACACGGGTCACGGCGACGGCACCACCATCGGCACCGAAGCGCCGCATCTCGAAGAATGGATCCGCGCCGGATCCTGACCGCCCAGCCGAAAACGGTAGGTGCAAACACATCTTGTGTTCGCACCTACCGTTTTTCGTTCTCAGGCCGGCGTCCAGGGCTGAGCGATCCACTCAGTGCGAGTGTTGTAGCTCGCTGAAGATCAAGTTTGTCTGAGTGTTCGCGATAGCGGGATCGTTGAGATGAGTGCTGACAAAATCCCTGAGTCTTGCGGGCGTTTCGCACGAAATGTGCACAAGTAGATCCCGGTCCCCGCTCATGAGAAATACGCGCTGAACCGAGTCCAGTGCGGCGATCCGTTCGGCAATTTCGGTCATCCGATTCCGTGCGCGCGAATGTATCAAGATGGACACCATCGCCGAGATCTCGAGTCCGAGCTTCTCGAGGTCGACATCTGCGTGAAACCCCTTGATGACGCCCGATTCGCGTAGAGCGCGCATCCGTGCGAGAGCAGTCGACGGGGCGACGCCTACCTTCTCGGCAAGTGAGTTGTTCGGTATCCGGGCGTTGTGAATCAGCTCGCGAAGAATCGCCATGTCGACGTCGTCAAGCCGAATATGATTCGGCCGAGCCGCGGCGGCCGCCCGTTCGATCGCATTAATCATCTGATTTCTCCCTGTCATTGCGAAGATATTCAGCATCTCTTGACCACGCTTGTCGATGATTCTAGCTTTTGCCAGACACATCGAATTATCAAACGGTCGACGTTGACTCAATCGACTGTGAACTAAGGGGTCTGGATGCTTCCGAGGATCGGCCGACGCACGGGCGACGCAGGGCTGATCGACATCAGCCCGCCGATCTTCGAAGAGACGCCGGTGTGGCCTGGCGATACCGCGTTCACGCGGGCTGTCACGTCGGACCTGGGCGGCAGTGATGTGGTCACGATCAACAGAATCACCACCACTCCTCATATCGGTGCTCACGCCGATGCGCCGGCGCACACTCGCATCGACGGCGCGACCATTGGTTCCGTTCCTCTGGAGCCTTATCTCGGTGAGGCCCTGGTGGTCGACATGACGGTGGTCGACATGACGGTGGTCGACGGTGCCGCCTGCATCGGGCCCGTCGAAGATGCCGTTGAGCGACTCGGCGGCCATCTACCGCAGCGACTGATCCTTCGGACTTACGTGAAATATCCGGGCGAGTGGGACAACACCTTTGCCGGTGTCTCCCCGGAACTGACGCACTGGTTTGCGGATCGCGGTGGAGTTCTGATCGGAATCGATGGTGCTTCATTCGATCCGATGGACAGCAAAACCATGGATGGGCACCACGCGGCAAGCGATCGTAACATCGCGATCCTCGAAGGACTTTGCCTCGACGGCGTCGACGAAGGCATCTACGAACTCATTGCTCTGCCGCTGAAGTTTCGAGATCTCGACGCAAGTCCGGTGCGGGCCGTGCTGCGTACCTACTCGTAATCATCTTGCCACCAACATTTTCAGGAGAATCATGACTACTTCGCGCACACTCGAGACTTTCGAAGATTGCCTTCGAGCCGATGCCGAGGATCCGATCCGCGCGATCCGCGACGAGTTCGATCTTCCGGTGGGAGTTTTGTACTTCGACGGAAACTCGCTCGGACCTCGTCCGCATTCGGCCAGTGCCTGTGCTGAACGCGTCGTCCACGAAGAATGGGGGACGGGTCTGATCCGAAGCTGGAATACCGCAGGGTGGTTCGACCTTCCCGTACGGCTCGGTGACAAGCTCGCACCTTTGCTGGGCGCTGGCCAAGGTCAAGTGGCGGTGACTGATTCGACCTCGATCAACTTGTTCAAGTGCCTGGCCGCAGCGCTGAGCATTGCAAAGCAGACGCAGCCCGCGCGTCGTGTGATCGTGTCCGAGCGAGACAATTTTCCCACTGATCTCTATATCGCAGAGGGCATCATCGGTTTCCTCGACAGCGGATACGAGTTGCGGTTGATCGACGATCCCGCGGAACTGTCGTCAGCCGTCGACGCTGACACCGCGGTTGTGATGCTGTCCCACGCGAACTATCGCACCGGGTACCTGTACGACATGTCAGCGGTAACGACGGAGGTGCACGAGCGCGGTGCATTGATGATCTGGGACCTCGCGCATTCCGCCGGAGCCGTGCCGATCGATCTGGTTGGCGCAGACGCAGACTTCGCGGTCGGCTGCACGTACAAGTACCTCAACGGCGGTCCCGGATCGCCGGCATTCATCTGGGTGAACGAGCGGAATATGCATGCAGGCAGACAACCGCTGTCCGGGTGGTGGGGTCACGCCCGGCCATTCGCGATGGAGCCAGGCTACGAGGCGCATGAAGGGATCCGGCGATTCCTTATCGGAACGCAGCCGATTACGGCTCTATCGCTTGTCGAATGCGGCCTCGAGATCGCGCTGCGCGTCGACATGTCCGACATCCGGCAGAAGTCACTCGCATTGACCGATCTGTTCATCGCTTTGGTCGAGCAGCACTGCGCGGGTTTCGGTTTGGAATTGATCACGCCGCTGGAGCATGAGCATCGTGCGTCTCATGTGAGTTTTGTTCATCCTGAGGGTTACTCGATCATGAAGGCTCTCATCGCGCGCGGAGTCATCGGTGACTATCGCGAACCCGGGGTCTTGCGATTCGGTGTCACCCCCTTGTATATCGGCTATGTCGACGTGTGGAACGCAGTCGACGCTCTGAGGGACATCCTCGAGAGTGGGTCTTGGGACCGCCCGGAGTTTCGCGAGCGCGACGCCGTCACTTGATCGTTCAACTTTCTGCGGTTCTGGTGCGGCCGCCTTCGTGAGGAGTTTTCCATGAGTGATTTCAAAAACATTCAGCAGCGAGAATCAGGTCTCAAACGCGAACTCGGCCCCAAACAGATGAGCATGATCGCGCTCGGTGGGGCAATCGGGACGGGACTCTTTCTCGGCAGTAAATTTGCTATCGGCTTTGCCGGCCCGAGTGTGATCATCAGCTACGCGATCGGCGGTCTCATCGCACTCCTGTTGATGGGCGCTCTCGCCGAAATGACTGTTGCACACGCGACGTCGGGTTCGTTCGGTGCCTACGCAGAGTTTTACGTCGGACCCTTGATCGGGTTTCTCGTCCGCTATCTCTATTGGTCGTGCATCGTGCTCGCAGTGGGTACCGAAGTCACGGCCATCGGTGAGTACATGCAGTTCTGGTTTGCCGACGTACCGTCGTGGATGTGGATCGTGTTGTTCTCCGGGGTGCTGATCAGCGTGAACATGTTCAACGTCAAGGCCTTCGGAACGATGGAGTATTGGTTCTCGACCATCAAGGTATTCGCAATCGTGGCATTTATCGTCATGGCCGCCTATGTCGTGTTCGGTAGCGGTAACCCCGAGTACGGTTTCCACAACTACACCGCCGGTGGCGGGTTCTTCCCGAACGGTCTGTCCGGCATGTGGTTTGCCGTCATCGTTTCAATCTTCAGCTACCTCAGTATCGAGATGATCGCCATCGCCGCGGGCGAAGCAGAAAATCCTGCAGTGGCAGTCAAGAAAGCATTTCGGGTCACGATAGTTCGGCTGTTCGTCTTCTACATCGCAACATTGGCGTTGATTCTCGCGATCGCCCCGATGGACAAGATCCTGGCGGGCGGCAGTCCGTTCGTCACAGTCATGCAGGTCGTCAATATTCCCGGTGCTGACAGTGTGCTCAACTTTGTGGTCATCATTGCTGCGTTGTCCGCTATGAACAGCCAACTCTACGTGTCATCGCGAATGATGTTCTCGCTCTCACGTGCCGGTGATGCACCAGCCGTTCTCGGTAAGGTCCGATCCAATGGATCGCCCGTCAACGCACTGCTGCTGTCGACGTCGGGTATTGCTGTCGCAACGATCGTCTACGTGCTCTTTCCCGAGCAGGCATTCACTTTGATGATCTCGCTGTCGATGTTCGGCGCCATGGCAACCTGGCTGCTGATTTTCGTGACGCACTGGTTCTTCCGCAAGAGAATGAAAGAGGACGGAACAAAGCTTTCCTTTACGATTCCGTTCTTCCCCGTGGGGACAATCCTCGGCGGCGTTCTCATGGTCGCGATTCTGATCACCACGTTGTGGGTCGACGACTTCAAGATGACGCTGGTGTTCGGAGTTCCGTTTGTCCTGGCCGTGATCGGCATCTACTACTTCACTCGATCGCGTCGCGCGCAGAGTCGAGCAGTAGATGCCGACCAGATTCAGGACGAGGTCACGGGGGACCGTAGTCAAGCGAGTTCCCTGACCAGAACTCCCGCCGTCACAAGGTCTCGGCAAAGAACTCCATAGTGTGTGACCAGGCAAGTGCTGATGCTTCGGGGTTGTAGTGTTCGGCGGTGTCGTTGTTGAACGCGTGGCCGGCGTCGGCATATGTGTACACGCGCGCTAGATCTGCGGCGTTTTCACGCAGCTGCTCGACGCTCTCCGGGGAGATGCTTGTGTCGAGGTCGCCGTAGTGACCGAGCCACGGAACCTTCAGTTGGGCCGCAAGTTCGATCCCGGAAGGGATACCCGGCCATCGTGCTTCGGCAACTGCGCCGCCGTAATAGGTGACCGCGGCATCGACCAGTGGAACAGTTGCGCACCACAGTGACACTGAGCCACCCATGCAGAATCCGAGGGATCCGATCTTGCCGGATCCCTCGGACCTGCAGTACGAGACCGCGGCACCGACGTCGTGGCCGAGTCCGTCACTGGTCAGAGCCATGAAGGAGTCCTTGGCGGACGGGAAATCGGTGAAGACCGTCTGTGATCCACGATGGTAGAGGTGCGGAGCAACTGCAAGATATCCGGTCTCGGCGAGGCGTTGAAGGACGCTCTCGAGATGAGCGTTTACTCCCCAGGCCTCCTGCAGCACGATCACCGCAGGCGCCTGCGCGGCAGGTGATTCGGGCTTGGCGATGCTCAGCGGCACGCCGTTCACAGTGCTCGTGACAATGTCCATTCTTTCGACTGTATGCGAAGGCTCAGCCCGTCGCATAGACCACTTCGGATTGTGCACTTAGCCAGGCCATTGCTGCCAGGCGGTAGCCGTCGATGCCTTTGTATTCGGCTATATCCTGAGGTAGTTCGGTCACTATGGACGCCAATTGCTCCGCCCATTGCGGGATGGTGGCGATATCCGACAGCGGAGCCAGGTACGTGCGGATGTTGAACACGAGTGCACCGGTTAACGGAAGTCGTATCAGATGCTCGAGTTCGATGCGGAGTTGGATTCGGCCCCAGTCCTTCTGGTCGATCAACTCCGGCATGTCGTGCATCCACAGTGGCATTGTTTCGAGGCTGGTGTCACGCAACCGTGAACCGACGGCGGAGAACGTCCAGTTCACCCGGCGATAGACCTGTTCGGTGGTCAGCATTCGCATGAAACTCTGTGCTCTGCCGGTGACGCCGCCTGCGGTCAATCCTGGTACCGGAACATGGATTTCGTCGAAACTCATCCCGATGTCGAATTTCATCGACCAGTCGGCAGACGAGGTGACCAGTGCTGCGTCGAACCACAATTGGTCGTCACGTTCGGTAAGTAGCAGTATGTCGTCGGGTACTTGGCAACCGATGAATGTCAGTGGGTTTTCGGGCAGCGTGGACAGGTCGCCGAGTGTGAAGGTCTGTTCTATCCCGAGTAATCGATTCGTCCAACGATAGCGACTTCCACTGCTTTCCAACAACATCGAAGCCGGATAGGAAGCGGCGAGTTGACGCATGAGAAACAACATGACGTCCCAGCATGCCGGCATCATGTGCGGCAACATTTGTGCTCGGCCGGGGTCCCGATCGAGGGTGTCGCGTCGTAGTTTCATCATGTCGAGGTAGTCCTCGCCCAGATCGACGATATGTTCACCCCATGCCCCCGCGAGTGTCGGTGTGTACTGGGGTGCCGGTTGAACGTTGACGCTGTAGCGAAAAGTACGGTCTTCGTCGGGGAAGGGCCACGGCAAGGTTTTCAGATCACTCACAACTGCACTCCTCGAGTGGAAGGTGTTACGCGGCGACGGAGCCGAGGTAGCTTCCGCGATGTGAATTTCTATGGACCCGGACATCGAGTAGTAGTCGGCACGAAGGGCATTCGTGTGCCGAGCCCGGCCGGGTCTCGACCCGATGGGTGTGTGCGCAATGTGGGCAGAAGAGTGAGATGGTTCCGGTGCTCGTGACGTACGAGCGCACTTCGCATGGCAATGCGCCGCAGGCCTGTATCGCGGCCAGCGCTTGCATCACGTCGTATTCGGGACCGGCAATGGCGATTCGAGCGCCGGTGCGGGAACCGGCTACAGCCTGCTCGATCGGCGAGAGATCGAGTTGATCCTGAACGTGAACAGTCACCGATCGGCCGACGGCAATTGCCTGGGTTGCCCAGTCGATCACGGTGTTTCGGCCGCCGCGGCAGCCGCCGAGTGCAATGAGGAGAAACTGCCGTCCGGTTGTATCCAGTTCCGGGATAGTGGTCACGAGTTCACTCCTCCGTGTGTGCGCAGCCATTCCATTGCCGGTCCCCGGGTTTTGGTGATCCCCTTGTAGTCGGCCATATCTTCCGGAAGGTCGTCGAGCACCGCGTGCAGGCGATGCGCCCAGACTGGAACCACCGCGATGTCTCGCAGTGGCAGAAGATAACTCCGGATGAGGAACATGATCGCCCCGGAGGTTGCGAGACGAATCAGGTGCTGCACCTCGACGCGAAGAAACAGTCGGTCACCAACCTCCTCGAGGGGGCCGCGCGCCACGCTGGTTCGGTCAGGTCCCCACTGCGGATAGGTTTCGGTGGACGTGTCGAGTTTGCCGTCGACGGTCAAGGTCCAGTTGGTTCGCCGGTAGCGCTCACCGGGTTCGAGGCGCATGAGAAAGCTCTGGGCGCGAGCGACAACTCCATCGGCATGTACGCGAGGTACCGGGCCGTGGATTTGCAGAAAGCTCATACCGACGTCGAATCGCAATGACCAGTCCGCTGCGAAAGTGACCACACCGGCGTCGCCCCAGAGTTGTCCTTCTCGTTGGTCGAGGAGGACAATATCCTCCTGAATCTGGTTGGTGACAAACCGAAGCGGATCAATCGGAAGCGTATCGAGGTCGCCGATGACAAACCGCTGTTCGGTAGCGAGCAACACGTTCCGCCAGACCCAGGCCGCGCCGTCGCGTTCGAGACTCATTGACTCTGGATAACTCTCGGCGAGCATGCGCATGATCGAGATCATGGCGTCCCACTGCGCCGGCATCATGTGGGACAGGCTCTGATACCTACCGGCGTCCGACGCCAGTATCCTTGTTCGCTCGGCCAGTTCGTGATGGTAGTTCTCGTCGATCGCGATGGTGTGTTTTCCCCAGCCGCCGGCGGGTGTCGTAGTGGGCGTCCCGGCAGGTTCGACGTTGGTGCTGTAGCGGTACGAGTCCTTGGCAAAAGGGAACGGGAAGTTCGCAATTCGAGTGGGCATGTCGAGTAGTTCTGTCGATGCGTTCACAAGTCCAACTCCAAACGTGATGCGTCGGCCCGTGATACGCAGGCCATCATCGATGTGCCACAGGATTTCTCCTCGTCGGTCAGATACAGATCGCGATGTGCGACGCGCCCGTCTGCCACCGGTACCCGGCATTCGCCACAGACCCCTTGCCGACAGAGGTTGGGGATCGTGACGCCGTGCTGTTCGAGAGTCTCGAGGACGCTTGTTCCGGAAGGTACTTCGAATTCTTCGCCGCTGCCACGCAATGCGACGGTAAACGGTTGGCCGGGGTCCAGATCCACACCGCCGAAACGTTCGTAGTGAATGCGGGCGCTCGGCCATCCCGCTGCCTGTGCGGCACCCTCGACGTCGTCGATCATCGCGCTGGGGCCGCACGTGTACAGGTGGGTTCCCAGTGGCTGTTCCAGCAATGCCGGTCCCAGGTGAGCCCATAATTCTCGGCGTGAGGCAAACAAGTGCAGTTGTGATCCGCACAGTTCGCGAAGTTCGTCGAGATGCGCCGCGTCCGGCCCCCGCCACACGTACAGGACGGTGAAGGATCGACCCCATTGCACGGCGGCCCGCGCATGCGAAAGTATCGGCGTCACACCGATTCCGCCGGCAATCAGCAGGTGGTGCCTAGCCGTGAGTACCGGAGCGAACACGCTGCGCGGGCGCGACGCGCGAATGTGCGCGCCAAGCTCGAGCCCGTGAATCCAGCGCGATCCACCTCTACCACCGTGATCCAGTTGGACCGACACGCAATAGTGATCCGGTTCGAGTTCGGGGCCGGTCATCGAATACGAATTGCGCCGTGGTGTTCCCTGTGGCGTCGTACCGCAATCCAGAACGAGGTGGCTGCCCGGTGTGAAAGAGGGAAGTGTTGCGCCGTCGGCGCTTTCGAGTCGAAGTGCTCTGACGCCGTCGCAGAGCTCAGAGGCCTCTGTCACTATCAGGGTCAACGATTTGGTGTCT
The DNA here is from genome assembly GCF_042790355.1 of Rhodococcus sp. NPDC056743. Taxonomy (NCBI): domain Bacteria; kingdom Bacillati; phylum Actinomycetota; class Actinomycetes; order Mycobacteriales; family Nocardiaceae; genus Rhodococcus; species Rhodococcus sp. NPDC056743. The sequence continues at coordinate 367,444 of NZ_JBHTZI010000002.1, read as the reverse complement.
GCGACGCCAGGCGCGTCCGTTGCTGCGGTCATCCTTGCTCCTCGGCGTCAGCCATGAACCCGAGGTAGGCACCGTACCTGCGGGATACGTGGTGGTAGACAAACAAATCGGTATCACATCGTGGACACGGGCTGAGTGCTCCGACAGGTGCATTCGTTTGGTGAGCGTGCCGGCAATGCACGCAATAGACCCGGCGTTGCGCGTCGTCGATGACGTACGTGAGGATCTCTGCGGGTATGGCACCCGCAGCGATTGCCGTCGAATATGCCTGTAGCACTTCTATTTCGGTGCCGATGACGATCAATCGCCACCCCACTCTCGCGGCAGCGAACTCTCGCTGCAACACCGCGGAAGTTGCGGCACTCCAGTCCGGAGCGAGTTTCAACCAGCTGACCCGGTGGCTGGAATGCTTACCGACCACCTGGGCGGCATCGGTATGTGCGTGGTCGCCGAAGGAGACGACGGTGAAGTAACGCCCGTCCGGATCGGTGAGCAGGCGTTCGGCGTCCCAGCGCGGAACGCTGGTCGATTCGATACAGACACTCACGATGGCCGGCTTACGGTGCGAATGAGCGGTGGCCGACATAGTAGGCCAGCGCGCGGTCGGGTGTGGTGAACCTGATCCGTGAACCCTTGGGGAAGAAGATCGCGTCCTTCGCCTTCGCGACACTCACCTGGCCTGTGTCGAGGTTTTCGAGAACGAACTCACCTTCGAGGACCACCTTCATCTCGTCGTATTCGTAGAGGTAGTCGAGGGGGGCGTCGGTGCGGACCAATTCGAAGTAGCCCGCGGACATTTCTGATCCATCCGGATTGGAGTAGACATCGTCGATGAATCCTTTGGTTCCCGGATACTCCGATTCTGGCATCTGAGGGAGGTCTGCCCAGAAATCTGCGGTGACGCGGAATTCGGCCGGCGTAGTGGACGTCGTAGAAATGCTCATCGTTGCTCCTGAGGGAAGTGGCTGGATGAAAGAGCGCCCGATCGTTGATTCATGATCGCTGACGTGAAACTTATTGTAATGAGAGGAAACTGATTTGCGGTTACGTGGCGGTAAACAAAATCGAGGTGATCAGCTACGCGGACAACGACTGTGCGTCTACTCCCAGTAGACGCACAGCTAGGCTTGTGGCCATGACGACGTCGAAGCGCAGTGTCCACCGAGATACGGGAGACCCGGCACCGGAGCAGCGCGAAGTTCCTGCGGACACTCCGACCGGCCTCGACCTAGAGAAGGTGATCGCCGCCCAGGTGCGCAAGCTGCGGTTGGCCAGCGGACTGTCGGTCGGGGACATGGCGATACGGGTCGGGATCTCGAAGGCGATGTTGTCCAAGATCGAGAATGCGCAGACTTCCTGCAGCCTGTCCACGCTGGCGCGCCTCGCAGCAGGTTTGGACGTACCGGTCACATCACTCTTTCGTGGTGCGGATACGGCGCGTGACGCGGTATTCGTGGAAGCCGGTCGCGGCGCGGAGATAGTCGGGCGAGGCACGCGGGTCGGGCACCATTACGAGTTGCTCGGGTCGTTGCGAGGGCAGAACAAGCGGCTGGAGCCGGTCCTCGTCACGTTGACTGATGCCAGTGAGGTGTTTCCCCTCTTTCAACACCCGGGAACCGAACTGCTCTACATGCTCGAAGGCGAAATGGTCTACGGGCACGGCGAATCGGAATATCGAATGCGCCCAGGGGATTCGCTCCTGCTGGACGGCGAGGGGTTGCACGGTCCGAACGAGTTGGTGACGTTGCCTATTCGCTTCCTGGCAGTGACCGCGTATCCGGACAATCACCAGGGCTGAGCACGACTGCGCCCCCGCTCTCGGATTCGAGAGCAGGGGCACACGTCGGAATGTGGGTTTACGAACTGCTGTCGACTGTGCTCGCAGCCTTGGTGGTCATGGATTCGGCGGCAACAGACACCGAGTCGGGTTGGTGCTTAGTGGAACTCGTCATCGAGACGGAATCCATCACATAAGCGGTTTCGCCGTGAACGCTCACGTCGAGGCCCTCGTACTCGGTTTCGGGATCGACGCGCAATCCCATTGCAAGGTCGATTCCCTTCGCGATGATGAATGTGACGATGAACGAGTACGCGACAACCGCGACCACGGCCACCGTCTGCTTGCCGAGAAGCTCGAGGCCGCCACCGTAGAACAGTCCCTGGGCGCCGCTGGGAGCTTCGGGTACGGCCAGCAATCCGACGAGTAGTGTGCCGAGGATTCCGCCGACGAGGTGGATGCCGACCACGTCGAGTGCGTCGTCGTAGCCGAGCTTGAACTTGAACGAAATGGTGAAGCAGCACAACGCTCCTGCGGCGGCACCGACGATCAGGGCGCCCATCGGCGAAACCGCGCCACAGGCGGGAGTGATGGCAACAAGTGCCGCGATCAGCCCGGATGCGGCACCGAGCGTCGTTGCGTGACCTTCGCGGAACTTTTCGACGACGAGCCAGGCGCAGATGCCGGCACACGCTGCGGCGACCGTGTTCAGAATGACCACCGACGCGTTGTTGTTCGCGGCCAACGCTGAACCGCCGTTGAACCCGAACCAGCCGAAGAACAGGATGCCGGCACCGAGAATGGTCAGTGGGACGCTGTGTGGCCGTGGTGCATTCGGGAATGTGCGACGCTTTCCGAGCACCAGGATTACGGCGAGTGCGGCGATACCGGCGTTGATGTGCACGGCAGTTCCACCTGCGAAGTCCACGGCGGCAAGCTTATTGGCGATCCAGCCGCCGACGACGCTGCCGTCGGCGGAGTCGAACGCAAACACCCAATGGGCAACCGGGAAGTACACGAGAGTGGCCCAGATCCCGGCAAAGATCATCCAGGCGCCGAACTTCAGGCGGTCGGCAAACGCCCCCGAGATCAGTGCGACGGTGATGCCCGCGAACAGAAGTTGGAACCCTGCCACCAATGCGGGCGGCAGTGCGGGTTCGGCGGGCGCTTCGAGGAGTTGGCCCAGACCGATGTACTCGAGTGGGTCACCGAGTAATCCGAGTCCGCCCAGTGAATCGCCGAGGACCGCGGAGTAGCCGAAAATGATCCAGAGAACGCCTACTACGGCAAAGCCGCCGAATGTCATCATGACCATATTGAGAGTGCTTCGGACGCTGACCATTCCGCCGTAGAACAGGGCCAGTCCGGGAACCATGAGAGATACGGCAGTGAATGCAGCCAAGATCCACGCGGTATCTGCGGCAACGATTGCCTGATCCATATGTGTCCACCTTGTTGAGTCCGGAGTGATCGCCGTCCGAATGCGTCTCGTGTTCGGCGATGTGTCTTATGCGGTGAATCACCGTCATCCGAGAGTGGACTGGTTGTGTAAGGCCTGCAAGTGGGGCAGGTGAACACTGTGTAAATGCGTCTCCGGCGAGTTGCGGCGCCCCCACAGCGATGGTGACCACCAAATCGGTGGCCACCATCGAGTCGTTGATGCGTTGGGCGTATTCAGTTGGGCACCACCTCCTCGAACACCAGTCGTGGAGAATCCGGTCAACGGTTGGATTCGTGCTCGCGCGTCGGGTTGATCATTGTCTGTTCGGAATCTCCGGCGCGAGAAACCTCGATTCGACGCGGTTTTGCCTGCTCGGAGATCGGAATCGTGACGGACAGAACGCCGTTGTTGTATGTTGCGGAGATCTTGTCGGCGTCGATGTTCTCCCCGAGGGACAATTGCCGCCGGTAGGTTCCGGCAAACCGTTCCGATGCCAGCCACTGCATGTTCTCGTCCGACGACGCGGTACGGGTGGCGGACAGCGTGAGAAGTCCGTGATCGACACTTACGTCGACGGTTCCGGGATCAACACCGGGAAGGTCGGCATTGAGTACGTAGTGGTCGCCCACGCGGTAGAGGTCCATCGGCATGAAACGAGGAACCCGGCTGGCGCCTAGGTCTGCGCCGAGAAGTGACTTCGCGATCGAATCGATATCACTGAAGGGGTCGAAGCGGAGCACAGTAACTCACCTCCCATGTTTCACATGGTCGCAGTCCCTGTGACAGCAACCGAAATCACTGTGCAACAAAAGATTAGCACTCGCGCTCTTCGACTGCCAGGTCGCGGGCTGTCGTCTGCGGAAGGAGTCAGTGTGCGACGGTGAAGCGCTGGCGTCGGTGTGCCGGAGTTTCGATTTCGTCGACGAATGCGCGCGCGTAGTCCTCACCGGCGATCGCAGAATAGCCCTCGTCGTCAGTGAGGAGAATATCTCCACCGATCTGGAAGGAACCCTTCGCCGGGATGCCCGTCTGCGCCCCGAATAGTGCGGCGGGACTGACATAGAACCAGTCGACATCAGAACTGGTGTTGCGGAGTGCGTCGAGAACATCGGCGTGGGCGAGCGCCTCATCCTTGTAGGCGTCCGGGAAATCCGGAGTATCGACGACGCGAGGGCCGCCTTCGGCGACCAGCAGGCTGCCGGCACCGCCGACAACGGCGATACGAGCACCGTTACGGGCGGCGGCGTCAGTCAGGGTAGCGACGGCGTCGAGGAGTTTCTTGCCGTCGATTTCGCGGGCAGGAATGGCAACCACGACGACGTCGTTGGCCATGGTGATCTGCTCGACAGTGTTTGCGTCGTGCAGAGAACCCTGCACCGCGTGGGTGTCGGAGTTCGATTGAGCGGTGCGCGATACCGTCGTGACTTCATGGCCGCGTGTTCGTGCTTCCTTCGCGATGGCGCTGCCGGCAAATCCGCTTCCCCCGAATACTGCGATCTTGGACATCAGGGCGCCCTTCAGTAGTGCATCGACTGTGGCTGCATCAGTAAATCTAGTCTCCGTACGAGGAGATGTCATGGTGGTCGGTCGGTAAACCGGAGGTCCGTCCGTAAAGTTGGTGTATGACTCCTCGCAGCGAGAACAGCACGGGACCAGTCGCGATGACGGTTGTCGACGTCGAAGCGGCGCGGAAGCGGATCGACGGACTTGCCAGACGGACTCCGATCTTCCGTACCTCGGTCTCGACCCCTCGCGGAGATGTCGCGGTGCTGTTCAAACTGGAGTACCTCCAACATGGTGGTTCGTTCAAGGTGCGCGGCAGTTTCAACGCGGTAGAACGGGCAGCTGCTGAGGGCACGATGCCCAGCGCGGGTGTGGTGATCGCATCGGGTGGAAACGCGGCGATCGGAGCTGCGTGGGCGTCGCGTCGGCGTGGTCTGGGCTGCACGGTGGTGGTGCCGGAGACGGCGCCCGATGCAAAGATCGCGGCGCTCGAAGCCTTGGGTGCCACGGTCGAAAAGGTGGGCGATCGGTATGTTCTGGCGGCCGCAGCGGCAACCGAAATCGCCTTGTCGAGTGGAGCTTTGGAGCTGCACGCCTACGACCTGCCGGACATAGTCGCCGGTGCCGGAACCATTGCACTCGAGGTTGCGGAGGAGGTTGCCGGGCCGATTACCTATTGCATCGCCGTCGGTGGTGGTGGACTGGTCTCGGGGATAGCTGCCGCTGCGCGGCCAGGCGATCGCGTCATCGCGGTGGAGCCGGTTGGAGCGGCCACGCTGCACGCAGCGCTGAAGGCCGGACATCCCGTCGATATCGGGTTGGACAGCATCGCGGCCGATTCTCTCGGCGCGACACGCATCGGCGGCATTGCCTGGGAGACTGTCACCGCCAACGCAGTGGACAGTGTTGTCGTAGATGATGATTCGATAATTCAGGCCAGATCGTTTCTGTGGCGCGAGTTTCGGATACTCGTGGAGTTGGGTACCGCCGCTGCGCTGGTTCCGGTACTGGACGGCACGGTTTCACCACCGCCAGATGGTGAGTTGTGCGTGGTTCTGTGTGGAGCCAACGTAAGCCTGGGGGATCTCGGCGTGTGAGAAATCTGCTGGTGGGTACTGCTTGCAGTATGAGTACCAGCAGTATTATCTGGACGGTTGTGGTTGTGGTCGTTGCGGTGGTGATCGTGGCGCTTCTGGTGTGGACGGCTCGCAACAAACGTAACGAGCGGCGCCACCTCGAAGCAGAGGCGATTCGCAAGGACGTTGCAGATTCGTCGTTCGAGGTGGGCCAGCGTGAGGCCCAGGCCAAGGAGACTGAGGCAAAGGCTCGCATGGTGCAAGCCGAGGCCGATGCCAAAGCTGCGGAAGCATCTGCCCTGCAACAGCATGCGGCGCAGCATCGAAGGGAAGTGGCAAGTTCCAAGGACGAATTGACCGAGAAGCGGGATCAGGCGGACACCATCGATCCGGCCACACCGAACCCCGAGAAGCCGCAACCGAAGAACGAGTGAGTTCGGCGACGTCGTAGGGGATGCGTTAGATCACGCCACCGTTGACGTAGATGACCTGGCCGTTGACCCAGCGAGCGGGACCGGCCAGGAAGGCGACGGCCTCGGCGATGTCCGACGGCATTCCGAGTCGCTCGAGGGGCGCTAACTTCGACAGATTCTCCACTGTCGCTTCGTCTTTGCCGTCCAGGAAGAGGTCGGTGGCAGTGGGGCCCGGAGCAACCGCGTTGACCGTGATGTCGCGTCCGCGTAGCTCTTTGGCGAGAACGAGGGTAATCGCGTCGACGGCGCCTTTGGTGGCGGCGTACGCGGCGTAGGTCGGGAAGGCCAGTTTCTTCACGGATGTGGAGAAATTGATGATGGCGCCGCCGCTGCGTACTCGCCTGGCGGCCTGCTGATCGACGACAAACGTGCCACGGACATTGGTTCGGTGCATCCGGTCGAAATCGTCGAAGTTCAATTCCGCGACTGTCGAGAGAATCATGATGCCTGCGGCATGGACAACAACGTCGATGCCGCCGAACTCATGCTCTACGGTATCGAACAGTGCTGCCACTTCAGTTTCGTCGGCAACGTCGGCGTGGACTGAAATCGCTTGTCCGCCGGCAGTGATGATAGCGTCAACGGTTTCCTGTGCACGCTCGAGATTGCCCGAATAGTGAACGGCCACAGCCATTCCGTCGGCAGCCAGCTTTTCGGCAGTGGCACGCCCGATCCCTCCGGAAGCTCCGGTGACAATGGCGACGCGGGTAGTGGTGTCAGACATGACGGTGCTCCTGATCGGTGGTGGGTGAATCGGAGAGCTTCCGGAGCCAATCGCGCATCAGGGCAACTTCATTGGGGGAGAGTGAAGTAGAATCTGCTGTTGCGAGTTGGGTATCCAGAGTCGATGCGACGGTGTTGAGTGAAGTGTCCGGTGGGGCGGCGGAATCGGAGATGACGGCCCCGAGAATTCCGTCGCGAACGCGTTGCGACAATGTGGGATCGGGATACTGCTCGGGTCTCACGACCAGCATCAGCGCGACACCGGCATTGGCTGACATCACCATCTGTGTGGCCACGTCGACGGATACGGTCAGGACGCCTGCGGCCGCACAGCGCTCGAGAACCGAGCGAAGCAGGGCCTGCGCCTGCAGCGCGGTCTCGGCGCTTTTCGCCGAGGGTGAATGCAGCAGTCGGTAATGGGCGGGATGTGCAAGCGCGAACGCGGTGTGTGCGTCCCAGCCTGCACGCAGATCGGCTACCGGATCCGCAGAGGGGACGGCGGCACGTTTGCCGTCCAGGTATTCCGTGAATCCTGCATCGACGACCGCTGCGAGCAGGCCGTCTTTGTCGCCGAACTGGCGGTAGAGCGCGGGAGCGCCGACGCCTGCTCGCTCACAGATGGCGCGGGTGGAGATATCGCCGTCCGGAGAGGTGTTGAGCAACTCGGTCGCGGCCGTCAGTATCTTTGCTCTCGAACTCATGTAATCGACGATAACACAATTTAGTTAGCGTTGATACTCGATGTTCGGCTCTTGACCCGTTTCGTATTCGCGGCGTCTGAACTGCTACTTTGTTCGCAGTGATTAACAAAACTTGTCTGTGACCCAGACCTTTAGTGATCGTGTGCCGCGCCTACGCGCGGTGGTGATCCCGTGTGCCCTTCAGGGGAACCCGATGCCGGGTTCCCGTCTCCTGTCCTGCACTGGAATCCCCACCTTGGAGCTCACTTCACCATGTCATCAACACGCACATCCATCCGGCGCGAGGAACTGCGCGCCAACTGCAACAGCTGTTTTGCCCTGTGCTGCACGGCCTTCGGGTTCTCACGATCGGTCGATTTTGCCGAGGACAAGCCGGCAGGATCGCCATGTCGGCACCTCGGTTCCAACTATTCCTGCACTGTCCACGAAGGACTTCGATCCCGGGGCTTCCGTGGCTGTACAGTTTTCGACTGCTTCGGTGCGGGACAGGTTGTGTCGCAGCAATTGTTCTCCGGGGTTAGCTGGCGTGAGCGCCCTGACGCTCAGCAACACATGTTCGCCGCCTTCAAGACCGTCAAACAGTTACACGAGATGCTGTGGTACCTGGCTGAGGCTCAGGAACGCACCTACGACCCCGATGCTGCGGACGAAGTTCGCGAACTCGCAGCCGCCATTACAGCACTGACTCGCGGCGGTCTGGCCGAACTGTTCTCGACTGACATCGACGCCCTTCATATGGAGGTCAGGGCAATGCTGATGGAGGTCAGCCAGGAAGTTCGGGGTTCGTACTGCGCCGAGGTAGGTCACCTCGAGCCGAATATTGCAGCCGGGGCAGACCTTGCCGGATCGAACCTGCGGGCACGCAGGTTGTGTGGGGCCGATCTGCGTGGTGCCTGCCTGATCGCCGTGGATCTGAGGGGAAGTGACCTCACAGCTGTCGACCTGCTCGGGGCGGATTTGCGTGATGCCAGATTGGAGGGCGCCGATCTCTCGGGCGCGTTGTACGTCACCCAGCCTCAGGTGAACGCAGCCAGAGGTAGTGCTGACACGCAATTACCCGACGCTCTGTCAGCCCCGCACCATTGGACGGATTTCTAACCGGACAGCCTGAACTGCTTCGACCGATCTCGGAATGCAAGTCCGAGATCGGTCGAAGTATGTGTGGTCGCTATCGAACGTCGCGGCGGAATAGGGTTCCGGGACGTGGAATCAGCCGGTGACGCCGGTCAATTCGTTCGGGGTGTGATCGAGGGTGGTCTCGGTCAGGATGCTGCCGTCTTCGAGGTCGACGGCGATCAGCTTCTTCGACGTGGGGTCGGTGACGTAGGCGGTGTGGTCCAGCGTGAAGAGGGTGGGCCGGGGTTCCTGCCACTCGGTGGGTTCGGTCCACTCTCCGATGACAGCAATCTTCTTGGTGACTGCGCCGGTATTCGGGTCGATGACGTGGATGGCACCGTCGGTGCCGAGGACCAGCGCTTCGCCGTGCGGGCCGCGACCGAGTGAGCGGAACGTGTAGCTGGTGCCGAGGTCGACGAGTTCGAGTTCCGACGTCGTCGTGTTGGTCAGGGAGACCCGTTGCGGGCGTTCGAGTTCGGCGTCTGGGTCGGTTTTGTAGTCGCCGAGGACGATGTCGGATTCTTCGGAACCGGCTTGATTGCCGATGCGGCCGTACACATCAGGGCTCTGCACCTTGGTGATCGCTCCGTTCTTGTATACGAGCAAACCGTCTTGGCAGCCCAAGACGATCGTTTCATCTGCTGCGACTGCCTCACCGTGGACGCCCGGGCACTGCTCGTTGCGCAGGATTTCCTTGCGGTCGGCGTCGAGGATGGCAATACCGTTGCGGGACTCGGAGTTTCCGATAGTCGTCAACAGGCTTCCGTCTGCGAGTGCGACGGCAACACCGTGGTGGGGCTCCGGGGTGGTGTACGTCTCGACGCGAGGTTGGCGCTTTGCCAGCTGAACCGGGTCGAAGATCTCGACGAGCCCCGAGCCGTCGTTGAAGAGGACGGTCTTCCCGGCATGTCGTACAACGTGTCCGGGTTCATCGGCCGCAAATTCTACCTCGGACATCACGGGATCCGCTGTGTAGTAATGGGAATGGTCGCCGTGGGCCGAGGACCACGTTCCGGTATCGAGTACCTTGAACGTTTCGCCGGCGGAGATCATGACGTGCCGGCCGTCGCCGGCCGGGTTGAGTCGTGTGAAGCCGTCGAGTTCGGTTTCGCCCACCATATCGAGAGACGTGGCATCCAGCACCAGAACTCCGCCGTCGTAGGACACCGCGAGGCGTGGTGTTGCTGAGGCCTGTTCGTTCGGTGCGGACGAGGCGGTGGTGGTTGTTGCCGCCGCTGTGTCCGTGCTGTTGGAGGAGCATCCGGTGACGAGGGCGAGTGAGAGGCCGACTGACGTGGCAAGAGTGAGGCGCCGCGAGACGCGGGTGTTGAGGTGCATGGGTAGAGATTTAAGGCTTAATGTAAATGATTGTCAAAGTCGTACATGCGAATATTCGCATGTCAGGGCGACAGTTCAGGAGTAGCTGGAGCGAACAGGCCTAGGATGTCGGCGAATGTTCCGCAGAGGACGCCCGCGGTGTGCTGCCATGTTCCTTCGGACACTGGTGGTCACCAGTGGCACAACAAGTTTGATCATCGCCTGCAGCGGCCAGGTCGGTGTGGGCGGCACCGGATGTGCACACCACTCGTGATCGTCGCCAGTGTTCGTCGAATTCTGCTTGTGGGCTACGCCTATTGAGGACGACGACAAGGGCGGACTCGACATTGCGAGTCCGCCCTACCGGCGGAGTGGGTTACCGGTTCTTGAAGAACGAGACGTCGTCGTTGCCGATGAGGTCCGGAACCGTCCAGCCGTCGAGGTCGTATTCACTCAGGCACTGCTCGGCCAGTCCCTTCATCGAACTGGCGTGCCCGCGATTCTGGGCTGCGAACAGCAGTTCCGCTTTGACGTTCTCGTGATTGCCGGAGTAGTTGCGCTCGTAGAGTTCGTGTCGGCCGCCGAACTCGGTGCCGATCGAATCCCACAGTGCCTTCATGACTTTCACTCGGTCGACGGCGGTGATGCCGTCGGAACCGCGAACGTACTTGTCGAGGTACGGACGCACGTCCGGGCTCTTGAAGTCGAGTGAACTCGAGGGCAGGTAGATCAGGCCCGACGCGACGTCCTGTTCGATGATCTCCTTGATGCGTGGATATCCCTGGATCATGAACATTCGATAGGTGAGGCCGTATTCGAGCTTCGGGATCACCGAGTCGTCGACCCACTGTTCGGGATCGCGTGCCATCGATTCGGTCAACGACCAGAAGAGGTTTCGCCAGCCGATCACTTCACCGACACGGGTCTGGACCCCGCGGAAGCCGCCGGCGCCGGTGGCTTCGAGTGCCTTCATCAACAGTCCGGCGATGAAGTCGAGCTTGACGGCCAGGCGAGTGCAGCCTTGAAAGGTGAAGCGCGGCAAGAATCCCGATTGCGGGAAGAATGCGTTGATCCGGTCGACGTCGCCGTACATGAAGACGTTCTCCCACGGCACCAGCACCTTGTCGAAGACGAAAATGGTGTCGTTCTCGTCCATGCGGCTCGACAGCGGGTAGTCGAACGGGCTGCCCATCACCGCAGCATGTTCGGTGTACGAGGTGCGGCAGATCAGCTTCACACCCGGTGCGTCCATCGGCACCGTGCAGATCAGGGCGAACTGCTTCTTCTTGATCGGCAGACCGTAGTGCGCGATGAAGTTGTAGTTCGTGATCGCCGACCCGGTGGCAACCACCTTGGCGCCGCTGACGATCAAACCGGCGTCGGTCTCCTTCTCCACCTTCATGAAGACGTCGCCGACCTCGTCCGGTGGAAGTTGGCGATCCACCGGGGGATTGATGATCGCGTGGTTCCAGTACAGAACTTTCTCCTGCGATTCGCGGTACCAGCGCTCGGCGTTGTCCTGGAACGGTGCGTACAACTCCTTGTTGGCGTGGAGGGTTCCCAGGAAACTTGCCTTGTAGTCGGGGGAGCGGCCCATCCAGCCGTAGGTCATCCGTGCCCACGTCGCGATGGCGTCGCGTTCCTTGAGCAGGTCAGCCGACGATGTCGGAGTGCGGAAGAACGGCATCGTGACACCGCCGTTGCCCGTGTCCGTCGGAACGGTCAAAGCGTCCACGTGCTCGCCCGTATGCAGAGCGTCGTACAGCCTCGCGGTCATGCGGATCGGATTCCGGAACGCGGGGTGCGTCGTGACGTCCTTGACGCGATCACCGTGAAGCCAGATCTCGCGACCGTCCTGCAGGCTCGAGATGTACTCGTCGCCGGTCATCGGGCGGGTGGCGAAGTTCTTCGTGCGGTTGGCTTCGCAATCGGCGGCCGGATTGACCTGTGGCGCTCCGGAATCTGCGGGGTCGACGCCGGTGGGAGGAATTTCGGTGGTCGTCATGGCAAAGCCTTTCAGATCGTTTGGGGTGCGGGCTGAAGATGAATCGGGGTGAACGACGTGGTGGCGTCGAACCACCCGCTGTGGGGGTCGTCCTGACTGCCGTTCCAGACTGTGGTCGACGAGGTAGCGCCTAGATCGTGAAAAGTGCTTCGGTAGAACAGAAGCGGATCCTTGCCACTCGACTGTGCGTCGACGATCTCGCCGATGAAGATGATGTGGTCACCGCCGTCGTACTCCTTCCACGGGATGCATGAGATGGTTGCCGCGGCGCCGTCGAGCAGGGGAGCGGTCGGTCCGTCGATCCACCTCGGTTCGGTGCGCTGCGGTCGGCCGGCAAAATGCATGGCCGTGTCCACTTGGTCGGAGGCAAGGATGTTGACGGCAAACGGCGCGTTGCCGAGGTAGCCGCACGCCTTGGACTTGCGAGTCATCGTGATCTGGCACAGTCGCGGTTCCAGGGAAATGGCCGTGAACGCGGTGACGGTGGCACCGTGTGGTTGACCGTCGGCATTGGTGCAGGTGATGACGGTGACGCCGCTCGCGAATTGACCGAAGATTCCTCGAAGCTGATTTTGTTCCATGACCGGACCTCCTTGTCGGATGGCGGTTGAGTGAGAGTGCCGCGAAGTGCGGGAGGGAAGTAGTGGGCGACTGGCGCCGGGAGTGAAGACGAACGTACGGCGGGCGCAGGCTTCGGTCGATCCGTACAGCGCGGTGGCTATCCGGATTGCGCACCAGATCGCGGCCCGTACCCGTTTTCTCTTGGAAGTGACCGGGGACACAGTGTTCAATGATGGTCAGCGCCCTTGCTCGGCAATGTGGCTGGTCACGGGTTTGGAAGGTGAAGAAGGACGATGGTCGACTCCATGATCGGTACAGCTCCCCGCGACTGGGACGAGGCGTGTCATGCGGTTTCGGACGCCTATTTTCCGCACACGCTGACGCCGTTGTCACGGCATGCGGCCAGTGGAGTCGGGGTGTGCACCACCGAGTTGGGACCGCTGCGGATCGCTCATATTCGGTGGGGAGCAGACGTCGCCGTCGAATCCGATCATCCCGGCGCCTATGGGGTGAACATCCCGCTCTCGGGCGAGCTCGAGTCGGTGTTCGCGGGCTCGCACGTGCTCTCGACGCAGGGCGTTGCGACGGTGTGTCCTCCCGACATCACCACAAGAATCACTCGGTGGAGCGCGGACTGCGAGATCGTCGGAGTCCGGATGGACCGTCAGTACCTCGACCGCGAGATGGAAAAGGTCCTCGGTCGACCCGGAATGCACTTACCTGATCAGGTGGATCTTCGTGGAGACGACGGAGCCAGATGGCTGAAATTTGTTCGCTCACTGTCGGATCAGATACTCGGCCCGGTCGGCGTGCTGCACAACGAACTGGTGGCAGGTCAGCTCTCCGGCGCCGTGGTCACGGCATTTGTCCTTGCCGCGATGCCCGAAAGCGAGGACGCGGTGCGACACGCCAGGCCACGCATCGTCAAGCGGGTGCTCGACGAGATGCACGACGACCCGGCCCGCGTGTGGACCGCAGCCGAGATGGCGGAGGTGGCGGGCGTCAGCGTACGGAGATTGCAGGAGGGATTCCGGCAGTACGTGGGCCGGAGTCCGTCGGAATGCCTGCTCGACATCCGGCTCGAGCGGGTCCATGCAGATCTGGTGGACGCCGACGACTCGACGACGGTCACCGATGTCGCTGTGAGATGGGGCTTTACGCACACCGGACGGTTCGCGTCGTCATTTCGGCGGAAGTACGGATTGCTGCCTTCCGAAGTGTTGAGGCGCTAGCTGCGGTAACCCATGTCTGCGCTGAGTTGATTTGCCTTCTCGACGAGAAAAGGTGCGACGTCGGCGCGGAAGGCTTCCGGGGTTGTGCGCCCGGCCGAGGTCGAACATGCTGTCACGCCGACGACGCTTCCGCCGGCGTCGCGGACGGGAGCGGCGAGGGAAATCAGGCCGTCTTCGAGTTCCTCGGACGTGAGTGCGTATCCCTGTTCGCGCACCACCCGAAGAGCGGTATGGAATGCGCCTTCGTCGGTGATCGTGGTGGGGGTGAGGGCGTCGAACGTGGAGTTCGCGATGACGTTGTCGACGATTTCCGTTGGCGCCCAAGCGAGCAGGGCCCGACCCATGGAGGTGGCATATGCAGGCACTCTGGTGCCGACGCTGACGTTGATGCTCATGATCCGGCGGACGGGTACACGCGCGGCGTAGACCACGTCGACGCCGTCGAGGATCCCGAGTGACGCCGACTCGTGGGTGTGCTCTGCGATCTCGAGTAGGCGGGGGAGCGCCGCCTCGGTCAGAGCGTGTGATGCCGAGAAGTGCTGCCCGATGCTCAGAACGCGCGGGGTGAGCGACCACCGACTGTTGTTGCCGGTGACGTATCCGAGCTTCTGCAGCGTGAGAAGGATGCGCCGGACCGCTGGGCGGGAGAGCCCCGTTTCGGCGGCAAGATCGGCGAGCGACGGGTTGGGGTTCTTCTCGTCGAAGGCCGTCAGCACAGCAAATCCACGCTCGATGCTCTGGATGTAATCGCGATCGTTCTCGCTCACGGAATGGCCTTTCATCTGCGGGTATGCGTGATCAACGCACTCGAAGGTTGACAAACCTTGTGACTGCGCGCACAGTACAAGCGTACGCAGAGCGTAACATATGTACGCATAGCGTACAACCCAAACTTGGGGAGCCGACTCAGCCCAGCAGTACGGCACCCACCCGGTAACAGCCACATACGGCCCCGAGGAGGACCACATGACCACTTCCGAGAGCCCCACCGCAGTAGGTTCGGGCACTGCCGCCACCGACAAGTTCCTCCAGGAACGAGTCAGCGCGGACACCCCGCCTGAGCGCGTCTCGGCCATCGCCAAGGACGTTCTCGAGGCCCTCGCCGGCGTCATCGACAAGCACGGCGTCACCTACCCCGAGTACCGCGTACTCAAGCAGTGGCTCATCGACATCGGCCAGTTCGGCGAGTGGCCCCTGTGGCTGGACGTCTTCCTCGAGCACAACGTCGAGGAGGTTGCGTACCGAGGCCAGCACGGCACCAAGGGAAGCATCGAGGGCCCGTACTACGTCGCCGACGCCAAGACGTTGCCTGCCAGGTGCGAACTTCCGATGCGTGAGAACGAGGTTGGATCGAAGCTGGTCTTCGAGGGCCAGGTTCGCGATCTCGACGGCAAGGGCCTTGGCGGTGCAACCGTCGAACTCTGGCATGCGGACGACGAAGGCTACTACTCCCACTTCGCGCCGCACATCCCGGACGGAAACCTCCGCGGAACGATCGTCGCCGACGACGAGGGACGCTTCGAGATCACCACGATTGCGCCTGCCCCGTACCAGATCCCGACCGACGGCCCCACCGGCTGGTTCATCGAGAAGGCCGGCTGGCACCCGTGGCGTCCGGCGCACCTGCACCTCATGGTGAAGGCTCCCGGCAAGCGCACGATCACCACCCAGCTCTACTTCTCCGGTGGCGAGTGGATCGAGAACGACGTGGCAACCGCCACGAAGCCCGAACTGATTCTCGATCCGAAGCCGGGTGCCGACGGAACCAACCGGGTCACATACGACTTCGTGCTCGATCCGGCCTGATCCACAACTGCTCGAAAGAAAGTGATCTGATGACAGACCTGTCGATCGTCTCCCTGGAGACGACCATCCTCGACGTTCCTCTGGTGAGACCCCACAAGTTCGCCACCACGTCGATGACGGCGCAGCCGTTGTTGCTGGTCGCGATCCGCACATCCGACGGAGTGATCGGATACGGCGAAGGTGTCGTTCCGGGCGGGCCGTGGTGGGGCGGCGAATCGGTGGAGACGATGCAGGTCATCATCGAGAAGTACATCGCGCCGGTGGTGGTCGGCAGGCGCGTGGATCAGATCACCGCGATCATGGCCGACATCGAAAAAGTTGTTGCCAATGCACGATTCGCGAAGGCCGCCGTCGATGTCGCGTTGCACGACGCCTGGGCTCGTAGCCTGGGAGTCCCCGTGCACACGCTGCTCGGCGGGGCTTTCCGCGAGAGCGTCGACGTCACGTGGGCGTTGGGTGCTGCGCCGGCGGACGAGATCATCGAAGAAGCTCACGAAAAGCTGGAATCCCGGCTCAATTTCAGCTTCAAACTCAAAATGGGAGCACTCGATCCAGCGGTCGACGTCGCGCGCATCGTCGAGATCGCTCAGGCGCTCGACGGTCATGCCGGCGTCCGCGTCGACGTCAACGCGCGGTGGGATCGCTTCACCGCGCTGCGGTACCTGCCACAGCTCGCCGACGGCGGAGTCGAACTGATCGAACAGCCCACTCCGGCAGACCAAATCGAGGTCCTCGCCGAACTCAGTAGGCTTCTACCGATTCCGATCATGGCCGACGAGAGTGTGCAGACCCCGCACGACGCTCTGGAAATCGCCCGCCGGAGCGCCGCCGATGTCATCGCTCTCAAGACCACCAAGTGCGGTGGTCTGCAGCGCAGCCGCGATATCGTCGCGATTGCCAAGGCCGCCGGTATCGCGTGCCACGGTGCGACGTCCATCGAAGGTCCGATCGGCACAGCGGCTTCGTTGCACTTCGCATGCGCCGAGCCTGGAATCAACTTCGGAACAGAGCTTTTCGGCCCGCTGCTCTTCAGCGAGGAATTGCTTCAGGAACCGTTGAAGTATTCCGAGGGGCAGTTGCACCTTCCCGCCGGGCCTGGCTTGGGAGTCGAACTGAACATGGACGCCGTCAAGGCCTGGACCAGGAACTAGAGGAAAAGAAGAACATGGCACTCTTTCACGTTCGGATGGACGTCGATATTCCGCGCGACCTGGATCCGGCAGTACGTGCAGACACCGTCGCAACGGAGAAGGCGTACTCGCAAGACCTTCAGCGCCAGGGCAAGTGGGTGCATTTGTGGCGAATTGTGGGACAGTTCAGCAACATCAGCATCTTCGACGTCGAGTCGGCTGACGAACTCCACGAGATTCTCTGGAATCTCCCCTTGTTCCCGTACATGAGCATCGAGGTCATGCCGTTGACGCAGCACGGATCTTCGATCAAGTAGAGCCTGCACGTGCGCAGGCGGGTCAGCGTATTCCGTCGCGACGTAGTGCGACGGACACTGCGGCAGAGCGGGTATCGACGCCGAGCTTGGCGTAGATGTGCCCGAGGTGGGTCTTCACAGTCGCCTCGCTGATGAAGAGCGCCTTACCCAGCTCCCGGTTGGTCATCCCCTCGGCGAGGAGGCTGAGCAGTTCGGACTCACGCGCGGTCAGGGCTTCCTGTGGGCGCTGCATCTGCTGAACGAGACGGGAAGCCACGGTAGGGGAGAGGACGCTGCGCCCGGCAACGGCGCCGCGTACCGCGCCGAAGATCTCGTCGGGAGTCGAGTCCTTGAGTAGATAGCCGATGGCACCGGCGTCGACGGCGCGTACGACGTCGGCGTCGGTGTCATAGGTCGTGAAAACCAGTACGGGAACGTCGACACCGTCGTTTCGAATCCGTTTGATCGCTTCTGCGCCGTGCATTCCGGTACCCATGTCCAGATCCATCATCACCAGATCCGGCGAGGCAGACGGTATCGCTGTGGCAGCTTCCTCTCCGGACGATGCTTCGCCGACCACCTCGACATCCGGCTGAGTGTCCAGTAGCGCCCTCAGTCCGGCGCGCACGACCAGATGATCGTCGACAAGGAACACTCGAATGGTGGTGGTCACAGGATCCTCCGTTCGAGCGGGAACTGGGCCGCGACGACGGTGCCGTCGCCCGGTGCGCTTTCCACGGTGAACGATCCGCCGAGCTGTGCGACGCGGCTTCGCATCGCACGCAGGCCGTATCCACCGTATCGAGAATGGTCGGTGAGTTTTCCCGGATCGAAGCCGACGCCGTCGTCGAAGATGTCGACGGAGATCGAGTCGTCGAGGTAGGTGATGGTTACGCCCGCTGTTTCGGCGAGAGCGTGGCGGGCGATGTTGGACGACGCGCTCGAGACCACTCGCACGATGGCGTGAGCTACGTCCGAGGGAAGAAGGACGGCTTCACCGACGGTGCGGACCCGAACGGTCGGGACGAACTGGCGGGCGGCGGCCACGACCAGGGCGTCGAAGTCGCCCGTTCCGTCTTTGGTCGGTGCAAGGTCGTGGACGAGGTCGCGGCTTTGCATCAGGCTTGTACGAATATTCACTGCAGCCGCATCGATATCGGCTCGGGACGGCGAACCCGTTGTATTCCAAGTCTGTTCGGCAGCCTCGAGTCGAAGAAGGGCGCTCGCGAGGCCCTGGGTGACGGTGTCGTGGATCTCGCGAGCGAGTCGCTCGCGCTCGGCCGCCGCACCGGCAGCACGTTCGGTATCTGCCAATGCAGACTGAGTTTCCGCCACCTGACGCAGAAGCCGAAAACGTTCCCGTGCATCCTTTTCCATCTGCCCGTACGCTGCTGCGACCAGCGCTGCGGTGCATAAAGGCCCGAGCAGAGTCACCAATTCGGCACGACCGGTGACCCGGTAGAACGCGATACCGGCGAGGACGCCCAGGATCCCGACGACGGGGTAGGCGATCTTGCTCGGGTACAGACGAATGCAGAGGAAGAGAACAGGGAATGCGCACCAGGCGAAACTCGGTGCAAGCCAAACGAGCGCTGCCCAGGTGCTCAGTACCGGCCACATCCACAGTCGCTGGCGAACGACATCTCGCGAGGACGCCGTAGCCATGACGGCGTAGAGCACGGCGAGCACCACGGCCAGGACGAGAACAACCCCGAATCGACCGCTGGTGCCGTGGACTGCGACGTACCGAACGCCGGACGTGGACAGCAACACGAAGAACGACGCGTGGATCGCATACGCCAACGGACCGCGTAGGCCTAGGTCGGCGTCGGCGTTCGTCGTGGCTCCACTGCTCATCCCTCGAATGTTACGGAGTGCGCCTGGCCCTCGGATCAACCATTCGGATGACTTCTAGGTGGCCGTAGGGCGCACTGTTCGCCACCCGAGCGCCCGATGTGCGGACCCTCGCGGGGACGCGACGCTGTAGTGGACGGTTTCGAACCACTCGACTGAAAGTGTGCCCATCATGAACCACCGCATTTACACACGACTGCCCCGTACCCTGGCTGTCGCCGTTCCGGTTGTCGCGATCCTTGCGAGCGCGGCCTGCTCGAGTACCGACACACCGGTGGAGAACATGTCGAGCACGACATCGATTTCTGCCACGCAGCAGCCTGCTGCGACCGGTGATTCGGCCGTTGTCACTCAAAATCGACTCAGCGCCGACGCAGCAGTGAAGGCAGCCGGTGCGGCCCTGGCGAAATGCCGTGCCGACGGACTCGGATTTGTCACCGTCTCCGTCGTCGACCGTGCCGGAAATGTCATCGCCATGGTGCGTGGCGACAACGCAGCCCAGCACACCGTGGAGGCTTCACGCGAGAAGGCATACACCTCTGCAGCTTTCGGGGCCGACACCAGTGACCTCACACAGCGAACGAAAGGCGACGGATCCACCATCGCCGACCTTCCCGGCACTCTCTTCCTTGCCGGTGGAGTCACAGTGAAGGCTGGACCTGCGTCGATCGCCGGCATCGGTGTCGGTGGCGCTCCGGACGGAATGCAGGACCAAGCGTGTGCCGCTGCGGGACGAGATGCGATTGCTTCGTCACTCGGCTGAGTGAGCGCAGACAGGATACTGCGTGAATTCTGGTTTTCGCCAACTCGATTCGCCTGATCCTCGACACCGTGAATGCCTGGTGTATCCGATGCGGGGATCTCTCCGGACTTGCACACGAGTCAAGTCCGGAGAGAACCAGCTCAGAAGGTGATAACGCCGCGGAGGTTACGGCCGGCATGCATGTCGGCAAAGCCCTCGTTGATTTGATCGAGTGAGTAGCGGTTGGTGATCAAGCCGTCGAGGTTAAGCTTTCCGCTGGTGTAGAGATCGACCATCCACGGGATGTCGGCGGTCGGGTTGGATGCACCGAAGAGCGATCCCTGAATTCTCTTCTGGTAGAGCGTGAGTTCCATCAGGCTCACCGGAATCCCGATGTCCGTCATCTTGCCCAGTCCGGTGACTACGCAGGTTCCGGCCTTGCGGATGGATGAGAAAGCCTGTGCCACATGGTCTCCCGTGGTCACTCCGACGGTGACGATCGCGGAATCAGCGCCCTGGCCGTTGGTGAAGGAACGAGCGATGTCGGTTGCTTCTTCCATCGTGGACACTGCGTGCGTGGCACCGAATTTCAGGGCACTCTCGCGCTTGAATTCGACAGGATCCACGGCAATGATGTGTGCGGCGCCGGCGTGCGCTGCACCTTGAACGGCATTGATGCCGATGCCGCCGACACCCATGACGATCACGGTCTGGCCCGGGTACACCTGGGCGGAGTTGACGGCAGCACCCCAACCGGTGCCGACACCGCAACCCAGCAGACACAGCGTCTCGAGCGGGAGATGCTTGTCCACCTTGACGGCGGAGAGCGTGCTGACCGTGGTGTATTCGCTGAAGGTGGAGAGGCCGCAGGTTTGTGAAACCGGCTCGCCGTCCAACGTCATGCGATAGCTCTCGGTATCGCCGGGGCGGCTACCCGTCATGATTGCTGCGCCGTTGTCGCACAGGTTCTGAATTCCGCCTGCGCACCAACGGCATCGGCCACAGGCGGCAAGGAAGGAGAAGATGACGTGGTCACCTTCGGTCCAGCCCTCGGTGTTCGGGCCGACCTCGACCACAACGCCTGCGCCTTCGTGGCCGCCGCAAATGGGGTAGCGGCCCACTGCGTGATCGCCGCTGGCGATGTGGTCGTCGGAATGGCACAGGCCGGAGGCAACCATCTTGACGGTCAGTTCATTGGTACGAGGTGAATCGAGTTCGAGGTCGACGACCTCGTACTTGCCGGGCGCTTGACGGATGACGGCTCCGCGAGTTCTCAAGGGTGCTCCTGAGTTAGACGTGTTCGATTCATTGACGAGTGTTGTGTACCGCGCATTTGCCGTGCGGTAGGCGACATGTCTCGTTGATCGGACGGAGCGTGCAACCGGAAGCGGTTCAGTTGGTGGGTGTCAGCCGCTCCGGTTCAGACGGTTCCCGGCTCACGAGTGCCAGTTGAAGCTCTGTCAGCAGTCGCGTGTCCGGCTCGTCGAGCGAGATTCCCATGATCTGTTCAGCGCGCCGGACGCGGTACCGCAACGTGTTGGGATGCACTTTCAGCAGGGCCGCAGCTTTTTTCACATCGCCGAACGCTGCGAGATAGCTCGTGAGCGTGGACTGCATGTCCGACGAGTTCTTGTCGTCGTAAGACAGCAAACGATCAACTCGGGGGTCCCGAAGTCGGTCGTGATCCCCGATCAGGTCGAGGATTTCGCCGAGTAGCACTGCGGTGCGCGAGGCAGCCAGAGTCGTGACGGGGGAAGACGTGTCGCCGGGAGCGTCGAGTACCCGGTCGACTTCTCTGCGGGCCTCGGGAACCCCGGACAGTCTGGGAATCATCACTGCGACCGCTGCCCGCGCGACGATATCCGACGAACTTCCCAGATAGCGAACTGTGTCTGCGGCCCAGTCGCTGATCAGCGATTCGCCTTCTGCGTGAGGGAATAGCACGTAGATCCGGTCGACTATCGCAGTGGTGACGGCGTCTCGTCGGAAAGCGCTGGCGTGCAGGCGCAGTGAGTTCGTCATCCGCCGCAACTCGACTGGCGTCTGCTCGGCAGTCGCAAATCCCACCACCGCGGCGGGTCCGTCGAGGGATAGTGAGAGTGAATCCGCCAAAGCAGTGATATCGACACCGCCGCCCAGAGCGCCGAACAGTCGCTGGATTTGGGCGCTCTCCCGGCGCGACGCGTCGAGAATCCGGATCACGATGCGTGAGGCCACTTCTGCTGCGCCGCGAAGCACCTCGTCGGAACCGTCGCGAAGTGGTGCTCCCGCAGTCTGGACCCAGATGGTTCCGAGATGCTGCTGGTGCACACCAGATGTGGCGATGCTTGTGCCGCGGCGCCGAATGCTGACGGCCAACCGATGTGCGGCGCCGAACTCGGGCGCGGCCGGGATGTCGATGATCTCGTCCGAGCGTCGTAGATGTTCGAACGTGCCTCGCTTCTGCAGCCATTCGCTGTAGCCACTCGGCCATTCGCGGCCGAGCACCGAGCGTTGGTGTAGTTCGTCCTCATTCGCGTGTCCGGCGGAATGGGCAAAGATGTGTTGGGCATTGTCGTTGATCGTGACCAGGCCACCGGTCAATTCGGCGATGGTCTCCGCGAGCCCGAACAAGTCGGAGTCGCCGGTGGGATCGAAACCAGAACCTTGCGGGGTGGCGCGTCGGCGGTATGCGTTCTTGAGAAGCAACTGCTGTATCAGCGAGTAGATATGCCCGGAGCTGGCTTTCGGATGTACCGAGGCGAGCGCGATTCCTGATCTTTCCGCGGCTGCCCGCAATGGACCTTCGTTGTCGGCATTCTTGACGAGCAGCAGTTTCGGTTTGTGCGGATGGTGCTCCGACGCGACCAGCCAGTCGATCACCGAATCAATCGGAACTCCTACCGGCAGATACACGTCGGACAGTGCGCCCGCGGGTTCCGTACCGTCGATATCGGAATCCTCGAGGAGCGCCATTGATCGAATTTCGACGTCGAGTCCACCAGGACTGACGAGTAATTCGATGACGGAACTGTCGAAAGACGTGATGAGCGTGCCGATAGTGGTGGCAGGGGTCGTTCCCGGGATGAGGTTGTCTGCGGACTTCTGCTCGGCAATCGTGGCGGATGCTGTTTGCACGGCGTGCTCCTTGCGCAGGGGGTTGCTTCAGATTAATCCCCGCGCCTGGATTGTCGTAGTAGTTAAGTTAGGCAGATTTATTCCGGAAGGGTGATTCCCAAACTGTGCGCCTTGGCCGTTACTTCGTCGGGAAACATATTCTTGAAAAGGTAAAGGTCCTGACCGATAACCCAGCCTGGTGCGAGCGCGGTGGCATAACGCTCGAAATAGCCGAGCTGTTTGCCGAACAGAACCAATTCCTCGGGGCTGGCCACACCCCATTGTCTGCCTAGCTGGATCAGCGCCATGATGAGTTCACTCAACTTGAGTTCCCCCAGGTCTCGGCCCAGAATCGGCGCCAAAGCGGTGGCCACCTGCAAGCCGAGTTGATCATCGTCCACCTCGTAGTCGTTGGCGTATCCCAAGGCGCGGATACCGCGGGCGACACGGGCGAAATCCCCGTCGATCAATGTCGCGCGAAACATGTCGGTGAGAATCGTTCGCCACGTTTCAGGGAGAATTCCGACAATTCCGAAATCGAGCATCGCGATCCGGCCGTCATCGAGTACCCAGAGATTTCCAGCGTGAACGTCACCGTGAAACGGCCCGTGAACAATGACGGATTCGAGCCATACCTTCACGCCGCGCCGGATCAGCATGCGGGCTTCGTCGATGCCGTCCGGACTCGCGACGAAGCGATCGAGAGGAACACCCCGCATACGCTCCATGCAGATCACCCGAGGCCCGCAGTAATCCCAGTACACCTCGGGCGTTGTCACGCCCTTGTTGTCGCCGAACGCACCGATGTTATTCCGGAACGTCGTTTGTCGATCGGCCTCGACGGCACTGTTCAGTTCCGTCATCGTGGCGGTATGCAGGTCGCGAATAATGGCTGTCGCGTTGGCTATTCGTAGGAACTCGACGAATTTCTCGAGAATCCGCGCACCGCGATATGCCGCCCGGAGGTCGATGAGCATGCGGGCGTAGATACCCGGCCGCTGAATCTTGATGACGGCTTCACGTCCGTCGTGCAGGACGCACGCATGCACTTGCGCCACCGACGCAGCCGCCAGCGGTTGATCGTCGAAGCTCGCGAAAATTTCGGAGATCGCGTATCCGAGGTCCGCTTCCACGACGCTGCGAGCCTGGTCCGCGGGGAACGGTGGCACATCGTCAAGGCACCGAAGGCAGGCATTGGCCAGCGGCGCGGGGAAAATCCCTGACGACGACGCAACCAGCTGCCCGAGCTTCACGAACGTGGGGCCGAGGGTGATGAAGCCGTCCACCACGCCGTCGGACGCCGCGTCCACGATGGTGCGTCCGCGTCTGCGGAACGGCCACACGATCAGGGCAAGCATGATCGATGTGGACAGCACCACCGCGATGACCACCGATCGCCAAAGCTGGGGGAGGCCGAATCGTTCCAGGTCAGGCATACGGACGTCGAGGGCACCTTGGGGCACCCCTGACGAGTACGGCCCGACCGGTCGTCGCGTTGGATCCAGCACGGCTCTCCCTCGTTCAACGAGCGCATACAGCATTTTGCTGTGAGATCACTTGCGCGACCCTTCCGTTAGTCAGTATGCCAAGTTACACATAACTGCCGGAACCGCCTACATACTCAGCCTACGATCGGGGAATGCGTGAGCACTTGATCCCGATCGGCGAAGTTGCAAAATCGTTCGGAATCGCGGCGTCGACCTTGCGCTATTACGAGGACGAAGGCCTGCTGTCCGCGCGATCGCGAACCGGCGGCAAACGCTGGTACGGGCAGCGTGAGCTGCGTCGGCTGGCGTTGATCCGGATGTACACCGAGACGGGAATGTCCTTGGAGCAGGTGCGCTCCTTCATCGAAGCCGACACCACGTCCGAGCAGTTCTCCGCGGTTCTCACGGATCAAGTTTCGATGCTCGAGGCACAGATCGCCGCCGCTACGAGAGCGAAACTGATTCTCGAGCATCA
This sequence comes from Rhodococcus sp. NPDC056743, assembly GCF_042790355.1. Lineage (NCBI taxonomy): Bacteria > Bacillati > Actinomycetota > Actinomycetes > Mycobacteriales > Nocardiaceae > Rhodococcus > Rhodococcus sp. NPDC056743. The sequence goes on along the minus strand of NZ_JBHTZI010000002.1, from coordinate 342,633 downwards.
CCTGACGTGTCGGCAAGAGCGTCCGATGCAGTGTCCGTGGCTGCTCGAGCAGCTCGACATCCGCGTCGAAGCGGCGCTTGACTTCAAGTTGACTTGAACCTCCATAGTTAGGGCGCACTTACCGCCCTGTTCGGAGGTTGACCATGTCGGCACGACGATGGCTGCCGCTTATCGCCGCATGCATCGGAACTTTCCTCTTACTGACGTACGCCACGATCACAACGATCGCGGTGCCGGCCATCGCCGTCGGTTTGGACGGCAGTACGGGCGCGATGTCCTGGGTCGTCGACGCCTACACGCTGGCTCTTGCTGCGCTTCTGGTGGGCATGGGCGCGCTCGGCGATGCTTGGGGACGTAAACGCCTCTACATCTGCGGTCTGGTTGTGTTCCTGGTGGCGACGGCCGTGTGCGCTGTTGCCCCGGACGTCACGGTTCTGGTCGCAGCTCGCGGCGCGCAAGGAATTGCCGGTGCAGCGATGTTCGCGACGCTGCTGCCTCTGCTCGGCGACGCATACTCGGGCCGTGATCGTCACGTCGCCTTTGCCGCGTGGGGTGCCGTGGCTGGATTGGCGGCCGGAATCGGGAATGTTGCAGGAGGGCTGCTGACGCAGTTCTTCGACTGGCGTGCGGTCTTCTATTTCGGAATCCCCGTGGCCGCAGTAGCGCTCGCAATGGCTGTGTTCTGTTTCGCCGAAAGTGAGCGCGGAGACGACAATATCGACTGGGCCGGAATGGTTTTGTTCACTCTCGCTGCCGTTGCCGCGATTCTGGGCGTGACGTGGGGCGGCGACGCCGGGTGGACTTCGTCGTCGACAGCTCTTGCCTTCGTGATCGCAATCATTGCGCTGACGGCATTTGTGTCCTGGCAGCGTCGAAGCAGCAGTCCGATGCTCGATCCGGCGTTGTTCCGATCTCTGAAATTCGACGGCGTCCTCGTCGCTGCTTTCGGTTACTACCTCGCGGCCTACGGCCCGCTCGTAGTCCTTTCACTGTGGCTGCAGAACGGGCTGGAACTGTCGGCGTCGGCGGCCGCACTTGGGCTCTCGATTCAACCGCTCGCTTTTGTCTTCGTGTCGGCCCTGTGTGGATCACGGCTTCAGCGCGTCGACCTTCGACTGTCGCTCGGATTCGGGACGGTCCTTTGCGGAATCGGTTGCGTGGCCATGCTGTACGTTCTCGCCGAGCCGGTCTGGCCCGCACTGATCGCCGGGCTGATTCTGACCGGCGTCGGTTCGGCGATGGTGTCGCCGGTGCTGCCCGGTGCCGCGATGTCGGACGCCCCGGCAGAGCGTGCCGGGACGGCTTCGGCCACAGCCAACTCATCGCGGCAATTCGGGCTCGCAGTCGGAATTGCGTTGTGCGGCTCGCTCTTCGCAGGTTCGGACGAGTTCGCCTTGCTGTGGCCGCTGGTCTTCTGTGCCGGCGTCGGAATGCTCACAGGTCTTGTATCGATCCTCCTCTTTGCTCGTTCGTCCACTCCTGCAACAGTTCAACCAATCGCCGAAAGGGCACACACATGACCACGCTGTTCACTCCACGACCGCACCGGCGTCTCGAGATGGACTGGAATCGCCGCAGGTTCCTCGGCGCTGCAGCAGGATTGGCTGCTGCGCTGGCAGCGGCCGGTTGCTCGCGTTCGGACGCAGACGCCGGGGGCGCAGGCGATGCCGGCTGGTCCTTCACCGATGATCGCGGAACCCTGATCGAATTGGATTCACCACCAAGGACATTTGTCACCTACACCGGTATCGCGGGCGCTCTGTGGGATTACGGACTGGTGCCTGTCGGTGTTTTCGGGGCACTGACACGGTCGCCGGGATCGACGGACACCAGCATCTCCGGCAAGTTGGATTTCTCGAAGACCGACATGGTCGGGCAGCTTTGGGGGCAGGTGGAACTCGAGAAGATCGCTGCCCTCGAGCCGGACGTCGTCATCGTCCCTCAGTTGCGTGGTTCAGCCCTTCTCGACGAGGCGAACTTGGATGCGGTGAAAGGCTTGTCGACAGTACTGTTCGTGGAAACGGCAGCAGGAACCATCGACCGAACCGTGCAAGAGATCGTGGAACTGGTCGTGGAACTCGGAGCAGACCCGGATATGGAGGCTCAGCGACAGAACTACGACGCTGCGCGTGCGCGGATCTCCGAAGTTGCTTCTTCGCTGAATAATTCACAGGTTTTGTTCGCGTCCGCAGATCCGGACACGATTCGTGTCAGTCGTTCCGGGTTTCCGATCCTCGCCGACCTGGCGAGTTTGGGTCTTACCGTTGTCGATCCGGCCGAGGGATCGTCGGTCTACGTCGAGAAACTGGCTTGGGAGATGGCGGACCGTTATCCGGCCGACATGATCTTCCTCGACGATCGTCCGTCCAGTTTGCAACTGGATACGCTCGGCACCAATCCTGCGTGGTCCAACTTGCCTGCAGTGAAGGCGGGGAAGATCGGCACCTGGAATCCGGAACCCGTGCTCAGTTATGCCGGGATCGCCCGTACGTACAACGCCCTGGCTGACCAACTGCTGACGTTCTCACATTCCTGACCGCCGCGTCGTCTACGACGTATGGACCTCTTCACCGACCTGTCTGCTCGAGTCGATTCCCTCGATTGGCCTGCGCTGATCGAAGGAATCAACACGAGCGGGTGCGCTCGGAGTGGGCCGCTGCTCGACGAGTCGGAATGCAAGGAAATTGCGTCGTGGTACGCGGACGCCGACCGATTTCGAAGCACCATCGACATGGCTCGATACCGGTTCGGTCAAGGGCAGTACCGATACTTCGGTGATCCGGTACCCGAGCCGATCACCGCTTTGCGAGCGGCTTTCTACCGGCAGCTTCTCCCTGTTGCGCGGGAGTGGGCGTTCAAACTGGGGGACAGCGCACCGTGGCCGGACACTTTCGAAGACTGGATCGACCTGTGCCACGACGCCGGCCAGAATCGGCCTACCCCGATTCTCCTGTCCTACGGACCTGGCGACTGGAATGCACTGCATCGGGACCTGTACGGAGAGTTGGTGTTTCCCTTGCAAGTCGTGATCGGGCTCGACAGACCTCGCATCGACCACGCCGGGGGAGAGTTCTTGCTTGTGGAACAGCGGCCGCGAGCCCAGTCGAAAGGGACGGTCACGGTACTCGAACAAGGTCACGCGTTGATATTCACCACGCGGGATCGGCCGGTCCAGAGTTCGCGTGGGTGGTCGAGAGCCCCTGTGCGACATGGTGTCAGCGTCGTGCACTCCGGTACGCGTCGAACATTGGGATTGGTGCTTCATGATGCCGAGTAAGACGTACATTCTCCGCGACGCTCACAACAAACCCTACGAGAGTCAGGCGCCCGGTGTGCTTGGCGGGCACCGGAAAACGAAGATCTACGGGCGACTCGACTGCCGAGGGGCTGCGCAGGCAATCGCGCGCGGTGGGTACGTTGCCAGTCGAGTGTTCTTTGCGGACGAGCCGACCGCGATTGCGGCCGGCTATCGCCCCTGCGCTGTCTGCATGGCCGAAGGCTACGCAGCGTGGAAGGCGGCTTCTACGCGCCGAAGCGGTCGCGGTAGTCCTTCGGAATGAGCGGCTTCTCTCCACGGACCTTCAGCTGCTGGACAGCCCAGGTATTACCGTCCGGGTCGGCAAATCCGAAGAAGGTGCCACCGTCACGCTCGTCGAAGACGGTGACCTCACTGGCATCGACGCCGCGGTCGATGAGCTCCTGTCGAGCCGCTGCAGCGTCGGCCACCACCAACTGCAAGCCCTTCAATGAACCTGGGGCCATCTCGGTTTGCGACGGCAGGTTGCCGATGACGATCGAGCAGCCCGAACCACGCGGAGTGAGCTGGGCGACCGTCATGTGTTCGTTCACGGTGTGGTGGTCGAGGTTGAAACCGACCTTGTCACGGTAGAACTCGATGGAACGGTCGAGATCGCTGACGGGAACGATGACTACTTCGAGGGTCCAATCCATGGGAGTGCCTTCCGCAGTGAGTAATCGGGCAAACAGGTGCTCAGGACTGAGCGACGATCTTGTCCAGGCGTTCGTAACCTTCGGTGACGCCGAGTTCCATATTGCTCTCGATCATTCCGTCCCGCGCTTCGAGGCTCGGATAGACGGAATGGCCGGAGAGACGGGTGCGCCCGTTGCCTAGATCTTCGAACGTCATGGATTCGATGCTGACCACGTCGGGAAAGCCTTCGTATTCGAAGGTCTGGATGGCAAATTCGTTGTCGCGAACTACGTGGAAAACGCCGTTGAACGCGAACTCGTCACCCTCGGGATTGCGGTGGATGTACTTGTATCGACCGCCGCTGACAAAGTTGTATTCCTCGATGTCCATCTCGTATCCGTTGGGGCCGAGCCACTGCTTGACCAGTTCGGGATTCGAATGAGCGGCGAACACGGCACTGACGGGTGCGTCGAATTCGCGGGTGATGTCGATGAACGGCACGCCCTCAGGAGCCGTGATGGTGACGGGATTGGTGGTAGCCATGGCTAAGTCTCCTTCTGTGTGGTGCTGAGCAGGTGATCGAGCTTGCGGAACTGTTGTTCGTGGATCAGTCGATAGCGGTCGATCCAGGCCGTCAAAGCCTCGAGCGCTGCGGCATTCAGATGCACTGGACGTCTCTGGGCGTCACGGCTGCGAGTGACCAACCCCGCTGCCTCGAGTACCTGAATATGTTTGGAGACAGCCTGTTTTGTGATCTCGAACGGCTCTGCGAGCTCGTTGACCGTCTGAGGTCCGGTGCTCAGGCGGGCGATGATCCGTCGTCGTACCGGGTCAGCAAGTGCCATGAATGCTTTGTCGAGACGATCATCAGCCCCGGGATCCACGATCACTTGTCAACCATCTCCTTTATCAACCAATCTGTTGATTACAGTACGAGTCCATGCAGAAGGTGTCAATGCCTCGGGACCGATTAGCGTGGAATTCATGAACGCTCTGATTCCTCGGTCGCAAATGGAAGTGGCGCCAGGGGCGATTCTTGTTCCGGATTGGCTCGGCCTTGCCCAACGGCGCACGCTCGTCACCGAATGTCGACGGTGGGCAACCGCCCCGGTCCCGATGCGCTCGGCGGTGGTCCCCGGCGGCCACAAGATGTCGGTCCAAACCGTGTGCCTCGGCTGGCATTGGCAACCGTACAAATACACGCGCACTGCCGACGATGTGAACGGGGCAGCAGTGGCCGCGCTGCCCGATTGGCTGATCGAGTTGGGGCGTAAAGCAGTGAGAGAAGCCTATGGAGATCCGGGTCAGACCTACACACCCGACACCGCGCTGATCAACTTCTACGACGACGGCGCCCGGATGGGTATGCATCAGGACAAGGACGAGCGTTGCGACGCGCCCGTCGTGTCACTGAGCATCGGTCAGAGTTGCGTCTTCAGATTCGGGAACGCGGAGAATCGGAACCGGCCGTATACCGACATCGAACTTCAGTCGGGCGATCTCTTCGTTTTTGGTGGAGCCTCACGATTCGCCTACCACGGTGTCCCGAAAGTGATTGCAGGAAGTGCAGATACGGACAGTGGATTGGCGTCCGGTCGGCTGAATATCACGCTCCGGGATACCGGCATGCGGTGAGCTTCTCACGCTGCAATTATCGTTTCACGCGTGAATTATGTATGAGGACAGGAAGAATCAAGGCCAGGACCATTACCGTCGCAAACAGCCCGAAGAAGAGATACGGCCAGGTCAATCCCGACGCACGGATCGCGGTCAAGACTCCGGCTGCCAACAACGGCATACCGGCTCCGGCAAGCAGGTCCATCTCGCGCGGAGACACCGGAGCGTCGCCCCACAAAGGTATCCGTTTGCCCGAGTTCTCTCGGAGGGTGCGCACTACCGACATTGCGTAGAGCCCTACGCCGACAATGCCGACGGCAACTCCCGCCGCGACCGGGCCGGTTCCGGTTCTTGTCGAGAGCAGGGCATACGCAAAGACACACATCGTTCCCAGCATGACCGCCGCGGATTTCCACATCGGGGTCGAAGTCTTAGCCGGCGCTTGAATGCTCACCGGCCGCATCGGTTCGAGTGGATCCATGGGTTCAGCGTGCCATGAGTCATGCCGAAAACGAACTGTTAATTCTGTTTCGGTGTGGATCACGGATTCAGGGCATCATCACCGACGGCGAACGCTACGAGGGCCGTTGCACTCCTCTGTATTCCTCGTCGGTGACCTTGTCGCCCCACGTAGTTTCCGTGCCGCCGTCGCCGGGGCCTTCCCACAACGCGAGGTGGGTCATGAAGTGGTCGGCCGCCGCGCCGTGCCAATGTTCCTCGCCGGGTGGCGTATAGACGGTGTCACCAGGGTGAGCCTCGATGATCTCGCCGCCGCGAGCCTGAATCAGGGCGGTTCCGGACACGATGTGCAAGGTCTGCCCCAGTGCGTGGGAGTGCCAGTCGGTGCGCGAGCACGGTGCAAAGCGAACCATATTGGCGCGCATGCGCGACGGTTCCTGCCCTGAGTAGATGACGTCCCACCAGACGTCACCGGTGAACCAGTCTGCGGGAGCCTTGCTCGTGGGCGGTTGCTTCAGAATCTCCATGGGAACTCCTGTTTCGACGGTGGTTGTGCGCTAGGGCTGAACAAGAACTTTGAGAGCCTCACGAGTGTCCATTGCGCGGTACGCGTCCGGTACCTCGTCGAGGTTGACAGTCCGGTCGAAAACCTTGCCCGGCTGGATCTTTCCGTCGAGAACGTCGGGCATGAGCTTCTCGATGTACGCACGCACAGGAGCGGGGCCACCGGTGAGTGTGATGTTGTGCCCGAACAGGCTGCCGAAACCGACAGGTGCAACCTCGTACTGAGGGACGCCGACACGGCTGATGACTCCGCCGGGCCGGACAACGCCGATCGCCTGCTCGTACGCGGGCATGTGTCCCACTGCTTCGAGTACAACATGGGTGCCGTTGCCGCCGGTGAGTTCGCGGACCTTGGCGATGCCCTCGTCGCCGCGTTCGGCGACGATGTCGGTAGCTCCGAACTCGATGCCCAGATCGGTGCGCGACTTGTGGCGGCCCATGAGGATGATCCGCTCGGCGCCAAGTCGTTTGGCGGAGAGAACCGCCATAAGGCCGACTGCGCCGTCGCCGATGACGGTGACCGAGGTGTGTTCGTTCACGCGGCCCTTGACGGCAGCGTGGTAGCCGGTGCCCAGGACGTCGGACAGGGTGAGAAGTGAGGGGAGTAGTTCCGAGTCTTCGCCGACGGGTGCTTTGACCAGGGTGCCGTCGGCCAGCGGCACGCGGATGGCCTCCGCCTGTGCGCCCCCGATGCCGTCGCCGGCCCAGAATCCGCCGTGGCGGCACGACGTCTGCAGCCCTTCGCGGCAGAATTCGCAGGTTCCGTCGGACCACGCGAACGGGGCGATGACAAAGTCGCCCTTCTTCAGCGTGGCCACGTCGCCGCCGACCTCTTCGACGACGCCGACAAATTCGTGGCCCATCGGGGTGCCACCGGGTGTAGCAGGCATGTCGTGGTACGGATGCAGGTCGGATCCGCAGACGCATGCTCGAACGATGCGCACCAGAGCGTCCGTCGGCTGTTGCAGTGCCGGATCCGGCACGTTCTCGACGCGAACGTCTCCGGCGCTGTACATGATGGTTGCGCGCATGATGAATCCTCTTGGTTGTTCGGTTCGCTGTGTCGATACCCAGTGAACCGTCCGAATCATCCTGGCGGGAGTTCCTGTTGTTCCAGGTACCGGCAGTACCTCCCTGCGGTCCGACGACTCGAGTAACGTAATCGGCATGGACAACCGAGCCGAGATCCGTGAGTTCCTCAGCTCCCGCCGTGCGCGCATCACTCCCGAGCAGGCGGGGCTTCCGGCGTACGGTGGAAACCGTCGGGTCAAAGGATTGCGCCGAGAAGAAGTTGCCTTGCTCGCTGGTGTCAGCATCGACTACTACGTGCGAATGGAGCGCGGCAATCTGGCTGGAGCGTCGGACTCGGTGCTCGAAAGTCTTTCCCGAGCACTTCAACTCGACGAGGCCGAGCAGGACCACCTGTTCGACCTGGCGAAGACCGCAAGTGCGTCAGCTCCGCCGAAGCGCCGATCAGCACCCAAAGGTGTGAGTCCGGCCATTCAGCAGATACTCGACGCCATCACCGACGCTCCGGCGTGGGTTCGCAACGCCCGTCACGATATGTTGGCCGCCAATCGCATGGCCCGGGCGCTGTATTCGCCGGTACTGGCCGATCCGCGTCGTCCGGCCAACAATGCGCGCTTCGTGTACCTCGACCCGGCTTCGCAGGAATTTTTCACCGACTGGGAACGTGCTGCCGATGATATTGCGGCAATGCTTCGATCAGAGGCAGGGAAGAACCCGCACGACAAGGCCCTCACCGAACTGATCGGTGAATTAGCAACGCGCAGTGAGATATTCCGCACGCGGTGGGCGAAACACAATGTGCGCTTTCATCGAACAGGTTTCAAGAAGGTTCATCACCCTGTTGTCGGAGACCTAGAGCTGAACTTCGAGGCAATGGAACTTCCGTCCAACCCCGGGCTGACGCTGCTGGTCTACACAGCGGCACCGGATACTCCGACGGCTGATGCACTGAAGCTCTTGGCGAGTTGGGCGGCTACCCAGGATCAAGTGGATCCCGCCAACGACAGTGAATCTTCTCGGTAGGAACTCACGCTCAGTTCGGCTGCGCCGTCAGAATTTTCTTGAGGGCGGGGAGATCGAGAGTTGCCGCAAGATCCGCGATGGTGACTCCCGACAGTGAAGCACGCCATACCTTTTCGGCGTCGGCCATGACCTTGGCGATACCGCACGGGACGAGGCACTGCTCCGGTGGTGCGGCGAGGATCCCTTGTTGCCGAATCTCCGTGCACCGGAACGCGGGTTCCTTACCGTCGACGGCCTGCACGACGTCCAGAACTGTGATGCTCTCGGGCGGCCGGGTCAGGACGTATCCACCGTCGCGACCCTCGGTCGGGTTGACAAGGCCGGCCTGTGCCAGCGCTCGCAGATGTTTTGCCAGGTATGTCTTCGACACCCCGTGCAGTTCGGCGAGTCTGGCTGTGGGAACCGGACCTTCAGCCTGGCTGAGGACCACGCAGCAGTGGAGTGACCACTCCACACCTCCGGAAAGCTTCATGCAAGAACTCTATCGACGCCGTGGAAAACGGTTCGGGGCGGATATCGATGGCGTTTGTCAGGCCTGGGAAGCTAACCACTCGTCCAGTGTGGTCGGTGCGATCCAGGCATTGGCTCCCGGTGTGGGGGTGAGTGCGGCGCTGTCGAGTTTCGCGCCGAAGTATCCGGCCTCCGGGTCGGGTGTCACCGAGCGCTTGTCTCCGGTGACGGAGAACAGGCGTCGTACCAGTTCGTCGATACCCAGCGGTTCGGGCCCGGCGATCTCGACCGTGTCATTCCGGGGTGCGCCGATCACAACCTCTGCGACGTGGGATACGACGTCCCGCGATGCGATCGGCTGAAGATGAGCCGGGGTTGCATGGACTGTGCCGTCCACGGTCCCGGCGTCGGCGATTCCGGCGATGAACTCGAAGAACTGGGTCGAGCGGACTATCGAGTAGGGGATCGGCCCGGCCTTGACCAGATCTTCCTGGGCGACCTTGGCTCGCATGTACCCGGAATCAGGCAGTCGGTCGGCACCCACGATGGACAGGATGACGTGGTGCCCGACGCCCGCCTTCTGCTCCGCCGCGAGGATATTGCTGGTCCCGTCGCGGAAGAATGCCAGGACGTCGTCGTCCGACCACGAGGGGGAATTGGTGAGATCCACGACTACGTCTGCGCCGGTCACGGCTTCGAGGAGGCCTTTGCCCGTGGTTGTATCGATACCGTCTGCTCGACCGAGTGCCTTCACATCGTGCCCGGCATCAGCGAGCTTCGACGCGATCTGACTCCCGATGAGCCCGCTACCGAAAATGACGATCTTCATGCTTGTCTCCTTTACTTGGATAAGTCGTGTCCAAGTATACTCGGATATGACTTATCCAAGTCAAGGGTGTCGACTTGTCAGTGGAATAGTTCAGGGGCCAATGCTTCGTACGTCGCAATCGGATCACCGTCAGCCGGAAGTGCCTGAATCGCAACGTGGTCGGCGCCGGCCGCGACATGTTCGCGCAACCGGTCCGCAATGGAACGGGCGGTCCCGTAGGCCACCAGGGCGTCGATGACACGGTCGTTTCCGTCGTTCGCAATTTCGTCGGGTGCGAAGCCGAGGCGTTCGAGATTGGTCGTGTAGTTACGTAGGTGCAGGTATGGGTTGGCCACGGCCGGACGGCCGATCGCTCGCGCCTTGTCCGGATCGGTCTCGAGAACAACTTTGTGTTCGGGCGCAAGAATTTTCGACGGGCCGAGAATGCTGCGAGCTTCCGCAGTGTGTTCGGGAGTCGTCAGATAGGGATGTGCTCCGGCAGCGCGATCAGCCGACAGCTTCAATACCTTGGGGCCGAGAGCGGCGAGGACACGACGAGATTCCGGAACCTGAGCCGCGTCGAGTTCGTCGAGGTACGACACCAAGGTGGCATACGGCTTCGAGTAATCGCCGGTGGCTTCGGGATGGCCGATGCCGATGCCGAGGAGGAATCGTCCGGGGTGCTTGGCTTCGAGTCGGTGGTACGACTCGGCAACTTCGGCAGCCGGTGATGACCACACGTTGACGATCCCCGTAGCCACGGTGATGTGCTCCGTCGCGTCGAGCAGCTTCTCGGCGACCTGCAGGTCCGCGTGCGGTGAACCGCCGATCCAGATGGTGCCGAACCCTAGTTTCTCGATTGCTGCCCCCAAATCCGGTTTCAATCCGGCGGCTCCTCGCCAGATTCCGTAGGTGCCCAGGTCAGGTGTCTGCGTCGCGTCAGTCATGGTGGTGGTAACCCGAGTGTGATCGCGATCTATTCCGCGCCGGGTGCACGGTAGTCGGTCGGGCGATTGACTGCTTCGTCGATTTCCTCCGGCGTGAGCAGAGTGACGGATTCTGATCGAGCCGCTCCCTCAGCTGTGGTGCGAATGCTCAGTGCCGCGGCTGCAACCGTGTCGGGAAGATTGCCGATGACAAACATGTCGTGACTGCCGAGTGCAAAGTGACAGGATTCGACTGTGCCGCCCACGCTTTCGACCATGCGGGTTATCGCGTCGCGGCGGGCGGTGCCCCCTTCCTTCTGGAGGCCGGCGGCTCCGGTCGGTGTGTACGTCACTTGCCAGAGGTATTTCGGCATGTCCGCTCCTTGTTCGGTAGGGGTATTCACCTCCGAGGGGCATACCCACAAAGTGGTAGGGGACAATCAACCCATGGTTGGTGCTCCGGTGATCGTGACGATCGTGTCTGTCTGTGTGGGTTTCGTGATCTTCATGCTCGCGGCAAGCGGCGCCCGTGGAAAGTGGGATCGTCGGCTCGTCATCGGGCTGTTTGTCGCAGCAGTGGTGTGCCTGACTGTCGTGCCGGTGTCCGTTGCACTCAGTGCCGGGGTATCGGGCGTCTAGTCTGAAGCGGTGGCAGATATCCGAGTCGGTATCTCAGGGTGGACGTATCCCGCCTGGCGTGGGGACTTCTACCCGAGTGGCCTTGCGCATCGCAAGGAATTGTCCTATGCCGCAGAGAAATTGACTTCGATCGAAATCAACGGCTCGTTCTATGCGCTTCAGAAACCGGAGAGTTTCGCGAAGTGGCGCAGTGAAACACCCGAAAATTTTGTGTTCGCCCTCAAAGGGGGTCGATACATCACGCATATGAAGCGCCTGCTCGACACGGATGCCGGTCTGGCGAACTTCTTTGCGGCGGGAGTTCTTGCACTGGGTCCGAAACTCGGACCGATCTTCTGGCAGTTGCCGCCCACTTTGCAGTTCGAGCCCGAGCGGTTGTCGAGCTTTTTCGAACAGTTACCGCGTACGACCACGGACGCTGCGGAGCTTGCAGCCCGCCACGACGAGAAGCTGACCGAAGACCGGGTATTGGCGCACGCAGAGATCGAACTCCCGATTCGCTATGCGGTGGAGGCGCGGCATGCGAGCTTTGCCGTGCCGGAAGCGGTGGAACTGATGCGCGAGCACGACATCGGGTTTGTCGTCGCCGATACCGCTGGGAGATACCCCCAGATCACTACGCCGACCAGTGATTTTGTCTACGTGCGCATGCATGGCGACAAGGAACTGTATGCAAGTGGTTACACCGACAAAGCTCTGGACAGCTGGTCCGAACGCGCTCGGGGTTGGATGAGCGACGGGCTCGACGTGTTCGTGTACTTCGACAACGACATGAAGGGTTTTGCGCCGCACAACGCGATGGCGTTCCTGGCCCGCTTCACCTGACGTCGTGCTGTCGGTGTTACCTGGCAAGCTCACATGCGAGCGCGAACCGTGCGCGCGAACCAAGGAGAACCGAACGTGAACCCCCAGCAGAGTTGGCCTACCGAGTGGCCGAAGGTTGCCCGCGACATCGCAGATGCCACGGCAGAGGCGCTGGCCGCGGTGCGAGCGGTCAACCGCGATGCGTTGACCGAGGCGGTAGAGGAACTGCGCGCGCTGTCTTTCGAGCAGGTCGCGTCGGTGCACGCGGCTATCGTTCGTGAACTTCTCGAGGACACCCACCCGGACGGACTTTCGAGCGAAGACGTGCAGGACGCGCTCACTGCCTGCGCCAAGGCCACCATCGTGTGGCTTCCCGACCTCGACGTCCAGGCCCTCGCCGCCGTGTACACCGGCGCGCTCGGAATTACAGATCTCGAAGACGACTCGTTCCGGATCGGGCACGGAGCGTACCTACGTTCAGCCGTGCTCGTGATCGGTAACTTGTCCGCGGTCGTCAAGAAACCGCTGACGGCATACATCACCACCGCGATCGGCGAAATCGCGCGCGCTCAGACCATCGAGATGCCATGAGCATCGGGACGTAAACGCACCTAGGCTGGTGGTATGTCGAAAATCGCGAGTGCAGACCGGGTTTCGCACGCCGAGTTGCTCGAATTCATCAGACCACGCCACCGTGCCACCCTCGTGACCGTCCGCAAGTCCGGTGAACTCCAGATTTCGCCAGTCACCTGTGGCGTCGACGACCAAGGCCGCATCGTCATCTCCACCTACCCGGAGCGAGCGAAAGCGGTGAATGTGCGTCGTACTCCCTCCGTGTCGCTGTGCATCCACTCCGACGAGTGGAATGGGCCGTACGTGCAGGTGAACGGAACGGCTGAGCTCATCGACCTGCCGGAATCCGTGGAGCCTCTGGTCGACTACTACCGCTCGATTGCCGGCGATCATCCAGACTGGGACGAGTACCGGCAAGCGATGCACAAACAGGGCAAGAGCCTGATCCGCGTCACCGTCGATTCATGGGGACCGATCGCAACGGGTGGGTTTCCGCCGGAGCGTTAAGGAGCAGTCGGGGAGAGGTGCACGACGGTCGCATCCCGCGCCTCGAGTGGTTCGTTGCAATGGGCACACACGACCTGCGCGTGCAACTGCTCGCCGCACCGATGCTCGACGACGGTCGGCGGCGGGCCGTCGATCGCGTAGGTGTCTCCCCATTCCATGATCGCCATCAGAATCGGGTACAGCGCTTTCCCTGATTCGGTGGCGACGTATTCGTAGCGTGGGGGATGGTCCTCGTACAAGCGTTTTGTCAGCACGTCGGCGTCGACAAGCGTGCGTAGCCGGGCGGCGAGAATATCTCGGCTGGCGCCGGTTCCCCGCGCGATTGCGTCGAAGCGTCGTTGCCCGAGGACGATTTCACGCAGGATCAGAAGCGACCATTTCTCGCCGACAAGATCCAAGGCCTTGGCGATCGAGCAGTTACGACCTTTGCGTGTCACGGTCACTCCGATCGACAGTAGGTTGCGAAACCCAACTTAGCACTTGACGGTGTGAACTCTATGCCGCACTGTGAGTTGGGAAATCCAACCGACAAGATGAGGAGCATGACGTGGCCGATGTAGATCTCGAGGCATCGAGCGCTTTCGTGAGCGCCGCAGGATTGCAACTCGACGAGGTGTCCGGCACCAAAGTTGTCGGACACATCGATCTGTCCGACGCCCATCACACGCCGTGGGGTGTGGTGCACGGTGGCGTCTACACAACGGCGGTGGAGTCTGCGGCAAGCATCGGAGCGAGTACCGCTGTTGCTGACCGCGGAGAATTTGCGGTCGGCGTTCACAACGGAACCGACTTCTTGCGGGCGCGCACCGGTGGACGCGTGGATGTCGTGGCACTTCCGATTCAGCAAGGCCGCGTTCAGCAGTTGTGGTCGGTTGTCATCACCGACCCGGAAACGGGAAAAGAAGTGGCGCGTGGACAGGTTCGGTTGCAGAACGTTCCGTTGCCGAAGTAGCTCAGTCCGGTGGCCCGGCGTCGATGTTGACCGAGATCCGCTTGAGGAGCGCGGTGAGTTGTACTTTCTCGTCCTCGGTCAGTCCGGATAACAACCGGCGGTCGCGTTCGACTCGGCGCGGAAACTCGGATTCGACCAAAGCTCTTCCGGCTTCGGTCAATTGGAGAAGTACGACGCGTCCGTCACGTTCGAAGCGTTGACGCTCTACCAGTCCGAACTTGGCCAGTCGATCGGCATGTTTGGTGGTGGCAGCGCCGCTGAACATGGTGACTGCGGTGACCTCGCTGGCGCGTAGTGGTCGATCGCTACGTGCCAGTGCGCTCATCACGTCGAATTCGGCGCGGGAGACACCGCTGGGCGCCAGGGCGCGATCAAGTTGGTGGAGGGACTGCGAACTGATGCGGGTGATCCGTCCCATCACCTCGACCGGGGAGGTGTCGATGTCAGGGTAGGCGCGATTCCATTCACGACGGACTTTGTCGATGAAGTCGTCTTCGGGACTGTTGGCCTGATCCATGGCACACATCTTAGCGATTGATTTCACAGTACTTCACAAGTAATTTACTAGTGAAATAGTTGTATGGTGGATTGGTGACGACTACTCCGACCCTCTCCGCGACCCCCAGCCGACTCCGCCATTCGAGCGGAGCAATTGCGCATTCGGTGTCAGCGCAGACGTGGCGAGCGGCTTTCCGGCTCGGTTCCGCCGACGCTGGAATTGCCCCGGCGATACGAGTCGGCTTGGCAACGGCGGTAGTCCTGATTTTGGGCGGTGTGCTCGGGCACGAAGAGTTGGCGGGATTTGCGGCGCTGGGCGCGCTGAGTGCGGCTTTCGGGCGATACGAGCCATACCCCCGGTTGGCGGGCAAACTCGCGATGGTGGGCGCAGCGCTGATTGTGTTCATCGCATTCGGTGCGGCAATGGGAGTGCTCGGTGTGCCGGTCTGGGCGCAGATCGGTGTTCTCTCGCTGGCGGCCGGCGCGGCGTACTGCTTCATCTCCGGTTTCCGCATTACTGGCCCCGGGCCCGTGATTCTTGTCTTCGCCGCGACGGGTGCGGCCGGCTTTGCCACGAGTGTTTCGGATCTGGTTCGGCTGGTCATCGCAGGAACGGTCGGTGTCCTGATCGGATGGGCCGCGGCGATGCTTCCCGCGCTTGCGTTGCCGATGGGTCCCGCCCGACTGGCTGTTGCCCGGGCACTGGCGAACGTCGGGAGGCTAGAGGCCGGTGGTGATTCTGCAGTCACCGCAGCGCAGGCGTCGATTGCGCATGCGCGCACGGTTATCGCGTCGAGTAGCCGGATCAAGTCGACGATGGGTCATGGACGCGAACTGATGGCGGTGCTCGGCGAAGCGGATGCTGCAGTGCGATTGTGGAGCGAGCAGGGCGATCCGTCGCTGATTCGCGATATTGCCTTGCATGAGGGTGAGCTTCGTAAGATGAAGCGCTCCAGCATGATCGAGCACTCGCTGGAACCTGCATCGGAATTGCCCGCGCCGGAGAACTACGTCGTCACAGGTCTGCGGCACCTGTACTCGCGCGCTGTCGTGATGAATGCCGTTCGTATTGTCGTGGCGTCGGCGCTAGCCGGATGGGTCGCCGCAGCCGCCGGGCTCGAGCATCCGCTGTGGGCGTCGATGGGTGCGATGGCGGCCATGCAGGGACTGAACTACAAGCAGACCGTTCAACGCGGAATCCAACGGCTTGTCGGCAACGTCGGCGGAGCGGTCATCGCTGCCGCTCTGATCGCCCTGACACTCGGCTATTGGCAGGCTGTTGTTGCCGTGGTGATCTTGCAGACCGCGGCCGAGCTGTTTGTCGTCAAGAACTACGCGTTGACGTCTGTTGCCGTGACGCCGATGGCCTTGGTGCTCATCGGTCTCAGCGCCCCTATCGAGACCAGCGCGGCGCTCGCTCGGGTTGCCGACACTCTCATCGGTGTGGTGATCGGCGTAGTCGTCGCAGCCGTGACAATCAGCCGCGCCGATCGGAACCACGTCCTACGATGACTCCAGTGCATCGGAGTGAGGGGTTGTGGGGACGTGAATTTCCAGTCGAAGTCGATTATTGCGGCGCTGTGTGCTGCGGCGATCAGTTCGGTGGCCTTAGCGCCTATCGCGTCGGCGGAGGCGCCCGGCGTCTCGGTTGCAACCGGAACTGTTGTCTCGAGCGAACCCCTACCGCGGGATCTCTGGATTCCAGGGACTGCCGACGCTACTCGATTCACGTACTGGACCATCGGTTCCGACGGGAGCCCTGCTCTCAGTAGCGGCGCGTACTACGTGCCGCCTGGGCCTGCCCCGGAAGGCGGCTGGCCCGTCATCGCGTGGGCGCACGGAACCACCGGCCTCGACGACTCCTGTGCGCCCTCCCTGGTGGGGCCCGGCCTCCCGGAACGTGACTACCCGTATCTGGGTCGCTGGCTTGCCGAAGGCTACGCCGTGGTCGCAACCGATTACGTCGGACTGGGAACACCGGGACTCATGCCGTACCTCGACGGAAAAGTGGAGGCGCACAGCGTCGTCGACTCTGTGAAAGCCGCTCGCGCCCTCGATTCTTCGATCTCGAATCGCTGGGCAGTGGTCGGACAGTCGCAAGGCGGCGGCGCGGCAATCACCACGGCGCGGTACGCAACCGAATACGGTGGGGATTCTCTCGACTACCGCGGTGGTGTGGGGACGGGTGTACCGGCCAACATCGAACTGGTCTTCCTGCCGGCCGGTCCCGGATTTCCGCCCATCGCACTTGGCGGAGGCTTGACGTCGTACGCCCTCTACATTCTGGCGGGTCTGCGCGAAGCGCACCCGGAAATCGACGTGAACTCGTACCTGACCCCGCTGGGGCGCGAGCAGGTCGATCTGGCCGAAAAGCTGTGCGCCGCAGACTTGGAAGAAGCATCGAAGAAGCTGGTGCTCGGCGATGTGTTGTCGCGCCCGCTCAACGAAATTCCGAACTTCTACGGTCTCCTGAACGATTACATGGGTGTACCGACCAGCGGTTACGACCGGCCCATCTTCATCGGTCAAGGCTTACTGGACGTGGATGTTCCTGCCCCGTCGGCACTTTCGCTTGTTGCGGCGCTGGTCGCGAATGGTGAACCCGTGACCTTCAAGACCTACAACAGCGACCACAGTGGCGCGTTGATCGAATCGCAGGCCGACACAATTCCGTTTGTCGCGAACCTCTTCCGCTAGTGAAGCGATGGATTGCGGGTCTCGTTGCACTCGGCGTGGTTGCCTATGTGGGGTCCGTCATCTGGATATCCGTCGACGCGTCGGGGCACACCTTCGACGTCGCGGACGCGCCCGAGGCTCCGGTGGTGATCGTTCTGGGTGCTCAGATCAAGGACGGCAAGCCGATGGCGTTCCTGAAAGGACGCCTCGATGCGGCCGTTCAATTGGTCGAGGACGGCAAAGCGAACGCAGTGCTGGTGTCGGGGGATGCGAGTGGGGCTTCGGGTGACGAGATCGCTGCGATGACAAATTACCTGGTGGAGCAGGGGGTCGATGAGCGTCGTATCGTCGGGGATCCGTACGGCCTGGACACGTATGACACCTGCTCCAGGGCAATACATACGTATGGTGTGTCGAAGGCGTTGATCGTCACCCAGGGCTACCACGTGCCCCGCGCCGTCGCGTTGTGCCGTGACGCCGGGATCGATGCGGACGGGGTGAACAGTGATTGCGGTTGCTCCACGCCGACGTTGATCAAAAATGCTGCCCGAGAATGGATTCTCGCCAAGCCCAAAGCGGCAATCGACATGCTGTCCGGTCGCGATGCGAAGGTCACGAGCCCGCCGGAGGATTCGGTCAAATCTGCTGTGCGCCTTTATTAACCGCGGGCGGTTGATAAAGGCGCACAGCAAAAGCGTCACTGAGCAGGCTTCTCCGCGATGATCTGGATGAGGTTGCCGCATGTGTCGTCGAAGACGGCCACGACGGCAGTACCGATATCTGTCGGCGGCTGTGTGAACACCACACCCTTCTCGGTGAGACGGGCGTGCTCGGCTTCGACATCCTCGACGGCGAACTGGGCGAGTGGGATGCCCTCCTCGGCAAGTGCATCGCGATACGGTTTCACGGCCGGGTGCTTCGCGGGCTCGAGTAGGAGTTGCGGTCCGTCGGGAGCCTCCGGTGAGATGACCGTGAGCCACGCGTCTTCGCCCAGCGGGATGTCGTGATGCTTCGTGAAGCCGAGCACGTCGGTGTAGAAGGCGAGTGCTGCTCGCTGATCGTCGACGAAGAGGCTTGTCAGTTTGATTTGCATTGTGTTCCTGTCTCGACGGGCCATCGCCGGGTGATTTCGGCGAGTGGCTCGGGATTGAAGTAGTGAAATTTGGAACGTCCGCGCCGCTCCGTCACGACTAGTCCAGCCGACTCGAGTACACCGAGGTGCTGAGAGATGGCCTGACGCGTGAAGCCAAGACCGTGCCGCATCGTGAGCAGTGAACAGATCTCGAACAGGGTCTGGCCGTCATGTGCCGCGAGTTCGTCGAGGATGATGCGCCTCGTCTCGTCGTCGAGAGCACGGTAGATGGTGACCACGGCACCACTATAGGCAAGCGTGGGCTTGCGTATCAAGGGTGTGTTGAGTGCCCAAGGGAGCACTGGCATTACCGGTAATCTCCGGCCCTCGCGTTCCTGGCGGATGTGGGGTTGGCTGAAGGAACATGTCGTCGACGCAAGGGGTGCATGCCATGGCCGGCTGGAGCGAAGAACAGGTAGCGGCGATCACGAATCCTCAGGAGGTACAGGTCGTGACCGGGCGGGCAGACGGTTCGCTGAGAAAGCCGACAATCATCTGGATCGTCGGCGACGGTGATCGGATCTTCATCCGATCCACCAACGGCCGGCCGGCAGCCTGGTTCACGAGTGCGATCACGACAGGAACCGGGCAGATCATCGCCGATGGCACGGCGTACGACGTGAAATTCGTCGAAGCCGGCGACGCAGACCTTCCGACGGTCGACAGTGCCTACCGGACGAAGTACCGGCAGTACCCCAGCATCGTCGACCACCTGGTCGAAAGTGGTCCGCGTTCAGCCACTCTCGAAGTTTTCCCCGCCTGATACGCGACGAGCAGCAGCGAAGGAGTTTTTCATGCGAGGCACAATCATTTACGCTCCCAATGACATCCGATTCGAGGATCGCCCTGATCCGGTGATTCTCGAGCCCACCGACGCGATAGTCCGCACAGTGGCAGCGTGCGTGTGCGGTTCGGATCTGTGGCGATACCGCGGCATTGCGGAGGTCGCCAAGCCGACGCCCATCGGTCACGAATACGTCGGCATCGTCGAAGCGGTGGGAAGTGACGTCACCACCGTGAAGCCGGGACAGTTTGTGGTGGGCGGATTCTTGACCAGTGACAACACCTGCGCGCTCTGCAAGGTCGGTGCCCACGCGAATTGCCTCCACGGCACCGGATACGACGGCTGTCAAGCAGAACTGATCCGCGTCCAGAACGCCGACGGGACACTCGTCGCCACACCCGAACTGCCGGACGAGGCGATGATCCCGAACATTCTGGCGCTCTCCGACGTCATGTGCACCGGCTGGCATGCGGCGGTCAGCGCAGGCGTCAAGCCGGGAAGTACGGTCGTGGTTGTGGGTGATGGCGCGGTGGGCCTGTCCGGTGTTCTTGCGGCAGCAGAGTTGGGTGCGGAGCGCATCATTGCAATGAGCCGTCATGAGGATCGGCAGCGTCTCGCACTGGAATTCGGTGCCACGGAAATCGTTGCGGAACGCGGCGACGCAGGCGTCGAGCGGGTCAAGGAACTCACCTCCGGAATCGGAGCCGATTCGGTGCTCGAGTGCGTCGGTACTCACGATTCCGTCGAGCAGGCCCTGCGGTCCGCTCGCCCCGGTGGCATGGTCGGTTGGGTCGGTGTTCCGCATGTCACGGATCTTCCTCAGCGGCACATGTTTTGGAAGAACGTCGGCTTGCGCGGTGGACCGGCACCGGTGCGGGCCTACCTCGACCATCTCCTCGATCGTGTCTGGAACGGGCATATCCAGCCGGGCAAGGTCTTTGATCTGACGATTCCGCTCGATCAGGTCGCCGAGGCGTATGCAGCGATGGACGAGCGACGCTCCATCAAGGCCATGCTCATTCCGTGAGGTCGCGGGTTCGACTGCGCTCCAGCAGTTATCGACGGTCGAGCTGTGGGAAGAGTATTTCGCGCGCGAGGAGCAGTATCGCGGCGGCGATCGGGATGGCGAGTAGTGCACCGACAATTCCGAGTAGCGCCCCACCGAGCAGGACTGCGACGACCGTGACGAGGGGTGGTACCTGGACGGTGCGGCCGATGATGCGTGGCACGAGCAGGTAGTCCTCGATAAGCCTGAGCGCGATGAAGAAGACGACGGTGGCGAGTGAAACAGGTAGGGACACAGTCAAAGCCACCAAGGCAACGACGATGCCGGCAAGTGTCGATCCGATAATCGGAATCAGGTCCAGTACTGCGACCAATACCGCGAGCAGTAGTGGGTATGGCACGCCGAAGGCGATCAGCCAGATGAAGGTGAGGACGGCGGTGATGAGCGAGATCAGGAGGTTACCCAGCACGTATCCGCCGACCTTGGCAAAAATCTCGTCGCCGATCAGAATCGTCCGGGGGCGGCGGGAGTGGGGTGCGAGTCGGTAGAGCGAGGCGCGGATCCGGGGGAAGTTGGCGAGGAAATAGGCGGTGAGGACGACCACGATAACGGCGCCACTGATCGCGCTGAACACGACCTTGCCGGCACCGACGATCCCACCGAGGACGCTCGGAACGTTCTCGCTGCCGATTGTCTCTTGGAGCTTGTCCTGGAGGTGGAATCGACTGTTGAGCTGGTCGATGGTGGGGTAGCGCTGTTGGAGGTGGTGCAGGTAATCGGGGGCGTTGTCGACGAGTGCGGTGCCTTGGGTGACCAGTGGGGGGATCGCGGCCGCGAGAAATCCGGCGAGCAAGCCGAAAGCCACGAGGAAGACCACGGTCACAGCCGCCCAGCGGGGAATTCGGCGGTGGACCAACCAGGACACCGCGGGTTCGAGGCCGACCGCGAGGAATGCGGCGATGACGATGAGGATGAGAACTCCTCTGGCGGCGATCAGTGCCTCTATTCCGCCGTAGGTCACCGCGACACCTGCTGCTGCGGTCAGGCCAATTACGAACGGGGACTTGCGGTTGAACCGGGGGCCGGGTTCACCAAGCGGGTGAGCAGGTGAGCTGATCCGTGCTGCGTCCTCTTCGGCGGCGACGATGGGCTGGCCCTCGGCTTCGGTGTGGGGTTGACCGACTGCGTCGTCGTGGGCAGGTTCCGCCTCGCCGAACGCGGGGTTTTCGGGTTCAGGCATCGGAACCTCCAGCATGTCGAGGTGCGCCCGGCGGAATGGCCATCCGTTTTGCTGCGCAGTCCGTAAGGGATTACCTCAGCTGGTGGTAACCCAAGCCGGAAGTTTTGATGACAGCTTCCGTATTCCTTTCACCCCCGCCGATCGGAGCGATCGTCGGCGAGCATCTCGGTATCGGCGGGCAGGGGTGGGAGCAGTAGGAGGAGCGACTGCTCGAGGTGGTCGGCGAGGTGGGTGTCGGCGTGCGCGACCCAGTACTCGTGTGCCGATTGTGTGGCGGCGAGTACGGCGTGTCCCACTGCAATGGCAAAGAATCCGTCGGCGGTACGAGCGCTCACGAATTCCGTGGCAGCGGCCCGCCACCGGGTGTGACGTTGCGATGCCTGCGCTTGCACGGCGGGTTCCCTGAGGACTAGCTGGGCCCGGTGTCTGGCCCATTCGATCTGGTCATCGGGAAAGGCCATTGCCGTGACCACGGCGCGCACCATAACGGCTTCGTACGGTTCGGTCGCTGCGCTGTCGGCGAGCGCTTGTCGTAGTCGACTGATCTCGGCATCCGATTCGACCCACAGGACGTCGGCTTTGGTCGGGAAGTACCGGAAGAAGGTTCGAGTGCTGATTCCCGCTTCTTGCGCGATGTCTTCGACATTGGTCCGGTCGAAGCCGCGCTCGACGAACAGTCGCTGGGCGACGGCGGCGAGGTGATGCGCAGTCGTCGCTGCGGGCCGTCCTCCGCGGTCGATTCGGTTATCGGTACTGATCACGCGGTCCATCGTTCCAGGTTGGTTCGGGCGCGGCTTCGGCATTGGCAGGTTGCCCGTAACGATCGGATATCGCGTCGGTGGGAGTTTTCTCGAAAACGGCATGTTTTGTCATTGAGTGACATAACCTGCGTGGTACGAGGCGGTGCCGCGCAAGGTCGGCGCTGCAGGTGCCGAAAGGTTTTCTTTCATGGGGCAATTCGATGGTCAGGTTGCATTCGTCACCGGTGCTGCTCGGGGCCAGGGACGCAGCCATGCACTACGGCTCGCGCAAGAAGGTGCCGACATCATCGCGATCGACGTCTGTCGTCAGGTCGACACCGTGCCGTACCCGACCGCCACTGCGGACGACCTCGCGGAGACCGAGCGTGAGGTCAAAGCCCTCGGTCGGCGCATTGTCGCCCGCGAAGTCGACGTGCGGGATCTGGGTGGTCTGAAAGCAGCAGTCGATGCTGGTGTCGACGAGCTCGGTCGGCTCGATATCGTGCTTGCCAATGCCGGTATCTCGGTGCCGGCTCCGACGCTCGAGATGTCCGAAGAGACCTGGTCGACGATGATCGACGTCAATCTCACCGGAGTGTGGAAGACCTGCGTTGCTTCCGTGCCGCACATCATCGCGGGTGGTCGCGGCGGTTCTGTCGTGATCACGAGCTCGCTCGCGGCTCTGAAGGCAAACGCGAATACCGCACACTACTCGGCAGCCAAGGCGGGTCTGGTCGGCTTCATGAAGGTGCTCGCCAAAGAACTTGCGCCGCAGAATATCCGCGTGAACACGATACATCCGACAACCGTCGCCACCGACATGATCCTCAACGACGCCACGTACCAACTCTTCCGGCCGGACCTCACCCAGCCGACACGGGCCGACTTCGAGGAAGCTGCCTTGACGCTCAATACTCTGCCGGTGCCAGCGCTCGAATCGTCCGACATCACCGAAGCCGTGCTCTACCTCGTCGGAGACAGCGGACGCTATGTCACGGGAACCACGCACACCGTCGACGCGGGCGGTCAGCTCTAACCGACGGCACAAGTCCACAACTCTGGAAAGGAAAGATTCATCATGACAGGTCGTGTCGAAGGCAAGGTTGCACTCGTCACCGGAGCCGCTCGAGGTCAGGGCCGTGCGCATGCGCTGCGACTCGCCGAGGAGGGCGCCGATATTATCGCTGTCGACATCGCCGGGCCCATACCCGGCCTTCAGTACCCCCATGCGACCGTCGACGACCTCGCTGAGACTGTCCGTCTGGTCGAGAAGACCGGGCGCAGTATCGAATCGGCGGCTGTCGATATCCGAGACGCGCCGGCGCTCGGTGCAGCCATTGACCGGGGTGTCGACCGTTTCGGGCATCTCGACATCGTTGTCGGTAATGCCGGCGTCTGTTACATCGCGCCATGGGATCAGGTCACCCCTGAGATATGGGAAGAGACCATCAGCACGAATCTCACCGGTACATGGAATACGATTCGTCTTGCGACTCCCCACCTTATTGCGAACGGTGGCGGGTCGATCATTCTGACCAGTTCGGTTGCGGGACTGAAAGGACTGCCGTTTCTGCTGCCCTATGTGGCCAGTAAGCATGCATTGACCGGCATGACCGAAGCCCTTGCGCATGAGTTGGCCCAGCACAAGATTCGTGTCAACAGTCTTCACCCGGGCGGCGTGGAAACCGCGATGGGAGATGCGAGTGCGCAGGCACACTTCGGTCCGGCGATCGAGGGCAACCCTTCGGTCGGTGGCATGCTCATCACGTCGACGCAGGATTCCCTGACGCAGCCGGCAGATCAGGCCAATGCGGTGCTGTTCCTGGCCTCCGACGAGGCTTCCTTTGTCACGGCCCAGCACCTTGCGGTCGATGCGGGCGCATCGACCTACTGAATACGAACGGAACTACGCACAGTAGTGTGGCCGGCGAGCAAATGCTCACCGGCCACACTGCTTTCGACGGAAACTCAGATCAACGCGACAGCAGCAAAGGCTCCCAGTGCGATCAGCGCAGCGCCCGTGATGCTCTGCACCCGCCGGTCCACGACGCACATGACCGAGAGGAAACCGGGCATCGAGCCACCGCGCTTGGTGTGCACGATTGCCGCGAGGCTTGGCATGCAGCGGCCGAGGGAAACGACGGTGAACAGTGCAGCGCCGAGAACCGGTGAACTCGAGGCGATGACGCCGAGTGTCAAGAGGTAGTACGCGCTCGAGCGGATGAAGATCAGGAATCCGGGCCCGATGATCGCACCGAAGATCAGTGAGACCTTCCACGGCGCCATGGTGCGGCGCAGATGGCGCGGAAGCTGTTGGCGCCGCATCGGAGTCGGCATCGTGAGAACACCCAGCTCGTGCAGGCCATATGCGAGTGCCACAACGGCCCAGGCGCCCAACGCCCAGCCGATCGGGATGTAACCCGACACCGCCGCGCCGAGAGCGCCGATCAGGGCGCCGGTGACGGCTCCCGTAGTGACGGAACCCAGGGCGTGCCAACCGAGTCGGCGAACCGGACTCGAAGATCCCTTGCGGTCAGGCTGCTTCGGTGCGGCAACAACTCCGGCAACCGACATTCCGCACGTCGACCAGTTGGCAGCCAGTGAGGTAACCAGTCCGGCTCCGACAACCGCAGTGGTCAAAGCTGTTGTAGCAGAGGGCGCCGCCACGAGTGCGATGCCGGCGCCCGCTGCAGCACCCGCCGCGATCAGGCTGGCGCGAGTAGCAGTGCCGACCGAGCGTTGAAGGGTCGGCCGAATGTCAGGGACATCGGTCTGGAGTGGGCCGTGAGAGAGAACGGTAGTCATCAGATCCTCCGAATTGTATGTAGTTCACGAAAAGTGATGGGCCAGAAGTCACAACACAGAAGTCACAACCCAGAAGTCGCAACCCAAAAGTCACAACACTGTGATGACTCCGATCATGTACGGGTGCACGGAGCACGAGTACTCGTAGACGCCGGCGCTCTCGAACGTGTGCCGGAAGGTGCCGTCTCCGGTGATGCCACTGTCGAACAGTCCGGGTGATTCCACGTGATGCAGAAGTCCGCCGTCGTCGAAACGCCACTCGACGGTGCCGCCGTGTTCAACGGTGACGTCCATCGGACTGAACTGAACATTGCTGATCTCGACCACGACGTCGGGGGCGGGATCTTCTGTGCCGCAAGCAGGAACGCACGTTGCTGCGACGGCAAGGCCGAAGCCGGCGATCCACCTCCTCACTATTGGACGATCACGGTGCCGACCATCATCGGATGGGGCGTGCAGTGGTAGGTGAAGGTACCGGCGTCGTCGAACGTGAACGAGAAGGTTCCCTCGGTGAGTAACTCGCTCTTCAGTTTCCCTTCGAGTTCACCGTTACCGACTACGTCGTGGGGGAGTCCGCTGTCGTCGAACTTCCACTCGACGGTCTGGCCCTTCTCGATAGTGACCGATGCCGGTGTGTAAGCCATGTTCTTCACCTCGATCACGACGGCAGGTTCGTCCGACGTCGAACTGTCGCTGCTGCTGCAGGCGGTGAGACTCAAAGCCGCACAGGCGGCGAGGAAAGCCGGAACGAGCTTCTTCATGAGAGTTCCTCTCGATTCTTCGTACTTGTCAGCGGACGTAACGCAGATTTGCCGTCATTCCGGCTTCGAAGTGGTAGGCATTGTGGCAGTGGAACATCCACTCGCCGGGGTTGTCGGCGTCGAACTCGATGGCGAGTTCGCTTCCGGGTAGTACGTTGACGGTGTCACGGCGAAGTCCGCCGTAATCCGGTACGGCAAAGGTATGGCCGTGAGTGTGCATGGGATGCCACATGGTGGACGTGTTCTTCATCGTGATCCGAACGCGTTCACCCTGTTTCATCACGAGCTTGCCCGCATCGGCTCCGGCCATGCCCCACACGTAGCGATCTCCGGCTTGGATCAGTTCGATGTGATAGTCGCGGTCGGGCGACTTCGTCTCGAGGCGTACGTATTCCGTGGGACGGAGCGCGCTTTCGAGTACCAACCGGCCTCCCAGCTCCGAGATCGAACCACCTACATCGGGATTCGAGAGTGCCAAGGCGTCGGCGCTGCGCAGGACTGTCGACGCGTATCCGTCGCGGCCCTCGACCTTTGCCACCACCGGCCATGTTCCCGACTTCACTGTCACGAGTACGTCGTAGCGCTGAGCCATTCCGACGATGATGGCGTCGGCAGGAGTCGGTTCCACGTCGTAACCGTCGGTGGCGACAATTGTCATTTCGTGACCGGCGACGGCAAATCGGTACGGAGTCTCGGCTGCCGCGTTGATGATTCGCAGTCGCAGGGTCGAACCAGGGGCCGCCGTCACCACAGCTGGATCGTTGGGCGGTCGCCCGTTGATCAAGTGCAATGGATACGCGATGTGCTGGGTCATGCCGCCGAGCACGTCGGAAGAACCGTGACCGGCGCTCACCAACTGCTGTGCAACGGCCAGGTCGCCCTCGGTGTGCTCGACGGGTGTTGATGCCGCCCCGCCATGTCCGGCATGACCGCCGGCAATGGCCGGATTGAGCGCCATCAGTACGGAATCGGGTGTGGTGCCCAATCCGTCGACCCAGTCGTCGAGTACCAGAACGGCGTCGGCGTCGGCCCCGCTGGAGTCGTTCGGGTCTTCGACGATCATGGCCCCGAAGAGTCCACGATCGGCCTGTAGTCCGCTGTGCGAGTGGTACCAGTACGTTCCCGGATCCGGGGCGACGAAGTTGTAGTCGAAAGTCGAGTTCGCCGCGATGGGAGCTTGCGTGGTGGGTGCCGCGCCGTCCATGTCGTTGCGGATTCGAATTCCGTGCCAGTGCAGCGTGGTTTCGGTATCGAGGCTGTTCTGGACGGAGACATTCACCCGGTCACCGGACTTCAGGCGAAGTTCCGGAGCCACCGCAGCGCCCCCGTACGTCCACGTGTCCACAAGGCGGCCACCAAGATCAACCGTCGAGAATCCGGCAGCCAGGGCAAATGCAGCGGTGGTTCCGTTCCAGCCTCGTGCCGACTCTGCAGCGGCAACTTCGGGGTCGGTGGGCAGAATGTAGTCGAGATCGGTCAGCGGCGTCGGAGTTGCTGCAGTGGAACTGCATCCGGCGATCGTCCCCACTGCGCCGAGTCCGAGTGCACCCGCGCCGAGCGCTCCCAAACTCAGGAAACGACGCCGGCCCATCACCACACCGGATCCGGGACGACTCATCGGAGCACTTCTGGTGTGATCAACCCACTGACATCACCGACATTGCCCGAGATGTCCACGGAACTGACCTGCTCACCGGTAGTTGCGTTGTAGCCCACGATCTTCTGCGGAGCGGAACCGTCGACCTCCGGTCCGGTGCCGAGTACGTAGAACGTGGCGCCGTCGACCGAGAAGGCTGTACTTCCGATATCGGTAAGGCCGAGATCTGCGAGCGAGAGGCTCTTGATCGGGGCGAAGGTTGCCGCGTCGAAGAGATCGATCTTGACAATCGATCCACCGCGCGCGGAGTCCGGATGAATTGCGCTGTCGGTGTACTCGATTGCCAGACGTGTGGCGTCGGCGTTGATGACGTTCTCGGAGAAGCGGCCGGAATCCTGACCCGCGTTTCCGATGGGCTTGACGGCTTCCTTGGGCAGTCCGTTCGAGAAGTCGAAGACGAAGACGTCACCGTTTTCACTGACCAGCAACGCTTTCTGCGCATCGGCAGCCCACGTGACCTTGCGAGCCGAGACGAAATCGTCGGGCAGCACCTTGGATCGGGCAGTCTCGGTGGGGACTCCGTCGTCGCTGATCGTGACTTGAAGGAGCTCACGGGTGTCCTCGCACACGCTGTAGAGTTCGTGCCCGACCATCCAGGTGAACGGCCCACATCCGACGATCTGAAGAGCCCCGGTTGCTTCCTGCTTGTCCAAGTCGACAACACGGATGCCGTACAGCCCGTCGTCCCAGGTGACAAAGAACTTGCCGTCGGAAGTCACGGCGTTGGAGCCGGGGCGGGAATGCACACGTGCGACGTCCGGAAGCATGACCTCGGCGGGCTCCAGCAGGTTGCCGGAGTAGGTGCTGACCGTGAAATCTGCTGCGCCACGTGAACCTCGTGGGCGCCACACCTCGGCGGCGATCACTGCCGGATCATCGTCGGAGTCGCCGACAAATCCGTGGATGACGGGATCCCAGATGCCGGGTCCGACGGTGATGCGGCTCTCGGCCACACCGGTTTTCGGATCGATGACGTTGACGCTGAGTTCGAGTGCCCCGAATCCGCCTTCGAGGCCGAGGAGTCGGTCAGCGGCAATCGGAGTGATCGAGCCGACGTGCAGGGGTTCGGGAATGGTGTCCCCGATTTCCTGATCGTCGTGTCCGAGCGAAATGCCCTCGCCCGGGGCCGTGAACGGAACGGTGGGATAGGTGACATCACCTGCGCTGGAGGGTTCGTCGTTGTCGGACGAACTGCAACCGGCCAGCGCGAGCACAACGGTGAGGGGGAGTATCGCGACGGCAGGCCGGGCGAGTTTTCGGGTACGTGAGGTGCTCATGATCCGGCACCGACCTTGGGGCGTGCTGCCGGACGGGTCTGGCAGTCCTCACCGATGATGGGAGCCATGGTGCAGGTGTACGCCTGAGATTCGTCGGAGACACACCAGATGATTTCCTGGTCGTAGCTGCCGGAAACCGGGTTGTACATCACTGCCTGCATATCCGGCTCGCCGCAGAAGGCGTTGGAACACGAAGGCGCACCGCAGCAGTCGTAGTACGCGATCAGGTAGGTCTTTCCGGTGTCGGGATTGGTGCAGCATCCAACCCAGAATTCGGCACCGGGCTTACTGCCGGGCGCACACGTGGTGACACCACCGCCGTTGCAGGCAGCGCAGGATGTGCCGTCCATGTTGCACCAGCGCCAGTATTCACACTCGGCCGGATCCTTGCCGTCGTACACGGGGACAAGCGGTTCCGGGCCGGGTACCGGAGCGGGAGGGGCGGCTTCTTGAGCGAACGCGGTGCGTGTGACCGGCAATGTGCTGATCAGCGCAACGCCGGAAACGCCCATGGTCCACTTACCGATTCGACTGATCATCGACCGCCGCGAGACGCGCTCGGAGAGTTTGCGACCGGTGCGACTGGTCAGGGAACCGCCTTGGCCCGCCATCCATTCGGCCTGTGCTTGAACGGTTGCCTCGTCCACCGGATATCGGTTCTCTGTCATGTTGTGCTGTGGAAACGCATTGTCGTCCAAGACATTTTCTCCTGATTCGTGAAGAGGAACGAGCAGAACTGAAGGCGATCAGGCCGCGCTGCCCGACTTAGCCTGCGCATGAAGGTGCTGGAGTGAGGGGGTGCCGGACTCTAGTGCGTTGAGCAGGCTCTCGACCTGGGCCATGTGGTTGCACAGGCCCTTTCCGCGAATCTTGCCGTGCTCGTCGAGAATCACGCCGTACGGCGTGGTACCCACCTGGTAGGCGATGCCGACGTCACGAGCGTCGATGTAGCTGAGCTCGGAACCGATCCCGCTGCCGGCCAGAAACTCTCGGTGCTCTTCTGGGGTTCCGTCGGAGATGATGACAACGTCGAGGTCGGATTCGGCTCGGGCCATGGTCCGCACGCCGGGAAGCAGGCTCTTGCAGGTCGAACAACTCGGTGCCGTGAACAGCAGGAGCTGTGCCTTGTCGCGATGACCGCCAACCCCGACAGTTCGTCCTTCCTGGTCGATCAAACCGGCAAACGACGGTCCCACCTGTTCGACCTTGGGGCCGGTATCCATCATTCGGGCACCGAGGGGACCGAGACGCACTTGTACTCGGCCGATTTCACGGGCGAGTGCGAGAACCATCAGGAACAGTACGGCCACGGCGATCACGAGAATCACGGTTGCTACGAGCAGAAAAGTAGTCATCGTAGAAGTCCTGCCTTTGCGCAGTCGGTGAATAGGGAGAAGGTCACACGCCGTACCGAGACGTGGCGCCGGCGGCACGCAGTCGGACGGAGGCACTCGAGAGGTAGTCGTCGACCGGGCGCTTGCCGAAATGAACGACGGATCGAATCTGCGCGACGGCGACGCCCGCCAAAACCAGGAGGAGTGCGAGCGCAGCGGCTGTTGCCTGCACGCCCGCGTTCGCGGAGCTGCCGAGTACCACGATTACAAGTGATGCAGCGGCGAGGATTCCGGCACGCACCGCGTGGAACCATCCGATGCGCGGAATCTCGCCGATGCCGAATGCGAAGCAACCACAATCGAGGTCGCGTCGACCCCGTGCAAGGTTGACGACGAGGCCGACAAAGAACGACGCGAACATGAGTGTGGCAACGCCGGCCGCCCATTGCCGGGCAATGCCCGTCACGAGAAGTGCGCCCGCCACGGTCTCGGCGATGGGAAGTGCCCGGGCCACCGGTCCTTCCAGCCCGTTCGGAAGGACTTTGTATCCACGTACGGAACGCAGAACACCGTCGTAGTCCGTCAGCTTGGGGATGCCGGCGAGCAGTAGGACAAACCCGATGATCGCCGATACGGCAGCGATGGTGAAGTCCATGATTCCTCCCTTTCAGGTCGGCAAGCGCTGGTGTGTGGGACACATCCTGCATCGGTGATGCGGCGAACATGCTTCGGAACCGATACGTCCGTGGGATTGGCAACTGGGAATGCGCAACGTGGGTGAGAATCGAAATCTTTGCAGGTCAACTGGTTTCTTCGGCACGGGATCGGCTTGGAGGAGCGCTGTCGAGGTACGCGGTGGAGTTGTCTCGGGCGCACGCATTCCCACTTGGATCATCACTGCGCGCCACGGTGGAAACTGCACGGAAACAAATGCGGACTAACTTGACCGAAATCGGTGAATCGGATAACGGACGGACGGTGAGACATGGCCGTGACGGAGGCGCTGCGCGCGGCACTCGCGCGAGCACAGAGTGCGGATCAAGGCAGCGAGCCGGTGTATTCGCCGTTGCGCGGTCTGGGGCGACGGCGGCTGACGCCGATCGATCTTCTCGGCCAGTCGTTGTCGACCATTGCCCCGGCTACCGGAATGGTGTTCATCGCGTTGTGGATGATCACGTACAGCCCCGGGTACGCAGGTTTGGCTGCTATCGCCGCGACAACGTCGGCGGTCTTTCTGGTAGCACTCTGCATCACGCACTTCACCCGCAGGCTGGCGGCTTCCGGTTCGCTCTACAGTTTCGTTTTCCAAGGTACCGGAACACGAAGCGCGCTTTTGGTAGGAGCCGCGTTGGTCCTCGGGTATCTCGGTATCTCGATATCGGTTTTTGCCCAAGCGGTTCCCAGTCTGTTGGACACGATTTCGCTCATCGGTACAAATGTCGGTGGTCCGTTCGCGACGGCAGTCGTGACCGTTGTGATCGCCCTCGCGGTTGCCTGGATAGCAGTGCGAGGCGTTCGGTTTGCCACCCGGGCGATTCTCGTGATCGAAAGCTGTTCTCTGATCTTGATCATCGCGGTGATGCTGGCAACCCGCACCGACACGACAACAACTGTGTCGTTGCCGAATCCGTCCTTGAGTGTGGTTCCGTTTCTGGCGATGCTGACTGTTCTGAGCATGGCCGGATTCGAGAGTGCAGCATTCTTCGGACCCGAGGCCAAGCGCCCGTTGATCACCGTCACACGCACAGTGCTGATTTCGCCGATCATCTGCGGGTCACTGTTCGTTTTCGCCGCGTGGGCGGCAATGACGGGGCACGGGGCAACCATCGTCGGCGCGTACTTCCAAGGGACTGCATCCGGTGCCAGCGCCGGGGTGGTGCTGGCAGTGAAGATCGGTATGACATGCTCGTGGCTGGCGTGCACTCTCGGTTGCGCACAAGCGGGTTCGAGGTTGTTGTACTCCATGGGCATCGAACGGGTACTACCGTCGTCTCTCGCTCGGATGCACCGTCGGTTCCGAACCCCCTACATTGCGGTCCTCACGTTTGTCTCTGTCAGCACAGTTGGTGTTCTTCTGTTTTCCGATGCGGTGAGAGATGATTCGGGCTCTTTCGACGGAGTGGTGGAAATTGCCCTCGTCTGCGCATATACGTTGGTGGCCTTCGCGTCCTGGAAGTTCTTGCACCGTATCGGCGAGCACACATCGGTGACGCGGCTGTGCACGTTGTCGGTCAGTGTCGCCGGGGCCGGGTTACTCGTGTACATCATTCTCGACGGTGTCGTCCACGGAATCTGGGCGTTGCCGTGTGCCGCTGGAGCGCTCGCTGTATCCGGGGTGATCTGGAGTGCAATTCTCCGACGAGTACGCCCTGAGAGTCTCACGGCGGTGGGGGCTTTCGACAGCCTCGAAACGGCGGACCTTCTACCAGGGGCAGGCACACTTCTCATCGGCGACGACGGTCGACGCCGCCTGGTCCCGGATCGTTCTGCTACAGATGGTGACCTACCGGAGTGGGGCGAGTGAGCGCCGACCGCGCCACCACCGGTACCAGACCCGGCAAACGGACCAGCGAAGAATCGCACTTCAGTGGGCAACAACCCAAAGCGGTTCAAAAGGCACTCGGGATGCTCGAGGCAGTTGCGCATCTGGGACCGGGAACAACCGCGAAGGAGATCGCGACCTTCGCCGGGGTTCCCTCGGCCACTGCATATCGCATGCTGAATCTGTTGGTGGCAGAAGGATTCCTCGTCCGGGTGCCGGATCTATCCGGCTTTGCATTGGGTCGTCGCACGGCGGAGTTGTCGCATGCTGCAACAACGAGTGGCCCGGCGCCGTCGTTGCACGAACAAGTCGAAGACATGCGTACCCACACGAGATACGGACTGCATGTTGCGTCGTTCAACGCGGGGCGACTCCGATTCGTCGACAAGGACCCCGATCACGAGATCATCGGGATAACGACTCTCTCGAAGAACATCCATGCAAATGCGTTGGGCAAACTCCTACTGGCTTACGACGAGCGGCTTTTTGTCGATCTGGAGCTACGTCGCCTCACCGAGTTCACGATCGGTGATCGTGACACGCTGGCGGAGCAGCTGCGTTCGGTTCGATTGCAGGGGTTTGCATTCGAGAATCAGGAATCTCGGCTCGGGCGGTCGGCGCTGGCGGTGCCTATTCGCGATCGTGCCGACCTGGTGGCCGGAGGATTGTGTATCCAGGGTTCCTGTGAGCGTGTCACTGTGGAAGACCGAGAGTTGGTGGGCTTTCTGCTCGATTGCGCTCGGCGTCTCACCGGACTGATCTGAGGCGTCAGCGTAGACGGGTGGGTAATCCAGCGGTCATCAGAACAACCGACTCGGACGCAGCGGCGATGCGGGCATTGAGTATGCCGAGCAGGTCGCGAAAGAGCCGGCCGGACTTGGTTTCCGGAACAACACCGCTGCCGACTTCGTTGGTGACCGCGACGATCGGGACGGGGCAGGACTTCCAGGCCGCCACCAACTGATCGATGTCTTCGCGAACCGCGGCGGTGTTGCCGTCCATCCAGGCATCGCGGAGATTCATTCGTGCGGTCAGCCACGTGCCCAGGCAGTCCAGCAGTACGGGTTCGGTTGCACTGTTCAGCATTTCGGCTACATCGACGGTTTCGAGTGTTGTCCAGGTTGCCGGCCGCCGCGCGCGATGTGACGCGATCCGTTCCGTCCAGTCGGGATCGTCGTCGTCCGGATCTCCGGTGGCAAGGTATATGACGTGCCGGTACGCGGACAGTAGTGCTTCGGCGTAGGTGGACTTGCCCGACCGGGCGCCACCGGTAACCAGAGTGCGGCCAGGCGCCGGCGAGCCGATGTGCAGCACTGTGCCGTCGAGAACCGTTCGTGCACCGGACTGTTCGAGTTCTGTGGACAGCTCGTGTTCGAGCGGGTTGTGGTGGCCGAGGTGGACGGCCACGATGTCGGTTCGGTCTGTGACTGCGCCGACCTCACGCAGGGCGGCGACTGTCCGGGCGAAGCTGGGCAGATCGTGGTGCCCGGTGTCGTGATCGGTCTTGAACCCGAAGGTTTCTTCGAGGAAGAGGGCGTCGAACGAGGCGTTCGCAAGCTCGGCGATTGTGGACGGTGCGAGGGGGCCGGTATCGGTGGCCCAGAAGATGCGGGTACCGGCTTGGTCGGTGATGTCGTAGAGCAGGGTCGGAACTTCATGTGTCGCTTCGAGAGTGCGAACGTCATACGTGCCCAGCGTGATCGATTGGCCGGCGGCAAGCGGGGTGAAGGTGACCGGGTCGTGTGGTCCCACCCAGTCGCGGCAGAGATCAAGGGCGTCGGGTGGCCCGAGGATCTGTAGTGGTTCGGTGCGACCGGCCCAGGACCGGAAGAGCAGCGCCATCGGACCGAGGTGATCGGGATGGGAGTGAGTGAGCAGGATGTGTTCGACTGCGGCGAGGGTGCGGCCGGATCGCGAAGCAGCGCGCGGCACTTCCGGACCGCAGTCGAGCAGGATTCGATTGTCCAGCAAGGCCGCTGTGTGACCTCGGACAGTGCCGCTTGCGAGCGCAGCGGTGCAGGAGCTGCACTCGCAGAAGGGGTTGGGCCAACCGTCGGCGGCGCCGGTGCCCAGCATGAGTAGTTCCATCAGCGGACGTCCTTCTCGCGGATCGGAACTACGACGGGTCCGCTCGGTCGATCGAGAACCTCGACGCGGGCGCCGTAGATCTCGCCGAGGAGGTCGGAACGGAGAACGTCGGCCGGTGGTCCGTCTGCCACCACGCGGCCTCGATCGAGCAATACGATGCGAGATCCGTACTGCCCCGCGAGAGTGAGATCGTGCATCGCGGCAATCACGGTGATGTTGTCCGACAACCGCATTGTCTCCACCAGATCGAGGACCTGCTGCTGGTGTCCGATGTCGAGGGCGCTGGTCGGCTCGTCGAGGAGCAGGACCTTCGGTTCCTGAGCGAGCGCGCGGGCCAGAACCACTCGCTGCAGTTCGCCGCCGGACAGTTCGGTTGCCCGCCGATCGGCAAACTCGGTGAGGTCCAGGCGCTGAATGACGTTGTTGATCACCATGCGATCGCCGGCGGTTTCCGTGCCGAAGCGTCGGAGATACGGAGTTCGACCGAGCGCAACGAGTTCGGTGACCGTTGCACCCTCCGGAACCACGGGCCGTTGTGGCATCAACGCGACAACTTGAGACATGGCTTTGCGGCCGGCATCTCGGGGGTTACGGCCGGAGACGGCGAGTTGGCCGGCAGACGGAATCAATCCGGCGAGTGCATGCATCAGCGTTGTTTTTCCGGCGCCGTTCGGTCCCACGACGGCAACCCATTCACCTACTGCAACGTCGAGACCGATGCCGTCGACAACGTTGTTGCCACCCCGAACAACCCGAAGGTCGTGGCAGTGAACGGCACACTCGGTCATGACGACACCCGGCTGCGGCGCAGGACAAGCAGGAAGAACGGAGCGCCGATCATGGCCGTCACCACGCCGATCGGAAGTTCGGCGGGGGACATCAATGACCGGGCGGCAACGTCGGTGAGGACGAGGAACGCAGCACCCAGCATCAGTGACAGCGGGAGAAGCAGGCGGTGTGAAGGTCCTGCCACCAGTCGAACGGCATGGGGAACAACAATTCCCACAAAGCCGATGAGACCACTGGCGCTGACCACCGCTGCGGTTCCGAGAGTTGCCGCAAGAACCAGGACGAGCCGAGATCGTGCGGGATCCACGCCGAGGCTGGCCGCCTCGACGTCGCCGACAGCCATGACGTCGAGCACCCGTCGGTGAATGAGGATGACCGCCGAGGCAACGATCACGTACGGCAGTACAACAAGAACTTCCGACCATCCGTCCGTCGACAGACCGCCGAGCAACCACGAATAGACCTCACGCAGTGAATCGTCGAACCGTTGCTGCACAAAAGTTTGGGCGGCGTTGGTGAAGGCGGCCACCGCAACGCCGGCCAGAATGATGACGACCGCGTTCTGCGCGCCGCCGATACTGCGGCCCAGAGCATAGGTGATGAACACGGCGAGAACGCCGCCGACAAAGGCGGCCATGGGGATTCCGAACATCCCCAAGGCTCCACCGGAGACGATGGCCAATGTTGCACCCAGCCCGGCACCACTGGAAACACCCAGAAGGTAGGGATCTGCCAACGGGTTTCGGAACGCCCCTTGATACGCGGCACCCGCGACGGCCAGCATCGCTCCCACCAACGCTCCCAGGACAACGCGGGGAAGCCGAATCTGCCAGAGGATCGCCTGCTGTTGAACGGTCAGTCCGGAATCGATGTCGACGCCCGGAATCCCGTCGAGCAGTTCGAGAATGACACGATCAGGGGTAAGGCCCGCCGGTCCCACCAGAATGCCGATCAACAGTGCCGCACACAGAATGAGTGCGGCACCGACCAGTGCGGTGGTTCGATGGTTCGCGAGACCGGCTTTGGGCATCAGGGAACTCAGGCCGTCGGGACCTGCGCCACAATCGCGGCGACAGCCTTCACCTGGTCGGTGACGCGCGGTCCCCATCGACTGGACAAGTCTTCGTCGAGAACATGGATCTGGTTGCCGGTCACTGCCGTCATCCCGTTCCAACCGGGGCGCGCCGCAACAGCTTCCGCGGTGACACCGCAGCACTGCGAGTCCGCCAGGAAGATCAGATCAGGGTTGGCCTGAACCACGAACTCCGCCGACAGTTGCGGGTAATCGCCCTGAGCGGCCGCGTCGGCGATGCTCTTCATGCCGAACAGGCCGTAGATCTGGCCGATGAAACTTGTGCTCGTCACTGTGTAGAGCGACGAATCGAGTTCGTGGAAGTACGTGAGGGGCTGCTGGCGGGCCGGAACACTTGCCACTGCTGCGTCGATGTCGGTGCGCATGTCACTGACCACCTCGGCGCCTTGGTCTTCGTGGCCGGTTGCGGTCGCGACGCGCTCGATCTGTGCGTAGACGTCGTCGATGCTCGTTGCCGCCGGCAGCAAGAGCGTCGGCACCTTTGCCTTCTGAAGCCCGGACACGAGGTCGTTCATGTCGTCGGACGCGATGACCAGATCGGGTGCATAGCCGAGGATTGCTTCGACGTTGGGGGAGAAGCCGGACAGATCGGTGACCGGGATACCGGCCGGGTAGTCGGACTGGTTGTCGACTGCCTTGACCTGACCGCCCGCACCGACGGCCCAGAGCGTCTCGGTGGCGCTGGGGCTGAGCGAGACGATCGACGTCGGTCGCGACTCGATGGTGATGTCGGTGCCGGAACCGGTGGGACCGGATTCCACCGTCACGGGGAATGCGCCGTCGGAGACCGCCGATGTGGTGGGGGCGTCGGAGGTGGTGGAACTGCTGCAGGCTCCGGCCAGCAGCGCCGTACTCACCGCCAGAGCCGCAAAGATCGATCGGAACGTGCGTGTCGGCCGAATGCTCACAGCCACCCCTCCATCAGTGCGGAGAAAGTCGACATGCGGCACGGCCGGCGGGCTGGGCTGCACGAGCGTCCTTCGTCCGAGGACCATCGTGTCGCCACGAGGCTGGGTGACCTGACTCGTTCATCCGCGGGTACGCGGACGACTTCACAGTTGCGTCGACAGTGCCGGGCTCTCACCGGACTTCACAAGCAGCGTGGCACCCCGGAAATCCGGGGCATCTGCACTTTACAGGGGTGGCCTCTCTTGACTCGAGCGGCAAAGGCGCGGTAAACATCTATTCCACTAATGAACTAGTGAAAGGGTTCGGATGATCGACTTCCGTATCGACCGCCGATCCGGCATACCCACCTACGTGCAATTGGTCGTGCAGGTGAAGCAGGCGCTGCGGCTCGGTGACCTACAGGTCGGTGACCGTCTGCCTACCGCCAAGGACGTTGTGGGCGCTCTTGCCATCAACCCCAACACTGTTCTGAAGGCCTACAAGGAACTCGAGCGCGACGGTCTTGTCGCGCCGCGGCCGGGGTTGGGGACGTTCGTGACCAAGTCGCTCGCGAAGCCGGGCATGGTGGAGAACTCCGCTCTGCGGGCAGAGCTTTCTCGGTGGGTGCGTGACGCGGTGGCCGCAGGCCTCGAGCGCACGGATATCGAGGCACTTGTCGACATGGAACTCGAGCGTGAGTTCGTCAAATCTGATTTGTTCGAGATTGAGGGGGAGACATCGTGACCGAGCAAGAATCAGTGCTCACCATGGCTGACGTGGACAAGCGCTTCGGGCGCAAGAAGGTGCTCGACGCCTGCACCTTCGAAGTCGAGGCCGGGAGCATCACCGCTCTGGTCGGAGTCAACGGTGCAGGCAAGTCCACACTCATGTCTTTGGCGGTGGGATTGACGACGCCGGATCACGGTGCGATTTCCGTGCTTGGCGCCACTCCGAGTCGCGACGGCATCAGTCCGGGGCTGGCCTATCTGGCACAGCACAAGCCGCTGTATCCGAAATTCACTGTTGCGGAACTGCTTCGGTTCGGTGCCTACGCCAACGACAATTGGGATGCGAAGTACGCGCTCGGCCTGGTAGAGCGTGCCGACATTTCACTCGACGCGAAGGCCAAGACGCTCTCTCCCGGTCAGCGAACAAGGGTGGCACTGGCTTTGGCGCTCGGGCGCAGACCGAAGCTCTTGCTTCTCGACGAACCGTTGGCAGATCTGGACCCGATCGCACGGCGGGCGGTGGCTTCATCCCTCCTCGAAGATGTCGCTGAATACGGCACCACGGTATTGCTGTCCTCGCACATCATTTCCGAATTGGCCGACGTCTCGGACAGGTTGCTTCTTCTCGGCAACGGAAATGCTCGACTCTCCGGATCTCTGGATGAATTAGTTTCTGCCCATTACGTATTGGTTGGAGACGGCGATCCGGCGGACGTGATAGGTGTCGGCACTGTTGTCCACACGGATCGGGGACTCCGTCGGAATTCACATCTCGTCGAGGGTCGTCGGCCGAAGGAACGACCGGGCTGGACGCTCGACGATGCAACTCTGGACGATCTGGTGCTCGGGCATTTGAGCGCGGAAGCGAAGGTGCCGGCATGATCTGGGTAACCTGGCGTCATCATCGGACGTCGCTTGTAGTCTCCTTGGGAATCATTGCAGCGCTATCTCTCGCAGCACTAGTCAGTGGGATTGTGGTCAAACACGATCTTTATGCTGAAGCTTTCGGGTCAATTGGATGTTTCGGTGCTGACGTCGGTTCCGTCTGTCTGGCCGCAACGACGCTCACTGCAGTGACAATGATCGCGACGATGCTGCCGGTGCTCCTAGGGGCGCTGGTTGGCGTGACGGTCTTCTCTCGCGATATCGAGCAGCGCACGCATGTTCTGGGGCTAACTCAATCCGTGAGCCGCATGCGCTGGTTCTGGAGCAGAGTACTAGTGGTTTTTGTACCGGTGACTGCTGCTGCGATGTTGCTTGGCTTTGTGCTCGAGTGGACCCGAATACCAGGCGAAGGCCGTAATTACGCAATGGTTGTTGGCCGTTCGATGTCCCCGTACCACTCGAACTTGACCTATCCATTGTTTCAGTCCAGTGGATTGGCCTTGGGCGCTTACACATTCATGGCGTTGGTGCTCGGGGCGGCTCTTGCCTTGCTGGTGCGGAGTTCGATCGGGGCAATGGCGCTGACGATGGCCGGTGTAGTCACCGTTCTGGCACTGTTTCAATTTGTCGCCAGGCCCCACTACGCGCCGTTGAGTGTCGACGCATCTCCCGTCAATGGGTCAGTTACCTACGCGGCTATGGAGGGTGGCTCTTTTCCCGGAGTGAATTGGGACATCGACGAGGGATATGTCGATATTCGCGGCAATTTCGTGGACGTTCGCTACGACGAGTGCACGTGGAGTGGATCGGGCGACCAGAACCCATACGACCAGCTTCCTGAGGAGACAGGTGCCGAGTACTCGCTCCGGATAGATGAACTGGAGGCGAAGCAGGACCGGGAGTTGGAGTTATGCCTGGAAGGACAAGGCGTCGACCATCGTGAGATCCGTTACCACTCCGCCGATCAGTTCCGACGTTTTCAGGTGACGGAAGCGGCTCTGACACTAGTTCTTTCGGGGCTGTTCTTGATTCCGGCACTGTGGGGTCTGCGACGCCTCAAGCCGTAGAAATCAGCCGGTGACCGGTGCGACGCTCAGCTGATTGATGTTCGCGCCGGTCATCGAGCAACCTTTGGTGGGGTAGGGGAGGAACACCGCATCGTAGGAGTTGGGCGGATACACGCGTAGCCCGGCGACGTCGGTGACACCGCACTGGTCGGCCGGATAGTTCTCGACGTTGGTGGCGCGAACCAAGGCGGTTCCGGTGGAACCCGGCGTAAGGGAGACCGCAGATCCGGTTCCCGTTCGCGTTGCGGCTGCGCCCACTTCATTACCGTCGGCGCCGGTTACGTAGGAAACGCCGGGGAAACCGTCGATGGTGCAGGTTCGCGTGCTGGTGTTGGTGAAGACCACCGGTAGTTCGGTGGAACCGGCGGCGCCGCTTGCCTGTCCAAGGGTCACGCTCAGTTCTGCAACCGTGCAGTTCTCAGGACTGACCTGTGTGCTTGATGCAGCCGAGTGCGTTGCGTGTGTTGTTGTTGCCGGACCCGGGCCGGGCGCTGCGGACGTGGGCAGCGCTGAGGTAGTGGGGGAAACGGTAGTGCTGCTGGCCGTGTCCGAACTGTCGGATCCGCAACCGCTGACGAGGGCAATTGCCATCAGCGGTGCCGCGAGGACGACGATCCGACGTATTACTGTGGGATTCATGGTTCGTTCCTCCGGCCAGCCGACATGTGTGTCCGGTATATCCGAATCTGGGCTGGGATGTGCGGGAATGCGGCAAGTGAGTGCGCTACTTCACCCGCCGAACGTGAGGAGATTCGATGCCGACAGTTCCGGATGCCAGGCCTGACCCCGACCCACGTGACATCAAGCGTTGGCGACGCTATCTTGCCGACGAAAAGGCCGAAGCCGCTGTGTATCGCGACCTCGCAGGTCGGCGAACCGGCGAGGAACGCGAGATCCTCCTCGCACTCGCCGAAGCGGAGGGCCGGCATGAAGCGCACTGGCGTGCCCTCCTCGGCGACCATGTCGGTAAGCCGATTCCCGGCGACATACGCACTCGTATCCTCGGATTCCTCGCCCGACGATTCGGCTCGGTCTTCGTTCTTGCGCTCGCTCAACGTGCGGAGACCAGATCGCCGTACCCGAACGACGCTGATGCAACTGCCTCGATGGGGGCCGACGAAAAGATTCACGAGGAAGTGGTGCGTGCGCTGGCGACTCGCGGGCGCAATCGGCTGTCGGGGACCTTTCGTGCAGCAGTGTTCGGTGCAAACGACGGTCTGGTGAGTAACTTGGCCCTGGTTCTCGGTATCAGTGGCAGCGGCGTCTCGAATCAGATCGTGTTGCTTACCGGGATGGCCGGGTTACTTGCCGGCGCACTGTCGATGGGTGCCGGTGAATATGTTTCGGTCCGCTCGCAACGCGAATTGCTGGAGGCATCCACTCCGGGGACCGACGCGCGCGACGCCGTCGGATTGCTCGACGTCGATGCCAACGAGTTGGCCCTGGTGTATCGGGCTCGCGGCATGACGGCAGAGGAAGCCGAAGTGAGAGCGGCGGAGGTGTTGAAGCACAACAACTTCGGTATAGCGGAAGTTGAAGACGCGCACGAGTCTGTTGGCACCGGATTGGGGGCTGCAGCCGCCAGCTTCTGTTTCTTTGCTTCCGGCGCAATCATTCCCGTCTTGCCGTACCTGTTCGGGCTGGAAGGTGTGACGGCGCTGATCGTGGCTTCGGTGCTGGTGGGTATTGCCCTGCTGAGCACCGGCGTTGTCGTGGGACTGCTCTCCGGTGGTCCGCCTTTCAAGCGGGCTCTACGCCAACTCGCGATCGGTTACGGCGCCGCGGCGGCAACGTATCTACTCGGAATGCTGTTCGGGACATCGCTGTAGAGCGCCGGCTCCGAGACCGTACGATCTCGGAGCCGGTGAAACCAGTTCGCTACAGGTCTCGCGCCAGCGCGCGGCCTGCCGCGCGGCCCGAGAAGATACAGCCGCCGAGGAAGGTTCCCTCCAGAGCGCTGTACCCGTGGACACCACCACCGCCGAAGCCGGCAACTTCGCCCGCTGCGTAGAGCCCGTCGAAGACGCTGCCGTCGGCCTTGATGACCTGCGAATCCAAGTTGGTTTCCAGGCCGCCGAGGGTCTTTCGGGTGAGCAGGTGCAATCGGACTGCGATCAGGGGGCCGTTCTTCGGGTCCAGAATCTTGTGTGGCGCAACAACGCGCACGATTTTGTCGGCCAGCAGATTACGGGCACCGTGGATGGCGGTGACCTGGAAATCCTTGCTGTACTTGTTGTCCACCTCGCGGTCGCGGGCGATCATTTCGCGCTCGATGTCCTCGAAATCGAGTAGCGGTGTATCGGTCAGGGCATTCATGCCGTCGACCAGGTCGCGAAGGTTGTTGCGCACCACGAAGTCCGCGCCCTTCTGCTTGAATGCTTCGACGGGGCCGGGTGCACCCTTCTTGATGCGTTCGAGGAGGAGCTTGAAATCCCGATTGGTGAAGTCCGGATTCTGTTCCGAACCGGAGAGCGCAAATTCCTTCTCGATGATTTTCTGATCGAGAATGAACCACGTGTACTCGTGACCGCTGTCGAGGATGTACTTGAAGGTTCCCATCGTGTCGAAACCGGGAAAGTTCGGTACCGGCAAGCGTTTTCCGGTGGCATCGAACCACATCGACGACGGGCCGGGGATGATGCGGATTCCGTGGTTCGGCCAGATGGGGTTCCAGTTCTGGATTCCTTCTGTGTAGTGCCACATACGGTCGCGGTTGACGATGTTACCGCCGGCCGATTCGGTGATCTCGAGCATACGGCCGTCGACGTGGGCCGGTACGCCCGTGAGCATGTGATCGGGAGCCTTGCCGAGACGCTCGGGCCAATTCTTCTTCACCAGTTCGTAATTGCCGCCGATGCCACCGGAGGTGACAACAACTGCCTGCGCGGCGAATTCGAATTCGCCGACCGCCGTACGGGAACTTTCTACTCCACGAAGGGTATTGGAAGGTTCGAGAACGGTACCCCGAACGCCGGTGACAGCACCGTCGGTGACGACCAGTTGGTCTACCTGATGGCGGTGCTTGAACGTGACCAGTCCCCGTTTCTGGGCGGCAATGACCTTGGTCAGAAAGACATCGACGACTCCGGGGCCAGTTCCCCACGTCAAGTGGAATCGCGGTACCGAATTACCGTGCCCGAGAGCCATTCCGCGCCCGCGTTCGGCCCAGCCGACGTTGGGCATCAGGCGAAGCCCCAGATCATGCAGGTACTGGCGCTTGTCGCCGGCCGCGAATTCGACGTACGCCTTGGCCCATTGCCGGGGCCAGTGGTCTTCGCGATCACGGTCGAAGGCCGCGGTACCCATCCAGTCCTGCATGGCGAGGTCGAGCGAGTCCTTGATGCCGAGTCGGCGTTGTTCCGGACTGTTGACGAGGAACAGTCCGCCGAGTGACCAGAACGCCTGAGCGCCGAGGTTGGCTGCATTTTCCTGTTCCACGACAAGGACTTTGCGTCCCGCCCGGGTCAGTTCGTACGTGGCGACGAGGCCGGCAAGTCCGGCCCCGACAACGATGACGTCAGCATGTTCGCTCATGAGAACTCCTCTGATGATGGGTGGGGCGGGATTGGTTCGGTGTAGGACAGCAGGATTCGAGTAAAGATGTCTCGGCGGAGGGCAAACGCAGCGTCGGTGTCGGGATCGACCAGGCATTGCACGCTGGTGCCGTCGTGAACGGCGACGAGGGCGCGGCCCAATGCGGTCGGGTCTCCCACGATGCGCCGTGCGACGCCGTCGAGTGCGGACTCGACAAGGGGAAGCAGAGTGTGGAGTATCGCGTCTTCGCGGTCGGCCAATGCGGTTCGCAGTGCGTCGTTGCGGAGTGCGTGCGCTGTGAACTCGGCATTGATTCGATACCACTGGGGGTCAACCGGGACCACGGAAACAATGCGTGCGACGACGGCGGTCATATC
Source organism: Rhodococcus sp. NPDC056743 (assembly GCF_042790355.1). Taxonomy (NCBI): domain Bacteria; kingdom Bacillati; phylum Actinomycetota; class Actinomycetes; order Mycobacteriales; family Nocardiaceae; genus Rhodococcus; species Rhodococcus sp. NPDC056743. The sequence goes on along the minus strand of NZ_JBHTZI010000002.1, from coordinate 298,450 downwards.
GAGGGAGTCGGTGGTAATTGTGGCCGTGGCAGACCTGAGATCGGCGAGCATCGCCGCGGACCTTTGTTCCCACATGGCAAAGAACAGTTGATCGAGGGAGTCGAAGTTGGAGTAGAAGGCGCCACGTGAGTACCCGCCTCGTTCGCAGATCTGCTCGACGGTTGCGTGCCCGAATCCCTGGTCGCCAAAAACGTCGGCCGCGGCGTCGAGCAGTCGCTGCCGCGTTTGACCTCGACGTTTTGTGACACGTTTCGTGGGGGAGGTGTCTACGTCCGTCATCCGTACCTCCTTGATGCTGGTGTCCCAAACGATACATTGATGTATCCGATGCGGTGGCGTATCGGAAAATTTGCCTTGTCCGTAATTTCTATTGATATCTAGAAGATTTGCAAGATTAGTGAATATGTTTATGTGTGCCGTCGCTGGAGATAAGAATCCTCGTGATTTCAACCCTGTCGGCGGGGGCATTCGAACGGTCTAATGAAGTGTTTGCCCCTGCTTGTTGATGTCGATCCGAAGGAATTGCCATGTCCTTGCGTTTCCATTGGTACCTGCCCACCTATGGCGATTCCCGCAATCTGATGGCCGGTGGCCACGGCAGCGGTATGTCCGGAGATCGACCGGCAACGCTGAAGTACCTCAACCAGATCGGTGCGGCGGCCGAGGCCAACGGCTTCGAGGCCGTCCTCACTCCTACGGGCGCCTGGTGCGAGGATGCCTGGCTGACGACGGCGATGATGATCGACACCACCGAAACCCTCAAATTCCTCGTCGCTCTGCGGCCCGGCCTGACGAGTCCGACGTTGGCAGCTCAGATGGCAGCAACATTTCAGTGGCAATCCGGCGGGCGGTTGCTCCTGAACGTCGTGACCGGCGGCGAGGACTACGAGCAGCGGACGTTCGGCGACTTCCTGGACAAGAATCAGCGCTACGCGCGTTGTGGCGAGTACCTCGACGTCGTCCGTCAGCTGTGGGCAGGTAACGGCCCGGTCGACTTTTCCGGCGAGTACGTCAGCGTGGAAAATGCTGAGCTGCACCGCCTTCCTGATCCGGTTCCGCCCGTCTTCTTCGGTGGATCGTCACCGGCCGCGGGAACCGTCGCTTCGCGCTTTGCCGATACCTACCTCACCTGGGGCGAAACACCTGCTGCTGTTGCCGCGAAAATTGCGTGGATCAGGGACTTGGCGGAGATTCAGGGACGGCGACTCGACTACGGAATTCGCTTGCACGTCATCAGTCGTGACACGAGCGAAGAAGCCTGGGCCGAGGCCGATCGCCTGCTCGGCGCGCTGGATCCCGCGACAGTGGAACGTGCGCAAGCGAACCTTGCGCGGTCGAATTCCGAGGGCCAGCGCCTGATGAACGAATTGCACGGCGGTGGATCCGCGTACCGAGAAGGTATCGGTGCTCGATCGCTGGAAATTGCGCCCAACCTGTGGACGGGAGTCGGATTGGTGCGCGGTGGTGCTGGTACCGCTCTGGTCGGCTCACACGAGGAAGTTGCGGACAGAATCGCGGAGTACGCGGCAATCGGGTTGGACCACTTCATCTTGTCGGGCTATCCGCATCTCGAGGAGACCTACCAGTTCGGTGAGGGAGTTCGTCCCATCCTCGAGCGTCGTGGTCTGGTTCGGGGCGGAGCGGGGACTCGGGTGTAACTCCGGGCGGGACATTGGTCCTGAGTCTTCCTTCGTTGGCTTCGACCTCGGCGATTCGAACGACCCTGGCGGCACGGGTGGCCCTACCCTGTGCTGGTTGTCGTGGAACATGATCGAGAGGGAAGTCAATGCTGACGCAGAGCCGAAGTGCAGTCCGTCGACTGGTCGGGACCGTCGCTGTTGGAGCGGCAGCGGTCGGCGGCGCGGTACTGATCAACCCGGCAGTCGCGTCGGCGGCAACCGCCGCACCCGACGTGTCGTACTCGGTTGCCGGCAACGATCTGACGTTGACGGTGCACAATACAAACACGTCGATCACCTCGTGGTGCCAGGCATTTGTGCTGAACGTGGCTGACGCGGCGGCGGTCGCCGAGAACCCCGGTAAGCTGCTCGATCCGAATGTTGTTGTTTACCCGGATGTTTCGAATCCCTCTTCGCTGTGGGGTGTTGGAATGGGAGGTACCGTCACTACGACCGCGCCTCTTCCGGACGGTACGTACGCTGTAATCGGCGGATGCGTCGACATCCTCGACGGCAGTGGATTCACCCCGACGATCGGAACTCCCACGGTGGTTGTCGTCGGCGGTCCCCTCAGCGGCATCAATACCGGTAGTCTCACAGGACTATTCGGCAGCTGAGCGGAGAAGATTATGGCCACACGTGGATTCACCAGGATTCTCGGCGGGATTGCACTGGCGTCCGCTACTGCGATCGGAATGTCATTCTTGGCTCCGGCTACTGCGTCTGCGGAGCGGGTTGTGTTGCCGCCCCCGCTCTCGGTGAGTGTGTCCGGAAACAGCATCACGTTCACCATCACGAATCCGAATCCGCGACTGAGCCTGATCAACTGCACGCCGGCGATTGTGGATATCAAGAATCTGCCTGCCATCGTCAGTGACCCGGCGTCGTTGCTCGATCCCGGTGTCCTTGTCTATCCGCAGGTTACGAACATCGGCGACCTGTTCGGTGTCCTTCCGCAGCGAGACCTGACCAAGACCGTCACGGATATCCCCAACGGTGTCTACGCTGTTGTCGGTGCCTGCGTGTTCATTCCGAGTCTCATTCCGCCGATCACAACACTTCCGGCGATAAGCTTGCCTGAGGTTGTTGTTGTCGGTGGATTTTTCGAGGGTCTGGGAACGGGAAGTGTCTCAGGTTCTCTGGAGGGTCTCGGATTCGAGAGTCTCAACGATCTCATCGATGCGTGGGAGCAGATCTCGACCGGTAGTAGCTCGGGTAGCGGCAACGGCAGCACCGTCAATACCGGAAGCAACAGCGAGAGCCTCGGCACCAATCTCGGGAGCTTCGATTTCCAGGGTGGTTCGGGCATCGATGTAGTCGTACCTACCTCGTAGCAGCTCAGTTTCGCGCGCGATGGCGTCGTACCGCGTCTCGATTCGAACAGGTGGGGGAGCAGTACCGTTGTCTGCCGTTGCGTGAGGTGTCTGCGTAGATATTGGTGCACTCGTCGAGGGAACATCGCCCGAGGCGGTGCATTCCGCGGCCCACGAGGTGTAGTGCCGTCCCCACCGAGAACAGGGCTTTCAAGACCTCGGCAAGCGACTGCTGCGGATCGCGGTAATGCAGATGCCAGCCGTCTCCCGCGTGATTGGTCATGCGGGGGTAGGCCGACGCTTGCTCCAACATGACGTTCACCAGTTCGGCCCGGCCCTCCTCGTCGGTGAGGTCGACGATTTTCGACCACTCGGTCAGAAGGTCGAGCGTCTCGCCCAGGTCCTTCTCGGCGATGGGGAAATCGAGAATGATGCCGGCGTCGACGCAGCGTTCGACGAGTTCGTCGAGTGTCCGGGGATGGCGATTGGCCAGGTCGGCCGCCAAAGTCACCGCATATTCCCCGTAAGGGTTGAGATGCATAATGCCATTACATCATGGTTGTCGTATGAAGAAAACAGAACGTGCCAGTGTCAGGTGCATCCACCGGTGGGAAATCGAATCGCGCCATCGGACCAGTGAAGGGACGGTCACCTACCGGCGCTGCCATTGCGGTTCTTGGCAGACCCTGCTCACCGAATCGCTGAAATCCGAACCGCTCGCGTATGTCGGTAGTTATTCCTAGTTCTCTCTAGGACACGCGCTAGATATCGGCATATTCGGCTAGTCGACTTGTACCGTCGATGGGCATGGATCCCGTACGAAATCCGTATGCCCCTGGCGCCGGCCAACGGCCGCCGGAACTGGCCGGTCGAGACAAGCAGATTGACGCGTTCGACGTCGTGCTCGAGCGCATCGCACGCGGACGGCCCGAACGCAGTGTTGTCCTGACCGGGCTCCGCGGTGTAGGGAAGACCGTGCTGCTGAATCAGCTTCGGTCGGCGGCAATCTCGAAGAGTTGGGGGACCGGCAAGATCGAGGCTCGCCCAGATCAAGACCTACGACGCCCACTGTCGTCCGCCCTGCATATGGCCGTCCGGGAGATTGCTGTCTCGCACCGCGATCCCGAGCGGGTCGAGCAGTTTCTCGGTGTCCTGAAATCGTTTGCGCTCCGGGCGACGGCAGACAAGGGGATGCGTGAGCGGTGGCAACCCGGCATAGACGCGCCGGCCCTGAAGGGTCGGGCGGACAGTGGTGACATCGAAATCGACTTGGTCGAACTGCTGATGGATGCGTCGTCGCTGGCGCGGGACGTCGGTGTCGGTATCGCGATTTTCATCGACGAAATGCAAGACCTCGGTGCGGCGGACGTATCGGCGATCTGTGGTGCTTGCCACGAATTGAGTCAGGATGCAGCGCCTTTGATCGTGGTGGGAGCAGGTCTCCCGCACCTTCCTGCGGTGCTGTCCGCGTCGAAAAGCTACTCGGAGCGGCTGTTCAGCTACCACCGGATCGATCGACTCGAACGCGGTGCAGCGGACCAGGCGTTGATCGCACCCGCTGCGCGTGAGGACGTCGAGTTCACGGACGCAGCGCTCGACGCTCTGTACGACGCGGCGGACGGCTATCCGTATTTTGTGCAGGCCTACGGAAAAGCCACGTGGGATGTGGCTGCGTCGAGTCCGATCACGAAAGATGATGTGCGGGTAGGTGCTCCGACGGCCGAAGAGGAATTGGCGGTCGGGTTCTTCGGATCACGGTATGAGAGAGCAACTCCGGCAGAGCGGGAGTACATGCGCGCCATGGCGGACCTGTCCGGTGACGACGGCCCGGTAGCGACGGCGGCGATCGCGGTGGAACTCGGACGCAAGCCCGCGTCGTTGTCGCCGGCGCGTGACGGACTGATCAAGAAAGGCCTGATCTACTCCGCGGAGCGCGGGTCGATCGGATTCACGGTGCCGCACTTCGGCCGCTACTTGCGTGGGCAGGCAGAGTGAACGCGCTCGAGACGGCCTGGGATCGGGTTACGGCGATCAGTCCTGCCCCGCAAACCTGGGTGGTTCCACTGGCCGCACTTGTTGCTGTGGTGATTGTCCTCGAACCACACCTGTGGCGGGTTGCCCGCAATGTCGTGACCATTGCTCACGAGGGTGCTCACCTCATTGTTGCCGTTCTGGTCGGTCGACGGTTGAAAGGTCTTCGGCTGCACTCGGATACATCGGGAGTTGCCATCTCGTCGGGTAAGCCGACCGGATTCGGCGTCATCGTGATGACGTTCGCAGGCTACGTGGGCCCGTCGATTCTCGGACTGGGAGCGGCTGCCTTGCTGGGTGCGCAACGGGCTGTGCTGGTGTTGTGGATCGGACTGTTTGTTGTTGCGGTGATGATGGTGTTGATCCGCAATCTGTACGGAGTGTTCTCGCTAGCTGTTGTCGGGGCAGCGCTGTTTGCTCTCGTGTGGTGGGGAACGGCGGAACTGCAGGTAGCCGCCGCATACTTCTTGACACTCTTCCTGCTGTTTGCCGGACCTCGCCCTGTTGTGGAACTGCAGCGTCAGCGCAGTCGTCGCGGCGGCGCGCCGGATTCCGACGCCGATCAACTGGCCAGACTCTCGCCGATACCCGCGATCGTGTGGGTTGGCTTGTTCTTCGTGGTGACCGTGGGTGTGCTGGCTGTCGGTGGTTGGTGGATCCTGCGCCCGGTGGGTGCGTGAGCGTCGATTGACTTATCTACAGGTATCTAGCAAGCAGACTAGATACCTGTAGATATTCATCACGCGATGTCTTCCTCGTCGCCCGCGGCTACCTTCTGCAGGCCTCGGTAAGCGTCGTTGGCGCTCTGACGACCGGCGATGACGGCCTCGACCTCCGCCGCAATAGGCATGTCCACGCCGTACTCGCGGGCCAGGGCCATGACCGTCGGCGCAGTCTTCACGCCTTCGGCAACCTGCCCCAGCTTCTCTACGGCTTCCTCGACCGTCAGTCCCTGTGCGAGCGCTTCGCCCACTCGGCGGTTGCGGGAGGTGGGAGCCATGCAGGTGGCAATCAAATCGCCGACACCGGTCAAGCCGGCAAACGTTCGCGGATTGGCGCCCATCGCTTCGCCCATTCGCGTCATCTCTGCGAGTCCACGAGCCAACACCATGGCGCGGGTGTTGTCGCCGACGCCCAGACCGTCAGCCATCCCGGACGCAATCGCGACGATGTTCTTGAGGACGCCGCCGAGTTCACAGCCCAGAACGTCGGTGTTGCGGTAGACGCGGAACACCGACGACGCAAAGAGCGGCTGCAGGGCTGCGGCAACGCGGTCGTCCTGCGTCGCGACAACGGAGGCGGCGGCCATGCCGTCGACAATCTCCTTGGCGATATTGGGTCCGGCCAGAAGCCCGACGGGATGCCCGGGCAGGCACTCGGCAATCACTTCGGTGGGTCGCTGGCGAGTCCCGGGCTCCAGGCCCTTGGCGAGGGACAGGATCGGAACCCACGCACGAACCTCGTTGGAGATCTCGGCGAGTGTGGATCGCACGGCGTGTGACGGAACGCCACAGACCAGGACGTCGGCCTCGCGGGCTGCCTGAACCAGATCGTCCGTTGCTTTCAGGCCCTTCGGAAGCCTGCGTTCGCCGAGGTACCTGCTGTTGGTGCGCTGGGAGTTGATCTCGTCAGCGGTATCGGAGCTGCGCGCCCACAGCAAGGTGGGTGTGTTGCGGGCGGCCAGCCCGGCAACCGTGGTTCCCCAGGATCCGGCGCCGAGAACAACGACGCGTACCGGGCGGGCCATCAGAGTGTGCTCTCGGGCGTGGCGAGTGATGTCATGGTTCCAAGCGTTCCACTTGCGGAGCGGTTGCGGAGCAAATCAGCAGAGTCTGTGGTTCGAACTACAGCGGGGGAGACGTGCGCATGGTTTCGACGGCGTCGGCGGACTCCGCGACTATCGATCGCATCGCGGCTTCAGCGGCCTCCGCGTCACCGGACTGAATTGCCGACGCGACCACTCCGTGCAGGTGAATCGCTTCCGGATCGGCTTCGTGGGGCATCAGCGAGTGGCGAGTTCTACCCTCGAGGATCTCGACGACAATCTGCGACATCGCGCGCAACATCGGGTTTCCGGACGCGGCGAGCAGAGTGCGATGAAAGTCCGAATCGTGTCCCAGATAGGCGTCGGTATCGGCGGAGCGTGAGGTAGCTGACATTCCGATCACGGCCGCAGTGAGCGCGCCGCACTGCTGCGGAGTGGCCCGGGTAGCAGCCAAACGAGCGGCCAACGGTTCGATCCCCGAGCGTAGTTCGCTGAGGATCGACAGTTGCTCGAACCGGCCGGGGCCGGCCAGCTGCCAGCGGATGACATGGGGATCGAGAGCATTCCAATGCTCCGATCCGAGGATCGTGATTCCGACCCGTCGACGCACCGAGGCGAGGCCGAGTGATTCGAGTACTCGCACCACTTCCCGGATGACCGTGCGGGATACGTCGTAGCGGGTGGCGACCTCATCCGCGGAGATAGTGGTGCCCGGTCCGAGGGTGCCACTGACGATGTCTTGACCCAGTTGTTCCAGCATCGAGTCGTGCAGTTGCTGAAACGGAAGTGTGGCCATGCGTAGATCGTCCCATGTGTATGGATTAAGCCCGATGAAAGTCCGATAAATACTACAAATTAGTGTCGAGTCTTGAAATTGTAGGTTAATTAAGGAACAGTGACCTCCATCACTCGTTGGACTGGAGTCCCTATGCACACCACAGCACTGTTGGCGGCCGAGGTCGTCCCAGCTGGAAGCGATGCTCGACTGATCATCGCCGCCGTCGCGGGCGTCGCCGTGATCATCGCGCTCATCACCTGGCTCGATCTGCACCCCTTCCTTGCTCTGTCGATCGGAGCCGTGGGTGTCGGACTGGCTGCCGGGCTCGGTTCGGCCGAGTCCGTTGCGGCCTTCGCAACAGGGTTCGGCTCGACGATGGGCGGCGTCGGCATCCTTATCGGTTTCGGTGCCATGTTCGGCAAACTGCTGGCCGACTCCGGCGGTGCTGATCGCGTCGTGGACACCCTCGTCAGCCGATCCAGTGACCGGGCGTTGCCGTGGACGATGGCTCTGGTGGGCGCCGTCATCGGTCTGCCGATGTTCTTCGAGATCGGCCTCGTCCTGCTGATGCCCGTCATCATTCTGGTGGCTCGTCGGTCCGGGCAGTCCTTGATTCGTATCGCGATTCCCACCCTCGCGGGCCTCTCCGCGATGCACGGTCTGGTTCCGCCGCACCCCGGTCCGCTGGTAGCCGTTTCCGCGTTGAACGCCAACCTCGGTCTGACCTTGGCACTTGGTGTACTCGTTGCCATCCCGACGGTGATCTTGGCCGGCCCGGTCTTCGGCAAGATCGCGGCCCGCTGGGTCGACGTCAAAGTTCCCGATCTCTTTGTCACAGGCGAGGATCGGGGCGAAGAGGAGAAGGCGCAGCGCCCCAGCTTTGCGGCCACTCTTGCATCGATCATGCTTCCCGTGGTGCTCATGCTCGGTAAGGCTTTGGCTGAGGTCATTGCCCCTGATTCCGAATCGCTCCCCAAATCGATACTCGACTTCCTCGGAACCCCGGTGGTTGCTTTGGGACTCGCGGTTCTGGTCGGCATGGTGCTGCTCGGGCGCGGCGGCGGAATGGATCGCAAGGCCATTTCGAAGTCGCTCGAGAGTTCACTGCCGCCTATTGCCGGCATCCTGCTGATCGTCGGTGCCGGTGGCGGATTCAAGCAGGTGCTTATCGACACCGGTATCGCCGACGTGATTGCCGACGCGATCAAGGGCAGCAGCTTGCCGGTGCTCTTCCTGGCCTGGCTGGTCGCTGTATTGATCCGTGTCGCAACAGGTTCGGCAACGGTGGCGACGGTCACGGCGTCCGGAATCCTGGCTCCCGTTGCCGCCGAGCTTTCATCCACTCACGTTTCGTTGATGGTGCTGGCAATCGGCGCGGGTTCGCTCTTCCTTTCACACGTCAACGACGCAGGATTCTGGTTGGTCAAGGAATATCTCGGCGTCACCGTTGTGCAGAACCTCAAGACGTGGACGGTGATGGAGTGCATCATCTCGGTGTCCGGACTTGCCGGTGTCCTTGTCCTGAGCGCATTTATCTAGGGGCTGGACATGACTGAAAAAGCAGCACAGAAGAACCCCGTGCTTGTCGTGATGGGTGTCTCGGGCTCCGGGAAATCGACTGTCGGCGGAATGATCGCCGGCGCGATGGGCTGGGATCTCCAGGAGGGCGACGATCTTCACCCACAGGCCAATATCGAGAAGATGGCAACCGGTCATCCGTTGAACGACGACGACCGCTGGCCGTGGTTGGCCAAGATCGCACAGTGGATCACGCAGCACACCGATGCCGGACGACCAGGCATTGTCACGTGCTCGGCTCTCAAGCGCAGCTATCGCGACATTCTGCGGGGCGAGAACGTGGTGTTCGTTCACCTCGCCGGTTCACGCGCTCAGATCGGCCAGCGGCTCACTGCGCGCCTCGATCACTACATGCCGCCATCACTGCTGGACTCGCAGATCTCCACGCTCGAGCCGATCGACTCGGACGAACAAGCGATCATCATCGACGTCGGTGGCAGTCCAGTCGAGATAGTGGAGGACATTCTGCGGCAGCTCGAAGAGATCGGCTACTGAGTTTCGGGCGCCAGCCTGTTCTGCGGAATTGCCGTCGGTTATCGTTCAGTCGAGGTATGTGTAACTCTGATACACAAAATATCTTGACCTGGGAGGACGCTATGCGGACGCGAGATTCGACGGTATGGCATTGGAACGTGAGCCCGCGCGCACGGTTCATCTTTGCTGTCACCAGGACATTTGTGAAGCCCGCATTCACCTACTGGCCGACCAGCGACCGCGGGATCCGGCAACTCGAAAAGCTCGACGCGCTTGCCGATCGCCTCCCCAAGCCCAAGAATCTCGACATCGAACCGCTGACGATGGGCGGGGTTCCCTGTGAGAAGGTGACGCACCCGCGCCGCGCTACCGGTGCGCTCGCGGGAGCCACCATTCTCTACTTCCACGGCGGTGGATTCATCTTCTGCGGACTTGCCACCCACCGAGCACTGTGTGGCCTGCTGTCCGCCAAAGCCGGTGTCCCGGTGATCTCCGTTCGGTACCGGCAGTTGCCGGAAGGATCGATCGGCACGTCTGTGGTCGATGCGATGGCCGCATACACGGCATTGTTGGAGACCGCGGAAGATCCGAACAAGATTGTGGTTGCCGGTGATTCGGCAGGCGGCTATCTGGCAATGAAAGTCGCCGAGATAGCCGCGCTGCGAGGAATCACGCGCCCGGCCGCCGTTATCGGCTATTCGCCGCTCCTCAACGTCGACCTCGAGGAGCACGATCCCGATTTCATGAAACGCGATGCGTACCTGCCGATGTCACAGGTCGAGAAACTGAAGGACCGTTGGTTGAACGGGCCGGACAACATTGTCGGTGAGCAGTCTCCGATCAATGCCGACCCCAAGTTGCTTGCGCCCTCGTTCCTGGTGTGCGCCGAGTACGAACTGATGCGCCCGGACGTCGAGATAATGACCGAAAACTTCATCAAGGCACAGCAAACCGTCGAAACCCACATCTGGAGTGGGCAGATCCACGCCTTCCCGGTAATCGGAAAGGCGCTGCGCGAAGGGCGCACGATCGTTGATCTGAGTATCGTGTTCCTGGAACGGACCTTGGCGTCGAAGCGCCAGATCAGCGCATGATTCAGGCCTGCGGGTAGTCGACGTCTCGGCCGGTGCTCAGATCCGAGCACTCCACTTGATCGGCGTGGTGCGCGCGCAGATAGCCGTTGGCGCCGCTGTCGCCGGCCAGGGAAGCGATCAGTGCCGGCCAGTGATCGCGGCCGATGATGACAGGATGTCCTGGGGTGCCGTGAAATACGGCGCGCCGCAGGGTATCTGACGGAACAGGCGTCGGACCGATCGCTCGAGATATTGTCTCGACGTCGAGGTCGGGTAGATCGACAAGAGTGATGACGGCGGCTGGGGCATCGACGTTTTGTGCCGCCGCCAGGCCCGCGCGAAGTGATTCACTCATACCCTTCTGCCAGTCCGATTCCACCACAAGGATATCCGCGGAATCAGGCGGCAGCAGTGCTGCGGCGTCGGCTGCTTGTGCTCCGAGCACCACGATCACCGGGGAGCAGCCCGCATCGCGGAGAGTGGACACACCGCGGCGTAGCCATGATCGACCGTCGGCGTCGAACTTCAAAGCCTTGGGTGTGCCCATGCGGGATCCTCCGCCTGCGGCCAAGAGGATCCCGCACGCTGCCATCGAACTACGCTCCAGTGACGCGAGGACGCAACCACTCGACAAGATCGTTGAGAACTTCTTCCTGCTCAGGCTCGTTGAAGATTTCGTGATACAAGCCGTCATAGACCTTCAGTGTCACATCCGGGGAGCCGGCGAGGTCCGCAACCAGCTTGCTGCCGGCCGGGTCGGTCAATCGATCTGCCGAACCATGCTGCAGCAGAACCGGAATGGTGAGTGAGGGGAGGCGCGCCGGGAAGCTTTCCGCAGCGGTGATCATTCCGCGCGCAATACCGGCGGGAACCTTGCCGTGGTGCACCAACGGGTCGGCGTTGTACTTGTCGACGACCTTCTGATCGCGCGATACTGCAGCAGCTTCCAGGTTCTCGACGGGCACATCGGGGAGGTATTTGCCCAGGAACTTGCCTACCTGCATCACGATCTTCGGAGTGCCGGTTGCGATGATCACAGCGGGTCCGGAAAGCGCGAGTGCTGTGAGGTCGGCCTGATGATCGAGGGCGTACGAGAGCGCGATCGCGCCGCCCATGCTGTGCCCCAGAAGGAACTTGTCCTTGCCGGGATAGGCGGCGGTAGCGATACCGAACAGGGTGTTGACGTCATCGGTGAAGTCGGAGAACTCCTTGAGGTGAACACGCTTACCGCCGGAACGTCCGTGCCCGCGATGATCAGGCGCGTATACGACCAGGCCGAGTTCACCCAGTCTCGCAGCCACATGGTCGTAGCGCCGAGCATGTTCGCCGAGTCCGTGGCACAGGACAAGGATGCCGGTGGGGTCGCGGTCCGGCGTCCACACGTCGTAGACGATCTTGGTGCCGGACACTCCTGTGAACGACGACTCTTCACGCTGCATTGTTGCGCCCTCTCTCCCCACCGGTTCCGGTGCGCGGATTCTTCACATGTTATTCGCCGCCGGCGCAGGGCGCGGGTGTTCAAGGTGTGAGGTCACCGAGGAAATTCCGACACTTGTTTGTTACGGTTGGTTACATTAACTTGGGGTCGTGACCGGACAAACTGTTGATCGTTTCCGCACTGCCGCCACCACCCGCTCGCGGCGGTGGTGGCGACCCGCGGTTCGGGCATTGCTGGACGGCGCTCTTCCGCTGATCGACAAACGGATGGCCGAATCGGTACGCCCGTTCGATCGACCGGAGATGATGCGCCCGCATCTTGCGTCGCGAAAATTTGCCTGGACGCACTACGGGATTTTCGTTCCCGAGTTGCCAGGGCCTTTTCGCTATCTCAACACCATGACGTTGATCGGCGCCACCGGGACGGTGGTCTTCGACAACGACTATCTCGCTGCACCCGACGCGCGAAACACCGCAACCGTGCTGAGTTCCACCGCTGCGCCCGGGCACTACTTCTATCGGGCGTACGACGCCGACGACGAGTGCGCTTTCGAAGAAGACGGTTCGCGAATTGCCTTCGGTGACAATCTGATCATCGAGAACAACTATCCGAATTTCCGTGTCAACGGGAGATACGACGTTTTCGACGTGGATCTGGAGATAGTGGCAACAGATCAAGCGTCGTGGTTCGTACGCAATCCGGTCTACGACCACGTCAGTCTCCTGGCGCAGTGTTCGGGGACGATCTCGAGCCCGGATGGACCGGTGAGTATTTCGGCTCCGTGTACCGTTGAATACGCGCGGTGCATGACACCGCAATCGTTGACTCGCCGCGCCCTTCCAGAGTCGTGGAAGCTCCCGGCCGACTTCTTCACCTATCAGATCGTTCAACTCGACGACCGGCATCAACTGTTGCTCACCAATGTTCGAGCGTCAGGGGTGACGGCGTGCAAGCTCGCCTACGTTCGAACTGTGGACGGTAGCGCAAGGGTTTTCGACGACGTCGAGTTCGATGTGCTCGAGTACGCCGACGCATTGCATGTCGATCCACAGGGTCGTGAGATGCGTGTGCCGCGCGTACTGCGTTGGCAGGTACGCGATTACGGCAGGACTGTCGTGGAGTTCGAGGCGGAGATCGACTCGGAGTGGCGCTACGGTCACGGTAAGGGATACGTCGGCGCGTACACCTACCAGGGGAGTTTCGACGGTGCGTCGATCAACGGCACCGGTTACATCGAATGGGTGGACTGCGAAGTGTAAGGCCCCTAGTGTGAATCGGTGCCTTTCGTAGACCCCACCGCGCTGACGATTCGTCCGCAGAAGATCCTTGTCGCGGGGACCTCCGGTGCCGGAAAGACGACTCTCGCCGGGCGAATCGGGCAGCTTCTCGAGATCGAACACACCGAGATGGACTCTCTTTTCCACGGGCCCGACTGGACTCCACTCGAGAGTTTCGAAACCGAAGTACGACGCTTTTCCAGTGAACCGGCCTGGGTGGCCGAGTGGCAGTACGGTGCGGTGCGTGGGCTTCTGGCCGAGCGTGCCGACCTGATGCTGTGGTTGGATCTGCCTCGGCGAACGGTGATGCGCCAGGTGATTACACGAACCGTACGTCGTCGTCTGCGGCGAGAGGTGTTGTGGAGCGGCAACATAGAGCCGCCACTGCACACCGTGCTGTTCGAGCGAGATCACATCGTTCGATGGGCCTGGAGAACAGACCGCCGCAATGCCGAGCGAATGGCCACGGTCCTGGTCGATGTGCCGTCGTTGCCGATAGTTCGGCTTGGCAGTCGCCAGGAGATCGAGGCCGTGCTCGAGGTGCTCGCCTGCCTGCCCTCAGATCGTCTGAGCTAAGCGAAATCCCAGGTCGTCGATAGCAAACGTCGGATGGCTTCGCCGCCTTACGGTAGCGCCACAACCGCGCTCACTTTCGGCCCAACTGCCGCCGCGAAAGATCCGGTAGGTGCCGTAAACCTCAGGGTCGTAGAGATCCCAGCACCATTCCCAGACATTGCCGATCATGTCGTAGAGACCCCAGTTGTTTGGTGCCTTCGTTCCGACGGGATGCGCTCTACCATCTGAATTATCGCTGTACCAGGCAATCTCGTCGATCTCGCCGTAGCGGTAGCCGGAGGTGCCGGCCTTGCATGCGTACTGCCACTCGGCCTCGGTGGCGAGTCGGTAGCCGGTTGCCGCCTGGTCCCACTGCGGAGAATCGGTGTCGACGTCCTGATACGCAGGCGTCAGACCGTCCGCGACTGACAGTGTGTTGCAGGTTGCGATGACATCTTTCCAAGAAAGGTCGACTGCGGGTTTGCTCGAATCGGCCGACGAATCACCGTGAAGCAGCGCGCTGGTGGTGAGATGACGCGCGAGGCGGAACGATTCGACTCTCGAGGTCCACGCAGTGCCCTTGCGGTCGTCCCGAAGATGCACCTCGCCGGCGGGGATCTCGATCATCAACTCCGCTGCTCCGGTCATGCGTCCATCATCGCAGAACAGGCAGGTAGGGTGCCTCGATTCCCTGCTCCTCGAACGCTGTCAGTGCCGAGCGGGCAAACGCGCGCTGGACCGCCCATTGGCGTCCAGGCTTCACCTGCGCTGTCACTCGAATGGTAATTGCTTCTGCAGTAACCGAATTGACTCCCAGCATCTCGGGCTTTTCGATCATGTCCGCCCTGATCGGTTCGGACTCCGCTGCCTCGAGGACAGCTCGCGTCGCCACCTCGCACGCTTTGTGCACGTTCGCGTTGTGTGCGATCGGGAGATCGAGCACCGCAGTGGCGTAACCCTGACTCATGTTGCCGACTCGCAGGATTTCGCCATTACGGCAGTACCACAAGGTTCCGTTTGCATCTCGTACCGTGGTGACGCGCAGACCGACGGTTTCGACAGTGCCCACTGCATCACCCAGGTCCACGACGTCACCGACGCCGTACTGGTCCTCGAGCAACATGAAGATTCCGGAGAGAAAGTCACGCACCAGGTTTTGCGCACCGAAACCGATGGCCAGACCGATGACTCCGGCCGATGCAATGAACGGCGCGACGTTGATCCCGAGAATTCCGAGGATCTGCAGCACACACCAGACAAGGATCACGATGGATACCGTCGATTTGAGTACCGAACCGATGGTCCGGGCTCGCTGCGATCTGCGTTCGTTCACCCTGGCGTTCGGAGACTTGCGAGGCTTCGACATTCGATCGATCCCGCGGTGCAGCGCGAAGCGCAGCACCACCGCGAGCGCCACGTAGATCGCGATCTCGACAGGTCGGTGGATCAGCCAGTCTCGGTTGGTGTCGGTCAGTTCCCATGCTTGTATTTCGGAAATCATCCCCATGCAGTCTACGGATTGCACTCGATCCGGGCATCGATGCAGGGCAAGCGGTCCAAAGTCCAACAGGCAGCTAGGCTTACGTCATGGCTGCGTTCACTGGCATACCCGTTGCTGCACTCGATTTCTACGAAGACCTCGAGGCCGACAACAGCAAAACCTGGTGGGCGGCGCACAAGGAGACGTACGACGAGATGGTTCGTCGTCCGATGGCGTCGTTGACCGCGGAGTTGGAAGATGAATTCGGAACGGCCAAGCTCTTTCGGCCGTATCGTGACGTTCGATTCTCGAAGGACAAGATTCCGTACAAGACTCATCAGGGTGCGTTTGTCGGTCTCGCTGAGAGCTGTGGCTACTACGTGCAGATCGATGCGGCAGGGTTGATGGTGGCCGGCGGGTTCTACGCCAGCAGTTCGGAGACGATTGCGCGCTATCGAGCGGCTGTCGACGACGACGTTCGGGGCGCAGAGCTCGAGAAGATCCTGGCCTCCGTCGAGAAGGCCGGATTCGCGATCGGTGGCGACAAGCTCAAGACGGCACCTCGCGGATACACGGTGGACCACCCGCGAATCGAGTTGCTCCGGCACAAGTCACTGACTGCGGGACGCACCTACCCAAGTCCGTCGTGGTTGGACAGTCCTCGGACGTTGAAGGAAGTCCGCAAGGCGTGGCGCGCATTGACACCGTTGGTCGAGTGGTCCGGGCAGGTGCTGGGGGCGAACTGAGAGCAGTGGCCGGAACGGAACACTTCTGGGCCGGTCGCGACGATGCGCGGTACGTACGCTATTAGGGCATCCTTATTCGCCTGTGAAGGGCGGATGATCACGTTCTTCTGGAAGGTCCGCGCACATGCCCGCTTCATCTACCCTGCTACTCCCACGGGGTTACACCGATAACCGCGTCGTCTCGAATCTGACTCGACGCCAATTCGGAATCGGTGCAGGCATCGCCGGATTGGGTGCTTTCCTCGCGGCGTGCGGCGAGAGTGGAAGTAGTGCCGCCGCAAACGAAATGCGCTCGGTGACGACTCCGCTCGGAACGTACGACATTCCCGTCGAGCCGAAGCGAGTCGTTGCGATAGATTCTCGCCTCGATCTCGAACCTGCTGTGGCGCTGGAGCTTCCGCTGGTCGGATATACGTACGCCAAGGCGACACCCTGGGTGCCCGTCGACGCATCGGTGCCTTTCCTGTCCGAAATCCCTAATCGTGAGCAGATTCTTGCGCTCGAACCCGATCTGATCGTGTGCCTGAACTATGAAAGTGAGTGGTGGCCGGTTGGTGAAATGCAGACCATCGCACCCGTTCTCACCACCGAGTTCACCGACGACTGGCGAACCAACCTCACGAGATTGTCGGGCTGGCTCGGCCGAACTGCGACCCTCGATCAGTTGATTCTCGACTACGACAACCTCATTGCGGATATTCAATTGCGTCACGCCGAGAAGATCGCGTCGAAGACGGTTGCGAGTGTGTCATTCCTGCCGGACACCAACACTCTGTACGTCACCAGTATTCGCACGTCGGAGAAGGGCGACAAGCCCAGTGACATGACGCTCGGCGATATCGGCGGGAAGACTGTCACCGCGGAAGGTCTGGATCCGGAAGGTGGCGTCAGCCTCGAAGGACTGGACGTACTGGCCGGCGTCGACGGTTTCATGATCACTGAGGATGAAGACAGTGCGGCGTACCAGGCGCTGGTGGCCAGTAAGCTGTGGCAGCGACTGCCGGCAGTGCAGGCAGGTAACGTCACCAACCTCGGTGGATCGACTTTCTACGGTTCGATTTACACGATTTCGTACGTTGCTCGAGGTTGGGATGCTCTGTACGCCAAAATCAGCTGATACCGAAGCGGTGAACCGGCTGCGGCGGTCTAATCAGGGAAGGAGATGTTCTCCAACCCTAGGAGATGGTCATGGCGACAGTGCGTTCCGTGGACGGAACAATCATCGCGTACGAACGCTCCGGCGCTGGACCAGCAGTGGTTCTTGTCGCCGGAGCGTTTTGTGATCGGCAGTGGTTCGACTCCCTGGCCGCGGAGTTGGCCTCTGATTTCACGGTGTTTTCCTACGACAGGCGTGGTCGCGGCGACAGCGGCGACGGCGATGCCTATTCCATCGAAGCCGAGGTGGAGGACTTGCGCGCTGTTGTGGCCGCTACCGGGGAGACGCCGCTGGTCTACGGGCTTTCTTCGGGTGGCGCGCTGGCGTTGGAAGCTGCATCGCAAGGCGTTCCGATGAGAAAGCTCGCCGTTTACGAGGCGCCGTACATGGACGAAGGTGAGTGGGACACAGTTGCGCTGAGTGACCTGTGGCGATTGGTCTCTGCCGGGGACAGGGAGGGTGCGGTGGTCCGCTTCCTTGCACTGACCGGTGCGTCGTCGCAGATGGTCGAGGAGATGAAGCAGAGTCCAGACTGGCCTGGCATGTGCACCATCGCTCACACTTTGCCGTACGACGTCGCCATCTGTAACCACGGCAGTAAATCTCTCGAGTGGCTGACGTCGGCTGCCGTCCCCACTTTGGTCATGTCTGGCGGCGACAGCGGGCAGTGGGGCCGATCTTCGGCGGCGCGAATCAGCAAGAAGATCCGGGGAGCAAAGACGCTGGAGATTCCAGGCCAGGCGCACGGTGTATCCGACGATGCAATGGTGCCGGTGTTGCGCGAGTTCTTCCTGGATCGGTGATCGTCAACCTGGGGTTGACGATCCTTCCATCGTCAACTTATGGTTGACGCATGAGTGATCCAGTAAAGATGACAAACCAAGTCCGACTCGACGACCTCATCGCCGGCATCAAGAAAGTCCATACCGATGCGTTGGATCAATTGTCCGACGCAATGGTTGCTGCTGATCATCTCGGTGAAGTCGCCGATCACCTGATCGGCCACTTTGTCGACCAGGCGCGGCGGTCCGGTGCGTCGTGGACCGACATCGGACGGAGTATGGGCGTCTCCAAACAGGCTGCCCAGAAGCGCTTTGTGCCGAAGGCGCCTGGTGAGGGGAAACAGATGGTTCCCGAAGACGGCTTCAGTCGGTTCACCGTCCGAGCCAAGAATGTGGTCATGGTCGCGCAGAACGAAGCCCGAGCGGCCGGCAATGTGGAGATTCGACCCGAACATCTTGTTCTCGGGCTGCTGGCCGAACCGGAAGCGCTAGGACCGCAAGCAATCGCAGCGCAGGGGATTGAAGTCGCGGCAGTGCGTGCGGCCGTGACTGCAAGTTTGCCTGCCGCCGAATCGGAGGAGTTGCCGCAACTCATCCCGTACGACGCTCAATCCCGGAAGGTCCTCGAACTGACCTTCCGTGAGGCACTTCGCTTGGGGCACAACTACATCGGTACTGAACACATTTTGTTGGCGCTGCTGGAACTCGAGGACGGTTCCGGTGTTCTCAGCACTCTCGGAGTCGATAAAGCTGCCGCGGAATCGAACATCGAGGCCGCGGTGTCTGCTGTTATCGAAGCTCGTGCGGACGATCACGAGCAGTAGGAGAAACAGAAGAG
This sequence comes from Rhodococcus sp. NPDC056743, assembly GCF_042790355.1. Classification (NCBI taxonomy): domain Bacteria; kingdom Bacillati; phylum Actinomycetota; class Actinomycetes; order Mycobacteriales; family Nocardiaceae; genus Rhodococcus; species Rhodococcus sp. NPDC056743. Next base: position 279,487 of record NZ_JBHTZI010000002.1, on the reverse strand, counting down.
GGCCGTACCTTTGCAGGTACGACCCTCTTCTTGTGTCACTGACTAGACAGCGCGCACATTGGTGGCCTGGGGGCCCTTCTGGCCCTGGCCAACCTCGAACTCCACACGCTGGTTCTCGTCGAGCGACTTGTAGCCGTTGCCTGAGATCTCAGAGTAGTGAACGAACACGTCCGGTGTTCCGTCGTCGGGAGCAATGAAACCAAAGCCCTTTTCGCCGTTGAACCACTTCACGATGCCCTGTGCCATACAAATACTCCCTACAAAATCGATCCGGGTTTCACATCGAAGTCCCGATCTCGATTCCCCCATCCTCGCATGCCGCACAGCATGACGCACTCCCGGATGCTGAAAATGCACTTCAGGTGGGGTAACTTGGTTGCTTTCCCACGGTAGTCGGGCGCTGCGCGCTTACGATCAAGACATGGTGGACATAGATCTGACGGCCCGCGCCGCAGTCGTCGGTGGATCCCAACCGCTCCGCGGCATCCTCGAAACTCCCGATACACCGGGCCCGTGGCCGGGTGTGGTGATGATTCACGAGGCCTTCGGACTCGACGACGTGATGCGTCGGCAAGCGCAGCGTCTCGCTGGTGCCGGTTTTCTGACGTTGGCCGTAGATCTCTACAGCGCTGGTGGGGCCAGGCGCTGTCTCGTACCGACCATGACGTCGATGCTCCGCGGACACGGTCGGGCATTTGCCGACATCGAGGTCGCGCGAAACTGGTTGGTGGAATCCGAGGATTGCACCGGGAAGGTCGGAGTCATCGGATTTTGTATGGGTGGCGGATTTGCGCTGATCAGTGCCGGAGGCTTTGACGTTGCTTCGGTCAACTACGGGCAGCTACCGCGAAAACTTGATGCGGCAGTGGCAGATTCATGCCCATTGGTCGGTAGCTTCGGCGGCAAGGACGTCACCTTGCGTGGTGCGGCACCGAAACTGGAAACCGCGCTGAACAAGGCCGGCGTCGAACACGACATCAAGGAATACCCGACGGCCGGCCACGCGTTCCTCAACGATGCCGAAGCCGGCCCCAAGGTGCTGCGTCCGCTGGAGCGAATCCTCGGAATGGGCCCTGATCCTGTTGCGGCAGAAGATGCTTGGAAGAGAATAGACTCCTTCTTCGACCGTCATTTGCGTTAGATCAACGACTTGTTCGTTCGCCACCGTTAACCGCGACTACCTGACCGGTGATCTGCCCGGCGCCTGCCGAGGCCAGGAAGAATACTGCGGCGGCGACGTCTTCCGGAGTTCCGGCGCGCTTGGTGCTCGTGGATTCGACGAGTGCGTCGCGTCGAGCGTCGGTGAGAACGTCGCGGAAGAATTCGGTGTCGGCGATGTAGCCGGGAGAAACGACGTTCGCGGTGATTCCGAGTGGACCCAATTCGGCAGCCAGGTCGATATTCCAGGTTGCGACAGCAGCTTTGGCGGCGCCATAGGCGCCCGCACCTTTGTCCGCGGCGATGGATCCGATGGTGATGACGCGGCCGCCGGAGGTGAGGCGATCACGGACGGCGGCAGTGGTCAGAACCGCCGACAGCAGGTTGGATTCGAGATTGGCTCGCCAGCCGGCGGCCAAGGTATCGAGATCCGACGGTGCCTCTCGATCGAAGTCCGTATTGCCGCCCGCGCAATGCACGACGACGTCGACGTCGGTAGGAAGCGTGGCTTGGAGCCGCTTCAGATCTTTCGGGTCGGAGTTGTCGCAGGTTACGGCGTGAACGTTCGAGCCCAGTTCGCTCGCTGTCTGCTCGAGCGGTCCGGCGCGCCGACCGGTGATGAACACTGTGTCGCCATCTTGCGCGAACGCAGTGGCTACGGCGCGCCCGATGCCTGTTCCGCCGCCCGTGACCAGAACTGTGCGTGTCATGTCTACCTCCAGTGAGCTACGTTTAGGTCTATACAAGAACGTATCATTTAGATCTAAATGAGGTGTGCTGTGATTGCCAACTTGGACCCTGACGACGACGTCGACGCGATTGCCCTGGCCTGGTTGCGTGAGCGTCCGGGAACACCGGTCGAGGGGATCGGCATCGTGACCAGGCTGTGGGCATGCGCAAAACTCCTCGGTGAGGACCGACGGCGAATCCTTGCCGCCGCGGGCGCGGACACGGCAACACTTGATCTGCTGAGCGTTTTGCGGAGATCTGGGGAGCCGTACCGATTGACGACCCGCCAGATCACCGAACGGACCGGGGTGACCGCAGGCGCAATCTCGCAACGGTTGGCCCGGGCGGAAGCGGCCGGTTTCGTGGAGCGATCGCCGGCCAAGTCGGGATCAAGGGTTGTCGACGTGTCGCTGACGGCCGCCGGGCATGAGGTGGTGGAACAGTTGGTCGACCGTGTGCTCGGTCGCGAGGCCGACTTGGTTTCGGTGCTGTCCGCTTCGCAGCAGGCACAACTCGCGGAGTTGTTGCGGATGTTCTTGGACGGCCTGCACAGCGAACTGGGAGACCCGGGTGCAATGCATGTCGGAGCCCCTGGACAACTCAGTTAATGGTGATTATCTTAAATTGATCATTGGCTGACAGCCCAGGAGGCACCGTGACCGACCGATTTTCGCAAGTAGAACTGGCCGACGTGCCCGAGGATATTGCTGCCAAAATCCTTGCTGTTCAGGAAAAATCAGGGTTTGTACCCAATGTCTTCCTGATGTTCGCGCGTCGGCCGGCCGAGTTTCGGGCCTTCTTCGAGTACCACGACGCGATCATGCTCAAGGAAGGCTCGGCGCTCACCAAGGGTGATCGTGAAATGATCGTCACCACGATCTCGGCAGCCAACAAATGTACGTACTGCGTGGTCGCACACGGTGCAATCCTGCGCATTTACGAGAAGAACCCGCTGGTTGCCGATCAGGTGGCAGTGAACTATCGAAGCGCCGACATCTCCGATCGTCAGCGGGCGATGCTCGACTTCGCAATCAAGGTCAACTCCGCGTCGCATGAGATCTGCGATGCGGATTTCGAGGCGCTGCGCAAGCACGGCTTCGGTGACGAGGACGCGTGGGACATTGCTGCTGTTACCGCGTTCTTCGGCCTGAGCAACAGGATGGCCAGTTTCTCGGGGATGATGCCGAATCCGGAGTTTTATCTGATGGGTCGGGTGGGGCGTTCCTGAATTTTTTGCTGTGCACAGCAAAAAGCCCGTAGGCTGCTTGCGCAACCTACGGGCTTTCACTTTGTAGCGGGGACAGGATTTGAACCTGCGACCTCTGGGTTATGAGCCCAGCGAGCTACCGAGCTGCTCCACCCCGCGTCGGTGTGAAACCAACCTTACACTACAAAAACGGGTGCAATTACCAACCCCGGTTCAGGCTCCTGAATGGGCGCTTTCGGCGTAGTAGCCACGGATGTGACCGATGATGCGTTCGCGTGCCAACTCAGGATCTCCAGCCTGCACGGCGTCGACTATTCCGCGGTGTTCATGGCGGAGGCGGCAGCATGTGGTCGGCCAGGACTCGAGATTTACACCGGAGAGGACGTACGCCTCGATGGATTCGCGGAGGCCGGCCATCATCGCGGCGACAACCTGGTTGCCGGCCGCATCGGCCAATGCAACGTGGAATTGTGCGTCGAGGATCAGGAACTCGTGTGCGCTGAGATCAAGGTTGTCCATGGAATCGAGTAACTCGACGGCGGCACCGAGATCCGGCGTGGGTTGCGTCCGCGCAAGTTCCTGCATTACCTCGGCTTCGAGGACCAGCCGAGTTTTCACTACATCTGTTACCGGAAACCCTTGTGCGGCAACTTGCATCCGCATCAACATGGTCATGCCGCCGGTAGGCCGAGCGACGATCATCGCGCCAGAGGTCGGGCCGGACCCTGTCTGGGCTTTGAGCAGTCCGAGCGCTTCCATGACGCGTAGGGCCTCACGTACCGACGATCGGCCGACGCCGAGTTCGGCCGCCAGGATGCGCTCACCCGGAAGCCGCTGCCCCGGGACAACTTCTCCCGAGGTCAGCCGCTTCTCCAAGTGCGTCAGTACTTGTTCCCACGCGCGTGGACTTGAATCGGAGGGCATGAGCCAAGAGCCTAGGTGGCGACTAGGGGAGCATCCACGACAGGACCGGTGTGGACTGCAGATACACGAGGGTGCACAGGACCAGCAGCATGACGAGGCTGTATCCGATGACCTTGCGCAGCAGGATGGGCTCGCTGCCCAGCTGGCCGACTGCCGTCGCGGCGATCGTCAGGTTTTGGGGGCTGACCAGCTTTCCTACGACGCCACCCGATGTATTGGCCGCAACCAAGAGCGTCGGATCGATGCCCGCAGTCTGTCCCGCCACCTGCTGCAGCTTGGCGAACAGGGCGTTTGCGGAAGTGTCTGAACCGGTCACGGCTGTACCGAGCCAACCGAGCATGGGGGAGAAGAAGGCAAATGCAGCGCCGGTGCCCGCCAGCCAAGTGCCGATCGAGACGGTCTGTCCGGACTGGTTCATGACGTAGCTCAGGCCGAGCACAGTGGCGACCGTTGCGATGGCCAGACGCATCTTGACGACTGTTGTGCCGAAGGTGGTCAGCGATTGCCTGGCGGTCAACGGGAAGCGTCCGCCGTGAGTCCAGAATCCGTACACCGCCGTGACGATGATGCCGCAGATCAAGAGCAGTGTGCCGGGGTTGGACAGCCAGGAGAACGTGTAGATCGCGCTCGACGAGGGAGTTCCCGTGTCGGTCAGTAGATTTCCGTACAGTCCTGGCCATTCGACCTTGCGATCGGTCTTGCTCAGCCAGGCGGGGAGGTCGAATCCGGCGGTCCAGAGCTTGGCGACGCCGAAGACTACGATTACCAGTAGGTAGGGGAAGAGTGCCAGGAAAGTTCGTGACGGACTGAGCTTTTCGGGCTCGACCTTGGAGCGCTGATCGTCGGGGGTTGCGGGACGCCAGAATCGCAGCATCGTGACCGCAGCCGCGAGACCGGCGAGAGAGGCGACTACGTCGGTCAATTCGTACGAGAAGTGGCTAGAGCACCAGAACTGGGCCAGGGCGAAGACGGCGCCGGTGACCAATGCAATGGGCCAGACCTGCTTCATTCCGCGTTTTCCGTCGACCAGGAACAGGAGTAGAAGCGGTACGAACAGTGCCAGGATCGGTGTCTGACGACCGACGACGGCTGCGATCTCGGTAGCGGGAATGCCTGTCAGATTACCGGCCGTCGTGATCGGAATTGCCATGGCGCCGAAGGCAACCGGTGCAGTGTTGGCCACCAGGACGGTCACAGCCGCGCGGATCGGCGGCATTCCGATGGCGATGAGCATGGCGCCGGTGATCGCGACGGGTGCACCGAAGCCGGCGAGCGCTTCGAGCATTCCGCCGAAACAGAATGCGATGAGCATGGCCTGCACGCGCATGTCGCCGCGGCCGACGGTGTTGAAGACGCGTCGGAGGTCTTCGAATCGTCCGCTGACGACCGTTAGTTCGTAGAACCAGATTGCGGTGACCACGATCCACATGACCGGAAAGAGTCCGAACGTGATGCCCTGGAGGGCCGAGAGTGCCGTCAGTGACGCGGGCATGTCGAAGCCGACCACAGCAACAATCGCCGCAACGGCCAGTGCGCCGAGTCCTGAGTACCAGGCTTTGAGTTTGAACCCGGCCAGGAGGACGAAGAACGTCGCCAGGGGAAGTAGCCCGACGAGCGCCGACGCGGTCAACGACCCGCCGATCGCGGTAGTGGACGGTGTGAAACTCACCGCAAGTAGCTCGGTAGCCACAGGTTTCTCCTGACGGGCGGTCGAAATGACGGTTTGTGTGGTCGGACCACAGGAACGTACACCATGACCCGGCTCACAATCGAGCGTTGTGTGGATTTCTTGTCGATTCGGGGTATTCGGGTTCCTTGTGGCGCTGACCGTGCTTTACTGTGGTCTGACCACACCGATAGATTGCGGAGATCACATGCGAGTAGCGCTGTTCGCCACCTGTATCGGAGACACGATGTTTCCCGATGCGGCCAAGGCCACCGCCCTCCTGCTCACCCGTCTTGGGCACGACGTCGTGTTTCCGCCCGGACAGACCTGCTGCGGGCAGATGCACGTCAACACCGGCTACCAGCCGGGTGCGCTGCCGTTGGTCGCGAACTACGCCGATACGTTCGGTGACACGTCGATCGACGCTGTGGTTGCGCCGTCGGGATCGTGTGTGGGATCTGTCCGCCATCAGCATGAGGTTGTTGCCGAGCGCTACGGCACCGCGTCGCTGTGTGGGCAGGTGCAGACGGTGAAGGCCAAGACGTACGAACTCTCCGAATTTCTGGTCGACGTTCTGGGCGTCACCGATGTGGGTGCTTACTTCCCGCACCGGGTCACCTATCACCCGACCTGTCACTCGCTGCGCATGCTGCGAGTAGGCGACAAGCCGCTGCAGTTGCTGCGCAACGTTCGAGACATCGATCTGGTGGAACTCCCCGAAGCGGATTCCTGCTGCGGATTCGGCGGCACGTTTGCCATCAAGAACGCTGAGACGTCGACGGCCATGCTGGCCGACAAGATTCGCCATGTGGCCGACACCGGCGCCGAGTTCTGCAGCGCCGGTGACTCGTCCTGTCTGATGCACATCGGTGGCGGAATGTCGCGACTGCAGATGGGCGCCAAGACCATTCACCTCGCGGAGATCCTGGCATCGGTGGAAAGCCGGGTGCACGCATGAGCGCCGTGACGCTAGGTCTGCCCAGCTTCCCCCCGAGGTCGCCCGAAGGTGCGGGATTTCTACGCGGAACCGAAAAGTTTCCCGTCGCAGCGCATCACGAGCTGGCAAATGCGCAACTGCGTCGCAATATCGGCAAAGCTACACACACCATTCGTGCCAAGCGTCTCCATGTCACCGGTGAGCTCCCGGACTGGGAAGAGTTGCGCGACGCCGGATCTGCGATCAAAACCGACGTCATGGCACGGTTGCCTGAATTGCTCGAACAGTTCGAAGCCGCGGTCATCGCTCGCGGCGGACACGTTCACTGGGCAGCAGACGCCAACGAGGCCAACGCTATTGTGACCGAGCTTGTCAAAGCCACCGGCTCCGACGAGGTCATCAAGGTCAAGTCGATGGCAACGCAGGAGATCGGACTCAACGAGCACCTCGAAACCCAAGGCATTCTGGCGTACGAGACCGATCTCGCGGAATTGATCGTCCAACTCGGCCACGACAAACCGTCGCACATTCTGGTTCCCGCGATCCATCGCAATCGATCCGAGATTCGGGAGATCTTCCTGCGTGAGATGCCCGATGTGGACCCGAATCTCGGGGACAATCCGGCCGATCTTGCCGGCGCTGCGCGAAAGTTTCTGCGCCACAAGTTCATGACCACCCCCGTGGCTATTTCGGGTGCAAACTTCGGGATCGCGGATACCGGCACGCTTACAGTCGTGGAGTCCGAGGGCAACGGACGTATGTGCCTGACACTGCCGAAAACTCTGATCACCGTGATGGGGATCGAGAAGATCCTGCCGACGTATCAGGATCTCGAGGTTTTCCTCCAACTCCTCCCGCGATCCTCGACGGGTGAGCGGATGAACCCCTATACCTCGATGTGGACCGGTGTCACGCCCGGTGACGGCCCCCAGGAGTTTCACCTGGTTCTGCTCGACAACGGCCGCACCGCGGCGTTGGCCGACAAGATCGGCCGCGAGGCACTCAACTGCATTCGGTGCTCGGCCTGCCTCAACGTGTGTCCTGTGTACGAGCGCACGGGTGGACACGCCTACGGATCAACGTATCCGGGACCGATCGGTGCGGTGCTGACACCGCAACTGGCCGGGATGCACGGGAAGGACGACCCCAACTCGACGCTTCCCTTTGCCTCGAGCCTGTGTGGCGCGTGCTTCGACGCGTGCCCGGTGAAGATCGACATTCCTTCGCTGCTTGTCGAATTGAGGCATCAGAAGGTGGAACAAGCTGGTGTGACGGCTGAATCGGTAGCGATGAAGGCGGCGTCGTTCGCGATGTCCTCGTCGACGCGCTGGACTGCCGCGCAGAAGGCTGCTGGACTGGGCCGCATCGTGGCGGGCAAGAAGGGCAAGATTTCGACGCTTCCGCCACCTCTGAACGGTTGGACCGCGGCCAGAGATATCCCGGCACCGCCTAAGCAGACCTTCCGATCCTGGTGGGATTCAGACGAAGGCCGAGCGGCATTGGACGAGGCTCGTCGTGAAGGGAAGGCAGGCAAATGAGTTCACGTGACTTGGTGTTAGGACGCATCCGCGACGCGATCACACTTGCTCCGGCTCGCGATGCCGAAATCCCGCGTCATTACCGCACCGGCAGATCTTTGCCCGATGCCGAGCGCATCGAGCTTCTGGTCGATCGTCTGGTGGACTACAAGGCACAGGTCTATCAGTGCAGCGCAACGGATATTGCGGAGACGATCAACGATATTTGTGTCGCGAACGATGTGAAAACCGTTGGCATACCGGTTGGCCTCGACCGTTCCTGGCTTGCCGGTTTCGGCGGCGAACTGGTGGTCGACAGCTCCGAAGTGCCTGCGCCCGAGCTCGAGAGCCTGGACGCGGTGGTTACCGGGTCCAGGGTGTCGTGCGCCGAGACCGGCACCATCTTTCTCGATGCCGGCCCGGATCAGGGACGTCGTGCGTTGACTCTGGTTCCCGACACCCACATCTGCGTCGTGCACCGCGAAAGCGTGGAAGTGGGTGTGCCGGAGGCGATGGCAAAGCTGACCCCCGAGCGGCCCACCACCATGATCAGTGGGCCGTCCGCAACCTCCGACATCGAACTCGAGCGCGTCGAAGGTGTTCACGGACCACGAAATCTTCATGTCGTGATCGTCGACTGAAGCTCAGTTCTCCGGTGCCGGGCTTGGAGCAGTCATGAGATGGCCGCTGAAATCGCCGACCAAATCAAGCATCGAGTAGTCACGTGACGCGAAACGCCATATCTCGCCGGCGCACTCGAACTCGTCGTGGTACCGCCCGGCGGCGATGACCTGAAGCGGCAGTGTCGAAGTTGCCTGAAGCACAGTGTAATAGGAACGGCACGTCGCCAGTCCGGCGTCATCGTCGATCTCGAGAATGGGATTGGTGATGACATGTTTTGTGCGCGGAGTGCCGTCGTCGTAGATCTTGACATTGGTACGCCACAAATTCAGCAGGCCCGCCTCGTCGAGTGCAGTGCCGCCGCGAGTACGTATCGTCGCGTGCCGGAACAACGTCGCGGCTTCTTCGAGGCGGCCTGCGTCGATGTTCTCGGCGTAGATGTACAGCAGGTTTGTTATCGCGGTGGCCGAACTGCTCATGTCCAATTCCTCACGGGTGCTGTGTCGAAGGGGTCAGTCAAGGTTGCCGAACCTTCCCTCTACGGCTGCCACATTGATCGCTTCACGTAGCCGTGGGCAGCTGCGCATCGCTGCGATATCGTGTGCCTCGGTGGAAGGGGCACCGAGTTCGGTGCAGCTCGACAGCGTCGCCGCGTTCCACTGCACCGTGGTGTGGTGCCAACTGAATTTCTTCACCACTACCTCGCCCGAGCATGTCCCGCACGTGATCTGAACAGACTTGCTCACTGACGCGCTGCCATGTTGTCGGCAACCTCTTGGCGCCACGACTCGACGGGGCGAGAAGTGTCGAGTTCGTATTCGAATCGGTCGGTCATGTCGTTCGTGACGTCGGCGGCATCGACGTAGAACTGTTCGTACCAACGGCGAAGCTGGTACACCGGGCCGTCCTGCTCGCAGAGAAGCGGATTGTCGATGCGCGCTTTGTTTCTCCAGATTTCGACGTCCTGCTCGAAACCTCTGGTGATGAACGTGCCCATGTTTTCGGCCATCTGTTCGGCCGATGCGGCATCAAGATGTTCGGATTTCTTGACGATCACGCCGTACGTCAGCACGAAACTGTTCTCGTCGATCGGGTAGTGGCAGTTGAGCAGAATAGACTCGAGATCGAACTTGTCGTAGTGGTAGGTCAACTCGTCGATCATGAACGACGGACCGTAATAGGCTGCTGCCGAGCTATTTCCGAGAAGCTGTGGTTGACCGTCCTTGGCGGGCGGACGAATATCCTCGCGGCTCATCCCGTTCATGTACTGCGCGGAAACATGGCCTTCGAAGACATTCTTGAAATACGTCGGGAACGAACCGTGAATGTAGAAGAAGTGTGCCATGTCGACGTTGTTGTCGATCAGTTCGCGGCAGTTGGTGTGAACAATTGTCTGCTTGAAGCCCTTCCAATCCGTCCACTCGTCGGATGTCGCCCCGAGAATACGCGGCGGTGCGACCTCGGCCGGGGGCGGTTTTCCTTCGGGATCGTTGTAGACGAACAACATTCCGTCCTGATCGAGCGTCGGCCAGGAGCGTGTTCGGGCTAGCGGCGGTACCCGGCGGGCGTACGGGATACCCGTGCATTTGCCGTTGCCGCCCCAACGCCAGTCGTGGAACGGGCACGCCACCGAATCGCCCTTGACCTCGCCCTGAGACAGGTCTCCACCCATGTGACGGCAATAGGCGTCCAGTACCTTCAGATCCCCGCTCTCTCCGGCAAAAACGACTAGCTTGGTGCCGAAAGCGGTGATCGAGTGAGGTTTTCCGTCGTTGAATTCGCGAGAGAGGCCGAGGCAGTGCCAGCCGCGAGCAAACCGGGTGGGCGCGTCCTTGGCCTCGATCTCGCGGACTGCGTCGTCGGAGTTGGGTACTGATGTCGCCATGAAAAGGTTCCTTCGGTCGAATGCTGTTCGAGTGGTCAGCCGCTGACGCGGGCAGCGTTACCGGCGTCGACCGGCATGACCGTGCCGGTGATGTGGGCACTGCCTTCGGCAGCGAAGAAGAGGACGGCGCGGCTGATCTCGAAAGGATCGAGCCAGGCGACGGGCTGGCTGTGCAGTGATCGGAAGATGGGTTCCACGTCGTTGGCAGTGGGGGATTCCAGATCGGGACGCATGTGACGATAGAGATTCTCGTTGTGGACCATGGGAGTGCTGATATTCCCGGGCGCAACAACATTGACGGTGATTCCGTGCTGTGCGAGATCGAGCGCAGAACTCTTGCTCAGCCCGATGACCCCCCACTTGGACGCGACGTACGCCGCGGTGTTGGTCGCACCTTGGCGGCCGAGCATCGACGAGATAGTGATGATCCGGCCGTATCCGCGTTCGATCATCCCTGGCGCTACGGCACCGATGGTATTGAACACTCCGGTGAGATTGCTTCCGATGGTTTCGTCCCACAGCGCTGTCGAGGTTCCTTGGACGGCACCCATTGCAGACACTCCGGCGTTGGCGACCGCAATGTCGATACGCCCGAATTCTGCGATTCCCTGCGCTACTGCGCTGTCCATCGCTGCTCGATCGGCCACATCGGCCCGTACGATGAGCGCGCGGCGTCCGGTCTTCTCGATCAGCCGTGCGGTCTCGTCCAGATCCTCGACTGTTGCCATCGGATACGTGACGGTCTCACGATTTTCGCACCGATCGAGAATGACGACGTCGGCGCCTCGCTCGGCAAAAGACACTGCGTGAGAACGTCCTTGGCCTCGTGCTGCTCCGGTGACCAGTGCAACTTTGCCTTCGAATTCGTCCACGGTGATTCCTCTCGTCCTCTTGGGCAGTTAACGCCGTACTCGAATCAGTAAGCCAAAGGCTGTGAATGGACAGTCGCCGCATCTCGGCTATCGAGATAAGGCAGGTCAGACTGCGGCGGCGAGGTCGTCGGCGGCCTTTCTGACCAGTGGCGTCACTCGGTCGAGATGAACCTTCTCAGCTTCGCCCGCGACGCACAGTGACACCACTGCGCCGTCGGGAGTTCTTATCGCGCAACCCAAGCTGGAGATTCTTCCGGAACCGAACCCCGCGACCCTCCCGGTCGATTGATACGCGATGCCGTGCGACGTACGAATACGTGCAAGTTCGGCGTGCAGGGCATCCAATTCCCAAGGGTCGCCATAAGGCACGGCTGCAAGGTTTCTCTCGATCATCGGATCGACTTCTTCCGGGGAAAGCAGGGCAAGCATGGAGCGTCCACCCGCGCCGCGGTGCGCGGGAAATCGTGCACCGACGCGTGAGCGCAACGCGGTTGCGAGTGGTCCACCCATCTTGTCCAGAAAGTACTCATGGCCACCGTGGAGAACTCCGAGATGAATCACCATGCCGGTGCGCAGGTAGAGCTCGCGAATGATGTCGTTGGCCGCAATCCGCACATGAGCTTGCGCGACTTCGGGTCCGACTGTCCCCAGTGCCCGCGGTCCGAGGCGGTACGCACGTTCGTGCCGCATCAGCCAATCGAGTTCCACCATCTCGAGGAGAATCCGGTGGGTGGTCGATCGCGGCAGTCCGGTCCGTAGTGCCAGTTCTTCGAGGTTGAGCCTCTCGTGCGGTGAGGTGTATGCATCGACAATCGACGTCACGCGAGCCAGCATGGATTCCCGAGTAGCTCGCCTGACCTTGGAGGTTGTGACCGTTCCATTCACGACTTTGGTGTCCTCAACTGCGTCGGAGGCAGGGGGTATCCCGCCGCTCAGTGACAACAGTGGCGGTGATGCAGGACACATTCAAACGTCAGTCCCGGTGTTCGGAAGTGGGCGCGGAGGACGTCGTCTTGGCTTTCTTTTCCGCTCCCGTTGTCCGGGAGTAGACGACCTTGCCTGGTCACAGTCGCATTACCGTCCGTGGAATGACACAACTGTTGGCAGGCAAGGTCGTTTTCATCACCGGCGCAGCGCGGGGTCAGGGTCGCAACCATGCGATACGGCTCGCGCAGGAAGGCGCCGATGTCATTGCCGTCGACGTGTGCGCGTCGGTGTCCGAGGACGTGGGCTACGCAGCTGCAACTGAAGCCGACCTCGAAGAAACGGCCCGCCTCGTTCGAGCCGAGGGTCGCGAGATCGTCACCGCCGTAGCGGATGTGCGCAACCTCGAGGCGCTGCGCGCGGCAGTGGCGTCCGGCGTCGAAAAGTTCGGCCGCCTCGACGTCGTGATTGCCAACGCCGGTATCGCGACGTGGAATCGTTTCTGGGAGATGCCGGAAGAGCAGTGGTCGACGCTGGTCGACATCAATCTCAATGGTGTGTGGCGCACGATGGCGGCTGCGGTTCCTGCAATGATCGAGGCGGGTAACGGTGGTTCCATCGTGCTTGTCAGCAGCGCTGCCGGCGTCGCCGAAGCCCCCGGTTGTGCGCACTACTCGGCTGCCAAGCACGGCCTCGTGGGCTTGGCCCGCACTGCAGCAACAGAATTGGGCAGCTTCGACATTCGAGTCAACAGCATTCATCCGGGCGCAGTCGAGACCGAGATGGGCAACGATCCCAACGTCGGCAAGGTACTCATGGCTTATCCGGAGTACATGAATTCCTACAAGTGGCCCCTCACCTCCGTCCCGCGCACGACGGTCGAGGACATCTCCAACGCGGTCGTCTACCTCGCGACTGATCTCTCACGCGCCGTCACCGGGACGAAGATTGTCATCGACATGGGTCAGACGATGGCTTAGTAGACGTATCCCGGCGTAATCGCCGGTGTCTCTGTCAAGGGTTTATGTCAGTAGCGAGCATCTCGTTGTCGTGTGTCGTCAGATTGGTTAGCGTGAGAAAGGAAGTTGACCAATTCTTTACTCTTCTGAGGAACTGATGACTACCAAAAGCCTGCCTGCCCTCGTCGACGTCGCGTGGCTGAAGAGTCACGTCGCCGATCAGAATCTTGTCGTCGTGGATGCAACCACGCATCTGCCGGTCCCCACGGACGGTCCGTACACCCCCGAGTCCGGCGGTGAGTCGTACCGATCCGCACACATCGAGGGTGCGCTGTTCGCGGACCTGTTGACCGACTTTGCCGATCCGGACAGCACCGAGGCGTGGACCGTCCCGAGTTCGGAACGATTTGCCGCGGCAGCCGGTGCCTTGGGTATCGGTGACGGTGCAACTGTGGTGATTTACGACCAGCACGACGGATTCTGGGCGACCAGACTCTGGTGGCACCTGCGCCTCGAGGGCTTCGACTCGGTCGCGGTTCTCGACGGTGGGTTGCGTGCGTGGCAGGCTGCCGGATTGCCCGTGACGGACGCCGTGTCCACCCCGACAGCTCGCACGTTCACCGGCGCCCGCAGGCCGGAGTTGCTGCGCTCGACCGAGGACGTGGCTGCAGCACTCGACGACCCGGAGACCATCCTGGTCAACGTGCTCGATCCCGCCACCTACCGCGGCGAAACCAACACGTACGCGCGTCGCGGCCATATCCCGGGCAGCGTGAATCTCCCGGTTTTCGAGGTGCGTAACCAGGAGACCGGCGAGCTTCGCTCGGTCGAGGAGTTGCGAGCCCTGTTCGACGCGGCCGGACTCCTCGACACCAACAAAAAGGTCGTCACCTATTGCGGCGGCGGCATCGCGGCCACCGGAGTTGCGCACGCTCTTGCCTTGGCCGGCCGTGAGGACGTCGGTGTCTACGACGGGTCCATGACGGCGTGGGCGGGTAATCCTGATCTGCCGTTGGTCACGGGGCCGTCGCCGCGCTGACACAGAAGCCGCGCTGACGAACCGCCTGGCAAAAGGTGTGAAGGGCGCCTACTCGCACACAGCGAGTAGGCGCCCTTCCGCATTCCTGGGACACCGACCCACTTCCCTCAGAGCAGATTGAACTGCGCCACCTCGATGGTGTTCTCGACTGCCTCCGACAGTGTGCGGATACGTTCGTCGGCGCCGGGCGCGGTCAATATCGCCAGGCGGTCGGCGTCGCCCATCGGAATACTGCGGGCCAGGGCGTAGAGTCGAGAACCCAACGGCTCCAGGGGAGACGGTGGGGCAGGCATCCGTGGAGTCTGTTCCCCAGCTCGAAGTGCAAGCTTTCCCAACATTCCGTACATGAACTCGATGCGCTCGAGAAGCGAGTCGTATTCGTAGGCGGTGACCGGGGTTCCGTTGTTCTCGTCCGGCCACAATTCGACCTCGGCAAGCGGATAAGGATCGTCCGGCAGCCACCGTGTGACACGAAGGCGGTCTTCCGTCCGGCAGTACAACTGATATCGCCCGGCACCCATCTCGACGTGAGACTCGATGCGGGCCAGGGTGCCGACGTCGTGGCGTGATTCCCCGCCGCCGACCTCGTGACCGCGAGCGATAAGGACAACTCCGAACAGCGGACCGTCAGCTGCCTGGAGAACGTTCTCGACGAGCGCCCGGTACCGAGGCTCGAAGATGTTCAGCGGCAACAGTTCCCCTGGGAGCAATGCGGAGCCGAGCGGAAACATCGGGAAGATAGGCATCAGGGGATTCTCAACCTCGGAATCGGAGGGGCGGGGAAATCGCCGGGACGATCGATCTCGGCAATCAGATGCTCGGACCACGTCAGTAAACCTGCAATGTCGAGGTCGTGGGGACTTTCGATCTCGTAGTGTCTGATTCGATCGTGCCCCTGTGTCAGCAGCGACACCGCGCCGGTGGTGTTTCCGCGCAGCAAGTGTGTGAGTCCGACGGCCAGTTGAGCCAGTCCCTGCCACAGGTCGCGCTCCTCGGCTGGAGCGTTCTTCCATGTTCCTTCGAGGATCTCGTGCGCATGGAAGGGCATGCCGTGATCGAGCAGGCGTTGTGCCTCGGTGATCGACTCGTCCGGCGGCAGCCGCACGTCGTCCGGAATACGCGGGACGCCGTCCGTCGCATCGCGAGGCAGTGGGCGCCCGAGACCGTCGCGTGGGCGTGCGTTGAGTGGCTTTCCGCCGACATCGCGGTCGCGTTCGGACATAGACTTCAGCCTAGCGGCAGCTTGTCGGGCCAAGCGAAATGCAATTCGGATTCGATAGGCGTGGCCCGACAGTTCGGCCGCTGATCAGCCGGTGACGTCCTTGCGGATGAGGAGCATCGCGTCATCGGCCGGATCGAAATACAGTTTCGGATCCGCGACAAGTGCGGCATCCTCGCCGTGGGTTTGCATCGTGACCACCCACGCGCGGTCGTCGTGTTCGAGGTACCAGGCCCCGGCAAGAACTCCGATGGAACTCCCTCCCTTGAACCCGCCGTAGGTGAACCACTGTGCGGACTCGGCACTCAGCGCCGGATCCTCAGCGAGGATGTCCCGCACCGGTGCACCGCTCTCGGTTTTCGCCATCGCTTGCAGCGAGACCAGCGCAGCACGCAGGTCGGCGGGAGTGGCGAACCAGTCGATATCGAACGGCCATGCCGGGGTGGTGAATGCGGTCAGCGGGATGTCTACCAGGCCGGTTGGGAGCGCAGCGAGTATCGCGCGTCGCTCCTCGGGAGTCCCGTCGCGCCAGGCGATGCGTTGTGCGCCGTCGTCGCCCCATCCGAGTTGGAACAGTGCCCGGGTCGGCTCGAGCGGAATGTTCAATGACGGATCCGCCATACCCATCGCAACGAATTCAGCCTCGACCTGTTCACTCCCGAGCGCGGCGATCAGCATGTCGGTGGCGGTGTTGTCACTGATCGAGATCATTTTGCCGGCAGTTTCCCGGACCGTGACTTCGGTTCCTGCCGGCAGGTCCTGCATGGTGCCGCCCGGCATCGACTTGAGGTCGTCGGTGACGGTGAGCTTCTGATCCCAACTGAGCGTTCCTTTCTTGACGGCTGTCGCAACGGCGCCCAGGACGTACAGCTTGATGGTCGATCCCGTGGGCTGCGCCGACGTGTCACCGACGCTGAATACTTCAGCGTTCTTGCCTCCGGTCACCTCGGTGATGGTCAGATTGGTCGGTGCCGGGAGCGCTTCGACGGCAGTCTCGAGTTCCCGCCACGATGCGGCCGGTATGTGTGGCGTCGGTGTTGGCGTAATCGCCATCCCCAGGATCAGTCCGCTGCCGTCGACGACGACGTTCAAGTCGATCGAGCCGCCGGTTGCGCTGGTGATGGTAACGGTGCCGTCGGTGTCGCCGCCCGTGTAATCGACTGTGGTCCAGGGTTGCCCGGCGCGAATCGAGTCGAAGTCCGAAGGCGCTAACACGATCGGTGCGCCGGGACCGAAGTGCCCGGCGATCTCTTCCTGGTTCAATGGTGTGCTCGTGTTGACCACGTCGAGAAGCCACGTGATCTGTTTGCCGACGGTGGTATCGGGAACTGTGACCGTTGCGGGTGCCTCGGTGGCGGGGAGCTTCGTGCTGCTTTCCGAAGTTTTCGCGGAATCAGATCCGGAGGTGCAGGCGGCGAGTGCGAATACTGCTGCAGAGGCAATCGCGACCAGTGCGAGCGGTCGACGTGTCCTCCGAGTGTTCGGATTTTTCATAGGTCCATCACATCAACAGAGGCCCCGTCTTCGCGTCCCTCTGTAGTCCAGATATTCATGCCCGAAGTACCGCTCGATCTCCTCCCGCAGTACCGCCTCCCCTGCTGTACGTAGTACCTGAGGATGGTGGATTACATTGCGTCAGTGCGACAATCGCGACATTTCGGATTCGGTCGACGTCGACTGGCGAGCGAGCGCCAATGGTATCTCGCGCGCGAGGAGGCGCTTCGCAACAGTGATCTCGCCAGCACTACGGTCGCATTCGGACATAAACTCGGCCTATCTTCCGCATCCGGAGCGGCCGCGCAAAAAGTTTTTCGAGTCGTCTGTCGATTTGAGGGAGAACCGTTCGTCGTCATGTTGTAAGGCAAGAAAGCCAGAAGAGAAACAACAGACCAAGGAGTCGACTATGAAGTACATGTTGCTCATCTACACCGCACCCGGCGGAGACACCGAATCCCAGTGCACCTTCGAGGACTGGCAGCAGTACGACAAGGAAATGAAGGACGCCGGAATCTGGGTGTCCGGCGATGCCCTCGCCGACTTGACCACCACGACGACGGTTCGGGTCTCGCAGTCCGGGGAAAAGACCGTCACTGACGGACCCTTCGCAGAAACCCGTGAGATCCTCGGCGGCTACGACGTCATCGACGTGCCGGATCTCGATGCGGCGCTGGCGTGGGCCGCGCGATGCCCCGGCGCGCGCGACGGTGGCAGCGTCGAGGTGCGTCCGCTGGCCGGGTTCGGGGACTGATTCGCAGTGGACGAGCAGGCCGAGAACTCCGTCGAGGCCGAGAACTCCGTCGAGTCGGTGTTCCGGGAGGAACGTGGACGACTCTTGGCCTCGCTCGTCCGCCGTTTCGGTGACCTTGATCTTGCCGAGGAAGTCACCTCCGAAGCCGTCGAGGCTGCGTTGGTGCATTGGCCGGTGGACGGCGTGCCGGCCAAACCCGGTGCGTGGCTGCTGACCACAGCGCGTCGTAAAGCCGTCGACAGGCTTCGGCGCGATCAGGTCTATGCGGCTCGTTTGGCTGTGATGCAGGTGGACGCCGATCGAGCCGACCCGGCGCCGCCCGTGGTCGACGGGGAACTTCCCGACGAGCGGTTGCAGTTGTTCTTCACCTGCTCGCACCCAGCGCTTGCCGAGGACGACCGAATCGCACTCACCTTGCGTTGCCTGGGCGGGTTGACGACGCCCGAGGTCGCTCGGGCCTTCCTCGTTCCTTCGGCGACGATGGCGCAGCGGATCGTGCGTGCCAAGAAGAAGATCCGTCAGGCTCGGATTCCCTTTCGAACTCCCAGCGCCGAAGAACTGCCGGAGCGCCTTCCCGGTGTTCTGCAGGTGATCTATTCGGTGTTCACCGAGGGGTACGCGGCGAGTTCGGGTCCGGATCTGCAACGCGTCGACCTGGCGGTAGAGGCGATCAGGCTGGCGAGGATCTTGCGCGCATTGCTTCCCGATGAGCGCGAGATCGCCGGGTTGCTCGCATTGATGCTTCTCGTCCACTCGCGTCGCGATGCCCGTACCGACGCCGCCGGCGGGATCGTGCTCCTCGAAGACCAGGATCGCGGGCGCTGGGATAAGCCGATGATCGAGGAAGGCAGCGACCTCGTTGTGATCGCGTTGACCGGGGGAGCGCCGGGGCCGTACGGGGTGCAGGCCGCCATCGCTGCATTGCACGACGAGGCAGAAGATATGGAGAGCACCGACTGGCCGCAGATCTGCGCACTCTACGGAGTGCTGCTCACACTGACTCCTTCGCCCGTCGTCGCCGTCAATCGGGCAGTGGCGCTGGCGATGCGCGACGGCGAAGAAGCCGGTCTGACTGCGCTGGAGGAACTTTCCGCGGAGCCCAAACTTGCCGACTACCATCCGTATCACCTTGCGCGCGGCGAACTCCTGGCGCGGCTCGGCCGAACCGCAGAAGCAGTGTCTGCGTACCAACGTGCTCTGAAACTGGTTGGGACACAGCCGGAACAGGCGTTTCTCGAGCGGCGGATCGGCGAGATAATAGAGTAGCTACTTCGGTGCTCTTCGGAACGACGGCCTTCCTCGCCCGACCCAGTGAATGCCGTCTGCATCGGGCAAAAATGGTTCTGGGAGATAGCAAGGGTAGAACTCGCCGGTGTGCCAGGCGCCCGCGATGGACGCGGGACTCGCAATTCCGAATCCAGACCGGATTGTCGGTAGGTGCTCACGCCACCCGACAAGTCGAGAATTCTGACCTCGCCACACCCTCACGACCAACGTCATGACCGAATCGGCCCACTCGAGGCGGTCGACTTCGTACACGCCGGTATCCCACGGGCGTTCCGACAGCATCCTCGTCAAGGCGGACAGGAACTGCATGTCCCAGTCGGCCTGTTCGGAATTGCCATGTCGCTCGGTGAGTTCCGAGGGGTCCGTCATCGCTCAGCTCGCCCCAACCATGCGTAAGGCCAAGTCTCCGTACAGTTTTCCGATGTCTTCCGGATCCGTGTAGTTACCTGCCGGGAACCAGCGGCACACGTCGACACACAGAGACATGAGGGCGAGCGTGACGCCTTCTGCGTCGGGGATCGTGAAATTACCCGATTGCACGCCGGCGTCGACGACCTCCCGGACAACTCGCGTCGTGCTTCGGCGAAGGGCGACGACGGTCCGGTAGTGCTCTGGTGTGAGGGCAGTGAGTTCATATTGGACAACGCGAGCGAGTGAGTGGTGCCCGGCCTGCCAGCTGGCGAAAGTGCTGATCAGCTCCTTCAGGCGAACGGACGGTTCCTCGCCTGGTCGGTCGGCGCCTTCGACAACCTTCAGCGCTTCGGTGTGACCTTCGTAGCTGATCGCGAATAGTAACTCTTCTTTCGAGCGGTAGTGCGGGTACATCGCGGCCGGACTCATATCGAGGCGTGCGGCGATGTCACGGGTGGTGGTGCCGCCGTACCCGGCGGAGGCAAACGCGTCGACGGCGGCCGCACGGATCCGGGCAGCAGCTTTGGAGGGGCTGATCACCACGTCAGGTGAATCGCTCACAAGTTCCTCCAGGTGTCACGGATGTCGATGTTGACAATATCGCGTTCTCGAACCACTATAAGCAGATGCTTAGATTCTAAGCACGCGCTTAGATTGGTCGTCATGTGCGGGAATGCCGCACCGAAAGGAAGCAGCTCCTCATGCGTCGCACTCTGTACGGACCCGATCACGAGGCGTTTCGCGAATCTGCTCGCGAATTCGTCAACCGGAACATCCTTCCGGTCGCAGAGAAGCTGATCGACCAGCGCTTCATCGATCGCGATATCTGGCTCGAAGCGGGACGCAACGGCTTCCTCGGGCTCGAGGTTCCGGAAGCGTACGGCGGAAGTGAAGCCGGCGACTACCGATTCAACGCGGTTCTGGCCGAGGAACTCTCACGTGCCAGTGCTGCAGTGGCGTCGAGCTTCGGTATCCATGCCGACGTTGTTGCGCCCTACCTCGTTCAGCTCACCACCGAGGAGCAGAAGCAGCGTTGGCTGCCCAAGTTCTGCACCGGTGAAATGCTGACCGCAATCGGTATGACCGAGCCTTCCGGCGGATCCGACCTCGCCTCACTCAAGACCACTGCGGTCAAGGACGGCGACGACTGGATCATCAACGGCTCCAAGACCTTCATCACCAACGGCTACAACGCCGATCTCGTGATCGTCGCGGCCCGCACCAGTCCCGAGAAGAAGTCCAAGGGCATTACCCTCTTCGCTGTCGAAACCGGCATGGAAGGTTTCGAGCGCGGACGCAAACTCGACAAGGTCGGCCAGCACGAATCCGACACCGCCGAACTGTTTTTCGAGAACGTCCGCGTTCCTGCGAACAACATCATCGGCGAGATCGACCGCGGCTTCATCCACATGATGGAAATGCTGCCGCAGGAACGCGTCGGCGCTGCTGTGTCCAACATTGCGCACGCGGCCCCGATTCTCGAAGAGACCATTCAATATGCCAAGGATCGCAAGGCTTTTGGCCAGCCCATCGGATCGCTGCAGTGGAACAAGTTCCTTCTCGCAGATCTGGTTACTCGCGTCGAGGTCACCCAGGCTTACGTCGACAACTGCGTCGCGGCGCATGCCGCCGGCGAACTGACCGCGATCGACGCAGCCAAGGCCAAGTGGTGGACCGCGCAGGTCCAGAACGAGGTTCTCGACCATTGCGTTCAGCTGCACGGTGGCTACGGCTTCATGACCGAGTACCGCGCCGCCCGCGCGTGGATGGACGCCCGCGTCACCAAGATCTGGGCCGGATCCAACGAAATCATGAAGGAACTCATCGGCCGCGACCTCGGCCTGTAGTTTCGACCGCAAGCGCTACTTCCTCCCGAGCCCTTCGACCACAGGAGCATCACCGCGTATGTCTGTTCTCGACAAGTTCTCCCTGACAGATCGAGTTGTCATCGTGACCGGTGCGTCGTCGGGCCTCGGGGTGGCATTTGCGAAAGCCGCAGCCGAAGCGGGAGCCGACGTCGTGCTGGCCGCCAGGCGCGTCGACAAGCTCGAAGACACCGCCAAGCTCGTGCGTGATGCGGGCCGTGAAGCGTTGTGCGTGGCTACCGACATCGTCGATCCGGCCCAGGCCCAGAACATGGTCGACGCGGCGATGGAGAAGTTCGGTCGCGTGGACGTTCTCGTCAACAACGCCGGCGTTGGAACCGCGGTTCCGGCAACCCGCGAAACTCCGGACGAGTTTCGTTCCGTCATCGACATCAATCTCAACGGCTCGTACTGGGCTGCGCAGGCGTGTGGCCGCGTGATGCTCCCGGGCAGTTCCATCGTCAATATCTCCAGCATTCTCGGGTTGACCACGGCCGGACTGCCGCAGGCCGCTTACGCAGCCAGCAAGGCCGGCATCGTCGGGTTGACCCGCGACCTGGCTCAGCAGTGGGGAACCCGCAAGGGCATCCGCGTCAATGCCATCGCGCCGGGATTCTTCAAGTCGGAAATGACCGACCAATACAACGACGGTTACCTCGAATCGATGGCTCCCCGCTTGATCATGGGCCGAATGGGAGACCCAGAAGAACTCGCGGCAACCATGGTGTGGCTGGCCTCCCCGGCGGGTGGATACGTCACTGGCCAGACCATTGCCGTCGACGGTGGGATCACGATCACCTGACGTCGATGACGGGAGGTCATCCACTTTGCCGTATAAGTAGCAGGTGACTTCTAACGCCGACACCTCGGAGAACTGGGAAGACCGTCCGCCGCCGTCCATGGCCGCAACGGCGCTTTTACGTGACCTCCCGGTGACGGCGCGCGGGGTTCGGACCAGGACTTCTCTAGTCGCGGCGGCTCGAACTGTGTTCGAACGCGCCGGGTATCTCGACGCCCGGTTGACCGACATCACGAAGGAAGCGAACTGCTCCACTGGCACGTTTTACACGTACTTCGACAACAAAGAGCAGATCTTTGCCGCTGTCCTCGAAGTTGCGCAGGAAGACATGCTGCATCCCGGAATGGGTCGTGTCCGCGACGCAGACAACCCTTACGCGGTGCTCGAGTCGAGCAACCGCGCGTACCTGACGGCGTTCCAGCGCAACGCAAAATTGATGGGTCTGCTCGAACAGGTGTCGCAGATCGATCCGGTCTTCGCGAAACTACGACGCGACCGCGGCGCAACCTTCATCACTCGCAATGCAAAAGCCATCGAGCGCTTGCAAGCGGAAGGGAAGGCCGACACGTCGCTGGATCCGTTGTTGGCGTCGCGGGCACTCTCATCGATGGTGAGTCGGTTTGCGTACAGCGTGTTCGTCTCCGAGGAACCGGGCGCCGACGGCAAGCCCGTGCCATTCGAGGACGTAGTCCAGACCGCCACCCAGATTTGGGCCAACGCGCTCCGGTTGGAGCGGTAGTTCAGCGGGGCCCGCGGGCGAACTCAGCTTCGAGGTTCTTGCGCAGAGTTTCTTCGCTGTTTCGGACTGCGTTCTCGACGAACGGCCCGACTACAAGGCCCAGCGCTTTGCCGGTCAGACCGTCGGGAAGTTTGTAGGCAAAATCCACCGCCAACTCGGTTTTGGTGTCGTCTACCCGCGTAAATTCCCAGGTAGACGAGTTGGCGACGTCGCCGAGTGATGACAGTGTGATGATGCGGTCTTTCTCCCACTCGGTGATTTCGAGCTTCGAGCGCACGGTGCTCGGGCCAATTTGGATGGCCGCGTCGAAAGTGGCTCCCAAACCTTGATCGAACTCCCCGTCGGGGTAGAACTCGGATACGCCGTACATCCAGTTCAGGACATTCCGGTAGTCGTCGATATAGGCAAATGCGACGTCAACGGGTACGGCGGCAACCGCGGAATGGCGAACGTGGATCATGACTGGTCCCTTGTTTATCGGTGGACACCGACTGTAACCAATGACGGTGACATGTTCGGTGTCGGCGCACGTGGATCTACGGTAACGGTTATGACAAACGAGCCTGCAACGTCCGAATCCTGGCGACACTACGAAGACCTGGGTCTGTCCAGGCCTCTCGCGGCGGCGTTGGAAGCGTTTGTCGAGCAGGGGTACCACGGGGCCTCGATTCGCGACATTGCGGCGCGAGCGGGACTCTCGGTGCCGGGTCTCTACCACCACTATCCGTCGAAGCAGGCGTTGCTCATCGGTTTGACCACGGTGGTGATGGGCGAGTTGCTCGAACGAAGTCGCGCCGCCGAGATCGAAGCCGGTCCCGATCCGTCGGATCGCTTCGATGCGGTGATCGAATCATTGTTGCGGTTCCACATGTTTCGGCGTGAGCAGTCGTTCATCGCATCTTCGGAGCTCCGGAGTATGGAACCGGATGGGCGGGCAAGTTACATCGCTCAGCGCGACGAACAGCAGAAGCAGGTCGACCGAATCATTCTCGACGGAGTTCGGGCGGGTGCGTTCGACGCCGAGTACCCGGTGGACGCGAGTCGGGCTGTGGTGACGATGTGCGTGGCGGTGGCGAATTGGTACCGACCGGATGGTGAATTGTCGCCGGACGAGTTGGTGGAGCGGTATTTGGGGATTGCGAGGTGCACGGTGGGGGCGAAGCGGGTGGGGGAATGACGGTGGGGGCGAAGCGGGTGGGGGAATGACGGTGGGGGCGAAGCGGGTGGGGGAGTGATGTTTGGGTGACGATGCTGGACTTCGCGGATCACCCGGCGTTCTTCAGCAATTCGAGCGCCGCGTCCCGGCCGATTCCGAAGGGGGCGGAGCCGATGCCGATTCCGTCTGCGACGAGGGCGCCTTCGTGTAGCAGCATGATCGCCTCGACGAGGCTTTCGTCGGCGTGCCCTTTCGTCGACAAGATCCGTCGGAAAAGGTCCAGCATCTCCTGCTTCTGTTCGGCGATAACGGCGAACACCGGATGCGAACGATCACTGAACTCGGCGTGTGCGTTGATC
Source organism: Rhodococcus sp. NPDC056743 (assembly GCF_042790355.1). NCBI lineage: Bacteria > Bacillati > Actinomycetota > Actinomycetes > Mycobacteriales > Nocardiaceae > Rhodococcus > Rhodococcus sp. NPDC056743. The sequence continues at coordinate 254,966 of NZ_JBHTZI010000002.1, read as the reverse complement.
ATGCTGCACCCCTTGCCGCCGCTCTCCCCGGACCAGGAAGCGGAAGCGTCGAACACCGCACTCACCTGTTCGGCGCGGCTCTCGCCGGCGGATGCGAGCTTTGTATCCCGAAAGGCTCGCCACCGCCGGTCTCGGTCCTTCAGATATTCCACGACGAGACCGTCCTTCGAGCCGAACCGGTCGTACAGGGTCTTCTTCGTGACCCCGGCGTCCAGTGCGACGGTATCCACCCCTACTGCGTGAATTCCCTTTTCGTAGAACAACTTCGACGCCGACTCCAGGATGCGATGCGCTTTCGGAGTCAGTACGGGTGCAAATTCCTCTGCCATGGACAAAAGTATACCGATCTGTATAGTCGACTGCATGAGTAAACAGATCGGTATACCTCGGATTGTCATCCCGAGAGCTGCCGTGACGGCTACCTTGTCGGTTCTGTTCGTCGCGTGCTGGAGTTCGGGATTTATCGGAGCCAAGCTCGGCGCAGGTAGTGCCGATATCCCCACGGTGCTGATGTGGCGGTTCCTCCCGCTCGCTGCAGTGCTCGTCCCGATTGCCTGGTTGTCTGCCCGGCGCCGGAACATGATGCCGACCCCGCGGGCTTTCGGCAGGCAGGTGGTGATCGGGATGCTCTCCCAGAGCGGTTACCTGTTGTCGGTGTACTGGGCAATCGATCTGGGCGTGAACACCGGAACCACTGCGTTGATCGACGGTATCCAGCCGCTGGTGGCAGCCGCGCTGCTCGGTCCGGTCCTCGGTGTTGCAGTCCCGCGAATGCAGTGGGTCGGATTGGCAATCGGACTGGGTGGCGTCGCGATGGTTACCGCGGCCGACGCCGGAGCCGGAACAGTAGCGCCGTGGTGGTCGTACGCGATCCCGTTCCTGGGGATGCTCGGCTTGGTTGCATCGACCTTCGTCGAACAACGCGCTCCCGCGTCCACGCCGCCACTGCACGCTCTGGCGATTCACTGCTCAACCAGCGCAGTAGTTTTCACGGCTTTAGCGGTAGCTTCCGGTAATGCCGTCCCGCCGAGTGTCAACACATTCTGGATCGCATTGCTCTGGTTGATCGTGCTGTCCACCTTCGGCGGTTACGGACTGTACTGGTTGTTGCTCCGTCGCATCGGAATCACGTCAGTCAACACGTTGATGTTCCTGATCGCTCCCGTCACCGCGGTCTGGGGCGCTTTGATGTTCGGAGAATCCTTCACTCCGTTCACCGCGCTCGGCTTGGCGGTGGGCATCCTCGCCGTCGTCGTGGTCACTCGCGTGGACAATCGCCGAAAGAAGCGGGACGAGGGTGAAGATACCTGTCCTGTCAGGGCCCCGATCACGTCGCGCGGATGACGCCCGATCGGGATGTGAACCGCTCGCGGAGCGTGGTGAGTTGCTCCGCGGTGAGCTTGAGTCCGTTGATCGCGTAGTCCTCGACGGTGCCGAAGTGTGTGCGCATCTCGTCGAGGGCGGCGTCGAAGTAGCTGTCACGGACTCCCAGTAGGGGTCGGAGCAGTTCTGCGTCAACGCCTTTGCCGGCGGCGAAGGCGAGTATCGGTTCCGTCATGGGTGCCAGATCGGTATTCGTCTGCAGGTAGTCGTCGCGGACGTCGGCTTCGTCGGCGCCGAGGAGGAGCAGGAAGGAGGTTGCGGCCCACCCGGTGCGATCCTTGCCGGTGGTGCAGTGGAAAAGTGCTGCCCCGGTGCGTTTTTCGTCGATGAGGTCGAGGTAGAACGTGCGGTAGGCGTCGAGAGCGGAGGGCAGGCTCACGAAGTTGCGGTTCGCTTCCTCCATCTGTGCGATGCCACGTCCGTCGCTGATGGTCTCGGCGTACGCGGCCGGGTCCGTCATGAGTAGTCCGGTGGCAGCGGCATTCTGGGCGTTGTCGGCGAGAACGTCGAGCCAGACCGTCCGGGTCGAGGCGGGGAGATTATCGAGTGCGCCGTCGCGCTCCGCGGCGGTCCTCAGGTCGTACACAGTCCGGACGTCCAAGCCGGCGACTGCGGCAACGTCGTCGCCGGCGAGTTTCGCGAGCGTCGCCGATCGGTAGAGTGCGCCCGGACGGACGGTGCCACCGGCAACGGGAATTCCGCCGAGGTCACGGAAGTTCGGGGCAGTCTCGAGAAGAACGCGACGATCGAGCGGCTGAGTTGTCATACCTGACTCCTTTGGGTTCCGGTTCCGCACTGATCATTCATGCCTTCTGTACACTGCGCACGAGCTTTTCGGCATTGCGTCGTTTGATCCACTTGTCGATGACCAGCGCCATGAAGATCCACCCTCCCAATGCGGTGATCACCCACACGATGATCGGTGCGAGGATCCAGGACGCGACGCCGCTGATCGCAATGCCATCGTGGACCATGGATGCGACCCAGAGCGCGAGCAGCGTGGCGACCAGGCCGACACCGCCCGCGAGCGGAGCCGCGTAGTGCAGTGCCACGCTGAGCACGAATGGGCCGAGAATCATGTGGGCGAGGGTGAATACGCCGATAGCGGCCAAGAAGCCGTTCACGCTCAGACTGACTCCGGGTAGAGCGAAATGCACGACGATCAGCGCGATCGCGCCGAGTACGCATTGCGAAATGAGCTGAAATAGCAGACGCATAGCTTGTACCTCCGTAATCAGGTCGAGTCATCCGAGAGTGGTGTGTGCGTGGGGGAAACGCTTCGCTAGAGCGCTTCGGGGCGAGGCGCCGTCCAGGTGCCGTCGAGCACGATGGGCTGGGGGCGGTACAGGCGCAGCACGTAGTTCCAGCCCGGCATGATGGGCAGGGCGTTCGCGACGCCGTCGAGATGGACGCCGAAGCGGATGGTGGTGCTGCCGTCGGCGTCTGGGGTGGCGGTGAGGCTGTTGATGCTGTTGACGCCCAGAGCGTTCTCCTCGAAGTAACCTGCCGCGTTGTACAGCGAGACCGACCAGAACGCATCCACGGGAACATCATTCAGGCGGAGGCGGTATTCGCCGACGGGGAGACGTTCGTCGAAGTTGACGTAGGTGGCCTCGTACTCGGGAAGGCCACCCCAGCCGGAGGCCGTGCCGAGCAGGTGCCTGATGGGGTCGACTTCCGCAGCGGTGCCGAATGAACGGTCATATGTGGTGATGCCACGCGCGAGGGCGAGGAGCGCGTCGCGGGTCTCGGTCTGTGACCCTTCGTCGTAGTCGGGCAACGGGAACTCGCCTGTTCCGCCGCCGTCGATGGTGAGGACGTCCTGCAACCGGTTCACCTCGGCGACGTCTTCGGGGCTGTTCGGATCGACGAGGATGCGCACGATCAGTGCGGCGTAGTCGGTGCCGACCAGTTCGCGCGTGAGTAGGTGCTCTCCGGGATCACGCAGGATGACGGGACCGAAGTGATCTTGACTGACCACCCACACGGAGATGTAGCGCTTGCCGGTATCCGGCACCGTGATCGTGACGTCTTCGCGCACATCGATGATCACGCTGCTGTACAGGGTGTCGCGGTTCTGGCGGATGATCGGCTGGTCTTCGAGTGACCCGAGCTCACGAGTGTGGTTCCACGTGCCCAGGCCGACGCCCGCGGCCAGGCGAGCGAACATGAGATCGGATTCTGCCCGATTGAAGTTCAGGACGTTGACGGCGATCGTGGACATAGCGGGTTCCAATCGGTGTCGGTTACGGAACGGGAGCGGGAATGTCTCGCCCCGTCGGAGAATTTAGCTGAGCAGTCGCGCTTTCGCGGCTTGGAATTCGGCGTCGCTCAGCAGTCCTTGTGATTTGAGATCGCCCAGTTTCTGCAACTCGGCGACGAGATCGACCGGGGCGGCGGGTGCGGGTGTGGACATCGCCCGTACCGCCTGCTGCTGGGCCAGCTCGTACTGCGTCTGCTCGTATTCGGCCTGGGCCCGACTTTGCCTGCGGGTGGCCATGCCGTTGCTGACGGCGGTCGCGGTACCGGTCACGACCGCGGTACGCGCGGCGAGGCCCAGCAGTCCGGGGCGTCCTCTTCTCGGGATGTACGGCATGTCAGACCTCCAGTTTCGGGATGATCGTGTCCATGAGTGCGTTGACGATCGGGGCGGGAATCCGCTCGTAACCCAGTAACACCGCGCCGGATTCGGCGGTTCGGGCGGCGAGCTCGCGCTGATAGACCAGCTCGAGCGCGACCAGCAGCGCTGCAGCGCCGGCGGGGATCGCCGCTGCGAGTTCGGTGATGTCTTCCTGCCCGACCAGGCCGGACGCGCCGAGCATCTCGACGTTGATCTCGAAGCCGTTCGGCAACTCCTCGACCTCGACGAGGGTGAGTTCACCGTCCTCGGACTTGGAGATGACGATCAGATCGAGCAATCGCACCAGGCCGGTAGCCGTCAGGTCGGTGAGCGCGGAGAGTGCGGCCGGGTCGAGGCCGTCCCCAGGCAGGCCGAGCAGATAGAAGTCGACAGGTCCGAAGCGGGCACTCACGACAGGACCTTCAGCTTCAGTGCGGCGAACTCTTCCTCGCTGATCGTTCCGGCTTCGAGGAGTGCTGCGGCCGTGGCGATTTCCTCGCTGGGGCTCTTCCCTGCGACCTCGCGGATATACGATTCGGCAGCGTTCTCAGCGTCGCGAGCGGCCTTGTTGCTGCGTTCCGTCATCCCTTCGCCGCGGGCGACGAGATAGACGAGCACTGTGACGAAGGGCAGGAAGAGCAGGAAGAACACCCAGAGGGCCTTCAACCCACCGTTCAGCTTGTGGTCGCGGAACAGGTCGGCGATGATCGCGAACAGCGCGAAAAGATATCCGATGAAGACGGTCGCCGACAGCATCCAGCCGAGGCTTTCCCAGAAGTTCATGTGTCTTGTCCGTTTCGTGTCAGGCCTGCGCACCCGGTACTCCGCCGACTCGCGCAATCCGGTTTATTCCGGCAATTCTCACCGTTTCCCGCGGGCTTCACTCGCGCTCTCATCCGCAGCGGATGAGACCGGACATCTACGACCTTTGAACCTCTCGAGTATCTTCAACACATGATCGAAGCCGTGCGTCATGCACTCGCCTCCGGTGAGGCGGAGCAGGCTCGAACCGTCCTGCGGAAGAACTGGCTCCGGCTGATTCTCGAATCCCACACCAAAGAACTGGAGCAACTCTGCCTTGCTCACCCTGATCCGCACGATCCGCATGTCCTCCTGATACGGGCGTGCTGCCGCGATCTCAGCGGCGACCCCTACGGCGCGGAATTTCTCCGCGGGCAGGGTCTGCGGGTTGCGTCCGACGATTTTGTCGTCTGCTTCACCGACCTGCTGCTTGCTCCGGACACCTCGACCAAGGCCGTCATCGCCGATCGCGCGCGTCACGCGCTCACCCAGTGCGAGCCCGAGGACGATTACCCGTCCGCGCTTTTTCTCCTGGGGTGGACCGAGGTCAGGCTTCGTCGTGATCTTCCTCGTGCCATCGCGCTACTGCGTTCTGCCAGCGATGAGGCGCAGTTGCAGTCGCGTTCGGAGACGTTGCGTCTCGCGCAATCCAATTTGGCTTTTGCACTCACCCACGCGGGAGTATTCACCGAAGCCGAACAGATCCTCGACGGGCTCCCTTCACGGGAGGTGGCGTCCGACTGGGAACGCTTCGAAGGCGGTCTCCCGCAGTCGAATCGAGGGTGCATTGCTTACTGGCGTGGCGACTTCGAGGAGGCGATCGCTCAGTTCGACTCCATCATCGTTGAGGGCAGTCCCGGAACAAACTTCGAGGCGCTCGCTCGTCTGTATTTGGTGATGAGCCTCATCGCGCTGAACCGGGAAGAGCGGTACCACGCCGCTGCGCGTCTGTTGCGAGGTGTGAGCACTGCGGACAAGCACGGTATTCCTTGGGATACGTTGCGGCGCGTCACCACGGCCTGGCTCGCCCACGCTCAAGGTCAGGACGAGCAAGCTCGCCATATCGCCAGGCCGACGCTTGCCCGAACAGGTGCTGCGGTCGCTCACGCGCTTCTCGCGGAGCTCTATCGAGTCTTGGGGGATCCGGAACCGTCGGCTCGAGCGCTTCACTTGGCAACCTCGGCCGCGTTGCCGCGATATGCGCTGGTGAGCACACTTGTCACCTCAGCCGCACTGAGCTCTCTTGCAGGGCGTGGCCCCCAAGCGCACGAGCAGCTCGATCGTGCGCTGGCGGAGGCGATCCCCGAACGGATTCTTGCCCCATTTCTCAGCGGCGATCCGGTAATTGTCGATCTCTTGAACGCACACGCGATACGGGGGTCGAGTCATCACTGGTTCCTGTGCACGATCCTGGAAAGACGGAACAAGCTCTCTGCTCGGCTCGCGGGAGTCCTGACGGAACGCGAGAAGGAGATACTCACCTACCTGCGAACCACGATGACGGCAGACGAGATCGCTGCGCACCTCGGTATCGCCTATCCCACTGTGAAGACACACATCAGCTCGATCTACCGCAAACTGGGCGTGACCAAACGGCGTGCTGCTGTTCAAGCAGCCGACGACCTAGACCGCGGGATCCGGAGCGATTCCGCGGCGGAGGCTGCGAACCGTCAGGTCCAAGGCCTGTAGTCGCGTCCCGGAACCGCGGTTCACGTAGTCCATCGACGTGTACAGCAGTGACCACAGCAGGTTCTGCACCCAGTCCGAACCCATGTCGGGGTCGATGGACCCGTCGGAGTGCCCACGCTCGATGGCATCGCTGACTCCGCTGTCGTTCGATGTGGACTCGGCAAAGGAATCTTCTTGATACACACCGGGAGTGAAGAACAGAACTGTGAGAAGGTCGGCCAGTTCGAAGTACTCGTGGCACAGGCGAACCAGCGCTTCGGCGCCGGTTCCGTCTCCGAGTCGCGCCGCCGTTGCAGCTTTGTCTACGGCGCGGGTCGCCTCTGACGCGACGGCTTCGATCAGGTCTGACCGTTCGGGAAAGTAGCGGTGCAGGGTGGTTCGGCCGACCTTCGCAGCCGAAGCGATTTCGCTGAGAGTCGCAGCGGGCTTCGATGCGAATACCGAAATTGCGGCGTCGAGAATGGCCTTGCGGGTGCGCTCGCGGGTCGCGCTTTGTTCTGGTGCGCTGTGGATCGTTGTCACGAATTCGTAGCGTAGCCGTGTCCGGTTTCGGTATCCAGTCCTTCCGTATCGGAATTTCCTTGCCCTTTTTGGAACATTCGTGTTCCATAAATTCATGCTCGAATCTGACACTCGCCAATCCCCGCCCAAATGGAGCAATCTTCGCGTTCTCGCCGAGTTCGCTCGCCCGCACCTGCCGTCGCTCTTGCTCGGGTTGGTCCTGGCTCTGTGTGGTTCGGCGGCGACGCTGGCAACGCCGATGGTCACCAAGTGGGTTCTCGACACCCTGGACACCGGCGCATCGCTGAAAGGGCCGATCCTGACGTTGGTCGTCCTTCTGATCGTGGGCGCAGTCCTTGGTTGTGCTCAATGGATCGTGCTCGGCACGGCCGCTGAGAAGGTTGTGTTCGATGCCAGGTCCTCGCTGGTGCGGCGATTTCTGGCCGCGACTGTGCCTTCTCTGCAATCGCGATCGGTGGGCGAGTTGGTCACCCGAGTCACGTCTGACACGTTGCTGTTGCGTGAGGCGGCGTCGTCGGCCGCGGTGAATATTCTCAACGCAGCCGCGCTGACTATCGGAACGATTGTTCTGATGGGTGTTCTCGATCTGCCGTTGCTGGGCGTGACTATGGTCGCAATCGTGTTCGCCTCCATCCTCTTTGCCGTTCTGATGCCTCGGATTTCCGCAGCGGAGGCTCGAACCCAGGAATCGCTCGGCAAGCTCGGTGGAGTTCTCGAAGGTGGCTTGCGAGCAATCCGGACGGTCAAGGTGTCACTCGCCGAGGATCGTGTCGGTGCTCTCGTGACGAACAACGCAGCGGATGCGAAAAAGCATGCAATCACAGCGGTTCGGGTCTCGGCGACCGCGTGGACTGTCGCATGGACCGCCATTCAAGGATCGATCATTGCCATTCTGGGCTTTGGCGCCTGGCGGGTCGCCGACGGTGAAATGGCAGTCTCGACGCTCATCGCATTTCTGCTGTATGCCTTCACCTTGATGGGGCCGGTCTCGGAGCTTGCGCAGAATGTGACCTCAGTTCAGTCGGGAATTGCGGCAGCCATCAGGATTCGTGAGATGCAGTCGTTGCCAACGGAGACACATGACGTGGCCGTCGACGTTGCCAAGAGAACCGACCCGGTTGCGCCTCTGATCGAACTGCGCAACGTCACGGTCAGCTATCACGGCTCGACCGAGCCCGCGCTCAGCGACGTCTCGTTGGTCATCCCGCAGCGAGGACATATGGCGATCGTCGGACCGTCGGGTGCCGGAAAAACCACGTTGCTCTCGACCGTGCTGCGATTTGTCGAACCAGGAACGGGTGAAGTTCTCCTGCACGGAGTCGGCTACAACGCGCTCGACCATCGAGCGGTGCGTGAAAGTCTGGCGTATGTCGAGCAGGAGACTCCCGTGGTGCCGGGAACGATCCGGGAGAACGTTGTCTTCAGTCATCCCGACGCGACTGATGACGAGGTGCAGGCTGTCCTGCGTCTGCTCCGACTCGACGACGCGATCGAGGCGCTTCCCAACGGACTCGACACCGCTCTTACGGCGACCTCACTGTCCGGCGGCCAACGTCAGCGGATCGCGATGGCGCGCGCAGTTCTACGGCCTAGCGCGCTGCTTCTGCTGGACGAAGCCACCGCCCAGGTCGACACGCTGACCGAGGCTGCGATTGTCGACGCGATCAAGGAACGAGCACGCACCGGGGCTGTGGTCACGATCGCTCACCGGCTCTCGACCGTGCGCGATGCCGATTGGATCGTGGTCATGGAAGACGGTCGGATCCGGAACATCGGCAACCACGACGAACTGATGAACAAGGACGATCTGTACCGGGACATGGTGGTTGCCGGTCGGCTCGATCATTCCGAGGCTTTGCTCGAGGATTGTTGACCCGGTGAGTCGGCATGTGCGAGAGTGCTGATACCGAACGATCGCTCGGTCGGTCTAACTTGGAGGTGGATGGTGGCAATCGATCTGACGTATGCGCCGGAGGTGACCGCGCTGATCGAGAAGACGCGCGCCTTTACTCGGGAGGTAATTCTCCCGATCGAAGACAAGCACGGCGGCGACATTGCCGTTGCCGGCGGCGACGCAACTCGTATCGAGATGCAGGACGCGGCAAAAGCTGCTGGTGTCTTCGCTCCCCATGCGCCGATCGAGTACGGCGGGCACGGGCTCAACATGAGTGATCGTGCGCCGGTATTCGAGGAAGCCGGCTACTCACTCTTCGGGCCCACCGCACTGAACATCGCCGCTCCGGACGAGGGCAACGTCCACATGCTCGCCCACGTCGCGAGTGCGGCGCAGAAGGAACAGTTCCTCGCTCCGCTCGCCCGCGGCGACCAGCGTTCGGCGTTCGCCATGACAGAACCGGCGCCCGGCGCCGGATCCGATCCGTCGGCCCTCAACACCCGCGCCGAGAAGGCGCCGGGCGGCTGGAAGATCAACGGCAAGAAGTGGTTCATCACCGGCGCCGACGGCGCGGGCTTCTTCATCATCATGGCCCGCACCTCGGGCGAACCGGGCCAACGTGGCGGTGCCACAATGTTTCTCGCGCCGGCTGATTCCCCGGGATTGATCGTCGGTCGCCATATCGGCACCCTCGACAAGTCCATGATCGGTGGCCACTGCGAGGTCACTTTCGAGGATCTTTTTGTTCCCGACGACGCTGTTCTGGGTGAGGTCGACCAGGGCTTCGCGTATGCGCAGGTGCGCCTCGGCCCCGCCCGCATGACACACGTGATGCGCTGGCTGGGCGCCGCGCGTCGGGGTCACGACATCGCCGTCGCCCGCGTGGCGGAGCGCGAAGGATTCGGTTCCAAGCTCGGTGATCTCGGAATGATCCAGAAGATGATCGCGGACAACGAAATCGACATCGCGGCCACTCGCGCGCTGCTGGTTCAGGCATGCTGGGAGCTCGATCAGGGTGGCCATGCAAGCAATTCCACGTCGATCGCAAAAACGTATGCCGCCGAGGCCATCTTCCGTATTGTCGATCGGTCCATCCAGATGTGCGGCGGTATCGGGGTATCGGACGACTTGCCTCTCGCGCGTCTCTCTCGCGAGGTCCGTCCGTTCCGTGTGTACGACGGACCGTCCGAGGTTCATCGGTGGGCAATCGCGAAGCGCGTTGTGGGAGCGGCACGTCGAGCTGCTCGAGACGGTGCATGATGAGTGAGTTTCCCGGTCTCGACCTGGCTGCATTGCGGAAGTACCTGCTCGATTCGGACGTCGCGGTAACCGGAGATCTCCGTGCGAAGTTGATCTCCGGCGGCAAGTCCAATCTCACTTACGGGATCTACGACGACGCGTCGAGTTGGATTGTGCGTCGACCTCCGACCGCGGGATTGACGCCGTCGGCGCACGATGTGGCGCGCGAATTCCGCATCACGTCGGCTCTGCAGGACACGGCGGTGCCAGTGGCCCCTACCGTCGCCCTGTGCGAGGACGCGTCGGTGATGGGGGCGACATTTACCGTCGTCGAGTTCATCGACGGTCAAGTGATCCGGACGAAATCGGAACTGGATGCTGTGCCGGCAGAGAATATTACGAAGTGTGTTGACGAACTGGTGCGTGTTCTTGCGACGCTGCACGACGTCGACTACAACGCCGTCGGCCTCGGCGAGTTGGGGCGCCCGGAAGGGTACGTCGCCCGCCAGGTGAAGTTGTGGACCGGTCAGTGGTCGCGGGTGAAGACGCAGGATTCCGCCGACGTCGACCGCTTGGCTTCGCGACTTTCGGAACTGATTCCGGCAAAATCCGAATCGTCGATCGTCCATGGCGACTACCGGATCGACAACACAATCCTCGCTGCCACTGATGTCACGAAGGTTGCGGCCGTGGTCGATTGGGAAATGTCCACTCTCGGTGACCCTTTGGCCGACATCGCGATGATGTGCGTGTATCGCCATCCGGCCTTGGATCTGGTCCTGGGTGAACCCGCTGCCTGGACAAGTCCGTTGTTGCCGTCCGTGGTCGATCTGGCCCAGCGCTACTCGCTGGTGTCAGGACGTGACCTCGGTGACTGGAACTTCTACATGGCACTCGGATTCTTCAAGCTTGCCGTGGTTGCTCAAGGGATCGATCATCGTTTCCGGGCAGGCGCGACGGTGGGCGGCGGATTCGACAGTGCGGGAACTGCTGTGCCTGAGCTGATCTCGGCGGGACTGGATGCGCTGAACGGGAAGTTCGCGTGAGTGCCTCGGCGCTCGTCACGGGTGCGTCCAAAGGTATTGGGCTGGGCATCGCGACGCGTCTCGCGACGCTCGGGTACGGGTTGACCATCACGGCGCGAGACGCGGAGAAACTCGGCGCAGTTGCGGACGAACTGCGCCGCGTCGGTTCGCCCGATGTCCTGGTGTTGGCCGGTGACATGGCGGACGAGAACTTTGCGACGGAATTGGTTGCCGCCCACGGCGATCGATTCGGTTCGATGCGCGCGCTCATCCTCAACGCAGGTGTGGGAACAAGTGGGCGGATTGCGGATTACCCCATGAAGCGCTTCGACAAGACGCTCGCAGTGAACCTGCGGACGCCGTTGGCACTGCTTCAGGCGTCGTTGCCGTTCCTGCGTCTGGCCGCGGACGCACACCCGGGCAGGGGAGCGAAAGTGGTTGCGCTGGCGTCGATTGCCGGTGTGTACGCCGAAAGCGGTTTGGGTGTTTACGGTGCGACCAAAGCCGCGTTGATTTCGATGATCGAGGCGCTCAACGCCGAGGAATCCGGCAACGGCATCAGCGGCACGGCAATTGCTCCGGGATATGTCGATACCGACATGTCTGCGTGGACCCATGATCGGATTACGCCGGAGTCGATGATCAAGGTCGACGATGTCGTCGAACTCGTGGACGGTCTGCTGCGTCTGTCCGCCGCTGCGGTGATCCCCAAGGTTGTCATGACCCGGGCGGGCACGGACGGCTACGGGGCCTGATCAGGCCTCTCGGTTCTCGCCACGTTTGCGGAAGAAGTGGAATCCGGGTACACCGACGATCGCCTGTTTCAGGTCTTTGACCACCCCGAGGAGTTCGTGGACTTCGGGGGAGACTGAGTCCAAGGTGGCGAGAATCGGCAGGACAGCGGTGACACGCTCGGTGAGTTCCGGGAGCTTGTCGATCAGCGTGATGGCGGCAGTGACTTCGGACTCGCTGAGATCATCTGCAAACCTTGCAGCTAACGGTGCGAGTTGTACCGCGACGGGTTCGTACAGTTCGAGAAGCTGCTGCGCGATATCCGATGTCTGCTCGACGGCTTCGACCAATGTCTCTGCGCGAACAGTGACGGAGGCTGCGCCGACCACGACGCGATCTGCGTTCTCAGCTATCTGGCTGATTCGTGCAACCAGCCTCTCGACGCTTACCAACAGCGCCTCGAGGCGGGACGGGAGCGTGACTGCAAAAACGACCGTCGACAGCGACCAGTGCACTACATCGCTGACGGAGCGGACGACGCTGGAGCGTCCCGGCAAAACTAGAGCCATCACTCGATCCTGCCTGAAAATGCTCGGAAGTGCAGGTAATTCTCACATTCCTGCGGGTCGGGACGTCTTCGAGATACGAGTAGTTCGGGCTGTGGCGTTCACACATCTCGGCCGTCGCTACTCGATACCTGGAAGGATCGAGACATGGCGGTTAACCGTACCCACACAGTGATCGAGTCGCCGATCGGGCCGTTGACGCTGGTCGCGACGGCTAATGGCCTCTGTGGTCTCTATATGGCAGAGCATCGACACAAGCCGGACGACTCGACGTTCGGGGAGAGTTCACCCTCGAAATTCGGTGCTGTCCGGGAACAGTTGGACGAGTATTTCTCCGGAGAGCGAACCGAGTTCTCGTTGCCGTTGGACCCCTCGGGCACGGAGTTCCAGAAACGAGTGTGGGATGCGCTGCGGACAATTCCCTACGGGCAGACGTGGACCTATATGGAGCTTGCGCAAACCCTGGGCAATCCCCTCGCGATTCGTGCCGCCGCGGCGGCAAACGGAAAGAATCCGATCAGCATCATCGTGCCCTGTCACCGCGTTGTCGGTAGTGACGGGAGCCTGACAGGCTTTGCCGGCGGTCTCGAACGCAAGCGTTTTCTGCTCGAACAAGAGTCCGGCGGAATTTCGGACGTGCTGTTCTGATGGAACGAACTCACATAACTCGCGGCGCGAGCGTTTACCGATCGTGGCACTGAAACCATTCGAGAAGGTCGTGACCGAGCACGGGGCGGTGGTGCTTCGGGTATGCCGCGCGGTAGTCGGTCCGGTTGACGCCGAGGATGCGTGGTCCGAGACCTTCCTCGCGGCAATGCGCGCCTATCCGGATCTGGATCCCGGCGCGAATGTCGAGGCCTGGCTCGTGACCATTGCGCACCGCAAAGCCATCGACATCATGCGAGTGCGAGGGCGCATCGCGGTTCCTACCGACGATCTTCCGGAATTGCCGGCGCGTATCGGCCTTCCGGGAACGTGGAATCACGAACTGTGGGATGCACTCGAGATGTTGCCGTTCAAGCAGAGGGCGTCGGTGGCATACCACTTTCTGGGCGGGCTTCCGTACGCCGAGATCGCGGAAATTCTGGGCAGTACCCCAACCGCCGCGAGGAAAGCCGGATCCGACGGTATTGCGTCCCTGCGAAAAACATACTTGCCCGACACCGTTCCGGAAGGGAGCCGTTCATGAGTACCGATGCCGATGTGTTCGGCGCACTCCCCGCGTCCGACCCGGATGCGCTGGCGCGACTGCATTCACGGTTGGTTGATGCGGCTGCGGCGGCGCAGTTGATCGACGTTGCCTACCGGATCGTCGATTCGCCGATCGGGAAATTGCTCCTCGCCGCAACGGAAGTCGGTTTGGTGCGGGTGGCGTTTGCCGTCGAGGGGCATGACGTCGTGCTGGGACGGCTGGCCGATACCGTCAGTCCTCGCGTCTTGCACCATCCGCGCAGGCTCGACGCCGTTGCACGAGAGTTGGACGAGTACTTTTCCGGTGCCCGAAAGGAATTCGACCTGAATCTGGATTTCCAGCTGGCCAGGGGATTTCGCCGTGAAGTGCTGCGCCACCTTCCGGAAATCGAATACGGCCACACCGCAAGCTATTCGACGGTTGCCGCGGCGTCGGGCAGTCCGCGTGCAGTGCGTGCGGTAGGCACGGCGTGTGCCAAGAATCCATTGCCGTTGGTGGTGCCATGTCACAGGGTGGTCCGGAGCGACGGAAGTCTGGGTCAGTATGCGGGCGGGCCGGCACTCAAGGCTGTGCTGCTGGATCTGGAATCTCGGCGATGAAGGCAATGAAGGCAATGAACGAGGCTGTGACGCTGACGCTTCCGTTCGCACCCCCATATGCAACGGAGCCGTTGATCCGCGCGTTGAAAGCTCACGCGGTGGCAGGACTGGAACGCCACGACGACGGAGTTCATGTGCGTGTCGTCCCACTGCCGACCGGTCCCGTGATCGCGTCGGTGTCGTGGCACGAAAATTGTGTGTCGGTGAGTGTCGACAGAGACACGGACGTCACCCAACTCGAGAAGATTATACGGCGGTGGCTCGATCTCGACGGCGATCATCGTGAGTGGGAGGCGGCGCTTTCGTCGGACAAGACGCTGGCACCGCTGATCTCGGCCCGGCCAGGTTTACGTGTGCTCGGTAGCGTCGACGGTTTCGAGACTGCGGTGCTGACTGTTCTGGGGCAGCAGGTTTCACTGGGGGCGGCACGAACATTCGGGGGCCGGTTCGTCGGGGCATTCGGAGAACCTGTGAACGACGAGTTCTCGGCCTTCCCTTCGGCGGAGTTGGTGGCGGCCAGTTCCCCGGAAGCGATACAGAAAGCTGTCGGATTGACCAGCGCGCGTGCGAGAACGGTACACGCCTTGGCGACTGCGGTTTCTGAATACCTTGATATCGGCTGGGACGCAGACCCGGTGCGATTCCGCGCTGATCTTCTGGCCCTGCCGGGGATCGGGCCGTGGACTGCCGACTACCTCACCGTAAGGATCCTCGGCGATCGCGACGCGTTCGTGCCGGACGATCTGGTCCTCAAACGTGCATTGGGTGTGTCGTCCGGCAAGGAAGCCGCGGCGTTGTCGGAGCAATGGCGACCGTGGCGCGCGTACGCGCTATTCCATCTGTGGACCAAAGAAGCTTTTCTCTAGTCAGTCCTTCGAGGTCGCCAAGGCCGACGGCCACCAGATCTTCTTGCCGATGTCATGGGACAGAGCGGGAACCAGGACGCTGCGCACGATGATCGTGTCCAGCAGCACGCCGAACGCGACGGCAAACCCGATCTCGGCCAAGAAGACCAGCGGAAGAATTCCCAGGACGGCAAACGTCGCGGCTAGTACGACTCCGGCCGAGGTGATGACGCCGCCAGTGACGGCAAGTCCACGCAATACACCTGCGCGAGTGCCGAATTCACCGGTTTCTTCGCGGACGCGGGTCATCAGGAAGATGTTGTAGTCGATGCCCAGTGCTACGAGAAAGACAAAGGCATAGAGCGGGAACGACTGGTCTGCGCCGGCAAAACCGAAGACGTGAGTGAAGAAGAAACCGCTGACGCCCAAGGTGGCAGCAAACGAAAGGACCACCGTTGCAATAAGAATCACAGGAATGACCAGCGCGCGAAGCAAGATGGAAAGAACCACGAAGATGACCGCCAGCACGATGGGAATGATGAGATTGCGGTCGCGCACAGACGCTGCTTGGACGTCGAGTGTGGTTGCGGTGGCGCCGCCCACCAGAGCGTCGGCGCCGGGGACCGCGTGTACGGCGGTTCGGAGGCGCTTGATCGTCTCGAGCGCCTGCGGCGAGTCGTATGAATCGGCAAGCATCGCGTTGATCATGGTTCGACCGTTGATGGGTGGGGCAGTGAAGCCTGGTGGGGCACAACCTGCTGCCGCTGCCTGAGCGACGGCGGCCGGATTGGTCTTGATCAGTTCGCTGACCTTCGCGACATCAACTTGGGTGCACACCGACCCGGCGCTGCGGGATATGCCCTCGACAGCGCTGACCGCTTTGATGACGGCGTCCGACTGATCCACATTTGCGGTGATGACGGCCGGTGCTCCGGCTCCCGGGTCGAAGGCGGAATCGTAGAGTTCCTGCCCGACAACGGCATCCGGCGTATTGGTGAAATTCTGGGCCGCGGTCAGGCCATCGGTTTTCAGGCTTCCGATTCCGGCAGCGAACAACACGATGAGCAGGATCGAGGTGCCGATCCACAGCGAGCGATCCTTGTTGCCGACAGTTGTCGCGATCTTGCCCCACATGCCGTGCGTCGCAAGATCTGCGGCGTGATCGACGCGAGGGGTTCGGGGCCAGAACACCCAGCGCCCGACCACGGCCAGCGCAACCGGCATGAACGTCATCATCACCAGATATGTGCAGGCAATTCCGATCGCGGCCACCG
This sequence comes from Rhodococcus sp. NPDC056743, assembly GCF_042790355.1. Lineage (NCBI taxonomy): Bacteria > Bacillati > Actinomycetota > Actinomycetes > Mycobacteriales > Nocardiaceae > Rhodococcus > Rhodococcus sp. NPDC056743. The sequence continues at coordinate 238,585 of NZ_JBHTZI010000002.1, read as the reverse complement.
GCCCGAGGCTTTTGTTTGAGTTCAACTGCGAGAAGGTCAGGCAGAGCAATCCGAGAACAACGGTGACAGCGGATGCCGTGATCGCGGGTGCTGATTCGCGCCACGCTCGGATCATCGCGTCGAATCGATTGGGGTAGTTGTGTAGTTCCTCGCGGTATCGCGAAATAAGCAGCAACGCATAGTCGGTACCCGCACCGATCACGAGTACGAACAGGATCCCTTGAGATTGACCGGTCAAGGTCAGGATTTCAGCCTTGGCGAGGACGTAGATCACCATCGACGACAAGCCGATGGCGAGGAGCGCCGAGAACAGCGGAAAGAACCACAGCACAGGCGATCTGTAGACCACCAGAAGAATCAGGATGACAACCAGCAATGCGGCACCGAGGAGAGCGCTGTCCAAGCCGGCAAAGGCGTCGATGAATGCCACCAGGAGCCCGCCGGGCCCGGCAGGTAACACGTCGATGTCGCCGGCGGCCCTCTCGGCAGCGTCGAGGACATTCTGTTCGGTTGCCGCGAGCTCCTCCCCGGAAACTGCGGTGCCACCGTCTTTGGCGATCAGCGGAACAAAGATGGATGCGGTGGTGCCGTCGGCGGAGAACTGAGTTGGCTGCATGCCGTCGGCATCGACGCCGGATACTCCGGAAACGGCTTGGCGTGCAGATTCGACAGCAGCTTTGTCCGCATCGGTCAGCGCAGTATCTCGATGAAACAGAACAAATCCAGGGATGGTCTCCACCGGAAGGAATTTCGCGGATTCATTCGCGACGACGGTAGATTCCGCTGAACTCGGAAGGTACGACGAGTTGTCATTCTTCTGAACCTCGGCGAGTTTGCTCTGGAAAGAACCGCCGAATCCGCCCGCGACAAAAGCGAAGATCGCCAGCGCAATCACCGTGAAGATGGGTAGGCGGTGTGCTCTGATGGCTCCGCTGTCGTTCTTTTCCGCGTCGGTGGAATCCAGTTTTGTCATGGTTCTCCTCGGGGCGCATGAGGTCGGCACCGATAAAGCAACGTTTTCAGTAGAACACGCGAGCAGGCGCGGTGGAACTACTGCAATTGGGGTACTCCTCCACGTGAAGAACGCAACTTTTCACAGCTGAGGAGGTTCGCAGGGCCCCACTGTCTTCGCCGGGCCCCATTGTCGTAGCCGATACGAGTCACCACTTCTACCGATCGGTTGGAGAGATCTATGTCAACCACCGAAATCCTCGAGCTCGAGCGCACCATCGACCATCTCCGTCACTGTGTCGGTTCGCTGCGGTCCTTGTACGGCGACGTACCGCAAGTACGCCGGTTGGCGAATGACCTGGAGCGGCTCGAGATCGATTCCGGCGATCTGGGCACATCGCCGCCGCACCTGACCCACCACGAACAGGCCGAACGGATTCCCGTTCCCGACACACCGTACGACGCGTCGATGTGGCAGGGCGCCGATGACGAGGGCATTGGCGGCCATCCGACCGAGCACGACGGATGAGTGCGCCACCGATCGACACGAGTGGAGTCGGTGCGCCGTCGCGTGCTCGAATAGCGGCACGCACGCTGAGAACGGACACGTGGTGGCGAGCGCCGCTACTGACGGTGCTGGGGCTGTCAGTGTTCGTGGTCTACGCGACGATCCGGTCGTTTGTCCGCAGCGCGTACTGGGTCGCGGACTATCACTACCTGACCCCGTTCTACTCGCCCTGCCTCAGCGACTCGTGTGTGCCGGGTTCCAGTGATTTCGGCACACCGATCGGTGAGTTGCCGATGTGGATTCCGCTCGGGTTCCTGGTGCTGCCGTTTCTGCTGGGCTTCCGGCTGACCTGCTACTACTACCGCAAGGCCTACTACCGGTCGGTGTGGCTCTCGCCGCCTGCCTGCGCGGTTGCGGAACCACATCGCGGCTACTCGGGTGAGACGCGGCTGCCGTTGATCATCCAGAACTCGCATCGGTATTTCTTCTATGTCGCACTTGTTGTGTCGGTGATCAACACGTACGACGCGATTCGCGCTTTCCACGGCGCGGACGGTGGCTTCGGTGTCGGTCTCGGCACGCTGATAATTCTGGGCAACGTGTGCTTGCTGTGGGCCTATACGGTGTCGTGCCATTCGTGCCGTCACGTCACAGGTGGACGGCTCACTCATTTCTCGAAACATCCGATCCGCTACTGGTTGTGGACGCAGGTCAGCAAGCTCAACACGCGGCACATGCAGCTGGCGTGGACCACACTCGGCACGCTGATGATCACGGACTTCTACATCATGCTCGTGGCCAGCGGGACGATCGACGACCTGCGCCTGATCAATTGAAAGTCCAATTCTGCCGCCCAATTCTCCAGGGGGAGTGAATGACCGAAGTCGAACGGCACACATACGACGTCGTGGTGATCGGAGCCGGCGGAGCCGGACTACGTGCGGTGATCGAGGCCAGGGAACAGGGACTTTCCGTTGCCGTGGTCTGTAAGTCGCTGTTCGGCAAGGCTCACACCGTCATGGCGGAGGGTGGGTGCGCCGCCGCGATGGGCAACGCCAACGAGAAGGACACCTGGCAGACGCACTTCCAGGACACCATGCGCGGCGGCAAGTTCCTCAACAACTGGAGGATGGCGGAACTGCACGCGCGTGAGGCGCCGGACCGAGTGTGGGAACTCGAAACTTATGGCGCACTGTTCGATCGGACGCCAGACGGGCGAATCAGTCAGCGCAACTTCGGCGGTCACACCTATCCGCGACTCGCTCACGTCGGTGACCGCACAGGTCTCGAGATCATTCGGACGATGCAGCAGAAGATCGTCTCGCTTCAGCAGGAAGACTTCGCGGCGACGGGAGACTACGAGGCCCGCATCAAGGTTTTCGCGGAATGCACCATCTCGGAACTGACCAAGGACGGCGACCGTATTTCCGGTGCCTTCGGATACTGGCGCGAGAGCGGACGGTGTGTGCTGTTCGAAGCGCCGGCGGTTGTGATGGCGACCGGCGGAATTGGTAAGTCGTTCAAGGTCACATCCAATTCGTGGGAGTACACCGGAGACGGGCACGCACTCGCCCTTCGTGCGGGCGCCAACCTGATCAACATGGAGTTCGTTCAGTTTCACCCGACCGGCATGGTGTGGCCGCCGAGCGTCAAAGGCATTCTCGTGACGGAGGGAGTGCGCGGCGACGGTGGCGTACTCAAGAACTCCGATGGCGACCGTTTCATGTTCTCCTACATTCCGCCGGTGTTCAAAGGTCAGTACGCCGAAACGGCAGAAGAAGCCGATCGTTGGTACGAGGATCAGGAGAACAACAGGCGCACCCCCGATCTGCTGCCTCGCGACGAAGTGGCCCGTGCCATCAACACGGAGGTGAAGGAGGGTCGCGAAACCCCGCATGGTGGTGTGTATCTCGACATCGCGTCCCGGATGCCTGCCGAGGAAATCAAGCGTCGGTTGCCGTCGATGTACCACCAGTTCAAGGAACTGGCAGACGTCGACATCACAAAAGAGCAAATGGAAGTGGGCCCAACCTGCCACTACGTGATGGGTGGGATCGAGGTGGACCCCGACACCGGTTCCTCGAATGTGCCGGGACTGTTTGCGGCGGGGGAGTGCTCCGGCGGAATGCACGGCTCCAACCGGCTGGGCGGGAATTCACTGTCGGATCTGCTCGTATTCGGTAGACGAGCCGGCCTCGGCGCCGCGACCTATGTGAAGTCGCTGCCTGCTCGACCCGTCGTGGCGGACGGCGACGTGGCTGCCGCGTCGCGGATGTTGCTTTCTCCGTTCGACACTCAGGGCGGTGCCGGCGCACTCGAGAACCCGTACACCCTGCACACCGAACTGCAGCAGACGATGAACGACTTGGTGGGCATCATCCGCACCGCTGAGGAAGTCGATCGTGCGCTGCGCACGCTCGACGACATCAAACGACGGATCGATTCGGTTGTGGTGGAGGGGCACCGGCAGTTCAATCCGGGATGGCATCTGGCCGTGGATCTGCGAAACATGGTGCTGGTCAGCGAATGTGTCACGAAGGCTGCTCTGCTGCGCACCGAGAGCCGGGGCGGACATACTCGCGATGACCACCCGGCGATGGCTGCGCAGTGGCGCAACACCCTGCTGGTGTGCGCCGTGGACGGCGAGGCGGCCGGGCGTCCGGACGTCGTAGTGCCCGACGTGCAGGTCACCACCGAACCGCAATCGCCGATGCGTCCGGATCTGTTGGCGCTCTTCGATATCGACGAATTGGCGAAGTATTACACCGACGCCGAACTTGCCGATCATCCGGGAAGGAATACCTGACATGGGCTACGACGCGAGTTTCCGGGTGTGGCGCGGTGACGCAGACGGTGGTGATCTGCAGGACTATTCGGTTCTGGTGAATGAAGGAGAGGTGGTGCTCGACATCATTCACCGGTTGCAGGCGACGCAGACTCCGGACCTCGCGGTGCGGTGGAACTGCAAGGCCGGCAAGTGTGGATCGTGCTCGGCGGAGATCAACGGCCGTCCGCGACTGATGTGTATGACACGGATGTCGACTTTTGCCGAGGGCGAGGTGGTGACTGTGACTCCGATGCGCGCGTTCCCTGTCATCCGTGATCTGGTTACCGATGTCTCCTTCAATTATCGGAAGGCGCGGGAGATTCCGTCGTTCACACCACCTCCCGGCCTGGCTCCCGGTGAGTATCGAATGCAGCAGATCGACGTCGCCCGCTCGCAGGAGTTCCGCAAGTGCATCGAGTGCTTCCTGTGCCAGAACACCTGTCACGTCGTGCGCGATCACGAGGACAATAAGGCGGCGTTCTCCGGTCCCCGCTTCTTCATTCGGATCGCCGAACTCGAAATGCACCCGCTCGATACAGCAGACCGTCGGGACGCCGCGCAAGACCGGTACGGCCTCGGCCTGTGCAACATCACCAAATGCTGCACCGAGGTATGTCCGGAGGACATCAAGATCACCGACAACGCAATCATCCCGATGAAGGAACGCGTGGTGGATCGGCGCTACGACCCGTTGGTCTGGCTGGGCAACAAGATTTTCCGTCGTGGTGAAACCTGATTCGGGTCAGGAAATTCCGCGGGAGATTGCGCGGCTGGTCGCCTGCAGTGCCGGGACGAGGGAAGCGCTGCCGGTGTCGAGTGGAACGACAACGGACAGCGCCGCGACAACGTCGCGAGCGCGGCGAATGGGCGACGCTATCGCCAGAGTGCCGAGGTTGAGGTACTGGCGAGCTATGACGACGTCGGTGCGGCGGATCTCCGCAAGCAGAGAACGCAGCGTAGGTTCGTCGGTGATCGTGAACGGCGTCAACGCCCGCAATCCGGATGCTACGACGTCATCGAAGACGCTCTGGGAAGCATGAGCGAGAAGCACCAGTCCGCCGCTGGACGCGTGCAGCGGCAATCTTCCACCGGCCCGGCCGACAAGTCCGACGGCGTCGTGGCTCGACAACCGCTCCAGATAGACCGCCTCGCGGTTGTCGCGGACGACAAGTTGCACGTTCTGGCCGGTGATTTCATGCAGGTCCTCCATGAACGGCATTGCTACGGAACGTAAACCGTGGGCGCGGGGCGCGCGGGATCCAATCTCCCATACTCGAAGTCCGATCTGAAACCGGCCGTCGTCGCCGCGTTCGAGGGCTCCGAGCCTGGTGAGTTCTCGGCAGATGCGAAAGACCGTCGGCACGGGCAATTCCGAACCCAGTGAGAGTTCGGTGATCGTCTGGCGGGGGTGCTGCGGAGTGAACAGATCGAGCAGGACCATAGCTCGTTCCAGCATCCCGGGTGGCGTTGCGACTTCTTTCACTCATCGAAAACTACCTTGTTGACAGCCCTCGTGTCCCGCGACCATCCCATTAGTCACAAGTTTCCCTACCGAGGAGAGTTCTATGAGTCGCCTGCCCATTCGTACCCAGGTCGGTATCGTCGGGGCCGGTCCGGCCGGTTTGATGCTCTCCCACCTTCTTCATCTTCAGGGGATCGATTCCGTTGTCCTGGAGTGCCGTACGCGCGAAGACGTCGAAGGGACGATCCGGGCGGGAATTCTCGAGCAGAACACTGTGGATCTGATGATCGCAACTGGCGTGGGTGATCGGTTGCTCGCGGAAGGCCATCGTCACACCGGTACCCAGATCAGGTTCGCGGGTGAAGGGCGTCGAGTCGACTTCGAGGGGCTCACGGGCCGGGCGGTCACCGTGTACCCGCAGCACGAGGTGCTCATCGATCTGATTGCACGCAGGCTGGCGGACGGTGGGGACATTCGCTTCGGTGTCAGCGACGTCGAGGTGCACCAGCACACTGGTGATCACCCGTTCATCACATTTGTCGACGCCGACGGTCACCCGCAGCGGCTGGACTCCGAACTTGTTGCAGGATGCGATGGTTCGCGAACCGGGACGCGTCACCTGATTCCGGAGCCCGAGGTCCGTACCGACTACTTCCGTCAGTACCCGTTCGTCTGGTTCGGGATTCTGGCCGAAGCGCCGCGAACCTCGGACGAACTCATCTACGCCCATAGCCCGCGGGGATTCTCGCTCTGCAGCACGCGATCGGAAACCGTCCAGCGGCACTATTTGCAGGTTTCGGTCGAGGACACCGTCGACGACTGGTCGGATGATCGAATCTGGGACGAGTTGCATCGGCGCGTGGACGGACCTGGCGTCGAGGTCAAGGAGGGGGCCATCTTCTCGAAGAGCATCCTGCCGTTCCGTAGTTTTGTGTGCGAACCCATGCAGTCCGGCAACTTGTTCTTGGCCGGCGACGCCGCGCACACTGTTCCGCCGACCGGCGCAAAGGGTATGAATCTCGCGCTGGCAGACGTGTGGGTTCTGGCCGACGCGATGGTCGGTTTCTTTACCGCCGGCGATAGGCAAGGCCTCGAGGGTTACTCCGCGGCTGTGCTGCCGCGGGTGTGGCGAGCTCAGCATTTCTCGTGGTGGATGTCGACGATGCTGCACACCGCGCCCGGCGCATCACCGTTCGACATCAAGCGGCAGGAAGCCGAACTCGACGTCGTGACCAGCTCCGAAGCTGGTTTGACTCTGATCGCCGAGAACTACACCGGCCTGCCGCTGCCGCAGTTGGTTCACGCGCTGTCCTGACAGCGGCTATCTGCCGAAACGTCCGTATTGCCCCTTTTCTTATCTGAATATCTGTACAGATGTTATTTTTATTCAGAAGGAAAGGGGCAATTCGTGAGTCTCATCCGATCCGGAGTTCCGACGCTTGTGAGCGCTGCCGTCGTCGGCACCCTGCTCGTCACGTCGTGCAGCACCCCGTCGGGCACGTCGACCGCGAGCGACGGTCTTGTCCTCGCCGACGGCTACGAACTGGGCGGATACAACCCCGTCGCGGGCTTCGGGGCAGCAGGCGAAGCCAAGATGTACGACGGCTTGGTGCGCCTCACCGGCGGTGACGGAATGCCGGGCTTCGAACCGGCTCTTGCCACGTCGATCCCCACCGCCAACGCGAACGCGACGCTCTGGACCGTCACACTCCGGGACGGCGTCACCTTCTCCGACGGCTCCACCTTTGACGCCGCTGACGTGGTGGCCACTTATAAGGCGATCCTCGATCCGGCGTCGGCGTCCGAGGCGAAGTCGTCGTTCGACATGATCGCCGATGTCGTCGCAATGGATGACAACACCGTCGAGTTCCGCCTCGCGTACTCCTACGCGCCACTGCTCACCAAGATGCTGATCGGCATTGTGCCGTCGGAGTCCGTGGCGACACCCGCTCTGGCGGCCGAGTCGACACTCAACACCGAACCGATCGGCACTGGTCCGTACACCCTTGTGGATCTGTCTCCCGATCGCGCGGTGTTCGCCGCCAACGAGAACTACTGGGACGGCGCACCGGAAATCAAGAAGCTCACGCTGCTCTATGTTCCGGACGACAACACCCGGGCGCAACGAATGGCCTCGGGCGAAATAGACGGCACCAATCTCCCGCCGCTGCTTGCCAATACGTTCGAATCTCGGGACGGCATGTCGGTGACGGCTCATCAGTCTGCGGATTGGCGGGGAGTGTCACTTCCGACAGACAATCCGGTAGCCGGTGACCCGGCGATGCGTATGGCGCTGAATCTGGCAGCCAACCGGCAGTCCATGATCGACAACGTTCTCGGTGGGCACGGCCGCGTCGCCGCCACACCGATTCCCGCGGTCTACGGTGCGTCGTACAACCCGGATGCCACGTTTACGTACGACCCGGCCAAGGCCGAGCAGATCCTCACCGATGCCGGCTGGATCGAAGGCAGTGACGGGATTCGTTCGAAGGACGGTCGACGCGCGCAGTTCACGATCATGTACAACTCCGTGGACACGGTCCGTCGAGACTTGGCCCAGGCCTTTGCATCCGACGCGCTGGGAATCGGCGTCGAAGTCGATCTCGAAGCACTGTCGTGGGATCGGATCGATCCGCGAATCAATCGCGACTCCACACTGCTCGGCGGCGGCGACGAACCGTTCGATCCTGATACCCAGACCTACGACGCACTCAATTCCGCGTCTATCGCTCCCGGTGTCGGCAGTATTTACGACAATCCCAGCGACTACTCGAATCGCGCCGTCGACGCAGCCCTCGACATCGGTCGCCGCAGTCTCGACCCAGCGACCCGCGACGCCGCGTACCGAGACGTCCAGCGGGCCTACGTCGACGATCCCGGCTACGTGTTTCTGGTCTTCCTCGACCACACCTATGTATCCAAGGACTCCGATTGGGCGATGTCCGGTCCGGTGCTGGAACCGCACGCGCACGGAGTGACCTGGGGTCCGTGGTGGTCCTTGCAGACCTGGACGCAAGAACAATGACAGCTGTCGACGTACGGGCCTCCGCCGCAACGTCGGATCCGGCACGAACGCACAACGCTCGTCGACGCGCCATCTTCGTCATGGTCGGGCGCCGGATGCTGTTCATAGTCCCGGTGATCATCGTCGTGTCCGCCGGTTTGTTTGCCGCCGCGGCAATCTCGCCGTTCGATCCGCTCGTCGGCTATCTGGGCACGCGGTACGTGACGACCAGCGATGCAGACAAGGCGCTGATTGCCGCGCAGATGGGTTTCGACAACCCCTGGTACAGCACGTACTGGACGTGGTTGCACGGAGTAGTGACCGGCGATCTGGGTATCTCCCGTTCCTTCAATCAACCCGTCACCCAAGTTATTTCCGAACGTCTACCGTGGACACTGCTCCTGGTGGGAACCAGCCTGGTGATCGCGATCCTCTCGTCTCTGGCGCTGGGCGTTCTCGCCGGAATCCGCAAGGGCGGGTTTCTGGACAGAGCCGTGTCCGGGCTGTGCGTTGTCATTCAAGGACTTCCGCCGTTTGTTCTCTCGCTCGGCGCCATCGCGCTCTTCGCGCTGACTCTCGGGTGGCTACCCGTGGCGGGCTTGACGGACGGGGGCGCCGATCCCACACCGGGGCAAGTTATTCGGCATCTGATTCTTCCGGTCGCTGTTCTCGCGATCTCGCAAATGCCGTGGCTTCTCCTCGCAGTCCGCGAATCCGTCGTCGGATCGACCGGTGAAGGATTTGTCGCCGGCGCGGTGGCGCGCGGAATACCGGCTTCCACCATCACGAAGCGTCATATCCTACCGACCTCACTTGCGCCGTTTGCCAACATCATCGGTGTCCGATTGCCCGAACTTGTCGTCGGCGCGGTACTTGTGGAGGAAGTGTTCAGTTGGCCAGGAATTGCGGGTGCCATTGTCTCGTCTGCCCGAGACCTCGACATGGCGCTACTTGCATTCCTGACGGTCGGAACAACTCTGACCGTCATGCTTGGATCACTTCTCGCTGACGTCGTTGTTGCCGTCCTCGACCCGAGGGTGAGCACCGATGGCTAAGCACCGCTTCGCAATCGCCGTCGGTGTACTGGTCCTCATCGCGCTCTACGCAGGCTTGGTTCCGTGGATCGCCGGTGTCGACGACCGTGTCACCGACTTTGCCCAAGCCCGCCTGGCGCCTTCGCTCGCTCATCCCTTCGGCACTGATTCGGCCGGGCGAGACCTGTTCGTCCGCGTGGCCGCCGGTATCCGGACATCGTTGCTGATCGCGCTCGCCTGCGCACTGTTGTCCACGGTGATCGGTGTGGCAGTAGGCACCACGGCCGGGCTCCTCGGCGGCTGGGTCGACCGATTTGTCATGCGCGGGACCGACGCGGTGAACGCCCTCCCACATCTGCTGCTCGGCATCGTCATCGTCGCGATGTTCCGTGGCAGTATCCTCGCCATCGTGCTGTCGATCGCACTCACGCACTGGACCCAGGTGGCTCGCATCATCCGCGGCGAGATCCTGAATTTGCGTGACCGCCCGTACATCGACGCCGCCGTTCTCGCCGGAGCCAGCCGTCGACATGTGATCACGCGTCACCTCGTTCCGGCAGCAGCTCCGCAGGCCTTGATCGCCGTTGTCCTGCTGTTGCCGCACGCCGTGTGGCACGAGTCGACTCTCTCGTTCCTCGGCTTCGGCTTGCCGCCCCACAAGCCCAGTCTGGGAACACTTCTGGAAGAGGCTCGCGGCTCGCTTCTGCTCGGAGGTTGGTGGACGCTGGTGTTTCCCGCCGCTGTCCTGGTGATCACGACTATCGCAGTAGCGGTAGCAGGTTCGGCATTGCGTTCCACGCTCGCACCGCCTCGACCATCGGAGCTCCGACTGTGACTACCGGCTTGCGGATCGGCGCCCTCACCGTTCGGATCCCGTTGCCCGACGGCGCGGTTGTTCACGCTGCCAGCAACATCGACCTTGCGGTGCCACCCGGGACAGTCACTGCCCTGGTCGGCGAATCCGGCTGTGGCAAGTCCATCATCGCGACCTCGGTGATGAATATGCTGCCGCCTGGTACTCAGCGCACCGGCACCATCACTGTCGACGGCATCGACGTGTTCTCCGGAACACCTTTCCGTGGCAGGTACGCGGCGCTGGTACCACAATCTGCCGCAACACATCTCACTCCGGTCCGGACCGCACGATCGCAGCTGCAGGAGACAATCGACGCACTCGGCACCGCACATACCTGCGACGGTTTGGCACAGCGTGTAGGTCTCGAACCTGCTGCCCTCGACTGCTACCCGCATGAACTGTCGGGAGGCATGGCGCAGCGCGTTGCCATTGCCGGCGCCCTGGCGGGAGATCCGTCGGTGATCGTGGCAGACGAGCCGACCGCCAACCTGGACCGAGCACTCACCGATCATGTTCTCGGCCTGTTGCGAGTCTGCGCCGACGCGGGTGCTGCGGTCCTGCTGATCACCCACGATCTGGCATCGCTGACCCGCGTTACCATCGCCGACAGATTGGCCGTCATGTACGCCTCGCGCATCATGGAGACAGGGCCGGCAGCGCAAGTTCTGCAGGAACCTCTCCACGATTACACCCGAGACCTGCTCGGAGCCTTGCCGTCCCGCGGGCTCGAGCCGATCCCCGGATCGCCTCCGCAGCTGACGGATCTCCCGGACGAGTGCGTCTACTACCTGCGCCGACCGGAGTCCGCGCAATCCGGCGGCCCGACCGAACTGGTCACGTTCGGAGAGCGCACGTACCGAACTCGCCGGGCGGTGAGTGGACGATGAGTTTGCGTGCGGTCGATGTCACCGGTGGCTACGAGCGTGGCCGTCCCGTTCTCGAGAAGGTTTCCCTGGAGATCCCGGCCGGGGGTGTGGTCGGGTTGACCGGGCCGTCCGGAACCGGAAAATCGACGCTGGCACGGATTCTCGCATCGCTGGACGCGCCGTGGTCCGGTGAAGTGCAGATCGACGGTTCCCCGGTCGGCGGAACCAAGTTCGGTGTTCCCGCTGCGCTCAGAGGAGCGGTATCGATGCTCTTTCAATCGCCCCGCGCTGCAACAGATCCGCGGTACACACTGGCTCGGATCATCGGCCAGCCTGCCGACATCGCGGGCCGCGCCGTCGACATCGAAGAACTGGCAGCAGAAGTTGGTCTCACTGCAGACTTGCTGACGCGTCGACCCCACCAGGTCAGCGACGGCCAACTCCAACGCGCCGCTCTGGCGAGATCTTTGGCGCAGCAACCTCGTTACCTCATTTGCGACGAGGCCACCGCGATGCTCGACGCCGCGACCACCTCCACCCTCGTCAGATTGATCGAGCGCCGGGCAACCGATCACGGCATCGGGGTACTGCTCATCAGTCACGATCGTGACCTGCTCGACGCGTGCTGCGCAGACGTTCACGAACTCGACGACATCCGGGCGCGCTAGAGCGTGCCTTTGCCGTAGCTCTCGCGCACTCCTACCTCCATGGGAAACCGAACAGCGGTGTCGCCGAACAACAATCGAGTGGCCGACGCTGCTGCAGCCAAGACGTGAGCCGTCCCGGATTCGGGGTTGCGGGTGTGCACCACAACCTCGTCGTGCTGGAAGAACACCAATTCGCCGTCCGGATCCTCGGCGAGGCGTCGACGCAGGTCGGCGAGGAGACAGAGCGCCCACTCCGACGCCGTCGCCTGCACGACGAAGTTGCGGGTGAAGCGTCCGCGCGCGTGAGCGTCGCCGTGCGAATAGAAATCGGCAGACGGTGGGGGACAAGCTCGACCGAGCAGAGAGTGCACTACTTCGCCGCGTTCGCCGGCTTTGGCTGCCTGCTCGACGTACTCGACAGCTACGGGGAAACGCTTCCGCAGCAACGTGAGTAGTGCTTTGGCTTCACCGGCGGTGGCGCCGTAGAGCACTCCGAGGATGGCAACTTTGGCTTTGGCGCGGTCGCCGCCAAAGGCTTCGGCGCCGACCAGCGCGTACAGATCGTCGTCACCGGCTGCCGCCATCATGCGGCGGTCGCGTGACATGGCGGCCAGGATGCGCGGTTCCAGCTGACCGGCGTCGGCCACCACGAATACGTGTCCGGGATCGGCAACAACGCTCGAGCGCATGGTTTTCGGAATCTGCAATGCGCCGCCGCCCCGACTTGCCCACCGGCCCGAGACAACTCCACCGGGAACGTAGATGGGGCGGAAGCGATCACCGCGCACCCAGCTGTCCATCCATTGCCAGCCATTGGTGCTGTAGAGCTTGGCGAGTTCACGGTGACGCAGGAGCAACGGAACCGCCGGGTGATCGACTTCCTGCAGAAACCACTTGCGCGTCGACGGCAGTTCGATGCCCTGGCGACCGAATGCTTCGGTGATCTCGACGGACGACGCTGGATTCACGGTGCGCCCGAAGGCATCGCTGATCTGGGTGGCAAGTTCCTGCATCCGAACGGGGAGGTCGTAACCCGATGGCCGGGGGCCGAGTCTCTCCTCGAGGAGTTCGCGGTGTTTTTGCGTCGAGAACGGCAAACCGGCGTGCGTCATTTCAGCGGCGCTGAGCGCACCGGCGGATTCTGCGGCAATCAACAGATCCAGGCGGGAGTCGGCTCCGATGGTGGCGCGTTGCTCCGCGAACTCGGCAACAACGGCATCAGGATCGAGGATGGGCGCGGTGTCGAACAAGCCGAGACGGTCGTCGTCGGACTCTTCGGCCGGGGGCGCCGGCTGACCCGCGCGCATACTCAGGATCGCGCGGGTCAGCGAAACATCGTGGCAGCGACCGACATGAACTCCGGCCCGCAACAACATCGGATACACCGACGCCGTGCTCGGCCACACCCACCGCGGATGCTCGGCATGCTCGATGGCCTGGACTGCGGCGACCACGTCGGGATACTCGACGCGGTCGCCGACAGGAGTCCCGTCGGGGTCGGTGCGAACAACCGTCGCGGTGACTGCTCCCGTGGACGTCGTACTACCGGGAACCAGGACAACTCTCACGAGTCCAGTGTGACGGTTGGGTCCGACAACAACTGGCCCGAGTACCCTACTGCGATTCCAGGCCGTGCATTCGGACCTCCTTGCCGGGCCAGCGGGATCGTAGCCACCGGTCGTGGCTGGCCAGAACGACGGCTCCGGGGCCAGTTCCCAAAGCCTCCTCCAACTCATCGCACAAACTCGGAGACAGGTGATTTGTCGGCTCGTCCAGCAGCAGTAATTCCGGCGGGCGTGCCACCAACAGCGCCAGCCCCAGCCGTCGACGCTGACCGACGGACAGCTCACCCACCATCGTGTCCTGATCTCGAACGGACAACAGGCCAAGGGAATTCAGAGGCACCGATTCGGCAAGTTCCGCACCGAGCGCCAGATCGTAGATTTCTCGCGCAGTGCGGTCGGTTCGATCGAACGTGGTGTCCTGAGCCAACAGACCGATCGTCAGGTCAGGTTTCCGCGTCAGAGTGCCGGTATGGTCCAGCACACCGGCGAGGACCGCTAGCAAGGTGGATTTCCCGGCGCCGTTGGATCCGGTGACGAGTAGACGGTCGGTGGGGGTGATATCGAGACTGCCCATCGTCATCCGGCCCGGAACTCGAACCTCCCGCAATGACAGTAGGAATTCGCTCTGCGGTGACGTGACGAACGGGCGGGGATTGAACCGAAGAGCTTGCGGGGGTTCGGCAATCCGGTCTCGTTCGAGCTTGTCCAGCCTGCGGGTAGCGCTCCGAACGCGGCGAGCGATCTGGTTCTGTACTCGCCCTCCCGCGTGACCGTATCCCATCTTTTCGTTGTCGCGTTTCACATGATTCGGGGCAACCTCGTATGCGCTCACTCCGGCGGCGTGGCGCAATGCATCCGCATCCTTCTGTTCTTCGTCGAAACGCCGTTGCCAGCGTTCCCGTTCAGCTCGTTTCTGCAGCAGGTAGGCGGTGTAGTTGCCGCCGTATCGGGTGGGACCGTCCATCGCCGGATCGAGGTCGATCAGATCCGTGCAGACGGCGTCGAGGAACGCCCGGTCGTGGCTGGCCACGAGGACGACCCCGGGCAAGCTGCACAGATGTTCGGCCAGAAACGTTGCCGCGTCGTCGTCGAGGTGGTTGGTCGGCTCGTCGAGCAACAACGCCGACGGCCGCCGAACCATCAATGCCGCCAACGCCAGCCGGCTACGTTGTCCACCCGACAACGACGCCAGGCTGCGGTGGTGCGGCGCGTTTGCGAGCCCGAGACCGGCAAGAATCATCTCGGCACGTCGGTCCGCGTCCCAGACCTCGTGCCGCTGCGCCCGTGCGAGGCATTCCGCATAGGCATCGAGCACGGGAGGATCTTCGGGCGCACGGCTGAGTTCCTGTGCAAGTCTGTCGAGTTCGGCGACGATCGCGCGCGCATGGTGGAGGGCGGCGTCGAGCACATCGGCGATAGTCGTATCGTTGCCGTACATCATTTCCTGCTGCAGGAACCCGAGATCGGCCGGCCGCTCCACACTGCCTGCGTCGGGTTCGTCCGCGCCGGCGAGCACTCTCAGCAGGGTCGACTTTCCGACACCGTTCTCGCCGATGAGACCGATCCGATCACCAGGTGCTGCGGTGAGGAAGATGCCGTCGAGCACTCGCCGCGCGCCGAGTGTGCGGACGAGACCTTGTGCGATCAACGCTGTTTCAGGCATGCGCACCACCGGGAGCGAGGGCGGCCGGTGCGGCGACTTCGCGTAAGCGTCCGTCCGACAACCGCAACCAGCGTTCGACCTTCACCTCGGACAGGAACCGTTCGTCATGGCTGACCACCACGAAGGCGCCCTGATAGGCAGTGAGTGCGCTTTCCAGTTGCGCGACACTGACCAGGTCGAGATTGTTGGTCGGTTCGTCCAGCAACAACAATTGAGGTGCTGGTTCGGTGAACAGCACGCACGCAAGAGTCGCCCGCAGTCGCTCGCCGCCGGAGAGTGACCCGACCGGAAGGTGCACGCGCGATCCTCGAAAGAGGAAGCGTGCCAAAAGGTTCATCCGCTGAGGAGCCGGCATATCCGGCGCAAAGACAGCCAAGTTCTCCGCGACGGTGAGGTTCAGATCGAGTAGATCGAGTCGCTGCGATACATACGCGACGCGGCCCTCTGCTCGGGTGATCTCGCCGCCGCTCGGAGTCAGTTCGCCCCGGATGATCTTCAGCAACGTCGATTTGCCGGCACCGTTCGGACCGGTCACCGCGATTCGCTCAGGTCCGCGGATCGCCAAGTCTGCGCCGCCGTCGGCGAAGACCTCCCGCTCGCCGAAACGGAATTGCATCCGGTCGCCGGAGAACACCGTTCGGCCGGAAGGAACGTTGGTGTCAGGTAATTCCACTGCGATTCGTTGTTCATCGCGCAACGCGCGCCCGGCGGCGTCGAGTCGGGTTTTTGCAGACTCGACCCGGGCTGTATGTGTCTCGTTCGCCTTACCTGCTGACTCCTGGGCATTGCGTTTCATCGTCCCGGCAAAGATCTTGGGCAGCCCGGCGTTGCCCAGATTGCGTGCGGCGTTACTTGCACGGCGGGCGGCGCGTTCACGCGCCTGCTGCAACTCTCGTTTCTCCCGCTTGACGTCCTGCTCGGCATTGCGGATGTTCTTCTCGGCAACCTCGCGCGCGGCATCCACGGAACTTTCGTAGTCGGTGAAATTTCCACCGTAGAAACGGATCTCACCGCCGTCGAGTTCCGCGATGCGGTCCATGCGGTCCAGCAGGACACGATCGTGGCTGACCAGTAGCAGGCACCCGTTCCAATCGTCGAGGACGTCGTAGAGCTTGTGCCGTGCGTCGAGATCGAGGTTGTTTGTCGGCTCGTCGAGTAACAGCACGTCAGGGCGGCGCAGCAGTTGCGCAGCGAGACCGAGTGAGACGACCTGGCCTCCGCTGAGCGTGGCCAGTCTGCGGTGAGGCGGCAACTCCCCCAAACCGAGACGGTCCAGCTGGGCGCGGGTGCGTTCCTCGATGTCCCAGTCGGAGCCGATCGTGGTGAAGTGCTCTTCGGCGGCATCCCCCGACTCGACCGCGTCCAATGCCGCCAGTACCGGTGCAATCCCCAAAACCTCGGCAACAGTAAGGTTTCCGGTCAGCGGCAGGCTCTGCGGGAGGTACCCGAGCGTGCCGTCGACGGACACGCGGCCACCGCCTAGAGGCAGCTCGCCGGCGATCAACCGGAGAAGGGTGCTCTTTCCGGCGCCGTTCGGAGCTACCAGCCCGGTCCGGCCACCGGGCACGCTGAAGGACAGGTCTTCGAAAACCTGTGTGTCGTCCGGCCAGGCGAACGATAGTTGTGAACAGGCGATATATGCATCGGACATGATGAGACCTCGGGTGTAGCGCGGGCGCGTCAAAGCTGCTCCGCGAAAAGAAATGATGTGGTGAACGACGACATGGCCACGACGGCGGCGCTCGCTTAGCGCCTACCGGTGGCCGTCAAAACCGGGTCTTACCCGGAGATGTCGAGTTCACCAACCATGTTTGATCTTCCTTACTCCGATTGCTCAGAACCGACCATAACATCTGAATTTTTCACGGCACCGACGTGTTCACAGTGCTGTCGAGCGGATCGCGTGCGCACTGCGAGTCAAGGCCGACCCTATTGTTTTCCGTTGAGCCTGCCCAGCACTTCGTACACCTGAGGTGGTGACAGTGGGACAACCGGGAGCGGATGTCGGGCGGCCTCGACACGTAATCCGTCGAGTAGAAATGCGACGCTGCGGCGCCAGACGTCCGGGGCGACATCCGAGCCGGCTCGCGCGAGCTGGGCAAGAGCGCCGAAAGTGAGGGCGAAGTCCTCGCCGGTGAAATCCGGACGAAGCATTCCGGCAAGCTGAGCCCGCTCCATGATCGCGGTAGCGGACCCGTGTGCCCGGTCGCACAGGGCCATCAGGCGCTCGGCGCCGGGGTAGCGCCCGCTCAGTACATCGGCGAGCATGGGATCGGTGGCCTGCATCTCGCTGATCTTCTCGACGTAGTAGACGAACCCCGCCCACGCATCTTGGCAGGCCAGGGCATGCGCGGCGATCTCGTCGAATCGGTCGGCGGCGAGGTCGACCACAACGTCGTCGATGAGGGCTTCGCGGCTGCCGAAGAGGTTGTAGAGGGTGCCGTGGCTGACGCCGGCCCGGCCGGCGATCTCCTTCAGTGGTACCTGAAGACCGCGCTCGTGAAAGAGCTCGGCTGCGGCTGCTCGCAGCTTGCTTGCGTTTCGTTCAGCGTCGGCCCGCATCCTGTTGTTCCTCCTGGTCCCGGCTCGTCACCTACATGCTCGCATCATTTCGAACCGATTAAGTTGACCATGGGTTCAAGTTAGATGCTACTGTGAAAACAAGTTGACCCATTGGTCAACTTAAGCTGATAGCAAGGAGACTTACATGACGAAAGTGATCGCCGTCTTCGGCGCCGGTACCGGTCTTGGCATCTCGATGGCTCGCCGTTTCGGCCGCGAAGGCTTTCGCGTCGCCCTGATAGCCCGGCGACAGGAAAGGCTGGACGCACTCGTCAGTCAACTCGCCGACGACGGTATCGAGGCTGCGGCTTTTCCGGCGGATCTGACCGAGCCATCTCAGGTCGCCGCGGTCGTGGACGCAATTCGGGCCAGGTTCGGCAGGATCGATGTAGTCGGGTACGGCCCGGTTCCCGCTGGTCTCGGGTTCACCCCGGCCACTGAACTGGACGCGACCGCTCTGCAAGCGCTGATTCCACTGTTCCTGCTCACTCCGGTGGAGATAGTCCAAGCGGTGTTGCCGGAAATGATCGAACGTGGCGACGGCGCTTTCCTGCTGACGCAGGGCTTTTCCGCTGTAGTGCCGAGTCCGAACTTCAGTGGACCCGGACCGGTCATGGCCGCCGCCCGCAATTACCTGTACTCGCTGAACGCTGAACTGGCCGATACCGGCGTCTACGCCGGGACTCTTGCGATCGCAGCGGGAATCGCCCGCAGCGAGAATGCCCCCGTCGTACCGGACGCGGCGGACAATGCCACGGCCTTCGACGGTATCGAGTTTCCGATTGTCGACCCGGATGACATCGCTGAACGCTACTGGGACATGTACACCCGGCGCGACTGCGTCGAGCAGGTTTACCCGGAATTGACTCGTAATGCCTTGTCCGACTGAGGTAATTACTTTCAGATGCCGATGAACCTGATCTGCTGACCCGGACGGGCTTGGCCGAGTCGGTCGATATCTGCGTCGGTCACCACGCCGACCACGGGATATCCGCCGGTGATGGGGTGATCTGCCAGGAAGATGACGGGCTGGCCGCTTGGCGGAACCTGGATGGAACCGAGTGCTACGCCTTCCGTGGGCAGCTCGAGACCGTCGGTCCGCTGCAGGAGTGCGTCATCGCCGACGCGATCGAGTCTGGCTCCGATGCGATCGGAGTCCGTCGAGACCGCCCATCGCCCCTGCAGCAAAGTTTCCGGATTGGAGAATCGGTCGGCGCGCGGCCCGAAGATCACCCTGATGTCGAGTGTTCCGTTCGAAACCGCCTGGACAGGCGCCACGTCCACGAGTGGAAAAACAGCGGGAGTGGGCCCGATCGGAAGTACGTCGTTGGGCTTGAGTGGCGTCGGCCCGATCCCGGAAAGTGTGTCGGTACTGCGTGATCCGAGAATTTCGGGTACAGCGATTCCGCCCCGGATGCTCAGGTAGGTTCGCAGTCCGCTGGGTGCGTAGTCCAAGCGGACCACCTGGCCGGGCCCCGCGACCACGACGCTCGAGTGGCCAACAGGAATGCCGTCGCGGTACGCCTGCGCGGGGGCTCCGGTGAACGCGAGGGTGACCTGCTGATGCGAGCGAAGACTCAGACCGCCCATCAGAATTTCCACTCCGGCAGCGTCTTCGGAGTTGCCGACCAGTCGATTGCCGAGCCGCAAGGATCGCCTGTCGGCGGCACCGGACACACCGACGCCGGAGCGTAGATGACCCGTCCGGCCGAGGTCCTGGATCAAGCTCAGCGGACCGGTTTCGAGTATCTCCAGGCCACTCATCGCTTGTCCTCGTTCACGAATCGCACACGCCGGCCTGGCTGTACCGCGGCCGGGGGTGTGGCATCCAGGTCCCACATCACGGCGTCGGTGCTGCCGATGATCTGCCATCCACCCGGGGAGGCCCGCGGGTACACCGCGCTGTACCCGCCGGCCAGGGCAACGGCGCCTGCGGGTACTGCGGTCCGTGATTGTGTTCGGCGCGGGACGTCGAGGCGGGCGTCTCCTGAGGTCAGATAGGCAAAGCCAGGTGCGAACCCGATGAACGCGCATCGCCAGACGGCCGAGGTGTGAGCTGAAATGACCTCGGTGCGGCTCATTTTCAGGATCTTTGCCACGTCGTCGAGGTCGGGACCGTCGTAGCGGACATTGATGGTGAACGGCGATTCGTCACCGCGCTCGTCCGGGATTGTCTCGGACATGGTGCGCGCCAACTCGTTCAGGTGGTGGAGGACATGTGCCACATTTGCTGTCGGCAGGCAGGTCACGAGAACCGTGCGTGCGGCAGGCAGGAAATCCTCCACTCCGGCCGGAGTGTTGTGTGTGAGCGCATGGGTGAATGCAAGAACATCGGCTTCGGTGTCGAGGTCCACCAGAAGTGCGTGTTCACCGGCCGGGAGGATCGTCGGATGACTCATGTGAACGACTCCACCCGAATGCGGGAGTTGATCAGCCCAGCCTTGATGGAAGTGGCCATGGCCACTGCACCGGGCGAATCGCCGTGAACACAAATGCTTTTCACCGACATCGGGATGGTGATCCGGTCGGAGGTGAGTACTGTTCCGGTGCTGGCCAAGTCGATCGCCTGTGCCGTAGCGGCGTTCGGATCGGCGATGACCGCGCCGGATTCACTTCGCGGGGTCAGTGTCCCGAACCGCGTGTACGTGCGATCAGCGAATCCTTCGGCAACAAAGTCGACGCCGTGTGCCTCGGCAGCTTTCTGCAGCTGAGACTGTGGTGGTCCCAGCAGTGCAAGACGATTCGCGAATTCGGTCATGGCGGTCACGATAGCGTCGGCGAGTTCGGGACTCTTCGATGCGGAGTGATAGAGCGCGCCGTGGGGCTTGACGTAGGTGACGGAAGACCCCGCGGTGTGGGCAAATCCTGCCAGTGCGCCGATCTGGTAGAGGGTTTCGTCCCTCAGATCGCCTGGCGTGATGTCGATGTGCCGTCGCCCGAACCCGACCAGATCTCGAAAACCGATGTGCGCTCCGATGGATACCGAATGTTCGACCGCCATCTCGCAGGTTCGCCGCATGGTCGCTGCGTCGCCGGCATGGAATCCGCACGCGATATTGGCGCTCGTCACGATGTCGAGGAGCGCAGCGTCATCGCCCATACGCCAATCCCCGAAGCCTTCTCCGAGATCGCAATTGAGGTCGATATTCATGACAGATCCAGGGTGTAATCGCTGTCCGGGGCATCTGTCACCAGCATATGCCCGGGAGCATGGGTGATGGCGAACGGGAGTTTCGACGCCATGACCGCAGCTTGCGGAGTGACACCGCAGGCCCAGAACATCGGTACGTCGCCGGGCGCAAGCTCGACGGCGTCGCCGAAGTCGGGGCGGCTCACGTCGGTGATGCCGAGTTCGGCGGGATCACCGATGTGGATGGGTGCGCCGTGAACCGCGGGCATACGGGCGGTGATGGAGCGAGCCTCCTCGACCTGATCTGCGGGGACCGGACGCATCGACACCACTGTCGGCCCGCTGACCCGTCCGGCGGGTCGGCACTCACGATTCGTGATGTACATCGGGACGTTTCGGTTCTGTTCGACGTGGCGAAGTGGAATCCCGGCAGCCATGAGGGGATGTTCGAAGGTGAAGCTGCAGCCGATGTGGAATGCCACCAGATCGTCGCGCCAGTACTGCGTCGCATCCGGAATCTCCTCGCTCAGTTCGCCGTCGACCCAGACGCGGTAGAGCGGAAAATCAGTCCTGATGTCCGCGCCAGGCGCGAGAATCGTCGTGAATTCTCCGGCATCGGTGACGTCGAGTACCGGGCAGGGCTTGGGGTTCCGCTGGGTGAAGAGCAGAACGTCGTATGCCCAGTCCTTGGGGACGGCAATGAGATTGGTCTGGGCGAAGCCCGGTGCGATTCCGGACGTGGGGAACACGGCTCCGGCTCGAAATCCTGCCCGAGCCGAGCGTGGATCCGGGTTGGTGCGATTCTCGATCATGGTGAAGTCCAATCCTCTTCCTGCAAAACGCCGATCCGTTCGACAACGCCGATCAGTTGAGTTGGCGTCCCAGGGTTTCGGGTAGTCCGAAGAGTGCCAGGACAGCGATGCCGTAACCGATGGCGCCGAAGATCATGGCGCCGCCGATGCCCAGGCTGCTGGCTGCGAGGAACCCGACGATGGCGGGGAACACGGCACCGACTGCGCGACCGAAGTTGTATGTGAATCCCTGTCCCGTACCGCGGTGCGCGGTCGGGTAGAGCTCCGAGAGGAACGAACCGAATCCGCTGAAGATCGCGGACGTGCAGAAGCCCAGCGGGAATCCGAGAATCATGATGAGGGTGTTGGCCCCGTCGGGAACCTGGGTGTACAGGACCATGAAGACGGCAGACAAGGTGGCGAACAACTGCATGGTTCGCTTACGGCCGAGCTTGTCGGTGAGGATTCCGCCGCTGACGTACCCGAGGAAGGCGCCGCTGATGAGGATCGCGAGATAGCCGCCGGTGCCCACGACGTCGAGGCCGCGTGAGTTCTTCAGGTAAGTCGGTAGCCACGACGCGAGTGTGTAGTAACCCCCCTGGACGCCGGTGGCGAGCAGTGAGGCAAACAAGGTGGTCTTGAGCATCGGGCCGCGGAAGATGGCGAGGAAAGAACCCTTGTCGGCTTTCTTCTCACGCTTCTCCGTGATTTCTTCCGGGTCCTTGAGGTTGCGACGTACCCAGATGATGAGGAATGCGGGGATGACACCGGTCCAGAACAGAACGCGCCACGCGATGTCGGGATCGAAGAGCTGGAAGACGATTGTGTAGATGATGACCGACAAGCCCCAGCCCACCGCCCAGGCGCTCTGAACGAAGGCGACTGCTCGGCCGCGGTACTCGGGCTTTGCGTATTCGGCCACCAGAATTGCGCCGGCCGCCCATTCGCCGCCGAAGCCCAGACCCTGGAACGCGCGGAAGATGAGCAGTGTTTCGAAGTTGGGTGCAAACCCGCACAGGACCGTGAAAATCGTGTAGGTCGCGACCGTTACCTGCAGGGTGCGGACGCGTCCGATGCGGTCCACCAGGATGCCGGCGAGGACGCCGCCGAGCGCGGAGACCACCAACGTGACAGTGGTCAGCAGACCGGCTTGCCCCGTCGTGATCGAGAAGTACGCGGCAATCGCGGCCAACCCGAGAGGGAGAACCTGGAAGTCGTACGAGTCGAGGCCGTAGCCGCCGAAAGCGCCGACGAATGCCTTCTTGCCCTTCGGTCCAAGCGTGCGGAACCAGTCGAACG
Source organism: Rhodococcus sp. NPDC056743 (assembly GCF_042790355.1). Classification (NCBI taxonomy): domain Bacteria; kingdom Bacillati; phylum Actinomycetota; class Actinomycetes; order Mycobacteriales; family Nocardiaceae; genus Rhodococcus; species Rhodococcus sp. NPDC056743. The sequence goes on along the minus strand of NZ_JBHTZI010000002.1, from coordinate 215,420 downwards.
GGCGCGGAGGGGCACCTTCGGTTTGAATCGGAGCGGTCATCGGTACCTCGCGTGAAGATGGAATGTCAGGACCCTTAACGTACAAAATCGTTCAACGATCCTGCAATACCATGAAGGGATAATTAATCTGCCGGAAACTTTTGGGGGCAGTCGCAAGCGGTCCGGACGCCCCGCTCTCACTATGATGAGGGCAGCGACAAACGACTAGGAGTGCACTTGACCAGCCTGAATCCTCCGAAAGAGGATGCACACGCCGCGTTGGCCGCCCATCGAGGGCTTCTCGAGCGCACCAGCCGGACAGCGAGGGTTGCCGGGATTCTGCGCGAGCTGATCATCGACGGAAGCTTCCGTCCGGGCGCACGATTGTCCGAGCCAGACATCTGCGCCGCGTTGGACGTCTCCCGAAATACCGTGCGCGAGGCGTTCCAGATCTTGATCGAAGACCGGTTGGTTTCACATGAACTCAACCGTGGGGTATTCGTGCGAGTCCCGTCGGCCGAGGACATTGCCGAGTTGTACATCTGCCGTCGGGTGGTCGAGTCGGCGGGAGTGCGGGACTTCGATGTGGAAAAGGACAGTCTCGGTGACGTCGCCGCAGCTCTTGACCTAGCGGAAGAACGTCTGGCGGCCGACGACTGGACCGGAGTCGGCACAGCCGACATCCATTTCCATCGTGCAATCGCGGGTTTGAACAACAGCAGCCGGATCGACGAACTGATGGGCGGTGTGTGGAACGAACTGCGCCTGGTCTTTCACGTCATGGACGACGCACACCGATTCCACTCGCCGTACCTCGCTCGCAATCACGAGATACACAGTGCGTTGAAAGTCGGCGACAATGCGACGGCGGTCGAATTGCTGCAGCGGTATCTCTACGACGCGCGTGATCATATTCTGGCCGACTATCCGGCCGCCGTCGAAAGGTTGTCAGGTCGAACGTAAGCGAACTTATTTCTTGGACACGCGGATCAACTTCTTGTTGGCAAATTCGTCCATACCCCAAGGACCCAGTTCGCGTCCCACACCGGAACGCTTGACTCCTCCGAACGGAAGGCCGGGCAGTGTTGTGCCGTGCTCGTTGACGAAGGCCATTCCGACGTCGAGATCGGCAGCGATCGCACGCGCAGCGTCCAGGTCGGTACTCCAGACGGATCCACTCAGCCCGTAAACCGAGGAATTGGCAAGGTCGACGGCGTCATTCGCTGACTTGACCTTGTACACGACACCGGCCGGCCCGAAGAGTTCCTCGCTGTAGGCGCGCATGTCCGGCGTGACATCCGTGAGCAATGTCGGTTGAACGTAGGCGCCGGGGCGGTCGATCTTCGCGCCGCCGGTCAGGAGCGTTGCGCCTTTGTCGACGGCGTCCTGGATCTGCTCGAGCAATGTATCTGCTGCGCTCTGGGACGAGAGCGGTCCGAGGACCGTATCCGCTTCCAACGGATCACCGGCCGTGACGGACTCGAACGACGCCGTCAGTTTCTGTGTGAAGTCGTCGTAGAAGTCTTCGACGACGATGAATCGTTTGGCCGCGTTGCACGCCTGACCGGCGTTGGACAAGCGAGCCTTGGATGCGGCCTTGACAGTGGCGTCCATGTCGTCGGAGTCGAGGACGATGAACACGTCCGAACCACCGAGTTCGAGTACCACCTTCTTGAGGTTGCGCCCCGCCGTTTCCGCGACGCTGGTCCCGGCGCGTTCGCTGCCGGTCAACGACACACCTTGAACACGGGGGTCTGCGATCATGTCGGCGATCTGCTCGTTGCTCGCAAAAACGTTCACGTACGCATCCGCAGGCAGGCCGGCCTGCTGCAGGATCTCTTCCATCAGGAGTGCCGACTGAGGACAGTTGGACGCGTGCTTGAGGATGACGGTATTCCCGAGCATCAGATTGGGCGCCGCAAACCGGGCAACCTGGTAGTAAGGATAGTTCCACGGCATAACGCCGACGAGTGCGCCGATCGGACGTCGATACACCACAGACTCTTCGGCGCCGGGAACGTCGAGTCGTTCTTCTGCGAGCAACGCTGGTCCGTGATCGGCGTACCACTGGTAGATCGCGGCGGACAGTTGCACCTCGCCCTTGGCTTCGCGAACGGGTTTGCCCATTTCCAGGGCGATCATGCGCGCCAGTTCATCGGCGCGTTCGTTGTACAGTTCGGCGGTTCTGGTCAGTATCTGTGCCCGTTGTGTCGGTGCACTCTTTCTCCAGTTCAGATAGCCGCTATGAGCCTTTTCCAGTGCGGCTTCCACTCCGGCGTCATCCAAAGTATCGAATTCCCTGACGGTTTCACCTGTCGCGGGATTGATTGTTTTGTAATTGGCCATAGTTGTACAACGCGCGAGGACGCTCGAGGATTCCGAGATATCCACATCGAACTGAATCAGCTCAACAGGTTTCGGATAAACATCACGTGGGTATCCTGGCGACTTTTATCAACCAAGGGCGGTAAAAAGAGGCGCGCAGCAGATTGTCCGAAGCCGGCGCGGCGCGGGATCGCGCGTCGCGACGTGTGGACACTCGGGTGAGTAGTGATCGGTAGGGTATTGCCCCGGCGCCCTTGCCGAGCCCGACGATTACGGAGTGACCGTTGACGAACGTGCTGATAGTTGTACTGATACTTGTTGTGATCGCGGCAGTGGCCTTCGTGGTTCTGCGCGGCCGTAAGAGCGCTCCGGTGGGACGTGTCGACCCGCTTGCGGACTATCCGGAGGTCTACGACCCCCACAAGATCGGTGTCGGAGACATCATCACCTACGCGGGGATCGACCACGTGGTTCGCGGGACCATCATCCTCGACGAGGAAGGGTACATCTGGCGCGAGCACCTTCTCGACGGTTCGACCGGTCGCCGCTGGCTGACCGTCGAAGATGACGAGGGTGAACTCGAGATGACACTGTGGATGCGGCGCGAGGGCACCAACCTCGAACCGAGTGGCGACGTCATTCTCGACGACAAGGTGCACCGCAAGATCGAAAGTGGAACCGCACGGTTCACTGCCGAGGGCACCACAGGCACCGCACCGTCGGGCGTGATGGACTACGCCGACTATGCAACTGCCGACAAGACCGGGCTCATTGCATTCGAGAAGTGGGCTCGCGGCCAGTCGTGGGAGGTTTCCACCGGCCGCGCAGTCACCCGTGCAGAGTTGACCGTCATACATTCCGGCCCGCCGCAGTGAGTGTTCATCTCCTCGACGTGGAGCCCACCGACGTGGATGCGTCTGCGCTCGGCCTTGTGGTGGACGCACCGGCGCCACCGACCTTGGCCCAGCTTGTTATCGAAACAGCTGACGGTGCTTTGACTTTGGGAGTGTTGGGGGCATCGCACGTGGTCACGGCACGCTCGGGTGGTGAGACCTTGACCGAGCAGGTGTCCTGCGATGCCGTCGCAGCTGGTGGCGATCCACTGCCGGGTGCTGAAGTTCTCGGACCGTATCGTTTCGAATCTTCCACACAGACTCTCGACCGAACAGAGTTCGTTGCCGAGGCCTCCCGCTTGAAAGTGCAGGCAGCGGCGGATGGGTGGATTTGCGGATCGTTTCCCGGAGACGACACCGCCGTCACGGTGTTGTTCGGCAGCAGCCTGGGGCATGGATGGGCTTGGCAGAGTTGGCATTTGTACCCAGGGGAGGGGACTGGAGTGATAGTGAAGACCAGAAGTAGGTGGCATCCGTGATCGGTAGGAAATGGGTTGTTCCCGTCATGATCGCCATGACATGTGTGCTGTCCTCGTGCGGCAACGCGGTCAAGGACTTCATCGCGGACAATTATTCCAAGAGTTCGCAAACCGGCGACGTCGCTGTGTATTCGTCGAAAGATCCTGTCGGTACGACGGTGTCGCGGATCGTCGATGCGGAAGAACCTGCGGCCCGCAGTGCCGACGGCGGCAATGAGTACCTGCGTTACGACGACGACATCGTGACCGTCAGCGCGGCCGCCGGGGGAAGCACCATCAAGGTCGAAGACATCAACGGCACATACCGCAGCGGCGGATATGCCTATTTGGGACCGGGATTCAATCCCGGATCACCGGCCGGTGGCGGCAGCGGCAGCGGTGGATCGGGCAGCGCCAAATGACCATATCGAGTGACAATCGGACTGAACTCAGGAGAACTTCTTGAACGCCAACCTTGCTTCTGAAACTGTGGAAATCGGTACTGTTGACCCAGCTCTGCTCGTCGGTGGTGTTCTGGGGACGCTGGCGTACTTCGTAGTCGGAGTTGCAGTTCTGGCCACCGGATTTCTGGTTCTCGATCTCATGACGCCGGGCAATCTCCGCCACCAGGTGTATGTCGACAAGAATCCGAATGCGGCGATTCTTCTGGGCGCCAACCATCTTGCTCTTGCCATCATCGTCGTGACCGCAATTCTCACCAGCTCGGACGGATTTGCCCAGGGACTTGCGGATTCAGCCGTGTACGGTCTGTTCGCGATTGTTCTCCAGGCTGTTGCACTGCGACTGATGAACGCATTCCTGCCAGGTAAGTTGGTTGCGCTGGTACAAGATCCGAAGATGTGCGGCGCGGCCTGGGCGGTGGGCGTGACCCTGCTGTCCATCGGCTTGGTGAACGCCGCTGCTCTCACCTGATGACTGTCACCGATTCACGGGCTGTGCTTACTGCCCGGGCGCGGGTGCTGCTCCTCGCCGCCGTCGCTGCCTGCGCTGCCTGCGGACTGATCTACGAGTTGGCACTGCTCACTCTGTCCGTCAGTCTCACTGGCGGTGGAATCACGCAGACGTCACTGATCGTGGCCGGATTTGTTGCGGCGCTCGGTATCGGTGCTCTCGCCGCCAAACCGCTGTTGGGGCATGCGGCTATTTCCTTTGTGACAGTGGAGATTCTGCTCGGCATCATCGGTGGATTCAGCGCGGTCACGCTCTACGTCACCTTCACATTCTTTGGTTCCAGCGGGGCAGTTCTTGTTGCTGCCACGGCACTGATCGGCATTCTCGTGGGTGCGGAAGTGCCACTGCTGATGACGTTGCTGCAATCCGGACGAACTGACAATGACGCACAAAGTGCCGGAAAAGTGCTCGCCAATCTGAATGCAGCGGACTACTTGGGTGCGCTGATCGGCGGGTTGCTCTGGCCGTTTGTCTTGTTGCCGTGGGTCGGGATGATCCGGGGCGCAGCAATTACCGGGATGATCAACCTCGTCGCCGCAGCTGTGGTTGCCCTGATTCTGCTGCGGTGGCAGCTCAGCCTGCGCGCCCGACTGATTGCTGTTGCGGCAATGCTGTTGGCCGCGAGCCTGATCGGATGGTTGTTGATCGCCGCCTCCGACATCGAAATCACGGCCCGTCAGCGTCTGTATACGGATCCCGTTGTTGCGGCATCGCGATCGCAGTATCAAGAAATTGTTGTCACGGAACGTAAGAACGACGTCCGGCTCTTCCTCGACGGAGATCTCCAATTCTCGAGCGTCGACGAACATCGCTACACGGAGTCTCTGGTGTATCCGGCGCTCACGAACAATCCACAACGGGTATTGATCTTGGGCGGGGGAGACGGACTTGCAGCACGGGAAGTGTTGCGGATGCACAGCGTTGCGGAAATTGTGCAGGTGGAGCTTGATCCTGCCGTCATCGAATTGGCGAACACTCGACTGCGATCGTTGAACGGCGGCGCACTCGAAGACTCTCGAGTGCACGTTGTCCTCGACGACGCATTTCGGTGGTTGCGTGAGACGCCTCAACCCGGCTTCGACTCCGTGATCGTCGATCTCCCCGATCCTGATACCCCGGCATTGGGCAGGCTCTACTCGATGGAGTTCTACGGTCTGGCCGCGGCCGTACTCAATCCGGGCGGATTGATGGTCGTCCAGTCCGGCAGTCCGTATTCGACGCCCGATGCCTACTGGCGAACAGTGTCGACAGTGTCCGCCGTCGGTCTCGGGGTCTCCCCGTACCACGTGTTCGTTCCCAGCTTCGGGGACTGGGGATACGTACTCGCTCAGGCAGGGGCAGTGCCACCGGAATTGCGTCTGCCCGATGACGCTCCAGAATTGCGTTTCCTCGACGAGCCCACCTTGGCATCGGCTTCCGTCTTCCCACGGGACCGTCCACGCCGCGATATGGAACCGTCGACACTCGACCAGCCTCGGATAGTAGATGATATGCGCAAGGGCTATGAGCGCTAACTAACCGAGAGGATCCCCGTGCTGGATGCGCTAGGTCAATCATTGCCCGTTGCAGTCGGCTTGGCGGTTGTGTCCGTGCCGATGGCAGTTGTGGTTCTCATGCTGCTCACCGCAGGTGCTCGACGCTCGGTTGCGGCTTTCATTCTCGGTTGGATCGTGGGCATCGGAACGGTGGTGGCGCTGACTATCGCTTTTGTCGACACCGCTGTGCCCGAAACGGAGACCACACGGTGGGCAAGTATCGTCAGGGTGGTGCTGGGGTTAGTCCTCTTCGCGCTCGCTTTCAGGCAATGGCGATCACGCCCGCGAGACGGTGAGGAACCGACACAACCGAAGTGGATGACGAGTGTCGGCTCGCTCAGCCCGCTGAAATCCCTGGGGATCGCGTTGCTCTCAGCGGCCAATCCCAAGAATGCTGCCCTTGCTGTCGCGGGAGGCGCGGCTATTGCCGCCGGAACTTACGTCGTGGCAGAGCAAGCCGTCGTCGCCGTTGTGTTCACGGTTGTTGCGAGCATCGCCGTAGCTGCACCGGTTGTGGTCAACCTTGCTTTCGGCGAGCGCGCCGCGTCGATGCTCGACTCGGCAAAGTCGTGGATGGCAGCCAACAACGCCGTCATGATGACGGTGATCTTGGCTTTGCTCGGCGCGATGGTTCTGGGTGAAGGGGTCAGCGGCCTCGGCTAGTCGAGGCAGGCGGGCGAGCCTCCGCGCTCGCCTACTATTGGGTGGTGAACGAAGTCGACGACAATGCCCTCGCTACTGCTGCGATGACCGCTCTGCGTGAGCGCGGTCCGCTCGGTCTCGAAGAATGGGCGCAGTGCGTCAGTGAGTTCGGCTCTCCGTCCGATATCGCCGAAGTGCTCGATTACCTTGATGATCCGATTATCGGATACCTCCCCGGCGGCCAGTACGTCGCTCTCGACGAGCTGCTCGACGGGTTGGTGTTCACACACCGGCTCAGTGATGTCGAGATCGCGTCGGAGGTGCTCGAGGCGACGCCCGACCTCGAACCGGTGCTGCGATTCGCGTCGAGCATCGGCGGCGAAGATCGGGTTGTCGAAGCAGAGTTCGAACAAGACTTGTTGCGAGAGCGCGGGATTGATGGTGCTCTCAGCCGTCGTGTGGTTGCCTTGCCCCGTGGGACTTTGGCAGGTGCTGCCGCCGGTGATCTGATCGCAGTTGCCGTCGAAGACGGAGAGCTGACGGTGTGGCAGGCGGATGTCGAGGACGAGCCGGATCTGGCGCAGGCACTCGAGAAGGTAGTCGCCGAAAACGGTGTGGAAGCGCTCGAAGCAGTGGGTTGGCAACTCGCTGTCGACGACTCGTCGTTGTTCACTGTTCCCAGCACTCCGTTGGGTGAGCTGTTCGCGGCGGCAGGATACGAGCATCAGCGAGAACTACTAGCACGCAATGGATTCGACTTTGCTGCCTATTCTGCCCAGATCCACACCGCGGAGATTGCGTCGACCTACGATCTCACGCATGACGAAGCGGTGGCCGTTGTAGCTTTTGTCGACCTGGCTGAGCGGGGATATGTCGACGCCGAGATCGAGAATCTTGACATTCGTGACTGGGCTCGCCGACATATCGGTGTCGTTCCTGATTCGTTTGCCGCCCTTGCGGATGCGGGCGCTGCCGTGGCGGCGTTCGATCTGGGGTTCCGCAAGCAGGACTCCACCGCGGACATGATCCTCGAAGCGCTCGGCGGTGAACTGGCCGAACGCGGTCCGAAGGTTGTCAAGCCTGCTGCACATTGGTTGGCAGGTAAGGCGGCTGATCGTCTCGGACGCGTTCTCGACGCAGAGGTGCATTACGAGAAGGCGCTGGAATGGGAAGCTGATTGGGGTCCGGCGCTTTTCGAGCTCGCACAGTTTGCCGCCGACAGGAGTGACGCGACCCGAGCACTGTCCTTGTTGGGCAGAATCGAAGGCGGATCCGAGGAAACCCTGTACGAAGTGCTGCAGGAGTTCATTCCGGTGGAGCATCCCGAGCTGGGGCGAAACGACAAGTGCTGGTGTGGATCCGGCCGGAAATACAAGGTGTGTCACCTGGGGAAGGTGGACGAGTCGGTTCGAGAAGACGGCCGCTGGCTCTACAAGAAGGCGTGCATGTTCGCGTTTTCCTCCGAATTTGCCGACATGGTTGTCGAGTTCGACGATCTTGTCGCTGCCGGCGCGGCTGACGATGATCGAAGTATTTTCGACGGTCCAGCCTTGGATATCGCACTGTTCGAGGGTGGGGTCTTCGCGCAGTTCATTGCCCGCCGCGGAAAATTACTTACCGAACATGAGGTGGGTACTGCACTTCAATGGCTCGATGTCGAGCGGTCCGTGTTCGAAGTCGATGAGATCAACACGCTGCACGATCGTCGGTCCGGCGACACCGTGACCGTCAGCGGCGCCGCCGGTCTCGAGCCCGGCGATTTGGTGTGTGCCCGCGTTTTGCCTGCAGGTTCGAGTGCCCAGGTCGTCGGCAGCGTCGTCGTGTCCTCCGAATTGCAGGCCGCCAATGTGCTCCAGGTTCTCGGGCGGGATCATCAAGATGTCGTCGAGCTGATCAGAGTGCTGAGCTGAGGGCGTCGGCGCTGGTCGATGCGGAATACTCGTGCCGGGGCATACCGGATAAAGTTGGATAGGTGACCGAACCTATGGACCCCAATGACTTGATCGCCGAAGCTGCGATGGAGTTGTTGCGCGAACATGGCCCCCAGACCGCTGCTGACTGGGGAAAGTTGCTGGCTGATGCCGGCCATGGAACACCCGACGACATGACGGAGTTCGTCGAGTACGTCGAGGATCCGCTGCTCGGCTATTTGACCGGGGCCCGTTATGCCGCGCTCGACACACTGTTCGAGCACCGGATACTTACCCATCGCCTTACCGACGCCGAGATCAGCTCGGGCGTTCTCGACGCGAACCCCGACCTCATGGTCTTGCGAGTTTTCCTCGACAGCTTCGACGACGCCGAGGATCGGGAGATTCGCGTCGTACACCGTGGGCTCGACGACGCGGCCCTGGCCGAACGCGGAATCGGCGACCCGACGTTCCCGGCTGACGAAGGCTTTCTGCTTGCCCCCGACGCATTGTCGGAATGCTCGGCAGGCGATCTGATCGGGCTGTTCGTCGCCGATCGTGAGTTGACGCTCTGCACCGTTGCCGACGTAGTCGATCCGACGCCCGGATTTGCGGAGCTGCTCGCGAGCATCCTCACCGATACCGGCGCTGAAACACTCGACGCGATTGTGTGGCAGTTGATGCTCGAGGAGTCGGCACTGTTCCGGCAGCCCGCGGCTCCGCTGGGAGAACTGCTCGAAGCTGCCGGCTACGTACGCGACGGCGATTACGTCGCACTCGAAGGTTTCGATTTCGAGGCGTTCCACTTGGCGAACCGTGCGCGGATGCTCGAGATTCGCGACAACCTGCACCCCGACGAGGCCGCTGCAGTGATCGCGCTGGTCGATCTGGTGTCGGCTGCGCATCTCGAGTTCCCGGAAGACACGGCAGAAATCGGCGACTGGGCGCGTCAGCAGATCACGGAGAACCCGCAGATCTATGTGGCGGTTGCCGAACCGCCTGCAGCGGCGGCGGCACTCGAATTGTTGTCCGAACTCGACGACCACGACGAGATCTTGCACGCTGTGGCCACGGCGCTGGCCGACAAGGGGCCTCGTCGGGTAAAGCCCGCCGCGTACTGGCTCGCAGGTAAGGCGGCAGATCGTCTCGGCAAGATCATTATGGCCGAGGCATACTACGAGAGCGCGCTCGATCGCGATCCCGATTGGGTACCGGCGATTTTCGAGCTTGCGCTGCTTGCTGCCGATCGGAGCGACGCAACGCGGGCGCTTGCATTACTCGGTCGGATCGAGGGCGGAGAGTCGGAGATTCTGCACGACGTACTCGCGCGCTATGCGCCGGCGGAACATCCAGAGCTTGGCCGTAATGACAAGTGCTGGTGTGGATCCGGGCGCAAGTACAAGGTCTGCCATCTGGGTAAGTCGGAAATCACCTTCGACGACCGGGCAAATTGGTTGTACGTCAAGGCGCAATTGTTCTCACGCAGCCCCGAGTATTTCGATGTCGTCTTCGACCTTGCCGAGATTCGCGCCCAGCATTGGGATGACGACGACGCATTGACCCGGGCACTCGAAGGCGGATTGGCTGTCGACACAGCACTTTTCGACAGCAACATCTTCGGAGTGTTTGTCGAGCGGCGCGGCGAACTGCTGCCTGCCGACGAATTGGAGCTGGCGCAGCAGTGGTTGCAGGTGCCGCAATCGGTGTACGAGGTTACCTCGACGGTGCCCGGTACATCACTGACACTGAGCGACGTCCGAACCGGCGTGGCGCACGACGTCGCCGACGAGTGGGGAAGCCTGAACCTCGAAGCTGGTTCGTTGGTCTGTGCGCGAGTATTGTCCGCGGGCAGCGCGATGCGGACGTTCGGCGGAATCGAGCCGATCGCAGCCGCAGACAAGGACGGGCTGATTGCCCTGCTCGATTCACCGGAGACGGAGCCCTGGCAGTTGGTCGAGTTCTTGAGTGCTCGGTTCGCCTAGACTGCGCCGGTAAGCCTTTCCGGTAGATGTGACTACCGGAAAGGCTTACCGGGGCGGAACCTCTACGGAGTGACCTGAGCCAGCATCATCTGCTCGAAGCTGTCGCCGTACGGCGGCAACATGCCCCACTCGCCGCGCGGATCATGCTCTGCTGCTTCGAGAACCGTACGTGCGTGGCTGAACTCGAGGAAGCCTTCGCGGCCGTGGTAGTGACCGATTCCGGACGCGCCGACACCACCGAACGGTGCGTCGGAGAGGCCGGGGTGCGCCATCGCGTCGTTGATCGTGACCCCACCGGAATTGGTGCGTTCGAGCACTGATTCCTTCTCGTCGAGATCGGTGCCGAAGTAGTACAGCGCCAACGGCTTCGGTCGCGAGTTGATGTCGGCGACAACGGCGTCCATCTCGTCGTACGGCAAGATCACGACGGCCGGTCCGAAGATCTCCTCCTTCATGATCTCGGCATCCACCGGGGGATCGACGACCAATCGCAATGGACGTCGGCGCGTGTCAGCCGAAAGTTCTTCGTCGGGAACGGTGATGATGCGCGCGCCGCGATCGGCGGCATCGGCGATGTATCCCTCGATACGGGCGAGATGGCGGTCGTTGACGATGGAGACCATGTCGGTGTTGTCGGCAACGGTGGGGAAGAGACCGGTGAACGAATTGGCGAACGCGGTGATGAAGCGCTCGATGCCTTCACGCGGAACGTAGATCAGGTCGGGTGAGACGCAGAGCTGACCACCGTTGGTGGACTTCGCAATTGCCAAGCGGCGTGCAGCTTCGTCGAAGTCGGCGCTCTTACCCAGAACGCTCGGCGACTTGCCACCGAGTTCGAGAGTGACCGGGACGAGGTTCTTCGCGGCGTTGGCCATCACCAGCTTGCCGACGGACGTGCTTCCGGTGAAGACCAAGTGATCGAAGGGGAGTGAGGTGAGCCTGTCAGCGACATCGGGTCCGCCTGTGACAACCGCGATTTCGAGTGGATCCAGGGCGCGCGCAGCGGCATCGGCCAAGACGGCAGCGGTGTGCGGCACGATTTCGGAGGGCTTCAGAACGGCACGGTTGCCGGCGCCGAGTGCGCAGGCGAGGGGGCTCAAGAGCGTGAAGAGGGGTGCATTCCAGGTGCCGATGATGCCGATGGAGCCCTTGGGCTGGTACACGACGTAGGCCTTGGCGCCCAGCTGCTCCTGGACGGCGCTGGTGGCGCGGGGAGAGCGAACCATCCACTCGTCGAGCGAATCTCGGACATGCTTGAGTGAAACCATCGATCCGAGAACGTCATTCATGACGGAGTAGGCAGGGAGGCGTCCGCCGAAGTCTTCGTTCATGGCTTCGGTCAGATCTTTGTGGTTCGCCACGAGCAGGTCGATCACCTGTTGGATGCGCCGGCGACGTTCCTGCGCGCTCGGCGCTCCCGCGGCGCGGGAGGCGGCCTGTTGCGCCTGCAGGATCTGCGCAAGGTCGGTGGTGATGATGGCGTCGGTGCTCATGGGCACTCCTCGTAGTGGCGAAGTATTAGCTGAAAAGGTATCGACGCTTCGGTATGAACTGCCCGTTTCGTCTCGTTGACCGGGACGGATTCGATTGGTAGAGAGGACGCATGTCGAAGACGCAGATAAACGAGAGCGCGGTAGCTACATCAGTCGACGAGTCGACAGGAATCGGATTTCTGACCCTCGATCAGCCGCAGCGGCGCAATCCGCTCTCGGCGCAGACCATGCGGGAGGTGACCACGGGCCTTCGGGAACTCTCCGCCGACCCCCGCGTCCGGATCGTTGTCGTGCGAGCTGAGGGGCCGGTGTTCTCGGCCGGCCACGATCTGACGGAGATGATCGGCCGCACCCTCGATGACGAGCGCGCGATCTTCGACGGCTGCACCGAGATGATGGAGACGGTCCAGCAGATTGACCAGCCGGTGATCGCTGCGGTGCAGGGACCGGCTATCGCGGCAGGATGCCAGCTGGCGGCGTCGTGCGACCTTGTGGTGGCAGCGTCGAATGCTGTTTTCGGTACACCCGGAGTCAAGATCGGCCTGTTCTGCTCTACGCCGATGGTGGCTCTGAGTAGGGCGGTTGGCCGCAAACGGTCGATGCAGATGCTGCTGACGGGCCAGACGATCGACGCCGAGACCGCTGCCGATTGGGGTCTGGTGAACTTCGTCGTAGAACCGGAAGACCTGGACAAGCACGTCCGGGAACTGGCCGCCAAGATCACGACTGCCAGCCCGCTGACGGTGAAGATCGGTAAGCAGGCGTTCTATCAACAGGTCGATCTGCCCCAGGCGCAGGCGTACGAGGCGATGGCGGAAACGATGGCAACAAACGCGGTGACCTGCGACGCTCAGGAAGGCATGCAGGCGTTTGTGGATAAGCGGGCACCGCAGTGGCAGAACAAATGAACTAGCCCTTTCGGATTAGTTGGACGTCCGATAATCTATCGTGCATGAGCCTGGACCCGCGTACCAACACCATCGACGGAGTGCTTCGGCGCTCGGCAGCCAAGTACCCGGATCGGGTAGCTGTTGTTTTCGAAGATCGCTCGCGTACGTATCGGGAGCTCGACGAGGCGGTAACGCGGGTCGCGGCGTATCTCGTCAACCTTGGGTTACAGCACGGCGATCGGGTGGCCGCGTACGGAACCAACTCCGATGCCTATGTCATCGGGTTCCTCGCGTGTTGCCGGGCGGGCTTGGTGCACGTTCCGGTGAATTACGCGCTCAAGGGCGACGAACTGCGCTACCTGGTCGCGCAGTCCGGCGCTCGGGCTGTTCTGGTGGATCCGGCATTGCTGCCGACACTCGACTCGGTGCGCGGCGATCTCGATATCGACCACGTCGTGCCGTTGCGCGACGACAAAAATTCGGTGGTCACCCTCAGCACTGCCGGAGAGGTCCCGACCTTCGCACCGCGAGCCTCGTCAACCGATCTGGCACAGTTGCTCTACACATCGGGCACCACGTCGAAGCCCAAGGGCGCGATGATGTCTCATGCAGCGCTGGTGCACGAGTACGTGTCCTCGGTGATCGCGCTCGGACTCGACAAGGCAGATAACCCCCTGATCTGCATGCCCATGTACCACTCTGCGGGAATGCACGTCTTCATGCTTCCGTATCTGTCAGTCGGCGCGACGGTCAACGTGATGGCAGCGCCGGATATCCCGGAGATTCTGCGCCGCATCGAAGCCGACAAGATCGGCTCCCTGTTCCTCGCCCCCACAGTCTGGGTGCCCCTGGCCAATCATCCGGATCTCGACACCAGGGATCTGTCTTCGCTGAAGAAAGCTCAGTACGGTGCGTCGATCATGCCGGTCACCGTGCTGAATCGCCTGCGCGAGCAGTACCCGGACATCGGCTTCTACAACTGCTTCGGACAGTCCGAAATCGGCCCACTGGCAGCCGTTCTGCAGCCGGACGAGCACACGGATCGGCCGTCGTCGTGCGGTCGGGCGGTGTTCTTCGTGGAAACCCGAGTTGTCGACGCCGAGGGCAACGATGTTCCGGACGGTGTTTCCGGAGAGGTTCTCTACCGCTCACCGCAACTGTGCAATGGCTACTGGGAGAACCCGGAAGCAACTGCAGAAGCTTTCCGCGACGGCTGGTTTCATTCCGGCGATCTGGTCGTGCGTGACAGTGAAGGGTTCATCACCGTCGTCGACCGCATCAAGGACGTCATCAACACGGGCGGCATTCTCGTTGCATCGCGTGAAGTCGAAGACGCCATCTACACGCACCCGGCTGTTGCCGAAGTTGCCGTCATCGGAACACCTGACGAGAAGTGGATCGAAGCGATCACCGCAATCGTGGTTCTCAAGGACGGCCAGGACGCCCTGACGCCGGAGGTGTTGATCGCGTACGTGAAGGAGAAGATCGCTCCCTTCAAGGTGCCCAAGCATGTTCGTTTCGTACCGGAGTTGCCCCGGAACCAAAGCGGGAAGCTGCTCAAGCGCGAACTGCGCACAGTCTGAGTTCCGAGCCGGAACTGTCCGGCCGCCGTCAAAGAAGGTGTGGCCGTCTCAATCTCGTCCAACTCGGGCGCGATTATGTTGGTGTGTCCTGATAGGCTCATGCGCAGCCAAGCGGCCCGAACCGATGCCTCCCACCGGACGTGAAGACTTCCGGTAACTGAACCGGTTGGGGGACATGGGAATTGTCGGGTCTCGAGGCAGGTCGGAATCACCCGGCCTGCCTTCTGGCGATTCTCGCAGCCCGCGCGACGGGCATAAGCCCCGATCGCCTTCGGTTGACGCATCCCGACGGATAGGAACCTTCACATGTGCAGTAATCACATCGAACCCACTACGTCCGAAGAAGCCGACGCACTTGTCGAGCGTAGAGGTCATGTCCTTCTCATCACCATCAACCGACCGGCCGCTCGTAACGCAATCAATGCGGCGGTCAGCGCAATCGTCGGCGGAGCTCTCGTGGAAGCGGAGAACGATCCCGAGATTCGGGTTGTCGTGCTTACCGGGGCCGGCGACAAATCATTCTGTGCCGGAGCGGATCTCAAGGCAATCTCGCGCGGTGAGAGCGTTCATGCTCCCGGCAACGAGCACTGGGGATTTGCGGGATTCGTCAAGAACTTCATCAGCAAGCCGGTCATTGCCGCCGTCAACGGCGCCGCATTGGGCGGCGGAACCGAGTTGGCGCTCACCGCGGATTTGATTGTGGCAGCAGAGAGTTCGACGTTCGGATTGCCGGAGGTGAAGCGCGGCTTGATCGCTGGTGCCGGTGGTATGTTCCGGCTGCCGGCGCAGATCCCCCAGCGTCTCGCAATGGAGATGATGTTCACCGGCGATCCGATTTCATCGGCGAAGGCGCTCGAATGCGGGCTGATCAACCAGGTAGCAGCCGACGGCTCCGTCGTAGAGGCCGCGCTTGCTCTGGCCGAACGGATCGCCGTGAACGCGCCGTTGTCCGTGCAGGCGAGCAAGCGTGTTGCCTACGGTGTGGTCGGCGGCAAACGCGTCGACGAAGCACAGATGTGGGAGATGTCGAACGCTGAATGGCACTCCGTATTGAGCAGCGAAGACGCCAAGGAAGGGCCGATTGCATTCGCGGAGAAGCGTTCTCCGATCTGGAAGGCATGCTGAACCCCGCACAAGGCTGAATGCCTTCGGAAGAGGTACACCTCTTTCGAAGGCATTCGTTTTTCTGTCGCTACCCCGTCAGGTGAGCTTGTTCCACTGAATCGGTGAGTCGAGTACGTCCTTGAACTTGAATTCGGTGTACTTGGCGTGTGCCTGGATGTGCGCGTTCATGAGTTCTTGGGCGGCATCCGAGTCGCGGGCGGCAATGGCCTCGTAGATGTCGTCGTGGATTGTGCAGCTGGCAAGCCGATGAGTCTCCGGGTACTCGATTCCCATGGCTGATCCGTCGAGGATCCCCAGGAGTGCGTTGATCAGATGAGCGAAGAGTTGATTTCCGGACCCTCTGGCAACGATGTCGTGGAATCGAGATATCTCGTCGTGGAAGATCGTCAGATCGTTGACATTGCGCCGCGTATTGTCGACGTTACTTTTCAGTTCGGCGATTTCCTCGTCGCTCATCCGTTCTGCGGCGAGCTGAGCCATCATCGGTTCGAGCGCGGTGCGTGCTTCGACGATTGCGCGAAAGGGTGCGTTTTCGAACTGAAGCAGCAGCGTGAGGGCAGTGGCCAGGACGCTGCTGTCGGGATGCTGCACTATCGGACCGCCACCCGGGCCAGGTTTCAGTGAGATCACACCTTGTAGTTCGAGGAATCTCAGGGATTCGCGCAGTACACCTCGGCCGACCCCGTACTGCTCGAGCATGAGGTGTTCCGGGGGGAGACGGTCGCCGACCCTGTTTCCGGCACGAGCGATGTCGGAGACGATGCGCTGGGCGACTAGTAGTGCGGTCTTCTTCGGACGTAGCGACGTCTGTGCCATTGCAAAGCCTCTTTTGTCGAGTTCGGCCGGGCTCGTGCAAGCGTCGCGAACCCCTATTGATGTATACCATTGTCATGATCCGCTTCACAACGGGTAAATCTCTTGTTATGGTTCGTATGAAAACGTCGTGCCGGGTGGTCGTGGGGCCGCTCGAAGCGTGACTGTCGATGAATCAGCGACTACCGAGTGGGTGCAATGGGTATCGAAATGGCTCTGGATATGGCGACATCGGTGTATCCGGACAGGCTGGCGGTCGGGCGACGCAGCGACGGCATGACCTACCAACAGCTCAGTGACGCGGCCGCGGGCGGTGTCACGGTGCTGCGAGAGTTGGGTGCACGGGACCTGGTCTTCGTCGGCGTCAACAGTGCGGCGCTGCCACTGCTGGTCTTCTCGGCTGCGAGAGCGGGCGTGCGCTTTGCACCGTTGAATTATCGCCTCGCCACCGATCAATTGATCGAACTTATTGCGCAACTGGATGATCCGATTGTCGTGGCAGATCAGGCGTACCGAGACAAGCTCATCGATGCCGCTCCGATCGTGCTGACCACCGCCGAGTTCGCAGCTCGGGCCACAGCGGCTCCGCCTACCGAGACCGTACCGGCGGCAGATGACGAGACGGCGATCGTTCTGTTCACCAGCGGCACCACGTCCGCCCCCAAGGGTGTGCTGCTGCGCCACCAACATCTGTTGTCCTACTTGCTCAATACCGTCGAATTCGGTTCTGCCGGTGAGGAACAGGCAACGCTGGTCAGCACTCCGCCGTATCACATCGCCGGAATGGGAGCGGTGCTCAGCAACGTCTACTCCGCGCGACGGATGGTCCATCTACCCGACTTCACACCGCAGTCCTGGCTCGATCTCGTACGCGAGGAATCGATCACCAGCGCCATGGTCGTGCCGACAATGCTGGCCCGCGTCGTACAGCACCTCGACGGCGCCCAGGCCAACACCCCGGCGCTCGAATCGCTGGCCTACGGCGGTGCGCGGATGCCGCAACCGGTCCTCGAACATGCGCTCGCGGCCTTCCCTCAGACCGGCTTTGTCAACGCCTACGGTCTGACTGAAACCAGTTCCACCATCGCGGTTCTCGGCCCGGAGGACCATCGTGAGGCGCTGGCTGATCCGTCGCTGCGCAGCAGGTTGGGTTCCGTCGGACGCATCGTGCCCGGTATGGAGGTCGAGATCCGCGACGAAGCCGACAACGTGTTGGGTGACGGCGAGACCGGTCTGTTGTGGGTACGAGGCGCGCAGGTCAGCGGCGAATACATGGGCAAGGGCTCCGCTCTCGACGCACAGGGATGGTTCCCGACTCGGGATCAGGCCCGGGTGGAGGGTGAATTCCTCTACATCGGAGGTCGCGCCGACGACACCATCATCCGCGGCGGTGAGAACATTGCGCCGGCTGAGATCGAGGACGTGCTGGTTCACCATCCGTCGGTTCAGGAAACCGCGGTCATCGGAATGCCCGATGACGAATGGGGCGAGCGAATTTGCGCGGTGATTGTCGTGAAGGGCAACGACACTCCGGATCCCGAGGCGATCCGTGACTGGTGCCGCGCCCGCCTGCGTGGATCGCGCACTCCCGACGAGGTCGTTTTCGTCGACGAGCTGCCCAAGACTGCGACAGGCAAGCTTGTCCGCCGTGATCTTGCAGCCCAGATCACGTCTCCCACTCTCTGATACCCCGCCACTTTCTTTCCATTCTGGAGGCCCCATGCGTAACGCCGTGATCGTCGATATCGTCCGCACCCCGTCGGGTCGCGGCAAGCCAGGTGGAGCGCTGTCCGGGCTGCATCCGGTGGATCTGTTGGCCAGCACGCTGCGCTCGCTCGTCGCACGCAACGACTTCGATCCAGCACTGATCGACGATGTGATCGGTGGCTGTGTCAGCCAAGCGTCGGAGCAGGCAGGCAATCTCACCCGTAACGCCGTCTTCGGTGCCGGTCTCCCGGAATCGGTGCCGGCTACCACTGTCACGCGGGCCTGCGGTTCCAGCCAACAGGCTGTGCATTTCGCCGCTCAGGGCGTCATGTCGGGCGCCTACGACGTTGCAGTGGCCTGCGGTGTCGAGTCGATGAGCCGAATCCCGATGGGTACGGCCTCGATGGGGAAGGACCTGCAGGGTGATGCGGTTACTGCCCGATACCCGGAAGGTTTTGTCAATCAGGGCATCTCGGCTGAACTGGTGGCCCGCAAGTGGGGTTTGACCCGTGACGATGTCGACCAGTACGCACTTCTTTCTCATCAACGTGCGGCAGCTGCCGCTGCTGCTGGTGACTACGCCAACGAGATTGTTGCCGTCGAGGTCGACGGAGTCCGCCGCGACACCGACGAGACGGTCCGCCCCACCACGACAATGGAAAGTCTCGGCAAGCTCAACCCGTCGTTCCGCACCGACGAGGCGAATGCCCGGTTCGGAGAACTCGATTGGATGATCACTCCGGGTAACTCCTCGCCGCTCACCGATGCGGCCGCGGCGACCCTGATCATGTCCGAGGAAAAGGCCGTGGAGCTCGGTTTGACGCCACGAGCACGGTTCGTGGATTTTGCGGTGGCCGGCGATGATCCGCTGTTCATGCTGACAGCGCCGATCCCGGCCACAACCAAGGTGCTTGCGCGTGCGGGCCTTTCCGTTGCCGACATCGATGCATTCGAGGTCAACGAGGCCTTCGCGTCGGTTCCACTGGCCTGGGCCCGCGAACTCGACGTGGATCTGGCCAAGGTCAACCCCGTCGGCGGCGCGATTTCCCTCGGTCATGCGATTGGCGCCTCGGGAGTTCGCTTGCTCGCCACGATGGTCAACCATCTCGAGCGCAGCGGTGGTCGCTACGGACTTCAGACCATGTGTGAGCACGGTGGAATGGCAAACGCTCTCGTGATCGAGCGGATCTGATCTACACCTGTGTTCGGTCAATCTCGTCTACACAATTTGCAACGGTGAGGAATTCACATCATGAAGGTCAATGACAAGGTCGCTCTCGTCACGGGCGGCGCTTCGGGTTTGGGGCTCGCCACCGCGCGAGCACTGCTGGATCAGGGTGCCAAGGTTGTCTTGCTGGACCTGCCGACCTCGAATGGTGCGGCGGTTGCGGAGGAACTGGGTGAGCGAGCTCGATTCGCGCCGGCCGATGTCACCGACGAAGTTGCCGTTGCGGCCGCTCTCGACATCGCGGATTCCTTCGGTGAGCTTCGGGTAGCCGTCAACTGCGCGGGCACGGGTCGTTCGCTGCGAGTTGTCGGACGTCAGGGTGTATTCCCGATGGACGTCTTCACTCGCGTCGTCTCGATCAACCTGTTCGGCACGTTCAACGTGACGCGTCTGGCAGCAGAACGTATGGTGCGCAACGATGTCGAGGGCGAAGAGCGTGGTGTCATCATCAACACGGCATCGGTCGCCGCATTCGACGGTCAGATCGGCCAGGCGGCGTACTCGGCCTCCAAGGCCGCTGTCGCGGGCATGACTCTCCCGCTGGCGCGTGATCTGGCGTCGCACGCAATTCGCGTCGTCTCCATCGCTCCTGGCCTGTTCGACACGCCGCTGCTCGCAGGATTGAGCGACGAGGCAAAAGCATCGTTGGGCTCGCAGGTGCCACACCCGAGTCGGTTGGGCGCGCCCGACGAGTTCGGTTCGCTCGCTGCGCATATCGTCTCGAATCCGATGCTCAACGGTGAAGTCATTCGGTTGGATGGAGGCATTCGGATGGCGCCGCGGTGACCGCGGCCGGGCCCGTGTTCAGTCGGGAATGGCGACTGGTGCGATACCTGCAGGGTCAGCCGAACGACACCGACGTCGAACTGGTTTCGACGGCGGTCGGTGAGCCGGGCCCTGGTTTCGTTCGTGTCGAGAACGACGTCATGTCGGTGGAGCCGTACATGCGAGGCCGAATGGCGCAGCGATCGACGTATGCGGAACCGTACGCCATTGGCGAGGCAATGCGGGCTCCCACCGTGGGGCGGGTAACCGCGTCGTCCTCGGATGCGATTGCGGTCGGAACAATGGTGGTTCACGACTACGGTTGGCGAGAGCACTCGCTGGTGCCGGAAGCCGAGTGCACTGTTGTCGACACCGGCAGCGGGATTTCTTCCCACCATCTCGGGCCGCTCGGGATTCCGGGCATGACTGCATGGGTGGGTGCGCGTCGGATCGCTCAGCTGAAGTCCGGTGACGTCGTCTTCATATCCTCTGCCGCGGGTGCTGTCGGATCGACGGTTGTGCAGATCGCAAAAGCTCTGGGCTGCACAGTGATCGGCAGTGCCGGATCTGCAGAGAAGGCGGCGTTGGTTTGCGATCTCGGTGCCGATGCTGCGTTCGACTATCGCAGTGGTTCCGTCAGTAGCCTCCTTCGCGGCGCATTGGCCGATCTGGGTGCGCCCGGACTCGACGTCTACTTCGACAATGTCGGCGGGGATCATCTCGAAGCAGCGATTCGCGTGCTCAACGATCATGCCCGAGTGGCATTGTGCGGAATGATCAGCATCTACAATTCCGCGACTCCGCAGCCCGGCCCCAGTAACCTGATCAAGCTGGTGTGGCGTCGTGCGCGGATGGAAGGGTTCCTGTTGCGGGATCATCTGGATGCGCGGCCCGAATTCGAGGAAGAGATGCGCGACTGGATCAGCTCCGGTGCGGTTCGACCGGTGGAGACCGCAGTACCGGGTGGTATCGGCGGTGCGTGGGCCGGCTTCCTGGGAATGCTCGACGGCGCCGGAACCGGCAAGACCGTCGTCCCACTCCGGTGACGTCATACGAGAATTCAACTGAAGACAACTGCAGTAATCAATGTGCAAGAGGGATCTTGCCAAGGAGAGGACCCTGACATGTCGGACCTTCAGCTCGAGGGCAAAGTTGCCGTGGTAACCGGCGGAAGCCGTGGACTGGGACGCGAAATGGTCCTGGGTTTTGCCGCAGCCGGAGCAGACGTGATGATCGTCAGCCGAAAGCTCGACAGCTGTGAGGAATTGGCGACGCAGGTTCGTGAGACCACCGGTCGTCGCGCGGTTGCCTACTCCTGTCACATGGGCGACTGGGCTGCTCAGGACGGGTTGGTGGAGCGCGCGTACCAAGAGTTCGGCAAGGTCGACATCCTCGTCAACAATGCCGGTATGTCGCCGCTGTACTCGAGCCTCGACGAGATCTCGGAAGATCTGTACGACAAGGTGATGGCCGTGAACCTCAAGGGACCGTTCCGGTTGACCGCATTGGTCGGCAAGCGGATGGCCGAAGGTGACGGCGGCTCGATCATCAACATCAGCAGTATTGCCGCTGAGCGCCCCACTCCCGGCGACCTGCCATACGCTGCCGCCAAGAGCGGGCTGAACATTCTTACCAAGGGATTTGCCCAGGCCTACGGGCCGAAGGTTCGCGTCAACGCGATCATGGCGGGCCCGTTCCTGACGGACATCAGCAAGGCATGGGATATGGACCAGGTTGCTGAGCGCATGCAGGCATACCCGTTGCGCCGCCCCGGAAATCCCGACGAAATTGTCGGTGCCGCGCTGTACCTGGCGGGAGACGCTTCGAGTTACACCACCGGCGCGTTGCTGCCGGTGGACGGCGGGCGTATCGCCAAGGCTTAGTTCGTAGCACTCGGTTCACGGTGCGTCGGCGCCGAAGCCACACACTTCCACGAAAGGAATAGCGATGTCTTGGGGTTTTGAAACCGACCCGGAGTACCAGAAGGTTCTGGATTGGGCCGAGGAGTTCGTTCGCGAAGAAGTAGAGCCTGTCGACCGGGTCATCACGCACGCCTGGGACATGTCGGATCCGCTGCGTAACAAGCTGATCAAGCCGCTGCAGCAGAAGGTTCGCGAAAAGGGTCTGTGGGCGACGCACCTCGGTGCAGAGCTGGGCGGGCAGGGGTACGGCCAGCTCAAGCTCGGTTTGCTCAACGAGATCATCGGTCGCACACACAGTGGCCCCGTGGTCTTCGGTTGCCAGGCGCCGGATTCGGGTAACACCGAGATCCTGGCGCACTACGGCACTCCGGAACTCAAGAAGCGCTACCTCGAGCCCCTTGTCTCCAACGAGATCGTCTCCTGCTACGCGATGACCGAGCCGCAGGGCGGCTCGAACCCGGTGGAGTTCGAGACCACTGCAGTTCTCGACGGTGACGAGTGGGTCATCAACGGAGAGAAGTGGTTCGGATCCAACGCTCGCTTTGCCTCGTTCTACATCGTCATGGCGGTGACGGACCCGGAGGCGGAACCGCACCGGCGACTGTCGCAGTTTATCGTTCCGGCTGAAACCCCCGGGCTCTCGATCGTTCGCAACACGGGCGTCTGGGGTCACGACTACGAGGTCGGCACACACGCCTATACCCGTTGGGAGAACGTGCGAATTCCCAAGGACCACATCCTCGGTGGGGTCGGCCAGGGCTTCGAGGTTGCGCAGACGCGACTCGGCGGTGGCCGCATCCACCACGCGATGCGCACCGTCGGATTGGTGAAGGCTTCGCTCGACATGATGCTCGAACGTGCAGTCTCGCGGACCACCCGCGGCAGTCGTCTCGGTGACAAGCAGCTGGTCCAGGAAATGATCGCGGACTCGTGGATCCAGATCGAGCAGTTCCGTTTGTTCGTGCTGCGTACGGCGTGGAAGATCGACCAGGAGAACGACTACCGCAAGGTGATCAAGGACATCGCCGCGGTCAAGGCTGCGATGCCGAAGGTGCTGCTCGACGTCACCTCGCGTGCCGTCCAGTTGCACGGTTCGCTTGGTGTCTCCAAGGAACTTCCGTTGGGTAAGTGGCTGATCGAGAGCTACCACATGGGGCTTGCCGACGGCGCTACCGAGATCCACAAGATCGCCGTGGCGCGCCAGTTGCTGCGCGGGGTCGAGCCGGCGGAGGGTCTGTTCCCGAGCTATCACATCCCGGCGCTCGAGGAGAAGGCTCGTGCGAAGTTCGATCTGACGGACAGCGCGTACGACGCGTAGCCCGACGAGATCCGAGAGGTGTTCCCCGGCAAAGAGTGCCGGGGAACGCCTCTCGATTTTTTTGCTCAGTTGTCTCGGCTGATGACAAACGCTGTCGAGCCGGCCAGTCCGTTCGACACCGTCGCAATCGAGCGCGATGCTCCGGGGACCTGCCGTTCGCCGCCACGGTCGGTGACCTGAAACGCCGCCTCCGTCAGCTGCGTCATGCCGTGCAGTCGCCCTTCGGCCAGGCAACCGCCGCCGGTGTTCACCGGCAGGGTGCCGTCCAGGCGGGCGTTTCCGTCGTCGATGAAGCGAAGAGCCTCGCCGGAAGGTACCAGCCCCAGGCCTTCGAGCCACGTGTGGGTGAAGACACTGAAGCCATCGTAGAGTTGTGCCACATCGATGTCGGTAGCTGCCAACCCTGTTGACGCCCAGAGTCGTTCACCGGTCTGTGCGCATCCGGTGAGGATGTCTTCCAGGTTCATCGGCACCCCGGTGGCGCCGACATGCGTGCTGGCGGCGTAGCCGCTCACCAAGGCCGGCGGATTCTTGAGATCTCGGGCCCGGTCAGTGCGGGTGAGAACCATTGCGACCGCGCCGTCAACCGGAATATCGCAGTCCAGCATCGTGATCGGATCGGCGATCATCCGAGAGGACAGGTACTGCTCGTGTGTCAGTGTCTTGTCACGGAAGAACGCATGGGGGTTCTTGTTTGCGTTGGCGCGATTGTCTACTGCGAAGTTCGCCAAACTCTCACGTGTCCCGCCACGCAGATCCAGGAAACGGCGGAAAACGGTGGATGCCCAGGCGGCCGGCATCGAGAAGCCGTACGGCGCGAAGTACTGGTCGCGGCCGGACGCATAGGCGCTCGTGAAGTTCGAGTAACGACCGACCGGCATGTGCAGTGCTCGATACACGATCACGTGGGAGCATGCACCCGCTGCGAGCGCATTGATCGCGTCGATTGCGGCGTGGGTGACCATCGGGGTGGTGTTGCCCATCCAGGTCAGCTGATCTTGGATATGAAGGGCTTGGCCGAGGAATCCTGGTGTGACCACGTCGATGCCGTCGACAGTGCCCTTGTCGCCGCCGTAGACGGGCATCGTCGGGGTTGTTGCCAGTCCGTCGATGTCTTTGCGGGTCAGTCCGGCGTCAGCGATTGCGGTGTCGACCGCTTCGAGGGTCAAGGAGGCGAGGGTTCGCGGGGATCGACGGGTGAGTTCGGTGTATCCGATTCCGGCGATCGCAACCTTGTCGCGTAGTTCCCACATCGGTCAGACTCCAATCGTGTCGATGCGCGCCGGACGGAACTGCGGCAGTTCGCAATCCGGGGTGAGGTTCTCGAACATCACTTCCATCGGCATCCCGATTTTCACGGAATCGATGGGCACGTCCAGGACGTTGGCGATCATGAACAGCCGTTCCTGCTCTTCCAGTTCGATCACGCCGACGATGTAGGGAAGCATGTTCGCGAATGCCGGAGCCGGGGCGTCGTGAATGACGGCGAAGGAATACAGCGTTCCGCGACCGGAAACGTCCCGATAGCAGAGGTCGGTGTTGTCGCATCCCGGGCAGGTTCCGACTGGCGTGTGAAGCAGCAGTTCACATGCGCTGCAGTACTGAATGGCTAGGCGATGTTCACGTGCAGCGGCCCAGTATCCGGCTGAGTTCTCGTCGGCTCGGGGGATCGGCTTGCCGGCGACGTGGCCGGCGTCTTCGGATTGGGTCATTGGTTGCTTCTCATTCTTCGGTGGTCTTGTCTTGGTCAGCTCGGAGCCCTAGTATCGACTCTAATTCAAATAATGATAGTCATGAATATCTTCGGTGATGCAGATTTGCCCCCTCGTGTGCGATGTGCGGCTGCGATTGCAAGATTTACGGTTGCCGAAAGTCTATGATCATGATTATAGTGAAATAGGTTACAGTGGATTCGGGTTGAGTCCGCGGGTGTTACGACAAGGAGTGCGAGATGAGTTCTGATTCCGAGGGAACGACGGCCGGTAACGGCAACCGACTGCGCTGCAATGTCTGCGGGTCCGAGGCGATCGTGACGAAAGCCGGCGGCTCGGCTCTGAGCTGCTGCGCACAGCCGGTCGAAATCACTTTCGGCGCATAGTAAACCGCTAATCACCGCATTCCGCTCTGCCGAGATGCGTCAGCAAGAAGGGCACGAACATGAACGAGGTTGGTAAGCGCTACACCTGCGCAACGTGCGAGACCCAGATTATCTGCGTCAAGAAGGGTGGCGGACAGTTCACCTGCCACGGGGTTGCAATGGAACTCGTTACGGCTAAGCCGCTTCCGTCGTCCGACTGAGCCGACAAGGCTCTCAATCGGTTTCGCTTGAACTAACAATCTTCTGGCCGTTCGCGGCCGGCAGGCAATGCTGCGCGTACCGCGCATGAGATAAGGAGACGGTGCAATGGTCGGTCCACTTGACGGACTTGTTGTCGTTGATGCGAGCTGGGGTATGCCGTCTGCTGTCTCCAGCATGATGCTCGCCGACTACGGAGCACGGGTCATCAAACTGGAGCGTCCCGGCGGTGGCCACGACGAGAATTCCGCGATGCGCAAGTCGCTCGATCGTGGAAAGTGGAGCGTTCAGGCTGATCTGCGTACTGATGAGGGACGCCGTATCGCTGAGCAGTTGCTTTCCACTGCAGATGTTTTCATCGAGTCGTTCGGTAGTGGACGTGCAAAGGATTTCGGACTCGACTACGAGGCAGTTCATGCTCGTCATCCCGAGTTGGTCTACGCCTCTGTTACCGGTTACGGCAACGAGGGACCGCTCGCCGAGCGTCCCGGCTACGAAGCACTCCTCAATGCGCGCCTGGGACAGATGGCAGAGCAGGGTGGACACCGTTCCGGCCCGATTTTCATGGGCCATCCGACGGTGTCGTACGGCACCGCCTTCATTACCACCATCGGTATCCTGTCGGCGCTGCGTGCCCGCAAGCTCAACGGCACCGGCCAGAAGGTCGACACGTCACTGCTCGACGGAATGCTGGCCATCTCGTCGATGAACTGGTGGTGGAACGAGAAGGATATTTCCTACCTGGCGCGCAGTGGTACGCAGACCGGATTCGGTAACAAGCGTCTGATCACCGACCCCTTCCAGTGTGCCGACGGCAAATGGTTGACCCCGCACACCGGTGGTCCCGGATCCTACAAGCGCATGATGGACCTGCTCGGTTTCGGTGACCAGACCCAAACCATCGACGGTCCCGAGATGTCGGTGCCGCTCAACGACATCGAACTCGACATTGCTCGCAACAAGGTTCCCGAGGCGTTCAAGTCGCGCAACCGCGACGAGTGGCTCGAGATGTTCCATGCCGCCGACATCGCAGCGTTGCCGCTGTTGCATCCCGAAGAGACCTTCGAAGACGACCAGGTGAAGTTTGCCGAAATCGCCATTGAACTACCTGACGAGGATCACGGCACGATTCGACAGATCGGACCGGTTATCCGCTTCGAGAAGTCCAAGCCTGCAACACCGACCGCTGCGCCGCGTCCGGGTGCACATGACACGCGCATCGGTGAGATTGCGCGCTCGCCGATCTGGGCACCAGCGCCCACTGAGGGCTCCGCTGTTGTATCACCGCTGCAGGGCGTCAAGATTCTCGACTTCAGTTCGTACTTTGCCACCGGTTTTGCGGCCCGTCTGCTGTCCGACCTGGGTGCAGACGTCATCAAGATCGAACCTCTCGTAGGCGATCAGATGCGTCCGCTCGGCGACCTCTTCGAAGGTGCAAACCGCGGAAAGCGCAATATCGCCTTGGATATGCGCACCAAGGAGGGGCAGGAAATTGCCCACCGGTTGGTCGCGGACGCCGACGTCGTGCTGCAGAACTACCGTCCCGGTAAGGCCGAGAAGATCGGTCTCGGATACGAACAGCTCAAGGCAATCAATCCCAACCTGCTGTACGCCTACTTGCCCGGATTCGGCTCGGCCGGTCCGAAGTCGTCGCTGAAGTCCTTTGCGCCGTTGGTCTCCGGACTGGTCGGTCTCAACTTCGAGGGTTCCGGCAAAGGCAATCCGCCGATCCGTCGGGTTATCGGTAACGAGGATCTCTACAACGGCTTCCTCGGAGCCGTCACGGTTCTACTCGGACTGCACCACCGAATCAACACCGGTGAAGCTCAGTACGTGGAGAGCCCGCAGTTGCACTCGAGCCTGTTCGTGATCAGCGAGCACTCGGCCGATCTCGACGGCAATGCGATACCGGCACACGAGCTCGATTCCGAGCAGAACGGTTGGTCCCCTCTCTATCGTCTGTACAAGACGTCGGACGGGTGGATCTGCATCGCTGTCTTCGGTGACGCGGCATTCGGTCGACTGGCAGTTGCGCTCAACGCGGCAGACCTCGCGACGGACGAGCGTTTTGCAACCAAGGCCGCCCGCGTCGAGAATGCCGATGCACTCGCCGACATCCTGGGCGCTGCATTCGCTGCACTCGACAGCGCCGGCGCATTCAAGTTGCTCGACGACAACAAGGTTCCGGCGGAGGTCCCGCTCGATTACCCGATCATGCCTGAATTGCTGTGGGAGGAATGGGCACTCGACTCATCGCGGGTCGTCGAACATCATCACCCTGAATACGGCTGGTCGCGCGAAGTCGGCATGGTGATCCATCTATCCGATACGCCTGGCCGGTTCAAGGGTGGAAGCCCACAGCTCGGTCAGCACTCAGCGGAGATTCTTGCCGAGCTGGGCTACAGCGCCGGCGAGGTCGACTCATTCATGGCAACTGTGTGCAAGCTGCCCACGGTCGCGGTAAAGGAATCCTGACCCATGGACATCACATACCCGGCGGAGGCCGAGCAGTACCGCTCGGAGATCCGGGCTCTGCTCGAATCGAACCTTCCGGAAGACTGGCGTGGCATCGGCTCGCTTCCGGACGCCGAGCAGGTCGAATTCTTGAAGGTATGGCGAAAGGTTCTCTCGCAGAACAACTTGCTTGCTGTCTCGTGGCCGAAGGAATACGGCGGCGGCGGCCTGTCCGATCTCGAGCAGGTAGTCCTCAACGAGGAACTGATGCGACTCGGAGTGCCGGAAGGCACCGAGAACGACTCGCTCGGATTGAAGCTGCTGGGAAATACGATCACAGTGCTGGGCACGGACGAGCAGAAGGACTATTTCCTGCCTCGTATGCTCTCCGGTGAGCACGTCTGGTGCCAGGGCTATTCGGAGCCGGAAGCCGGCTCCGACCTGGCCGGCATGCGCACCCGCGCAGTGCTCGACGGTGACGAGTGGGTCATCAACGGCCAGAAGACCTGGACGTCGGCCGGCAGCAACGCCAACTGGATCTTTGCGATCGTTCGGACCGACCCGACTGCGGCCAAGCATCGGGGGCTGTCCTTCCTACTGGTGCCCATGGATCAGCCTGGAGTCGAGGTCCGGCCCATCGTCAATGCAGCCGGTTACGTTGCCTTCAACGAGGTTTTCTTCACCGATGCGCGTACCGCGAAGGCCAACGTGCTCGGCGAGGTCAACGGCGGGTGGACCACGGCCAACATGCTGCTCGGATTCGAGCGCGGAGTGCGCGCAACCACCGACGCGGTACGATTCGGGCGCGAAGTCGAGCGAATGATCGAATTGGCACGTGAGCGTGGACTTTCCGACGACCCACACATTCGCGGCGAGTTGGCGTGGTGCTGGTCTCGCGTGCAGACGATGAGGTTTCGCGGATATCGGGCACTGACGAAGTTGCTCAGTGGCGGTGTCCCCGGCGTCGACGGATCTTTCAGCAAGGTGATCTGGAGCGAGTTCTTCCAGCGGTACACCGAACTGGGGATGGAGATCCTCGGATTGGAAGCATTGGCACCTACCGGTCAAGGTAACGGCGGCATTCTCGTCACCCCGCAACCGGGTACCGAAAACTCGTCGAACTGCTGGACCGACATCGCGCTGTATGCAAGGGCAGCAACGATTTACGGCGGCAGTTCCCAGGTTCAGCGCAACATTATCGGTGAACAGCTACTCGGATTACCCAAGGAGCCCCGCCTCGACGGTGGCCCGTTCCAGGACATCGGGCGACGCAAGAGCGCCTGATCGCAATCGCTTTCGCCGCTCGTGCGGCAGAACGGAAGAGCAATCGTGTACTTCGCATTCGACGAGGATCAGGAAGAGTTCCGCACTTCGCTGCGCCGACTCCTTTCCGAACGTGCACCTATGGACAAGGTTCGCGACATCGCCACGGACGGCGATTACGACGTCGAAACCTGGCAGTTGTTGGTCTCGAACATGGGTGTGCCTGGCCTGCATATCGCCGAGGAGTTCGGCGGTGGCGGCTTCAGTTTCCTTGAAACCGCAATCGTGGCACAGGAATTGGGCCGGGCTCTGACTCCGGTACCGATGATCGCGACGACCGGCGCCATCGAGGCGATACTGCGACTGGGCAATGAGCAGCAGAAGCAGGAACTTCTTCCGAAGCTGTTGGACGGCAGTGTCATCGGTTCACTTGCCCTGGCCGGCGCCAAGGACACCGAAGTGGACGGTGCGCGGGTGCGCGCAACGGGGGACGAACCGAAGCTGACAGGCCGGCTCGATTACGTCGCGTTCGGTCACGTCGCCGATCTGCTGGTTGTTCCGGCAGTGACGCCGGACGGTAACGCCGTGGCACTGTATGTGGTCGAAGCAAATTCGGTCGGTGTGACTGTGACTAAACGGGATTCGCTTGATCTCACTCGCCCGGTCGCGACTGTGGAACTCGACGACGCCCCGGCGCAGCTGCTCGGATCGGACGCCGCATCTCTCGAGCGGGTGGTCGGTGTCGTGCGCACACTCCTCGCGAACGAAGCGCTCGGTGCTGCGGAAGCAGCGCTGAACATGGCGGTCGAGTATGCAAAACAGCGCGTCCAGTTCAATCGCGTCATCGGTTCGTTCCAGGCCGTCAAGCACAAGTGTGCGGACATGGCGATCTCGGTTGATGCAGCTCAGGCCACGGTTATGTATGCGTCGATGTGCGCTGAGCACGAAAGCGGCGAGTTCGTGCAGGCAGCGATCATGGCCAAGGGGCAGGCCTCCGAGTGCCTGACGTTGTGTGCGAGTACGAACATCCAGGTTCACGGCGGTATCGGCTTCACGTGGGAAGCTGATCCGCACCTGTACTTCCGGCGAGCCAAGGCAGTCGAACCGATCTTCGGCAACAGTAACCATCATCGCGCCGAATTGGCCGATCTGGTCGGAATCTGATCTAGCACAATATTTTTCGTGTACGCCGAGCGGCTGTTGACCCCCTGTGGGGTGAACAGTCGCTAGGCGTGTCGACGACGCATCCGAGTCGAGTTCCTCTCTTGGCCTTAAATTTTCGGCCAGATCACAAATGCTGATCAACTATTATGAAAATGATCCGCATAGTTCTTGACTCTGAGGCAATCTAGGCGAATGATTACTCATTGGTCGTGACTCGAATCACGAAGAGCTTATGAGTTAGCCGGTGTCATCCACCGCTGACAGGCAGTTTGGAGTATGGATCATGAGCGCATCGAGCGCGGGGCGTGAAAGTCGCCTTCTCTTGCTGATCGAGGTGCCTGCCGTCATCGTCACGTTCGTGATGATGGTGCACATCGCTGCCAACGCCTTGCTGCGTTCGCTCGGTGGCTCCCCGATCAATCACACACTGGAGCTGACTCAGTACTGGTACGTCCCGATCATCGCGTTGCTCGGGTTCGTGGCGGCGCAGGCTCGCAACGAACACATCACCGCTGACCTGATCTTCGACAAATTGCCGGCAGTGACGCGGCGGTGGGTCCTGGGATTCGGTTACGTCGTGACGGCTGTCGTGATGGCTGGATTCGCGTGGTACGGATGGGAAGAAGCGCTGCACTCGGCCAAGATCGGCGATACCGCGGGCGTCAGTACGTTGATCTCGTGGCCCGTCGCCTTCCTGGTTCCGTTGGTTTTTGCCAGTCTCACAGTGCAATTCGGATACGTCGCCTATCGGGCGGTTATGCATCCGAACACTGTCGAGGAATTGATTGCGGCAAAGGTCGCGGACGACGAGCGATTCGGCGAAGCGAAGTCTTCCCACACCCCTGATTCCGAGGAAGAAGCGAAATGAGCACAGTTTCCGAGGTCGACAACGTGAAGAAGCCATCGGGGGAGTCGGGCCGCGCGCCGGAATCGTTCGTCGGGCCGAACAAGAAGCTCGCCTACCGGTCGTGGATCACGTTCAGCCTGTTCGTCGCTGCCACCGTAATTTCGAGCGTCGCAATCTTCTTGCCACTCAAGACAGAGGCAATCGGCATTGCGGCCATCGTCTCGATGGTGATGTTGATCTTCTTGCGTCTTCCGGTCGCAGTCGCGATGATCGTGCCGTCCATGGCGGCCATGTATTCGATGCGTGGCCCGAAGGTGGTCGAGACGATCTTCGCCACGGTGCCCTATGACGAGGTCGCCAGCTGGACACTGAGCGTCCTGCCGATGTTCATTCTGATGGGCTTGTTCCTGTGGAAGTCGGGATTGACCGAGAGCCTCTACGGGGCTGGACGTCAGTGGCTCGGTTGGCTTCCCGGCGGACTCGCAGCGGGAACCAACCTTGCCGGCGCAGGGCTGGGCGCAGTCAGTGGATCCACTACCGGCACGGTGTATGCACTGGCGCGTATCGGCGTTCCGGAAATGTTGAAGGCCGGATACAGCAAGCACTTGGCGGTCGGCGCGGTACTTGTCGCCAGCTTGCCCGGGCAGTTGATCCCCCCGAGCATCCTGATGGTTCTGTACGCGGGCATCGCCGAGGTGCCGGTTGGCAAGCAGTTGATGGCGGGCATCGGACCTGGTCTGCTGGTGATGGTCATGTTCACGATCATGATCGTGGTCTTTGCCAAGTTCGGTAAGGGCATCGATCCCAGTGCCGCAGATCCGTCGTCGATCGTCAAGACAAGCTGGCGAGGACGCTTCGACAGCCTGGTGAAGATCTGGCCGGTTCCGTTGATCGTCTTCATCATCACGTACGGCATGTTCTCCGGTCTCTTCACTGCGACCGAAGCGGGTGCCGTTGCGGCACTTGCATCAATGGTCGTCTTGTTGATCTGGAAGCGTAAGGGTGGTGCCTGGGCCGCGGTGTCGGAGGCTTCCCTGGGAGCAGTGGCAACTGTGGGCGCAATCTTCATGCTGTTGGTGGGTGTCGCCATCCTCTCGCGCATGATGACTTTGACCGGCATCAGCAACGGCTTTGCAGACCTCGTCGCGGATATGAATCTCGGCCGGGTGCAGTTCCTTCTGATGATGATGGTTGTCTATCTCTTCCTCGGTGCCTTCATGGACTCGTTGGCAATGATGGTTCTGACCGTGCCGATTCTGATCCCGACGTTGGCTGCCCTCGATATCTCCATGCTCTGGTACGGCGCGTTTGTCGTCTTCATGTGCGAACTGGCCGTGATCAGCCCGCCGGTGGGAATTCTGTCGATGATCGTGCACTCACTGGTCAAGGACCCCAAGGTCAACCTCGGCACACCGATTTCTCTCAAGGACGTGTTCGTTGCGGCTGGTTGGTTCCTGCCCATGGCGGTGATCGTGATCCTGATCTTGATCTTCTTCCCGGAGATCGCAACCTTCCTGCCTGATCGTGGTGCCGGTTAAAGCTTATGTCGCGGCCCTGAATGCGGCGGATGTAGTCAGACAACGCAAAAAGATTGACGAACGGGAGTTTCAATGACGATGACAGTGCGTAGGCTCGACGGTGAGATCGCCTTTGTGACCGGTGGAGGTTCGGGGATCGGGGCCGCCTCGGCGCTACGTCTCGCGCAGGAAGGTGCGCGCGTCGCTGTGATCGACGTCCATCAGGATGCGGCCGAGCGTACGGTTGCCGACATCGTTTCCCGGGGTGGCACTGCCTTGGCGTTCGGGGCCGATGTGCGCGACAGTGATGCCTTGAAGTCGATTGCCGATCAGGTTGTGGAGAAGTTCGGTGACATCAGCATCGTCTTCACCGCTGCCGGTGTCAGTGGCGCTCGCGTCGACAGTCACGAGTATCCGATCGCAGAGTGGCAGAACGTCCTCGACATCAATCTGAACGGCACGTTCTTTGCGATTCAGGCTTGCCTGCCGTCGATGGTGCAGACCGGTCGTGGATCGATCGTCACGTGTGGATCGACGTCGTCGTTTGTAGCCACCCAGGGTGGTTTGGCGCCTTACCGGGCGTCGAAAGGTGGCGTGAAGATGCTCACTCAAACGCTTGCTGTCGAGTACGCGCCCAAGGGTATTCGCGTGAACAGTGTGTGCCCGGGTGCGGTCAAGACCAATCTCACAGCGAATACCGCGGCACTCGTACCTACTTCTGGGCAAGTGAAGAACCCCTCGAAGCCGCTGTCCGTGCCGCTCGGACGATACGGAGAGCCGGAGGAGATTGCCTCGGTGGTGGCCTTCCTGGCTTCCGCAGACGCGTCGTACGTGACGGGTCAGGCCATTCTTGTCGACGGCGGAGTGACTGCCGAATAAAGCGCGGTGTTCCAACGTAATTGGTTGCACAGGTGGGTGTCGGGTCCTTACTGGATTCGGCACCCGCCGTATGTTGTGAGCCGATCACCGGGAGCACTAAGGAGATAATTATTCGCATGAATTCTTGACTTCCATGCAATCTAGACGCATCATTGTCAGGTAAGTGAGGCGCATCACGCCCTGCTCTCTGCGTGTGTGCCTGCGGACGCGCTGCAGATGTAAAAGAACCGCAGATGTAAAGAACCTCAGTAGTACAGGTCCGTATCGGACCGCGAAGAAGGAGTCCTGTGAGGATGTTCTCTGACAAGCCGAAGGCGCTGTTGCGTTTTGGTGCGCTGGCAGCTGCGGGGGTTGTTGCTCTCACCGGTTGCGCTGAAACCGGCGGTGGCAATTCCGGAAGTGGTGAGGGCCTGGCGTACGGGGCTTCCAAGGAGGAGTACCAGGCTGCTTTCGCGGACATCGATCGGATCACTCTCCACACTCAGTCACCGGGCGCAGCGGGATCAACTGCCGGCGCCTTCCTGGAGAACTACCTGAAGTCGGTCGAGGAATGGTCGGGCGGCAAGATCGAGTTCGATATCGCGTATTCGGACGCCATTGCCAAGGCCGCACAGATCGACGACGCAGTGCGCGACGGCCGTCTCGATATCGGTCAGGTAGTTGCCATCTACGAGCCCAAGGAATATCCGGCTACGGCGGCGCTGCTCGACACCAGCGTCCTCTCGGATCAGTCGGTCGTGACCGGTACTTTGCAGTCCAACGCCTGGGCACCTGAACTTGCCTTCACCACGCCTGAGATCGTGGCCGAATTCGAAGACAAAGACATGAAACTGATGTTCCCGGCGTACAACGCCGGAGTAAATGCCTTGTTCTGCACGGATGAGCGAACCACCTCCTCCGAAATCAAGGGTGCGAATATCTCGGTCGGTAACACGGCCGGGACGCAACAGGTGAAGTCGATCGGCGGTAACGCGACTTCGGTGGCATACACCGAACTGTACGAAGCACTTCAGCGTGGCGTGATCGACTGCAGTATGTCGAGCCCTGCCGTGGGCATTCTGGGTGGATTCATCGAGGCTGCACACGAGGTCGTCATCGACCCCGATGCAGGCTTGGCCGTACCGACCGGCAACATGGTTATCAACCAGGAAGTCTGGAACAAACTGCCGTTGGTGGCGCGGCAATTGCTCTGGGATCGAATGAAGACTTTCATATCCGGCAGTATCGAAGACAAGATCTGGCCGATCACCGTTGAGGCCGTCGAGGAAATTCGGGCAGCCGGTGGATCAGTGCAAGCATTCGATCCAGAGCTTCGCGCGAAGTTGCAGGAGACCAACAAGTCCATCGTCGATGCTCTGGCGAAGAACTCCACCTTCGAGGACGGAGCACAGTTCGCAGCGAATGCCGAGGAACTTGCCGACAAGTGGTCCGCGATCGTTGCTGAGCTCGGATACACCAACGAGTCCGACTACAACGGATTTGCCGACTGGTACTCGCCGGGCAAGATCGACATCGGACCGTTTGTGGACAAGCTGTTCGAAGAGGTATTTCTTCCCCACCGCCCGTCCTGATCGTCGGGATTGCCACCAATTCGAACGGAGTAACAGTATGGCGCAACGTGATTCGGGTCAGTCTCCCATTCATTTGGAAGACGCGATCGATATGCACTGTCATTTCGGCCCGGAGCCGCTGGTGGAAAAACTTGCCAAGGTGCCGCACAGCGTGGATCCGATCGAGGCTGCTGCCGAAGCGGAAACGCTGGGTATGAAGGCAATCGTATTGAAGGCCCACGAATTTCCTTCGACGACTGCCGCTTACCTCGCCAACAAGGCGGTTCCCGGGATTCGCACGATTGCCGGTATCTGCTGCGATCATCCCGTTGGTGGCCTGAATCCTCATGCTGTCGAAGTGGCACTGCGCAACGGTGCTCAGGTGGTGTGGCTTCCCACGATTTCGGCGCAACAGGATGCGCCCGTCACGGTGGAGAAATTCTTCGGTATCACCGAGGGATTGCGGGTGGTGGACAACGACGGCCAGATCCTGCCCGAGGTTCGGACAATCATGGATCTTGTGATCGAACACGGTGGGGTCCTTGCTACCGGGCACATTTCGAAGGCGGAGCATTTTGCCGTCTCGCGTGAATTCGGTACGCGCGGAAACCTGTTGGTCACGCATGCCATGCACGCCACTACCGGTCCGCGGTTAACTGTTCCGGAGACGTTGGAGTTGGCCGAACTCGGCGCATTCATCGAGTTGACCGCCCACACCTGCATGGGTGCCCCGTCTTCCTTCGACAACGTGATCGACGCGATCAAGTTGATCGGGCCGGACCGGGCGGTTGTTTCCACTGATTACGGTTGGAGTTGCAATGTTCCGACGCCCGGCGCGGGGCTGCAGAGCTACATCAACGCGCTGTGGGACGAAGGTGTGTCGGAAGACGATCTACGTACCATGGCGTGCGACAACCCGGCTCGGTTGTTGAACCTCACCGCGTGAACTTATGTCAATCGAAATAGTGAAGGATCAGTAATGGGTCGAGTATCAGGCAAAGTTGCATTCATCACCGGAGCTGCACGCGGACAGGGTCGTTCACACGCGCTCCGTCTCGCTGCCGAAGGCGCCGACATTGTCGCGACTGACGCGTGTGAAGACATCAGTTCGCTCGAATACGCGATGGCAACCGAAGACGATCTGCGTGAAACCGAGCGACTGGTCAAGGAACTCGGTCGTCGGATTATCACGCGCAAGGTCGACGTTCGTGACCAGGACGGCATGAACGCAGTTGCGAACGACGCGGTCGAGGCATTCGGTGGTATCGATATCGTGAGCGCCAATGCCGGTGTCTGTGGCTGCATTCCGACACTCGACCTGTCCACGGACGAGTGGCAGGACATGATCGACATCAACCTGACCGGTGTCTGGCGTACCGTCAAGGCAACCGCGCCGCACATGATCAAGGCGGGCAAGGGCGGTTCGATCGTCCTGACCTCCTCGGCGGTGACGTTCAAAGGTTCGGCAAATGTCGCGCACTACAACGCATCCAAGAGCGGTGTCGAGGGTTTGATGAAGACCCTGGCCAACGAATTCGGGCCCCACAAGATCCGGGTCAACACCGTCCACCCCGGCAACGTGGGAACAGCGATGCTGTTCAGCGAATCCACCCTGCGGGTATTCAACCCGGACAAGGAAAATCCGACCATCGAGGACCTGCGCGAGCGGGCTCGGGGTCGCAACCCCCTCGACACCGCGTGGGTCGAGCCCGAAGACATCAGCCATGCCGTCCTGTTCCTGGCCTCTGACGAAGCTCGATTTGTCACCGGTGTGTCCCTGCCCGTCGACTGTGGCCTCCGGGTCAGTTAAGAGATCTCTAATGCAGAAGATTACGAAGGACCGCCATCTCGGACGACGGATCGTCGTCAGTGGCGGAGTTGGCGGCATCGGCGCCGCAGCGATTGCACGTCTGGTGGAGGAAGGCGCTGCAATCGGCATCCTCGACACCGATGAAGCTGGGGCACAGGCGCTCGCGGCCCGGATCACTGCCGCCGGTGGAGTTGCCATCGGCCTGCTGTGTGATGTGGGCGATGAAGCATCGGTCTCCGCGGCCATGGAGAAGGTTGCGCAGCATCTCGGCGGAATCGACGGAGCTGTGACGTGCGCCGGCATCGCGCGCTCGTCTCTTGCCGGCGAAATGGCGTTC
Organism: Rhodococcus sp. NPDC056743; assembly: GCF_042790355.1. Lineage (NCBI taxonomy): Bacteria > Bacillati > Actinomycetota > Actinomycetes > Mycobacteriales > Nocardiaceae > Rhodococcus > Rhodococcus sp. NPDC056743. The sequence continues at coordinate 177,763 of NZ_JBHTZI010000002.1, read as the reverse complement.
GACGACTGGGATTCGGTTATCCGGGTCAACCTCACCGGTTCGTTCCTGGTACTGAAGTTTGCTCTTCCCCATATGGAGCGAGCGGGCGGCGGCAGCATCGTCACCATCGGGTCGGTGGCGTCGTTGATCTCGGCCAACAAGAACACCCCGAGTTACGACGCATCCAAGAGCGGCGTCGTGGGTCTGACACGCTCCGTTGCTATCGGCTACGCCGACAAGGGAATTCGTGCGAACTGCCTGTGCCCCGGCGTCGTCGATACCGAGTTGGCGCGCAAGGCTCGTGAGACCAACGGAGTGACCAGCACCGCGTTGGCGCAAACACCGCTGGCTCGCCGTGCGGAGACGAGCGAGATGGCCTCGGTCATTTCCTTCCTGCTCTCGGATGAAGCGTCGTACATCACCGGTTCCACACTGGCCGCTGACGGCGGGCTCACCGCCCAATAAGGCGAAATGCACCGTTGGTGCGCAAAAGAGGCGGTGCCCCATAGGCGCCGCCTCTTTTGTCGATCGTGTCCTTCATCGATCCAAGTCAGATTGCGCTGCGCCCGCCGTCGACAGCGTAGATTGCGCCGGTGACCCAGTTCGCCTCGTCGCTTGCCAGGAACAGCGCAAGATTTGCGACGTCGTCCGGAACTCCCAGTCGCTGCAGCGGAAAGCGTTTTGCCACTTCGGCATCCTTGATGGAGTGGTTGTTGTCCGCGGGAGCGTCGCCGCGCTCTTCACGTGAGCGGTAGACGAGGGGAGTGGGGATGGTACCGGGGCAAATTGCATTCACGCGTACACCATTCGGCCCGTAGGTGGCCGCCATCTGCTTGGTCATCGCGATGACGCCGCCTTTGGCCGCGGTGTACGGGAAGATGCCGTTGATTCCCACCAGTCCGCCCATGCTGGCTTGGTTGATGATGACACCTTCACCGCGTTCGATCATGTGTGGCAGAACGTATTTCGCCGAGAGCCACACACCTTTGAGGTTGATGTCGATGACTTTGTCCCACAGATCCTCGGTGATGTCCGCGGCGTTGCCGGTACCGGCGATGCCGGCATTGGCGAACAGGATGTCGATGCGGCCGAGTTGATCGATCGCGTCTGCGACCATCTTCTCGGAATCGGCTGCGGAAGACACATCGGCGGTAAGGCCGATTGCGCGTGTCCCGTTGCTACTGATCTCACGGGCGACTTCCTGTGCTGCGGCCAAATTCAGGTCGACACAGGCAACTTCAGCGCCCTCCTGTGCAAAGCGAAGCGCGGTGGCCCGGCCAAGTCCTGAACCTGCCCCGGTGATCAGAGCAGTCTTCCCGGCCAAACGTCCAGTGGTACTCATCGACGGTTCCTCTCGTGCGTGTTATAGATTGATGATAATCAATCTATACAATCCGTTGACACGTGCGGACACTGTGAGGAGTATTGCGAGTATGACATCAGGTACTGCAGTCGGTCCGGAAGATTTCAAAGACATCCTGGGACAGACACGTGAGTTCATCCGTAAGGGCGTTGTTCCGCGTGAGCAGGAGATCGCCGACACCGACAGTATCCCTGCGGATATCCGCAAGAACGCCGCCGAGATGGGTCTGTTCGGGTACGCCATTCCGCAGGAATGGGGCGGCCTGGGACTGGATCTGACGCAGGACGTCGAACTGGCAATGGAATTCGGGTACACCTCGCTGTCCCTGCGATCGATGTTCGGCACCAATAACGGCATCGCCGGTCAGGTGCTGGTCAACTTCGGCACCGATGAGCAGAAGCAGCAGTGGCTCGAGGGCATCGCCTCCGGCGACGTCGTTGCGTCCTTTGCTCTTACCGAACCCGGAGCGGGTTCCAATCCGGCAGGACTGCGAACCAAAGCAGTACGTGACGGCGATGACTGGGTGATCTCGGGCGAGAAGCGATTCATCACCAACGCACCACTCGCCGACCTGTTCGTCGTGTTCGCTCGCACACGCCCGGCGGACGAGAACGGCACGGGTATTGCGGTGTTCCTGGTTCCGGCCACCACGTCGGGGGTGCAGGTTGCCCCGAAGGATCGCAAGATGGGCCAGGAAGGCGCCTGGACGGCGGACGTCCACTTCACCGACGTGCGAGTCCCGAACTCCGCACTCGTAGGCGGCAACGAGGACGTGGGCTACCGCGCGGCGATGACCTCGCTCGCCCGCGGTCGCGTACACATCGCAGCGCTGTCCGTCGGTTCGGCGCAGCGCGCTCTCGACGAAGCGGTTGCCTACGCCGCGACGGCAACGCAGGGTGGCACCGCGATCGGTGACTTCCAATTGGTACAGGCGATGATTGCCGACATCGCTACTGGCGTGATGGCCGGCCGCGCGATGGTTCGCGAGGTGGCGGCTCGTTACGTCTCCGGCGAAGACCGTCGGATCGGGCCGTCGGCTGTGAAGCTCTTCTGCACCGAAATGGTCGGAAAGGCAGCTGATCTCGCTGTGCAGATCCACGGTGGCACCGGATACATGCGGGAGGTGCCCGTCGAGCGTATCTATCGCGACGTGCGACTGCTGCGTCTGTACGAGGGCACCAGCGAGGTCCAACGACTCATCATCGGCGGCGGCCTGGTCAACCAGGCCAAGAAGGCTGCTGCCGGCGGATCGGGGCGCTGATCATGACGGATTCTGCAACTTCCGCAGGTTTGCCGCTCGACGGAATTACCGTCGTCAGCCTCGAGCAGGCCGTCGCGGCTCCTATCGCCAGTCGTCACCTCGCCGATCTGGGCGCGCGCGTGATCAAGGTCGAAAGGATCGGTGAAGGTGACTTCGCCCGCAACTACGACGCCGCGGTGCACGGTCTGGCCTCGCACTTCGTGTGGCTGAACCGCAACAAGGAATCGATCTGCGTCGACCTCAAATCAGAGCAGGGCCGCGCGGCAATCATCGATCTGATCGCGACGGCTGACGTCTTCATCCAGAACTTCGCACCCGGCGCCGCCGAACGTCTCGGGCTCGGGGCCGAAGCGTTGCGCAGTGATCACCCCGAACTCATTGTTGTGAACATGACCGGCTACGGCACTGCCGGCCCACTCAAGGACCGTAAGGCGTACGACATGCTCGTGCAGGCGGAGACCGGACTGTGCTCGATCACCGGAACACCTGAAACTGCCACCAAGACAGGCGTTCCCGCTTCTGACATCGCCGCAGGATTGTATGCGCTGACATCTGTTCAGGCGGCGCTGTTCCGTCGCGAGCGCACCGGCGCGGGTGCCACGATCGACGTGGCGATGTTCGACGCAACCGTGGAATGGCTGGGACATCCGATGTACATGCAGATGTACCAGGACACGCAGATCAAACGTATGGGCTTGAGTCATGCCTCGATCGCGCCGTACGACGCGTATCCGACTATTGACGGACAGATCCTGATCGGCGTTCAGAACGATCGCGGGTGGACGCAATTGGTCACGGAGGTGTTCGGCCGGCCTGATCTTGCCGACCACCCTCGATTCGCCACGAATATCCTTCGCGTCCGGCATCGAGGCGAAGTGGATGCACTGGTGGCCGAGTTGACCAGGGAGTTCAAGACCGCAGACCTGGACGACAAGTTGGCGCAAGCGGGGGTTCCTGCAGCGCAGCTCAATGACATGAAAGCGCTCCTGGCGCATCCGCAGCTCGAGGCGCGAGACCGATGGCGAGAGGTGGGAACCGAGGCGGGCCCCATTCGGGGTGTGTTGCCGCCGATGACCTTCGAAGACGTGGAGATGCGGATGGACGCCGTGCCGGCTCTTGGCCAGCAGACGGATGCCATTCTCGGCTCGCTGGGACGCTCAGTCGAACAGATCGAGTTGATGCGCTCGTCGGGCATCGTTCAATAGGTGCAAGGACCAATCGTGATCGATTGTGTCGGAGAAACATTACAGACGAATGGAGTTGGCATGGGAATGTTGAGCGGAAAGGTCGCCGTGGTTACCGGTGGCGCGCAGGGGATCGGGCTCGAGATTGCTCGCACCTTTGTCGCCGAGGGGGCCAGGGTTGTCATCGGTGACATCAACAGTGAGGTCGGGGCCAATGCGGTGGCCCAACTCGGCGGCGAGACCGTGGCGCGGTTCGCGTCGTGCGACGTTCGAGACAGTTCCCAGGTCGAATCGATGATCGATCTGGCCGAATCGGCCTTCGGCCCGCTCGATGTTCTGGTGAACAACGCCGGCATGACTCGGGACGCGACGATGCGGAAGATGACCGAGCAGGATTTCGACGACGTGATTGCCGTGCACCTCAAGGGAGCGTGGAACGGCACCCGTGCTGCGGCCGCCCGTATGCGTGAACGTGAAAGCGGAGCAATCATCAACATCTCGTCGATCTCCGGAAAGGTGGGTTTGCTCGGTCAGACGAACTACTCCGCAGCAAAAGCCGGGATTGTCGGTCTGACAAAGGCTGCGGCAAAGGAAGTGGCGTTCAAGAACGTTCGTGTCAACGCAGTGCAGCCGGGTCTGGTCCGGACTGCCATGACCGAGGCCATGCCGGAGCGGATCTGGCAGCAGAAGATGGACGAGATCCCGATGGCTCGCGCCGCAGAGCCGAGTGAAGTTGCGTCGGTGGTGTTGTTCTTGGCAAGCGACATGTCCAGCTACATGACGGGGGCGGTCCTCGAAGTGACCGGCGGTCGCCATATGTGAAGTCGGTGTGTATCGCAAGTTGAACGCGCTGATTTCCGACGTTGATCATCAATTACATGGATTGCATTGTGATGCGGCCACTCGATGAGGTAAACATAGTCAGGAATTGCCATTCTCGAACTCCTGCTCGGGAAATCATGGCTGGTGGAGGTGTGTGGAGTGGTACGGGCAACGTTGCGTCCGCAGAAGACTGCGATGCTTGTCGCACAGCGGATCGTTGAAGATATCAACCGACGGGGTAACAAGGTCGGTGATCGGCTTCCGCCTGAGCGAGTGATGCTCGAGGAGTACGAGGTTGGGCGCGGTACCCTCCGGGAATCGTTGAGGTTCCTGGAGTTGCAGGGCGTGCTTGCGCTCAAGCCGGGGCCTGGTGGTGGACCGATTGTTCAGCAGCCGGACAGCACTGCGCTCGCGACGGCGATCACACTTCTGCTTCAGTTCGAAAGTGCGCCTTTCCGAACTGTCGTCGAGGCGCGGACCGCGCTCGAGCCGATGATGGCCAAGCTTGCGGCAGAGCGGATCAGCGAAGAGCAATTGGCAGAGCTCAAGCACTGTGTCGAACATCAACGTGCCAATCTCGACGACGAGCAGATCTTCGTGGAGATGAGCCGGGTCTTCCACGACACAATTGCCCAGGGCTCGGGAAACATTCTCTTTGCCTACCTCATCCATGCCTTGCTCGACATGCTCGACGGGACCGTCATGGGCATGGAGTATCCGATGCGTAGCCGAGTCGCGACCTGCGATATTCACGAGAAGATTTATCTTGCGGTCGCAGACGGCGATCCGGCTGCGGCGCTGACGGCTATGGAAGAGCATATTGCCGGTATCTGGCGCTACGAGCTCAAGCACTACCCTGAGTTGCTCGATACCCCTATCGCATGGGGTGGAACCGACTGATGCGTTAATACGCACAGTTTTTCGTACGTCGATATCGTCACACCGAGTGCCGGTTCGCCCGTGATGGGCGGACCGGCACTCGGCTTTGAGGCTGTCGCGCTCAGTTGCGCAAACCGCGCCACGCCGTGGTTCCGCCGTCGACCGGAAGGATGACCCCGGTGAGGAAGGACGCAGCGTCTGAAGCCAAAAAGGCCACGACCTTCGCGATTTCGTCGGATGTGCCGAACCGGGGAATCAGATGCGCCCCGGTCATTCGTTGCAGTTGAGCGTCGTAGTCCGGCGCAGACGCGAGGAATGCATCGCTCATCGGGGTTGCGATAGCGCCGGGGCAGAAGGCATTGCACCGGATCTCGGGTGACAGGGCGATTGCGGTGGTCCGGGTCAACTGAATGACAGCGGCTTTGCTCGACGGGTAGGCAGTCGACACGTAACCGACCATGCCGGCCACAGATGCGGCATTGATCACCGAGGGACCGCGACCGGATGCACGCAGGTGCGGTGCTGCGAACTTCGTTGCCAGCCAGATGGACTTGACGTTGATGGAAAACACTTTGTCCCACACGTCTTCCGGCAGATCCTCGAAGCTGGTGTCCGTCGTGAAGGCACCTTCCATGACACCGGCGTTGTTGATGAGAGTGTCGAGGCCACCGCCGCCGGCAACAGCCTGCTCGATCATCGCTCGGATCTCGTCGGAATTCGCGAGGTCGACATCAATTGCCTGCGACCCGATTCCGAGCTTCTCGATCTCGGCTGCAGCTTCGCGGGCGCCGTCGATGTTGCGGTCGGCAACGCTGACGTATTCGGCGCCCTGCCGAGCGGCTTCGAGTGCGATCTCTCGCCCCATGCCCTGTGCGGCTCCGGTGACCAGAATGCGCTTTCCGTCCAACATGGTATTTCTCCTTCAGATTACGTAGGCAGGGATGTTGCGAGATTCGTGAGGGCTGGCGCTAGCTTCGTCGGCCGGCTTCGAGCACAGTGACAGACTGCTCGTATTTGCCGGTGGCGAAGGGTGATTGACCGATCGCTCCTGTCATTCCGGCATCCACCGGCAGTGTGACACCGGTGACGAGTGCCGCGGCGTCGCTGGCCAGATACAGCACGGCCGCTGCAACATCGGTGGGGAGGAGTGGTCGACTCATCAGTGCCGTGTCGCTCATCGTCTCCAGTGCCTGATCGAGGTGATCGGGTCCGTCGGCTACGAGGCTGGCGGTCATCGGTGAGACGACGGCGCCCGGCACAACGGTGTTGACCCGGATATTGAACGGCCGGAGCTCCGCGGCTACGGAATTGGAAATCCCGATGACAGCAGCCTTGGTGGCGCTGTACACGTGGGGTCCGACCCCACCCAGCATTCCGGCCGGACTCGAGGTGGAGAGGATGACCCCACAGCGGCGCGGTTTCATGACACGGGCGGCGTGCTTCATTCCGGAAATGACACTTCGGAGATTGACGGCGATCGTCCGGTCGGCGTCGTCGATGCGGGTGCTGTCGATCGGGCCGAGGGTTCCCATCACGCCGGCATTGTTGAACATGATGTCGAGCTGACCGAATCGCGATACAGCGGTATCCACAGCCGCGGCGACGTCGGACTCCGCAGAAACGTCCGTCTTGAGAAAGATTGCCTTGTCGCCGAGTTCGGCGGCCAGCAGCGCTCCGGGCGCTTCCTGGATGTCGGCGATGACTACCGACGCACCTTCCGCGTGTAGCCCGCGCACGGCGGCCTCACCGATGCCGCCGGCACCTCCGGTGACCACTGCTACTCGGCCGATAAAGCGGTCGCCCATCGTATTCCTCTCACCGCCGTGGCTGTCCGTCTTCCGTGATCGAAGATCGCAGTCGATGCGTCGACAGACCGGAATTAGTTTGATAACTATTAACATAATCTAGGATGCGGGTGCCGCGCCGGACAAACCATCAGATTGGATGACGTGATGACGGAAAACGATACCGCGGCCAGGTTGAACGACGTGGAGGCTCGGCTACGTAGGCTCGAAGACTGCGCTGCCGCAACAGGATTGATGCACCGATATGCGGCAGCGCTGGACAACCCGGTGCCGGAGTTCGTTGCCGGTCTTTTCGCCCCGGATGGCATCCTGCGCACTGGGCGCGGTGAACACAAGGGGCGCGGCGCGATTGCCGATTTCTACCGCAGCGTGCCCACGTTCGACCCCACGGAAAAGCGGCACTTCATTGCACTGCCGAAGGTGACCTGGATCGGCGAAGGAGTGGTCGAGATCGAGGCGTACTTCACCTACATCGGAAGAGGCGATGATGCATCGAAACTCGGCTGGGGGCTCTATCGCGACACGGTTGTGGTGGATGCAGGGCAGGCACTTTTCGGCTCGATGGAGATCGACGTGCACTTCGGCGGTGACCTGGACCAGGGGTGGCCGCGCCGAGTTGGGCAGTAGCCGATACGGCGCTGCGCCCGCTTCGGTGGATTCCTCACGGGCGCAGCACTTCTACGCGACTTACGGAACCCGGGGGTCTGCTCGACGGGTCGGCGGGGCGTTCTTCCAGTCCGGAAGCCCGAGCTCGGGCGTTCCGATCGGTGAGGCGCCGCCGGAGAGTACGGTCCACTGGGCGTGGTTGAGCTGATGAATGGTGAAGCACGCATCGAGGGCAGTGGAGAAGCCCATCGCGTCGACCGATTGATTGACGGATTCCTTGACCAGCAGTGCGGCCATTGTGGGCACCTTCGCGATGCGACGAGCGAATTCTTCCGTATGCTCGGAAATTTCGTCGGCGCTGAAGATCTTGGTGACCATACCTAGGGCCAGGGCGTCCTCGGCGTTGATCGAATCGCCGGTCAGCAGAAGCTCTTTTGCCTTGCGCGGGCCGAATTCCCAGGGGTGTCCGAAGTATTCGACCCCGCACATGCCCAGTCGAGTAGCAACGACGTCCGCGAACTCGGTGCCTTCCGCAGCGACGATGAAGTCGCAGGACCATGCAAGCATCAGAGCAGCCGAGAACACGTTGCCGTGAACCTGCGCGATGGTGATCTTGCGGAGGTTGCGCCAGCGGCGGGTGTTCTCGTAGTAGTAGTGCCATTCCTGGTGCAGTCGCGGCTCCAGGCCTTCCTTGGTGGCGCCGTTGCACTGGAAGCTGAAGTGCTGGTCCGGTCCCGGATTGCGTTCGGCGTTGGCTTCCGAGGATCCGAGATCGTGCCCTGAGGAGAATGCCGGGCCTTCGCCGCTGAGAATGACGACCCGGACAGTGTCGTCAGCTTCCGCACGCAAGAAAGCTTCACCGAGTTCGACCAGAAGGCCACGGTTCTGGGCATTTCGAGTGCGGGGACGGTCGAGGGAAATTCGTGCGATGGTTCCGTCGTCGATCGTCTCGTACGTGATGAACTTGTAGTCGGTCATAGGAGGTCCTTTCGGGTCTGCTCGGGAATGTCAGTCAGCCGACGTGTGCGACAAGACGATGCTCAAACCCTGCTCGATGAGAGATTCTGCGGTCCGATGTAGTCGTTCGCCCAGGTCCGCGGGGGCCTTGCCCGCGCAGGAGCGGGCGTACGTGCCTTCGAGCAGAATGCCCAAGCGGTAGCAGGCCAACGCTTGGTACCAGTCGACATTGCTCAGGTCGCGAGTGCTTCCCTGCGAATATTGCGCAATCAGTTCGTCGCGCGTGGGTAGACCGGGGAGGGCCTTGGCAAGCCCGACAGTGCGGCGTTCGGTTTCGTTGGGCCACGTCGCAAGGAGGTGTCCGAGGTCGAGCAGAGGATCGCCGATCGTCGCGAGTTCCCAGTCGATGATCGCCGCGACTTTCGGAGCGTCGAGTCGGAACATGACGTTGCCGAAATGGAAGTCGCCGTGGATAAGTCCGGGCTGCCAGTCTGCCGGCACGTTGCTTTGGAGCCAGACGCCGAGTTTGTCGATGTCAGGCAGAGCGGCAGATCCCGGCCATCCGTCGAGTTCGGCATACGAATCGAGCTGCTTGCGCCACTTGGCCACCTGTCGTTCGAGCCAACCGTCGGCGCGGCCCAGGGAAGACACGCCCGCTGTATCGGGATCGACTCGGCCGAGCGCTGCCAAGGCATCGATCATCGACAAGCCAAGAGCGTGTTGATGATCGAGCGAGCTCGCGAGGTCATCCGGCACCTCTGAGGTAGCAGTGAACCCGGTAATTGCTTCCATGATGAAGAACTGACACCCGAGCACGTCGTGGTCGTCGCACGAGGCGATCAGGCGAGGGTGCGGGACGTCGCTGTTTGCCAGCCCGGCCAGCACGACCGCTTCGCGTCGCATCGTCTCGTCGCTGTTCTTGCGCTTGTGCAGTGGTGGTCGACGGAATACGAGATCCTGCCCGCCGCGCGAGAATCGAATGAGGATGTTCTGCGTGCCGCCGGCGAGTTCGACAACGTCGGTGACGGGGCCTGACCCGATTCCGTTCTCGTCCATCCAGGTCGTCAGACGGTCCATGTCCACCACGCTCGGGTTGTCCACCCAGCTCACCTCTGTTCGGTCATCGAATTGCCGCAGGGCGGCACTTGTCGTCGAGTATTCGTGACACTACACATAGATACTAACCATTGTCATGATTCAGTTCACATGCGAGTGCGACCTTTGGTTTCGCGCCCGAGCCTGGCGTCATCTCGTGTGATGTGACACCGTGGCTATATTCAATGTGACTATTATCATGAATAGCGTACAGTGCGTTTCGGAGGTGGAGTAGTGAGCGGTAGAACGAACGTTGCTGTAGTCGGTGTGGGTGAATCGGAATTCGGTCGCGGTTTGAACTGTTCGGTGGATGCGTTGGTCATCGAGGCGAGTCGCGCGGCGATGTGCGACGCGGGATTGACAGCTCGGGACATCGACGGAGTAATTCCGGCGGGTTCGACATTCAATGCCGACGAGATCGCAACCGCTTTGGGTGTGGATCGAAAGTTCACGGCATCGCCCGGAATCCCCGCCGGTGCAGGCCCTCTCGCGGCCGTTGCGTTGGCGCGGACAGTCATCGAAGCAGGCCAGGCGGAGACCGTCCTCGTCTACTACGGATACATGGGATCGAAACCCGGTGGACCGTACGGTTATCACGCACGGGACCCGATCAAGGCAAGCTTGGAAATGCCGTTCGGTTGGTATGGTCAGCCCACGTACTTTGCGGCCTGGGCGCAGCGATACTGCCACGAGTACGGAGTTGCGCCAGAGGATCTCGGTTCCATCGCTCGTTCCAACCGGTTATGGGCGCAGATCACGCCAGGAGCGCAGAAGCGTACGCCGATGTCGCAGGACGACTATCTGGCCAGCCCGATGGTTGCGTCTCCACTCCGCGTTGCGGACTGCTGTCTGATTACGGACGGTGCGGGCGCGGTCATCGTCACTTCTGTGGAGCGAGCCCGCGATCTGCCCAATCCACCAGTCGTCATTGCCGGTGTTGGAGTTACGTCGGTGGAGTCGACGATGACCAGTTTCTTCACTCAGAAGGCCGACATGCTCTCGTTCGGCTCTGCCCGCTCCGGTCCGATCGCCTTTGCCGACGCGGGTCTGTCGGTGTCGGATATCGACGTAGCCGAAATCTACGACTGCTTCAGTATTTCGCAGGCGATTCAGCTCGAGGATCTCGGATTCTGCAGCCGTGGTGAGGGGTTCGCCTTCACAGCCGAGGGCAATACTGCGCCAGGTGGGGCGATGCCGGTCAATACGAACGGCGGGCACATGTCGTACGCCTACATTCCGGGCATCGTGCATGTGATCGAAGCGGTCAGGCAACTTCGCGGGTCCAGAGGACAAGCACAGGTAGTCGGGGCGGAGACTGCACTTGCTGCCGCGCTCGGTGGCCCGGAGCACGCGACGCTCATCTTCACGAAGGATCGCTGACATGACTGACTTCGGTGCGAGCGACACAGTTGCCGGAATTCCGAATTTTCCACCGCCTCAGGATGTTCCTGAGCTCGACGGTTTTTGGAATGCAGTCGAGCGAGGCTGCATTGCTCTGCCTGCCTGCCCGGACTGTGGTGTGTGGCAGTGGTATCCCTTGGCCGGACGGCCATGCGGTCACCCCGGTGAACTCGAATGGCGGGACCTGAGTGGTCACGGCACGATCTTTACGTTCACGCGGGTCGAACGCTCATTCCTGCCTTCGGGGAGCAACCCGCCGTATACCGTCGCTCTTGTCGAACCGGACGAGGCGCCGGAGGTTCGGCTGGTTACCGTCCTGGTCGGCCCTGGCAGCGCGGAACCCGTCATCGGATCTCGGGTCACTCTCTCGCCCACTGAGTTCGAGACTCACACGCTGCCGACATTCTCTGTGGATACTCGCTGATTCATCCCGAGACCTTTTCGAACATCACTAAAGAAAGTGCGGGTAAATTGTATGAGACTTTCGCTGCGCTACGACATGCGCGCACCCTCGATCGGTGCGCCGGCCGCCGAGCTGTACAAGGCCGCGATCGACCAATGTGACTGGGCGGACAAACTCGGTTTCGAGACCGTGTTTCTTGCCGAGCATCATGGCGCCGAGGACGGCTACTGTGCCTCGCCGCTGATCCAGGGCTCAGCGATTGCTGCTCGCACCGAACGGATGAGGATCCATTTTTCCGCACTGGTTGCAGTGCTGCATAATCCGTTGCGGTTGGCGGAAGATCTGGCGACCCTCGACATCATCAGTGGCGGTCGTATCGAGATGACGATGGGTATCGGGTATCGGGACAGCGAGTACGCGATGTTCGAAATCCCTCGCGCACGTCGGGTGAAGATCCTCGAAGAAACGATCGGAATCCTCGAGAAGGCATGGACGGGAGAACCGTTCGAATATCGCGGTATGACCGTTCGAGTGCGTCCGACTCCGGTCCAGACACCTCGACCGCCGATCTACATCGGTGGTTCCGCCGAGGCATCCGCGCGCCGCGCTGCGAAACTTGGCGACAACTACATGCCTGCCGGCGACAAGGACGGCCTGTATGCCATTTACAACGAGGAACGTCGCAAGCTGGGGTTACCGATTCCGCCTCGGCCGCCGAACCCCGGCCCGCTCTTCCTCTTCGTCAGCGATGATCCTGATCGGGATTGGCCGATTCTCGCACCGCACCTCCTGTACACGACGAACTCGAATGCGCAGTGGGCCAAAGAGCGTGGGGTGGGCACGACCACTTATCCGTTTGTCGAGAGCATCGAGGAACTCAAGAAGCAGAAGCACTTTGTCGTGGTCACTCCGGAACAATGCGTTGATCTGTGCGTTAAGCGCGGTCTCGATTCGGAACTGATGTTCCAGCCGTTGATGGGTGGTTTGGCGCCGGAGCACGGCTGGCGAAGCCTGGAACTTTTCGAGGCCAAGGTGCTGCCGACGCTGGAAGAGCTGGGCTACAGAAAGCCCGCGCAGCGCGCGAACTGATGCATGCCCGTTCCGGGTCTTGACACAACCGTCCGTATCAATGATGATAATCATTACAGTGGCGCACGTCACGAACCGGCCAAGTGGATCGAGACGCCCGCCGTCTCTTTCCACGCTGCTATCTCGGTGAATCCTTCTGTAGTCAAATGTATTTCATTGCGACACGCAGTGGTGCCTCGGGTGGAAGTGACGGCGTGCATCGGATCGATACAGAGTGAGGACCTCGATGAACAAAGTCCAGGGTTGCCCGGTCAGTCACAACCGCTACGCCGAGAATTCCGAAATCTACGGACATTACGCTCTTCTCGATGCGGAGCGTGATGCTGCCCGATTCCATTTCAACGACACCAACAAAAATGGATTCTGGATGCTGACTCGGTACCAGGACGTGCTGGAGGGCTTTCAGAAACACCAGGAGTGGACAACCGAGTCTCGTTCGGCGCTGTACCCGGATACGACGTTGCGCCTGCTGCCCCAGGATCTGAACGGTGACGAGCACGTCAAGTTGAGAAAGGTCATCAATCCGTTCTTCGCGCCGGCCGCAGTCAAGCGGATGGAAGAACTTGCCCATGCGCGCGCCGTCGAACTGATCGAAGAGCTTCGGCCGCAGGGGAAATGTAACTTCGTCGCGGAGTTCGCGATTCGATATCCGACGGACATCTTCTTGACGCTGTTGGGTCTTCCGGTCAGTGACGGCGAGTTCTTCGTGCCGTGGAGCGAAGACATGCTCAATGCCATGTTGGCGGGCTACGGACCGGATGTCGACGAACCCAAGAACAAGATCCTGGCCTACTTCGACGAGGCGGTGAACGAGCGTCGCAAGAACCCGCGTGATCCCAAGGAAGACCTGCTCACCAGGTTGGTTCAAGCGCAGATCGACGACGAGGACATCTCCCACGACGACATCCTCCTGATCTGCATGTCTCTGATGCTCGCCGGACTCGACACGACACGGTCTGCGTTGGGGTACATCTACGCGCACCTGGCCGAAAACGTCGCGGATCGCGAACTGTTGGTCGAGGACCCGACGCTCTGCCGCAGCGCGGTCGAAGAGTTTATTCGTATGTATCCGTTGGTGATTCAAGCCGGGCGTAGAGTCCAGGTCGACACCGAGTTTCACGGTCTCGAATTGTCTGAGCGAGATGTCGTCTGGTTAGGTGTAGGGTCTGCCAACCGTGATCCGGAGAAGTTCCCCGACCCGGACAAGTTCATCTTGGGTAGGCAAGGGCTCAATCAGCACTTGGCCTTCGGGGCAGGGCCGCATCGCTGCATCGGAATGCACCTTGCCAGACTGGAATTGGCAGTGGTGCTCGAAGAGTGGCACAAGCGCATTCCCGAATACAGACTGGCGGAAGGTGCCGTGTTGACCGAGCGCGGCGCCCAACTGACCTTGACCTCACTACCTTTGGAATGGGACGTCTGACATGTACTTGACCATCGACAAGAGTAAGTGCATGGGGCACGGGCGTTGCTACGCGGAGGTGCCGTCGTTGTTGTCGGACGACGACGAAGGCTTTGTAGCAGAGGGTGGTACCACCTTCGAGGTTCCCGGTGATTTGCATGATGATGCCGTGACCGCTGTTCATGCTTGTCCCGAGTTGGCGATTGCGCTCGTTCCCGAGCGGACTCAGTAGTACTCGTTCGTCCGGCGGACGGCACGATCCGGTTGGAGTTGCATTCGGCTCCAACCGGATCGCCTGCGGGTGGGGAATGTGTGGATCGAGATGCGTCGGATCAGAAATTCCTGATCAGGTATTGACGATGGCCGATTCATGACTATGATTAATCACATAAGTGAGCCGGTGCTATGCGGTGATTCACATCTACTCGGAGGTTGAAGAATGCGTGCTCATTTGGCACGAATGTCTGGCGTGGCTCTGCTCGGATTGTCGTTGGTTGCATGCGGAAGTGGTGGCGGCGAGACCGGCGACACGACCGACGGTTCGCTCGCGAAGATCAATGTTTCCGTCACGCCTGGCACTGTGTGGGGCATCCCGATCGCAGTGGCGAAGTCGGAGGGTTATTTCGAGGCAGCCGGCGTGGACGTGACTGTCTCGCCGTCGCCTTCGGGCATGGGTCACAATCAGCTGTTGGCAAGCGGCGTAGAGGATTTCGGTCCGTCATCGCCGAGTCAAGCGCTTGCGGCAATTCAGCAGGGCCAGGATGCCGTCATTTCCTGCGGCGGCAATTCGCAGACCCCGACGGCTATTGTCGCCCCGATCGGCAGCGGACTCCCGACGGCGGCTTCCGGCGCCACCAGCGCTGATGTCCTCGAGGCGCTCAAGGGTAAGACTCTCGGGATGCCCGCTGCTGCGGGTACCGGAACATCGAACCTCATGGTGCAGACACTTGCCGGTGTCGGTTTGAACGAAGGTGACTACACCCTCGTCAATATCGGCTCGGGCACCACGGCTCAGGCCGCATTGATTTCCAAGCAGGTGGATGCTGCCATGGCGGCAACTCCGACGGCCGAGACCGTCGTCGGTAACGGAGATGCGATCGAACTGACGTATCTGTCCGACGATATGGAGAACTACCAGATGATCGGTGGTGTGTGGCAGAGCCGACGCTCGTGGGTCGAACAGAACCCGAAGGCGGAGAGCGGATTCTGCGCGGCCATGGCCGATGCGTACAAGTTCCTGCAGGATCCGGCAAACAAGGATGCAGTAAACGACTACGTCGTCGAAGCAGTCGGCACCAACACTTCCGCATCGGCTATCGATCAGATCCGGGAGAACTTCTCGGTTTTGACCGCTGACCTTTCCGAAGCGGAGATGCAGAAGACAATCGACGGTCTCACTTCACTCGGTGTGCTCGAGGCTGAGCCGAAGGTGACCTTCGAACAAGCAGTTCTGGTAAGCAAGTAGCCCTTTCGATATTCTCCTGCGAAACAACAACATTCGCCGTGAGGAGAGATCGAGCGTCAAACGTCAATGCGTGTGTGTGCACACGTCCGTCGAGCGTCGGCGGATTCGGAACCCGAAGTGGATCGAGAATGAGATGACAGATCTGTACAGCAGGCAAGCAGGTGCCACCGCGGCCGAGGGCAAGCACGCCAAGTCCCCGCGCGACGCTATTCTCAGCTTCGAGAATGTGTCGCAGGTCTACGGAGGCTCGGGCGGTACGGCCGAGTTCGTTGCACTGGACAACGTCAGCTTCGAGGTTCCGGCAGGGCAGTTCATCGCGATTGTGGGAGCCAGCGGTTGCGGCAAGACCACTCTGCTGAACATGGCGGCGGGGTTGGCGCAGCCCACCGGTGGAAAGGTATTCCTTTCGGGGAGTACACCCAAGTCTCCCAATTTCGATCTCGGATACATGTTCGCCCGGGATTCGCTTCTGCCCTGGCGTACGGCACGCAAGAACGTCTCACTTCCGCTGGAAGCCCGCAATGTTCCTGCGGCGCAGCGTAAAGAGCGGGCCGACGAGATGCTTGCGATGGTGGGACTGGCCGGCAAGGAGAAGCAGTTTCCGTCGCAGCTGTCGCAGGGTATGCGTCAGCGTGTAGCGATTGCGCGCACCATGGCGTCGGATCCCACGATGTTGCTGATGGACGAGCCGTTTGCAGCGCTCGACGCGCGGACGCGTCTGCACATGCAGGGCGAGTTCCTTCGTATCTGGGAAAACGATCTCGACGAGAACGGCGACACCAAGCGAACCGTTTTCCTTGTCACTCATGACCTGCAGGAGGCAACAGTGCTTGCCGACCGGGTCATCGTGATGCTTCCGAGCCCCGGGCGTATCGCCACGGATCTCCTCATCGATCTTCCGCGTCCGCGAGCGCATCTGATCGACGAGATCATCTTCACCGAGCGGTTCCGTGAGTTGCAGCATGAACTCTTCACTCAGCTCGAAGGCGCGGTCGGGCGCAGTGAAACACCCACAGACTAACGGGCGACTCACAGCCCGCATCGGCGAGACAGATCGGAAAAGCGAATGAGCACACAGTTGGAAACCACGGTGACTGCGGTACCCGCGACGCGCAGTCCTGCTGCGCCGGTTACGAAGTCGAAACGGTCCTGGAGGCCGTCGAATTTCACGGCAGGAATTCTTGCCACCCAACTCGTCATTGTCATCGGCTTCCTGGTGTTGTGGGAAGTCGCAGTCAACAAAGGGTGGGCGAATGCACTGTTCGTCAGCCAGCCGAGTGCCGTGTGGGGCGCATTGATCGACTACGTGACATCGAAGCAGATGCGCGTCTCGGCGGGGGCGACTCTGACAGCGGTCGTTCAGTCGTTTGTCATCGGTTCCGTGTCTGGAATCGTGGTCGGCTGCCTGATCGGTACCAACGAGTTTCTGGATCGAGTATTCAGCCCGTTCCTCGTGCCGCTCAACGCAGTTCCGCGAATTGCATTGGCGCCGCTGTTTGTCGCCTGGTTCGGTCTGACCAACACCTCCAAGGTTGTCATGGGTGTGTCGATCGTGTTCTTCCTGCTCGTGGAGAACTCGAGGTCCGCGGTCAAGGGCGTCGACCGTGACCAGATGACCATGGCCAAAGTCGTCGGATTGAATCGGCAGAAGCTGATGACCAAAGTTATTCTGCCATCAGCAGTTCCGACGATCTTTGCCGGATTGCGACTCGCTATCACCTACGCAATTCTGGGTGTGATCGCAAGTGAGATGATCGCCGCCAAGAATGGTTTGGGCCAAGACATCGTTCGGTACAGCAGTGAATTCCAGATCGACTACGTCTTCGCGGTGTTGATCGTGCTGGTGACCATTGCGACGGTTGCCAGCGTCGGTTCGAGCAAGCTGGAGCGTTGGTTGCTTCGCTGGCAGGACTGACAACCGAGAAAGAGTTTCTCTTTTGCCGGGCCGGTTCCCCATTCTTTGGGGGAACCGGCCCTTGTCGTCTCTCGAGCCAGATTATTGAATTACGTTGAAACACTTGCATATTCAATATCCATGCTTATGATTAATGTCATACCTGGGCCACCTGTTCAGGTAACTGAAATTTGGAGGTTGGCGATGCGTGCAGGTTTTGTTCGTATGTCCACTGCAGCGTTGTTGGGTCTGTCCTTGGTTGCCTGTGGATCGAGCAGCGGCGACACGGGGGATACGTCGGACGGTTCAGCGGCAAAGGTCAATGTGTCGATTACGCCCGGCGGAATCTGGGGAATTCCGTTGGCGGCAGCTGCGCAGGAAGGCTACTTCTCCGACGCAAATCTCGACGTGACTGTGAGCCCGGCTCCGTCCGGAATGGGCCACAACCAACTCCTGGCAAGCGGCGTCGAGGATTTCGGTCCTTCTTCGCCGAGTCAGGCACTGGCAGCCGTGCAGCAGGGTCAGGACGCCGTAACATCTTGTGGCGGTTCGGGTCCGGTACCGACCTCCATCGTTGCGCCCAAGGGTTCGAGCTTGCCTTCCTCGGCAACCGGGGCTAGCGCCGAAGATGTTCTGAAATCGCTTCGTGGCAAGACGTTGGGTATGCCCGCGGCCGCCGGCACCGGCACCTCGAATCTTATGGTGAAGACGCTGGCCTCCTTCGGGTTGAACGACGGCGACTACACGTTGGTCAACATCGGCTCCGGTTCTACCGCGCAGGCTGCGCTCATCGCCGGTCAGGTCGACGCGGCCATGGTCGTGACGCCGACGTCGGAGACGCTGGTGGCCAAGGGCGATGCAGTCGAACTGGCTGAGCTGTCGGGCGAACTGCCGAATTACCAACTGCTCGGCGCTTTCTGGCAGAGCCGGCGCACCTGGGTCGAGGCGAACCCGGAGACCTCAGCATCCTTCTGCGCTGCAATGGGCAAGGCATACGACTACATGAACGATCCGGCAAATGCCGAAGCCGTGAACAAGCTGATTCTCGATGCTGTCGGCAAGGACGTTCCGGACGACGCCGTTGATCGAATTCGCGAGAACTTCTCAGTGCTCGACGAGGCTATCTCCCAAGAGGATTTTCAGCGAACGGTTGACGCCCTCACTGCGGTCAATGTGCTCCAGCCGACGCCTGCGGTGACCTACGATCAGGCAATTCTCATCAAGTAGGGGTCAACTGCAGGTCAGTCGCTCAATAGACGCGTCGACCGGCTATGACGGTTGCGAGTACTGACGGTGGCTGCGTCCGGGAGATCAGGACCAGGTCGCCCGCTGCGCCGACTTCGACTCGGCGCGGTGGGCCGCCTGGATCTTCGGGACTGCCGAGGTAGGCGGCCAGCGCGGTGTTGTAGTCGATTGTCTCGGCGCCGCCCAGAACGGTGCCCGCGGGCGTCAACCGCGTCTGCGACGCTGCGATAACACTCCACGGGTCGAGCGGACCGTACGGCGCATCACTCGAAAATGCCACCGGTACAGAGGCATCCAGCAAGGATCGGCAACGGTACAAATCCTGGTGGTCGATGGCTGCGACATGTTCGAGGTAGTCGTCGCCGCGATCGGCAATGAACCCCGGCTGGGTCACGACCGCCAACCCGAGGCGGTTGATCTCGGTGATGGATTCGGCGGGTATCAATGCTCCGTGTTCGATCCGATCGCCCGGAATTGTGCCGATTTCGCCGAGTACGGACAGCAAGATCAGTAGCGCTTCGCGGCTGACACTGTGCGCTGCAACAGGTCGCCCGATCGAGTGTGCGGATTCGATAAGGGTGGCTAGCTGTTCGAGATCGGGAAGCCCGGAATCGGCAAGAACGATCTTGTAGGGTCCGACGGTTGGTCCCGTCGACGGCATCGAGGCTCCCAGTGGTACTCCGAGGAGATGGACTCGCTGTGAAATATCTCCTGAAGACATTGCTGCGCAGATGGATTCGGTGCTTTCCGGCGCCATGTCCGGCGTCGCGTCAGTCACCGCAGTGACGCCGAGTCGTGACAGCTCGGTGCCCACTTCGCGTAGCGACGGTGGCGAATTTCCCGGGATCTGTGCCCGGAGCCACGAGTCTGCGCGCCACACTCGGCCGGTCGGTCTTCCTGCGCCGTCTCGTTCGACACCAGGGTGGTCCGCTTGCCCCAGTCGGGCTGCTACGACACCGGCAGTGTTGAGCACCCACATGGCGCCGCTGCGATGCTGGATACGAACGGGTCGTGACGAGTGCAAATGATCGAGGACATCACGATCGAGATCGCCCGCCACCGATTCGAAGTATCCGACGCCCCGGACCCAGCCGTCGGAACCGGGTGAACCCTGCAGTGCCGCAGCCAGTTCATGCGCATTCCGTACGGCGGGTGGACCACAGTCCACGGAACTGCGTCGGGCTGCCAACGCCTGTAGGTGGATGTGGTGATCGCACAGACCGGGAATGACCTGATTGCCGTCGGCGTCGAGGATGTCCTCGCCCCGGCGAGCGAGTCTGCGACCGACCTCGGTGATCACACCGTCGGAGATGCGAATATCGAGGCTATGACGGTAACCGACCGAGCAATCGGTGATCAGCAGATCGCTCACGGGGCCACAATTCCGAGGCTTCGTAGAACAGCGTGTGTGTCGGAGCCCGAGGCGGGCGCCGTACCGACGTACTTGCGTCTTTCCGGAACGGCCACTGCTGATGCACATGATCGGGGCAACGGGGCATCGGTTCCGTGTGTAAGCGTCGACGCGACAAGGTCGGCCATCGACAGGTCCCAGAGATGTCCTGCGGTCGGTGTCTCGGACATGGCGAGGGCGGCCGCCATGAGTCCGCTCAGAGGGTCGGCTATCGCGTCGCCGACAAACACAGGTTCGCCTGAATTATTATGTGCAACAAGACCACTTGATGCCGCGATGTCGTCGCCGAATCCGATGCGGTCGGAGTTCCTTCCGGCTGCCGTGATGGAAATCCAGGTGGTACCGGATGCGGCCGCAGCTTCTGCGTCGAGTCCGAAACCCGCAAGTGCGCGTGGCCGCGACGCTTCGATCACGATGTCTGCGCGTTCCACGAGTTGCGCGAGTGCGGACCGGCCGGGCGAAGTACTCGGATCGAGGACGACGGACTCGTGGCCGGCATGAAGTAGTTCGTAGAATTCGCTGTTGCCTCGACGCGCTCCGTCCGGTCTTGTCGGTGTTTCCACCTTCACGACTCTCGCGCCCGCGGCTCCGAGTAGATGCGAGCACAGAGGGCCCGCCCATAGTGCGCTGAAATCGACAACAACCAGATCCTCGACGGATCGGCGGGTGGTAGGCCTGGGAACTGACGTAGTCGAGCCTGCGACCGGGGCGGCCGCCAACCCGAGCAGGGATGCACGCTCGGCCAGTTCGGTTCCGGTATGCGCGGCCAACCAGGCACTGACCGCAGGCCAGGGATCCTCGCCGATCTCCGCGGAGATCAGTGCGCCAAGGAGAATCGGGTCGTCCGGTCGGGCGCAAGACACCGCGGCCCAGCCGTCCCGCGTAGGTAGGAGGCGGCAGCTACCCCCAAGCGAGATGGAGCCGCTGCGAGTGAATCCGGTGAATGCCGCGCGTTCGGAAAGAAAGCGGGCTCCGTCGTCGTTGCCGTTGATGAATTTACCGAGATGCCTGGCCAGGGTGGCGGCGTTTCCCGGGGGAATTCTGGGAGATTCGCTGGGGGAACCGGTGAGTGACACTATCCCGCTGCCGAGCCAGTCGAGGACGCGGCGGTCTTCGTCGGCGTCATCGGGCCAGGCAAACATTCTCCGATGTTACACTCCGAAAAGTATTACCGGAAAGGCTATCCCGCGTGCGGAGCTGTTATCCGGTGCAGTATGCCGAACATCGATTCGGCACTCGAGAAGGATGAAGATGGTCAACCAGATGCACGCTCTGTCGCCGCAGGACATTCTCGACGGCAGGATCGATCTTCCCCTTCTTGCAGATGGTGGCACACTTGACGATCCAGTGGTCGTTCTCGACCTGGACGGCGAGTTCTCAGAAGACGTAGCCCGTGCGGTGTCGGCAAAAGTCCTCGAATCCGACCGTGTGGTTCTCGGGAGGTACACGGGTCGCACACCGGACGCCGCAACAAGAGCATTGTCGCGGGCGCTCGACTCGACGGTATCGACGGTATCGACCGAGAACGTCCGAGAGTTCGTAGGCGTCGAAGATCCCGACGCTGAACTCGCATCCGTCCTCGACCGCTTCCACGAGAATCCTTACGCGTCCGTTGTGGCCTCACAGGTTTTGCGATTGAGCGAAAATCTGTCCATCCCCGCTGCGCTCGATGTTGAATCTCTGGCGTACTCGACATTGTTGGGCACTCCGGACTTCAAGCGGTGGCTGGACGGGCGGGGGCCTCGGCCGCTGCCGCCCCCTGCGCCCCAGGAGCCGGTGCTGATCGACCGTCGAGATGCGTTGTTGCACATCACCCTCAACCGCCCGGAACGCCGCAACGCCTACGGTGCGCAGGTCCGTGACGGACTGGTGGCAGCACTACAGATTGCTCTACTGGACCCCAGCGTCGAGAAGGTTCTGCTCGACGGCGCTGGTCCGTCGTTCTCCGCGGGCGGTGATCTCGACGAGTTCGGCACCACTCCGGATTTGGCCATCGCGCATCTGATTCGAACCCGGTCGGGAGCCGCGCGGCTGATGGCGCGCCTGTCCGATCGAATCGAGGTACAGGTTCACGGAAGTTGTGTAGGTGCGGGCATCGAGGTGCCGGCCTTTGCCGCCGACGTACGCGCACACCCGGACGCGGTGTTCCGTCTTCCGGAAATCTCGATGGGTCTGATTCCGGGAGCGGGTGGAACTGTGTCGATTCCACGGCGGATCGGGCGTTGGCGCTCATACCACCTGTTCTTGTCCGGTGCTTCGATCAATGCGGAGCGCGCGCTCGAGTGGGGTCTCATCGATTCGATCGACGCGAACTGACACGAGTTGTCGCCAGCGCCGGAAGTGCTACTCGACATACTTTTCCCCACTATTCGTGCGGGTTGCCGAACTTTGACACCTCACCGGGTCGGGGATTGAATGGGCGGAAGATCTCTCTCGACGAACAGGTGGAACAGTGACGAGGTTGGCGCACACTGCAGGATTGACCGAGACACAGAACGACATCATCGGTGCCGTGCGGGAATTCGTTGACCGTGTGGTGATTCCAGCTGCTCAGGATCTCGAGCATTCCGACACGTATCCGGCCGAAATCGTGGCACAGATGAAGAATATGGGTCTGTTCGGTCTGACGATCGACGAGGAGTTCGGTGGTATCGGAGAATCCCTCCTGACGTACGCACTGTGCGTCGAGGAATTGGCTCGCGGTTGGATGAGTGTATCCGGCGTTGTCAACACGCATTTCATAGTGGCGCACATGATTTCGGCACACGGGACGCCGGAGCAGAAGGCGAACTATCTGCCGCGTCTGGCCACGGGGGAGCTCACCGGTGCTTTCTCGATGTCGGAGCCGGCACTGGGTTCCGACGTTGCTGCCATCTCGACCAAGGCGAAGCGCACCGGATCCGGCGACTATGTGGTAGACGGGCAGAAGATGTGGCTGACCAACGGAGGTTCGTCCACGCTGGTGGCAGTGCTCGTGAAGACGGACGAAGGCGCGGCGAAGGCGCACGACAATCTCACGACGTTGCTGATCGAGAAGCCCGCCGGATTCGGCGAAGTCCTTCCCGGACTGACCATCCCCGGCAAGATCGAGAAAATGGGTTACAAGGGCATCGACACAACCGAAATGGTCTTCGACGGTTTCGAGATCGGAGGCGACGCGGTTCTCGGTGGCACGCCAGGCGTCGGATTTCGGCACATGATGGACGGCGTCGAGGTCGGCCGCGTCAACGTGGCGGCGCGGGCGTGCGGGATCGCGCTGCGTGCCTTCGAACTTGCTGTCACTTATGCGAAGCAGCGGGAGACTTTCGGCAAGCCCATTGCCGAGCATCAGGCCATCGCGTTCCGTATCGCCGAGATGGGTACCAAAGTCGAAGCGGCGCATCTCATGATGGTCAATGCTGCCAGGCTCAAAGATTCGGGCGAACGAAACGATGTCGCCGCCGGTATGGCGAAATATCTGGCCAGTGAGTTCTGCTCGGAGGTGACGCAGGACAGTTTCCGAATTCACGGAGGTTACGGATACTCCACGGAGTACGAGATCGAGCGCTTGATGCGTGAGGCGCCGTTCCTCCTGATCGGTGAGGGCACCAGCGATATCCAGAAGCAGATCATCAGCAAGGGGCTGCTGCGTTCCTACAATTGAGCAACGGTTGACGATCACCGCTGCATTTTGGGGGCGGTAGGGTGTCACGATGATTCGAAACGCTCGGTTTGTTCCCGTGGTTCTCCTACTTGCGGCGGCGCTCAACGCCTGCAGTTCTGACGACGTCGACACGGCAGCCAACAAGCCTGGGGCCAACGAGATCGTCGCCGACGAGATCGCGGATGCAGACAAGGGTGCGCCGAGCACCTCGGCTACGGATGTGCTCGCAGGATTCTCGAGCTGCGACGACGTCTCGCCCGCAGTCGCGCAATACATTGTGGGACTGCAGGAGGCTCCGTCCAACGCAGTCGACGAGTACGGCGTGTTGTGCAATTGGGAGACCCCGGACGGCGCCACGGACCTGAGTCAGGTCCGTGGCGTAGAGGTTCTCATCGAACCCGGGATCGGACAGGTTCCGGAGATGCGAGACCTCGAAGCTGGAGGACTTGTCATCCTTCCGGACGCCGTGATCGAGGATTCTGGTGGAGTCGCCTACACTTTCCCGGTTGCGACATCCGTCGTCGGCGTGGTGGTGACAACGATCGAGACACCCGATGTCAAGGTGACCATCACCGGCGGACAGTGGGACGACATGCCGGCGTTGGACGGTCCGGCTGCCGTGTCGGCCGCAAAGCAGCTGATGGGCGTCTAAGGCGAAGGCGCTGGTGAGGTCGACCCAGTCGACGAGTACCGGTGATCAGCGCGACGGAACGCCGACTATGCCGTTTTTCGTCAGTTCGGCTGCATGTTCTGCTGTCGTGCCGAGGATGTCGGCCAGGACGGTCACGGAGTCTTCGCCGACTACCGATGCCGGCCCGGTAGTGAAGTGCGTTCCGTCGAATGATGCGGGGTGGCCGGCGGCGAGGTAGGAACCGATGCGGGGTTGTTCGAGGGGTGCGAACATGGGGTTTTTCTCGAGTTCGCCGGATTCGACGACGTCTGCGAAGCTACGGTAACGCTCGGACAGTATCGACGTTTTGTCGAGTGCTGCAGCAACTTCGGAGCCGGTGTGTTCGCGGAACCAGCGTGAGAACAGGGCGGTGAGTACGTCGCGGTGGGTGTACCGGTCGGCTTCGGTGGTGAAATCCGCACCGAGGGCGGTTTCGACGGCGTCGACGGCGACGGTTGTGCCGGTGATGGCGGTGAGGTCGCGGAAATGGCGGGTGGTCAGCGCGACGATCATGAAACGTTCGTTGTCGCTGGTGACGAAATCGATTCCGTATGTTCCGTAGACGGCGTTGCCGCCGGATGTGCGGCTGTGTCCGTTGATCTGGACTTCGGTGAAGTATCCGAGGGTGCCTGCCGTTGCCAGTGCGACATCTTCGAGGGGGAGGGTGATCTGGGATCCCTCGCCGCTGATGTCACGTTTGCGTGCTGCGGAGGTAATGGCAAGTGCCGCATGTAATCCGCAGGCCATGTCCCAGGCGGGGAGTACGTGGTTGACGACGCCGGCGTGGTCGGCGGGGCCGGTCATCATCGGAAATCCCAATCCGGCGTTGACGGTGTAGTCGACGCCGGGGGAGCCGTCGCGGCGGCCGAGAATTTCGAGCGTGATGACGTCGTCGCGCAGAGCGGCGAGAGTGTCGTGACTCATCCAGGCGCGTCCACCCGCGTTGGTGACCAGGATGCCGTTGCCGGGGCCGGGTGCGGTGACCAGTTGTTGCACCAATGCCTGCCCCTGCTCGGAGCGCATGTTCACTGCGAGTGACTTCTTGCCTTTGTTCAGACCGGTCCAGTAGATGCTCTCGCCGTGATCGGTCACCGGCCAGCGGTTGTAATCCGAAGCGCCGCCGATGGGATCGATTCGGATGACCTCGGCGCCGAGTTGGGAGAGTGTCAGTCCGCAGAGGGGAGCGGCGACGAAGCTGGAGATTTCGATGATGCGGAGCCCGGCCAGCGGGCCTGCGGATGTGTTTTGGGTCGTCATGATGGTCCTTAGCGTGTCGGTCATGCCATCAACGCTGTGAATCGCCAGTCCAGCACGGGAGTGTCGGTGGCAGAGCTGTTGTGGGAGAAAACAAGTGATCGAAGCTCGACGGCAGTGCCGTGTTCTAGAGGGGTGGCGCTCTCGACGTGCAGTTCGCTGGTGAGGGTGTCGCCTTCGTGGACGGGTCCGGTGTGATCACACGAATGCCAGCCGAGGACGGTGACCAGGTTCGGCAGTGCCCGTGTTGCCTGGGCGAGGGCGATCCCGATGGTGTGGCCACCGTAGACGAGACGGCCCTGGGCGCCGATGCGTTCGTCGTGATGTGTCGCCGCGATGTTGAGGCTCAGGCGGGCGAGTTCGGGTGCGCTGGAGACGACGTCGCCGCTGCTGCGGTGGATCGAACCGACCAGTGCCTGCTCGAAGTGCTTGCCGGGAACCTTGTCTCGATAGGCGTCGAGGTTCCACTCGCGCGGCGTCTCGTACGGTGTGGGGGTGTCGGGGCCGATCGACGACAGATCGTCGTCGTGCCGTGTGCGCTCGTCGTCGGGAGTGCTGCTCAGCGGCAGCATCGCGCACCGGTAGAAGTCGAGGACGGTGTTGCCGTTGTGGTCGGTGGACGTCATCCGTAGTGCTGCAAGGCCGGTGGGGGCGCGGCCGGGTTTGG
Organism: Rhodococcus sp. NPDC056743; assembly: GCF_042790355.1. Lineage (NCBI taxonomy): Bacteria > Bacillati > Actinomycetota > Actinomycetes > Mycobacteriales > Nocardiaceae > Rhodococcus > Rhodococcus sp. NPDC056743. Next base: position 151,268 of record NZ_JBHTZI010000002.1, on the reverse strand, counting down.
ACGAGTTCTCGCGCAGGCCGACAACTTCGGTGCGCGTGTACAGGGTGTCGCCGAGGACGGGGAAGCGGTGGAATCGCAGTCCGCGGTAGAAGAGGTTGGCTTTCACGTGGTGGGTGACCACCGTGGACTGTCCGATCGCGATGTCGGTGACCAAACCGGGATTGGCGACGGGTGCTGCGCTGCCGGTGACCGCTGTCGAGAGGTGTGCGTCGAGCGGCAGTCGCATCCGGTCGCCGAGGATGGCCTGGTGGGTGGCGGCGAGGCCACTTGTCAGAGTCACGGCGGGGGCTTCGTCGAAGATTTGGCCGTGGGTGAGTTCGTCGAAGTACGGTCCGCCGACACAGTGTTCGCTCATGCGTTGACTCCTTCTGCTCGGGCGAGTGTGCGACGTGCTGCTACCGCGACGGCTTCGTCGAGCATCTGGCCGTCGAGTTGCGCTGCGCCGGCGCCGGAGGCTTCGGCTTCTTCGAGGGCGTCGAGAACGCGTCGGGCATCGGTGACATCGGAGTCGGACGGTGTGAATGCGGCTGTAGCGGAATCGATCTGCGCCGGGTGGATGACCCATTTCCCGTCGAATCCGAGGGCGCTGGTCCAGGCTGCGGAGTGGCGGAAGGCGTCGTTGTCGGCGATGCCGAGAAACGGCCCGTCGATGGCGGCGATGCCTGCGGTGCGGCAGGCGATCAGAATTCTGTCCTGCACGGCCAGCCAGTGCTCCGGGAGGGCGGTCCGTGAGCGTCCCAGTGCTGCACCGAGATCGGCGTATCCGATGACAATTGCTTGCAGACGCGTCGTGGCTCGGGTGACGGCGTCGACGTTCGAGACACCCAACGGTGTCTCGACGAGTGCTTGAAGGGTGACGGAGTGTGCGCCTGCTGCGACGAGAAGTCGCTGCGCATCGAGGAGATCCTGGGCGGACTCCACTTTCGGGACTATCGCGCTGGTCAATGATTCGCCGAGTGCGCCGCACGCGGTCATGTCGTCCTCGAACCACGGCGTGGTCGGTCCGTTGACCCGCACGGATACGGTCCGGGACGGGCCGAACTCGCGAACGAGTTCGGCAACGAGTTCACGGGCTGTGTGCTTGTTGGCCGTGGTGACGGCGTCTTCGAGATCGAGGATCACCTCGTCTGCGGTCGAGTTCAGTGCCTTGCGTGCTTTGCGCTCGTCGCTGCCGGGCGCGACGAGGGCGGTGCGTCGTCGGACGGTGCGGTGCTCGTTGTTCGTCACGTGTGTCGATTACCTCGATCAGGGCCCAAATGTACGGCCAGTTGAGAATGTTGTGAGTTGCCGTGAATCGGTTGAAATAGCGTCACTATTTCCAGAATTGCACTGGTCTTGCCACGATGCTGGCAGTAGTTGAGGGCGACTGTCAAGGCGAAGTATTGACAAAGCGCGAACAATGGCTAAATATGGCCGTACAAACTTTGAACAATGTCGAGGCGGATTCATGCTCAAGCTCAACGACGAAGAGACCTTCCTGGTCGACACGGTGCGATCGTTCATAGATCGCGAGGTCAAGCCCTCCGTGCAGGAGGTGGAGCACGCGAACGAGTATCCCGAAAAGTGGATCGACCAGATGAAGCAGATCGGGATCTACGGCCTCGCCATTCCCGAGGAGTACGGCGGAGCCCCGGTGTCGATGCCGTGCTACGCGATGGTGACTCAGGAATTGGCTCGCGGATGGATGACCTTGTCCGGCGCTATGGGCGGACATACCGTCGTGGCCAAGCTGATCACGCTGTTCGGTACCGAGGAACAGAAGCAGAAGTATCTGCCGCGGATGGCAACCGGCGAGATTCGCGCCACGATGGCGCTCACCGAGCCCGGCGGCGGCTCGGATCTGCAGGCGATGACCACCAATGCCAAGAGCGACGGCAGCGATCTGGTCATCAACGGAGCGAAGACCTGGATCACCAATGCCCGGCGATCCGGTGTGATCGCACTGCTGTGCAAGACAGATCCTTCGGCAAGTCCGCGGCATGCCGGTATCTCGATCGTCCTGGTCGAACAAGGTGAGGGACTCACCGTTTCGCGGGATCTCCCCAAGCTCGGCTACAAGGGTGTCGAGAGCTGTGAGTTGTCGTTCGACAACTACCGCATCTCCGAAGACGCGATCCTCGGCGGTTTGCCGGGCAAGGGTTTCGGGCAGATGATGAAGGGCCTTGAAACCGGCCGTATCCAGGTGGCGTGCCGCGCGCTCGGTGTTGCGACCGCTGCACTCGAAGATTCGCTTGCCTACGCTCAGCAGCGTGAGAGCTTCGGAAAGCCGATCTGGAAGCATCAGTCGATCGGCAACTACCTTGCGGACATGGCGACGAAGTTGACCGCTGCCCGGCAGTTGACCTGGCATGCGGCGGAAAAGTACGACAGTGGCGAGCGGTGCGACATGGAAGCCGGAATGGCCAAGCTGTACGCGTCCGAGATCGCCATGGAAATTGCGTTGTCCGCGGTCCGCATTCACGGTGGCTACGGCTACTCGACGGAATACGACGTAGAACGCTACTTCCGGGACGCTCCACTGATGATCGTGGGCGAGGGTACCAACGAGATTCAGCGCAATGTCATCGTCGCGCAGCTGGTTGCGCGCGGTGGTCTGTGACCACTCGGTGAGCCAGTAGAATCTGAATGCTATGAGCGGTAAGGAAAGAGAGACGGAGCCGGCGTACCAACGCCTCTCCCGTGAGCTTCGTCAGCAGATATCCGCCGGAACTTACCGCGACGGCCTTCAGCTACCCACCGAATCCGAACTGGCGACTCAGCACGGCGTGAGCCGCCAGACGGTTCGACGAGCATTCCACGACCTGGTGTCCGAAGGCATCGTGTATCGGGTTCCTGGTCGTGGCACGTTCGTGACGGAGAACAGTGGTCAGTATCTGCGGCATCTGGGGTCCATCGAAGATCTGATGAACCTGTCGAACGACACGACGATGGAAGTGGTGTCGCCACTGGTGCGGCGCGTGGATATCGAAGCCGCAAGTAGGCTCCGTTTGGATACGGATGTGGTGTACACGGTGGTATTTCGCCGATTTCATGAAGGCATTCCCTTTGTGCAGACCACCGCGCACCTGCCCGAAGCTGTTGCCCGTCACATCATCGACGCACCCGAAATGCTGGCCGGTGCCGTCAGTTCCTATACCGTGATCGGATTATTGGAGCCCCTGCTGGCCAGTCCGATCATTGAAGCAGCGCAGTCGATTACAGTTGCACCAGCCACTGCTGACGTGGCCAGAGACGTCAACTGTGAACCCGGGCACGCGATGTTGCGCGTCGATCGTCTGTATACCAATGCTGCCGGACTGGCCAACGAATTGTCGGTCAGTTACTTCCTGCCCGAGCAGTACACCTATCGAGTGACGCTACGACGAGGTGCGCACTAGCGGATTCCGCGGTGGTATCTCGTTGTCACCCAAAATCTCTCAGGAGCGACTATGCGAGTATTCAACGGAATCGACGACGTCGAGTCGGCAGTAGGCGAGCACCTCGGATACAGCGAGTGGTTTCCGGTCACCCAGGAACGAGTCGACAAGTTTGCCGACGCGACCGAAGATCACCAGTGGATTCATGTGGATCCCGAACGTGCGGCGCAGGGACCGTACGGCAGCACGATCGCGCACGGCTACCTGACTCTGTCGCTGTTGCCCGTGCTCGGTGCCCAGGTGATGCGCGTCGACGGCATAGCGATGACTGTCAACTACGGCAGCAACAAGGTTCGATTCCCTGAGCCGGTCAAGGTTGGTTCGTCGGTTCGGGCAGGTGCCGAAATTCTCTCGTTCGAGCGAACCCCCAAAGGGGCCACCGTCGTAGTTCGATACACGATCGAGATCGAGGGCGCTCCGAAGCCCGCTCTTGTTGCCGAGACGGTTCGTCTGCTCGTCGCCTGAGTAATTCTCACACTTACAGAACAAGATTCGAGGAACTTCATGAAACGAGCAGCGCTGGTTGCGCCGGTTCGGACCGGGGTGGGCCGCTTCGGCGGGGCATTGCGCGATGTGCCTGCCGAGACTCTGGCAGCCACAGTAATCAAGGAGACGGTTCGTCGCAGCGGCATCGACCCGGCGCGCATCGACGATGTTGCGATGGGCCAGTCGTACGCCAACTCGGAGGCCCCGTGCATCGGCAGATGGGCAGCGCTCGAGGCCGGGCTCCCTATCTCGGTTGCCGGTTTCCAGACGGATCGCCGATGCGGAACGGGTCTGCAGGCCATCATCACCGCGGCGATGATGGTTCAAACAGGCGCTGCCGACGTGGTTCTCGCGGGCGGCGTCGAATCGATGAGTGGTATCGAGCATTACACCACCGGAGCGCGATGGGGAACGAAAGCCGGTGGGCTGCAACTGTTCGACAGGCTTGACCGTGGCCGCGAGCGGTCACAGCCGGAATGGCGATTCGGCAAGATCAGCGGCATGATCGAAACCGCGGAGAATGTTGCGCAGCGCTGCGATATCAATCGCGAGCAGTCCGATCAGTTTGCGGTGGACAGCCATCGCAAGGCGACGGCCGCGCGAGATTCCGGCCGTTTCGACGCCGAGATCGTCTCCGTGGAACTGACCGACCGCAAGGGCAACGTCACGCAGTTCCGTAGTGACGAGGGAATTCGCGCCGACACGTCGATGGACACACTCGGCCGACTGCGGACCGTCACGAAGGGTGGCGTCGTCACAGCCGGAAACGCCAGTCAGCAGAATGACGCTGCGGCAGCGATGCTGGTGGTTGCGGAAGATCGCCTCGACAAGTTGGGTCTCGAACCGATCGGCTTCCTGGACAGTTGGGCTGCCGCGGGCTGTGAACCCGCGCTGATGGGACTCGGTCCCGTCGCCGCAGTATCGAAGCTCTTCGCCAGGACCGGCGGCAATTTCTCCGATTTCGAGTTGGTGGAGTTGAACGAGGCATTTGCGTGCCAGGTTCTCGGTGTCGTGAAGGAATGGGGCTTCGAGGACCTCGACCGGCTCAACGTCAACGGTTCCGGAATTTCACTCGGACATCCCGTCGGCGCGACGGGTGCCCGAATGGCGACCACCGCCCTGCACGAACTCAATCGTCGCGGCAGTGGAAAAGCGCTGTTGACCATGTGCATCGGCGGCGGGCAAGGCCTGGCTGCTGTGGTGGAATCCGCCTGAGTGCACCCTGGGTACACTCCGTATGAGGGATAACAGCACTACGAAGGCGGTCGGGCATGGAGTCAAGCGGCGCTTTGAACATCGCCGATGTCCGGCGCGGGCAGGCGGCACTCGAGGGCCTGGACGTGACAGTGTGGGCCAACAGATTTGAACTGCTGTCCGATGCCAACCGCCTTCGTCTTCTCCTGTGTCTGCATCATGCGCCGGGTATCTGCGTCACGGACCTGTCCGTGGCATTGGGAATGAGCGGGACGGCTGTCTCGCATGCACTTCGGCTGCTTCGGAGCCAGGGGTGGGTGACGGCAACGCGAGACGGCCGTTCGATGCGTTACCAATTGGCTGACGACACCGTTCACCAGCTACTGCACTCGATCGGCGCCACGCACTTCGGCGACGATCCCACGTCGAGTCATTCACACGACTGAATTACGGGGTGGCGAAGAACTTCTCCACTGCCGGTGCGGCATTCGGGTTTCCGTTCATGATGCCGTTGCCGAGGCCGATACCCGTTCCGATGGCTCCGCCGACGATGCACCCGGCGATGAAATTGGGGAAGATCGACAAGCATCCGATCCCGATACCCGTGGCCGCTCCACCGAGCGTCGATTGCAAGCCGCCGTTGTTCCACCCGATGTTGATTTCGTTTGTCATGGTGTCGAACGCAGCTTGTTTCGCATCGTTACCAGGGAAGAGTGTCGCTGCAGTCGGACTGTTCGTGCTTACCGGTGGGTTGAACGGATCGAAGCCGGTGTTCGGCGCTGCCACAGCCGTGCCGGCGCCCGCGCCGACGGCGGCGACGACAATTGCGGTCATGGTCAGAGTTCGGGACAGTTTCATGGGAAAACCAATCTGTCTGTGTGGAACTTTCAGGCACAAGCGGACCCGTCGACTTGCACGCGACGGGTCGTGACAAGTGGCTACCCGGCTCCGATACCCCTGAAACCGCCCAGTCTCATTCGTTATTCGACAGTTGGGCCTGCAGTCCTTCGTTCACGGCGGCAAGTCTGGCAACCTCGACCCGGAGCGAATCGATCTGTTCCTGCAACGGTCGACGGGCCAGCGCCAGGGACTCGTCCATTCGCTCCTTGTCGTAGCGCGGTGTGATGTTTCGCGCGCAGTTCCAATCGAATGCTTCCACGTCGATGACTATCGACCGCTGCGCCTTGACCGACATGGTGCCGCCGGGAACTTCCAGAAGTTGTTGCAGCAGTGCGGGGTCGACATCGGCATCCACTACCTGCGCCCGGCCGTAGATTTTCAGTCGGGTTCGTGTGGGATAGTCGACGACAAACAGCGAGACGCGGTTGTTGGTCTCGAGATTGCCGAGCGTCACGAACTGTTGATTTCCGGGCAGGTCGGCAAATCCGATTCGGTTCGGGCCCAGCATGTGCAGAAATCCGCGCGGACCACCACGATGCTGGATGTACGGCCAGCCGTCGGAAGTGACCGTGGACAGGAAGAACGAATCAACAGATGTGACGAAGCCCTGAGCGCGAGAGTCGAATTCCATGGGGCCGGAATCGGGCTCATCGAGTTTCGATCCGTAGATCGTGAAACTGCCAGACTCGCGCTGGCGCTCGACCGCAGCGGGTGAGAACGCGATATGCGCGTAACGACTCGACATGATTACTCTCCTTGCACTCAGTGCCAACGATGATCCGCGACAGCGGTGCGGGGCCCGAACTTCGGTTTCACAGCCTGCCCGCTGACCTGCAGGAGGCGAACCGCCCGATACCGATGCGGTTGCAGGGGAGCGAGGTACTCGACCATACGAGCGTCGTCGATCGGCTCGCCGAGAAGTGACCAGCCGACCACCGCGGCGAGATGGTAGTCGCCCACCGACAGCGCGTCCGAATCCCCGAAAGCGCGTTGGGCCACCTCGGCGGCCGTCCAGATCCCGACGCCGGGCACAGCTCGTAAACGTCTGGTTGCCTCCGCCGGCGTGAACGTCGACGCTTGCTCCAGTCGATCGGCGACCCGAGCGCACTGCACGATCGTCTTCGATCGTGCCGGATCGACGTTCGCGCGATGAAACTCCCACGACGGCATCCGTCGCCACTGATCTGCGGTGAGTGGAACTCGCATTCCGTCGGGCGCAGGTCCGGGAGGGCGTTCGCCGAATTTGGTCAGCAGACGTCGCCACGCGGCAAAGGCGTCGATGCCGTGGACACGCTGCTCGAGGATGGCGGGGACGAGGGCTTCCATGACGCGGCCGGTGCGTCCGATCCGCAGATGCGGGAAGCGTCGATGAGCTTCGACCAGCTTGGGATGTTCGGGAGCGAAGTTTTCGGCTTCGTCGCCCAGACCGAGCAGTGCTTCGGCTCCGCCCAGGAATTCCGTAGCGCCGGGACCCCATGCCTGCACACGGACGGTGTGGCGATCCGACTGCGTGATGCGGTAGGTCACAGGACCGGAAAGTTGGCGGGAAACTCGCCAGATCGCGCCGTCCGGGGTCCGTCTGTGAGTGGGGTCGCCAGGTCCGCGCTGATGCGGGCTGAGCGTCAGCGCGGCATCGAGTGGTCGCTGAGAAGTCACCGTGACTTCGGCAGCGCCTGGTTGCAGCGTCATCGTCGGCCAGCGTATCTGCAACCGTCGGTGGGTGTTCAGCTACATGTCGGTACGGCAACGTAAGGTCCGAGCCATGATCATCGTGAGCACCGACGGATCCTGTCTGCGCAACCCTGGCGGAGCTATCGGCTGGGCTTGGGTAAATCACGAGGGTCCGTCGATGTCGGGCGGCGAATCATCGGGAACCAACCAGATCGCCGAGTTGAGGGCGCTCTTCGAGGCCGTCGTAGCTCACCCCGGAGACGAACCGTTGCTCATCGAATCCGACTCTCAATACGCCATCAAATGTGCGTCCGAGTGGCTGCCGAGTTGGAAGCGTAAGGGCTGGAAGACCGCGAGCGGCGGCGCCGTCAAGAACCTGGAACTGGTGCAGAGCATCGACCGCGCCATCAGTGATCGTGTCGGGCCGGTGCGTTTCCGCTGGGTCCGCGGGCACGTGGGCAACCACTACAACGAGGTGGCCGACAAACTGGCGGGCGAAGCCGCCCGCGCTATTGTCTCCGGCGATATCGAGTCGGTACCGCTTGCCGTGCAGACTCCGGCTCCAGCTCCCGTGAAAAAAGAAGTGACCGTCGTGAACTCCTCGTACAAGGAGAAGTCCACGACGGCTGTCGAACCGGAAGATCTGTTCACACTGTTCTGAAATCGCGCTGCCTTACCGGTAGTTTCAGAACCCGCCTGCAACCTCGACGAGCGCGCGGCCCGTGTACTTGCCTTCGCGCACCTGATCGATCACCGGCACGACGTCTCGAACGGCGACGCGATTGGTGATGTCCTTCAGATGGCGCGGGGCGAGATCGGAGTGAAGGCGTGCCCACAGTTCCCGGCGAGGTGCGATCGGCATCAGAACCGAATCGATACCGAGCAGCGAAACTCCGCGGAGTATGAAGGGCATCACTGTTGTCGGCAGCGCGGCGCCGCCGGTCAGGCCGCTGGCCGCGACCAAGCCACCGTAATTCATCGTGCTCAAGACATGAGCAAGAGTCTTACCGCCGACGCAGTCCACCGCAGCCGCCCATTGTGATTTGCCGAGCGGGCGAGGCTTTGCGTCGGGGTCCTCGGGCAGGCGGCCGATCACCGAAGAAGCGCCGAGAGATGTCAGAAGTTCCACGGCGCCGGGTTTGCCGCTGGACGCGACTACGTCGAAACCCGCACTCGACAGCAGATCGACGCTGACTGTGCCGACGCCTCCGCTTGCGCCCGTCACGAGGACCGGACCGTCGGCTGGAGTGATTCCGCTCGCCAGGATTGCCTGCACGCTCATCGCGGCGGTGAATCCTGCTGTACCGATCGCGGCCGCATCAGCGGTGGACATGCCGTCGAGTTTCACTACCCATTCGGCTGGGAGTCGCGCGATCTCGGCGTAACCGCCGTGGCGTGCGGTACCGATTTCGTAGCCGTGGGCCACAACCTTGTCGCCCGGCGCGAACTCGTCGGACTCGGAGGTGATCACCTCGCCGGCGATGTCGATGCCGGGAACGATCGGGTAGTTCCGTACAACACCGCCTTTGGGCGTGAGGGCCAGTGCGTCCTTGTAGTTCACGCTGGAGTATTCGACACGAATGGTGACCTCACCTGCGGGAAGGAACGATTCGTCGACAGTTTCGGGGGCAAAGTCGATGGCGTTGTCGTCCTCTCGGGCAACCCAGGCGTTGAAGGATGTCATAGGTCGAACATAAAGGCAGTTGCCCCTGTGCGCCGCTTGGTAGTCCCCGCAACTAACGGAGCACAGGGGCGGAGTCGCTAGATCAAGCTGCCCTCATGCACTGCTCGATCGAATGCGGGCAACGGACCGCCGGCACGCAGGGTGGTGGCGAGTGCCGGATCAGCCAAGTGCAAGCGGCCGATCGCGATGAGGTCGAACTCTCCGGAAGAGATACGCTCCTCGAGTTGCGGGATGTTGTCGACAGTGGGGGCGGCGCCTTCGATACGGCTGTCGCGCAACGACTTTCCGAGTCCGACGCTTCCCACAGCCATGGTGACGGCGCCGGTCAGCTTCTTCGCCCAGCCGGCGAGGGAGAGATCGCTACCTTCGAAGGCAGGGACGTCGAAACGGCGGATGCTGGCATCGAGCACGTCGACCCCGGCATCGACCAAAGCGCCCAAGATCACGCCCAACTCTTCTGGCGTTTCCGCGATCTTTGCAGTGAAATCCTGCTGCTTGTGCTGGGAGAAGCGGTAGATGATCGGCAGATCGGGGCCGATGGCTTCGCGGATCGCTGCCACGACGGCTGCGGGGAATTTGGTACGACGTTCCAAGTCGCCGCCCCACGCGTCGTCGCGCTGGTTGGTGCCTTCCCAGAAGAAGGAATCCAACAGGTAGCCGTGGCCGCCGTGGATGGCGATGCCGTCGAAGCCGAGCTCGACAGCGTGCCTCGCACTGCGGACGTAGGCGGCAATCACGTCTTCGATGTCCTGCTCGGTCATCGCTTCAGTTGTTGCCTGAGCGCGCTCGACATAGGCGGCGGAGTACGACGTGACACCGAGCGGTCCCCACTCACCGGACGGGCGCATCGGCTTGAGAGAAGGATCCATCTGCGTCATCGCGCCCCACAACGGGCCGACGTGCCACAACTGCGGCACGATCTTGCCGCCGGCAGCGTGAACGTCGTCGACGACCTTGCGCCAGCCGGCCTGAGCGGCGGAGGTGTGCAGGTTGGGGACGTTGGCATGGTCGACCGCGCTCACGTGATCGATCGCAACGCCTTCGGTGACGATCAGGCCGGTGCCGCCCTCAGCGCGTCGACGGTAGTAGTCGGCGACGTCCTGTCCCGGAACACCCTCGATGGAGTAGGTGCGCGTCATCGGTGACATGACAATGCGGTTGGGCAGTTCGAGCGAACGAATGCGCAAAGGCTGGAAAAGGGGACTGGTCATGTCAATCACAGTGCTTTCATGAATCGGAAGAATCCGGGGTCCTGATCGACGCGCAGCCTCGTGAGGGTGCGGTAGCTGATCAGCCATTTACCGTTTTCTTTGCGGTATTCCTCGTGGTAGTGGCCGTAGCCGTGCAGGTGCAGTTCTTTTTCGCCGTCGTTCCACCACAGCATGTCCTCCATCGCCCAGATCCCCGTGGCGGTGGTGGGGGAGGTCAACACGATTTCGGGAGTGTGAGCGTGGTGCGCGGTGGTCAGAGGAATTTCGCCGTCGAGCATGTTGCGGATGGCGTTGGTGAGTTTCTCGATACCGACAACCTGGTTCGACGTGTCACCCGTCTTGGGTTGCTTGTCCGTCGGGAGCCCGCCCCACGTCTCGCTGACGACATCAGCGGTGTGCAATGTCGGGTAGATATGCCACTGCTTGGTGTCCATGCAACGTAGTCGAGCCGAGAAGACCTTCTTGATTTCCTCGATCGCGAGTAGTTCCTCGACAGGACTGAGTGACGCGACTTCGGACTCGGTCAAAGACATGCAACCTCCAGCAGTAATCGGCAAGATGTCCTCAGATTCGAGGGCGTACGGCCTTGCCGTCAATCACCTGTCTCAGTGAGCGCGACAACGCTCTGTATGGTCGAGCAAACGGAAGGAGCGCTCGCTATGTGCGTAGAGACGGATTCGGTACCCGGAGCCGAGGAGATCGCCGAGGTTCGGGATTTCTGGAGTGAGTTGGGCGTTCCGGGCTTGGTCGATGTTCACACCCATTTCATGCCCAAGAGCGTCATGGACAAGGTGTGGGGCTACTTCGACTCCGCCGGACCGATGATCGGTCGACCATGGCCCATCACGTATCGCCTGGTGGAGGAGGAACGCGTACATCGGCTGCGTGAATTCGGAGTCCGCGCCTTTACCTCGATGATCTACCCGCACAAGAACGCGATGGCCGAGTGGCTCAATCAATGGGCCGTCGAGTTTGCCGCCCAAACGCCGGATTGCCTGCACACGGCTACGTTCTATCCCGAGGAGACGGCCGCGTCGTACGTCGGAAAGGCTTTGGAATCGGGAGCGCGAATCTTCAAGTCCCACATCCAGGTCGGGAACTACGACCCGAACGATCCGCTGCTCGACAAGGTATGGGGTCAGCTCGAGGACTCCGAGACGCCCATCGTGATCCACTGTGGATCGGGACCGGCGCCGGGGAAGTACACGGGGCCCGATCGCATTGCTTCTCTACTGGCGCGCTACCCGAGACTGCCGCTGATCATCGCGCACATGGGGATGCCTGAGTACAGCGAATTCCTCGAACTTGCAGAGGTATACGGGAATGTGCGACTGGATACGACCATGGCGTTCACGGATTTCACGGAAGAGCAGTGTGCATTCCCGACATCGGATGTCTCCCGCCTGATCGACCTGCAGGACCGGATCCTCTTCGGGAGCGATTTCCCGAACATTCCGTACCCGTATCTCAACGCACTACAGGCGCTTACGCGATTCGACCTCGGTGACGAGTGGTTGCGTGCCGTTGTTCACGACAACGCTGACAAACTCTTCTCGGTGAGCTGAACTCTCACCGAGAAGAGCGGGTGTTCAGCGGAGCTTGATGCTGCCGCCGTCCGCCATCAATGTCTGGCCCGTCATGTACTTGGAATCCTCGCTCGCGAGGAACACTACGACGGGAGCGATGTCGGTTTCGGGGTCACCGATGCGGCCGAGAGGCACCTTGGCGACCGATGCCGCTGCGCGCTCAGGAAAGGCCTCCTGCCACTTGACGACGCCTTCGGTGGCGGCAAACGGGCAGACCACGTTGACTCGAATGCCTTCCGGCGCCCACTCGTTGGCGACGACGCGGGTCAGGCCGCGCACCGCTTCCTTGGCCGCTGCGTACGAGGTCTGGGTGGGCATACCGTCCAAGCCGGAACCGGACGCGAAGTTGATGACCGAACCCTTGGTCTTCGCAAGTTCGTCGTGGCATGCCTGCATCAGGTGGACAACGGGGTAGAAGCCGGTGTTGAAGGACAGATCGAACATGTCCTGCGTGGTTTCCAGCAACGGCGCCTGACGGGACGCGTGAGCGTTGTTGACCAGGATGTCGAGCTTGCCGAACGCCGCGAGTGCGGCGTCACGGATCTGCTCGGCCGAACCTGCGGCAGCAAGGTCGACGTTGAGGAACTTCCCGGATCCGGCCAGTTCCTGCTCGAGGGCCTGGCCCTGTTCGTCGTTGATGTCGACGAACAGGACCTTCGCGCCTTCACGGGCAAAGACTCGGGTAATCGCGCGACCGATACCACCGGCGCCGCCGGTGACAATCGCTACCTTGCCGTTCAACCTCATGAAAACGCTCCTTCTTCTGTGAATGCTGCTTATACGGTTGCGGTCTCGTCGACTGCGAGTGCGATCTTCTCGAGGCCGGCGACGCTGTAGGCGGCGTAGTTCTCGTAGGGTCCACGACCCGAGAAGTACGACGTGAGCTGACCACCGAGCTCTTCGACGGTGAACGCGGATCCGGCTGCGTCGAAACGGTTCTCGACCTTCGGTGCTTCCATCAGCGCCACCATCTTGCCGTATACGACAAAGACCTGTCCGTTGATCTCGTCCGAAGCGGGCGAAGCCAGGTAGCTGACCAGCGTGGCAACACGCTCGGGTGCAAGCGGATCGAGGCCGGTGACGCCGGTGTTGTTCTCGCCGAATGCACCTGCAGTCATGGCCGTCCGGGCACGCGGGCAGATTGCGTTGCTGCGGACGCCGTAACGGGAGAGGCCGGCTGCGCTGGAGAGCGTCAGAGCCGTGATGCCGGCCTTGGCTGCCGAGTAGTTGGGCTGTCCGGCACTGCCGAAGAGGAAGGCTTCGGAGGATGTGTTGATGATGCGGCCGTAGACGGGGGCGTCGGCTGCCTTGCTGGCGGCGCGCCAGTGCACTGCGGCTGCATGGGAGGTTGCGGCATGGCCCTTGAGGTGCACGCGGATGACGTCGTCCCAGTCGGATTCGGTCAGGTTGAAGATCATCTTGTCGCGCAGGATGCCTGCGTTGTTGACGAGGATGTCGAAGGAGCCGAAGTTCTTGACGCCTTCCTCGACGAAGCGCGCGCCGAGCGACCAGTCGGAGACGTCGCCGGTGATGGCGATGGCTTGTCCGCCTGCGGCCTTGATCTCGTCGACCACGTCATTGGCCGCGGGGCCCATGTCGTTGACGATGACGGCTGCGCCGGCTGCTGCGAGGCCGAGTGCCTCTGCGCGGCCGAGTCCGGCGCCGGCACCGGTGACTGCGGCTACTTTGCCTTCCAAGCTCAGTGATTGCGTCATGTCGTGCTCCTTCGATCCGGGTCAGAAATTAGTATTCATTCTAATTTGTTGAAGCTATCTTGGGGTAAATTCCGCAAAACTAGCAAAGTCAAAATCAGAATTAGTTCTAGTTTTGATCAGAAATGCGAGCCAGAACACTACAGTCCCGGTCAGTGGGAGCGGTGATGTAGGTCACGAGCTGGACATGCCACCTTGTGGCTACGCGCCGACAGGGCGCGCACGCACTTGCGTCACCGCCAACTCTGCCCGGAGCACCCCATGTTCAACGACTCGCCTGCTCGGAAGCATCTACGCCCCAGCCAATCGTCGGAGATCCTCAAAGCAGGATCCGCTCTGGCTGCATCGGGTGGAACAACAGGAGGATCTGCGCAGCTCCTGGCATCGATGTTGGGGCGTCGGATCGGCGGATGACGCACTCGAAGTACCAATAGATGCGGCCGGACCGGACCGGTCGCACCTGAAATAACGGAAGGCACCAACAGTGTCACTGAATTTGGCAGATCTGTACGAGGGTGTAACGGACTTGAACTCGGATCGCACGGCACTTGTGTGCGACGGGCGTCGACGGACCTACGCGGAACTCGACGAAGGCTCCAACCGCATCGCCCATCACCTGGCGAGTGTGGGCGTCGGACCGGGAGATCACGTTGCGCTGCACATGCGCAACAGCATCGAGTATGTCGAAAGCTTGTTGGGCTGCCTCAAGATTCGCGCAGTGCCGATCAACGTCAACTACCGCTATGTCGATGCCGAGCTGACGTACCTCTACAACGATTCCATGTCGGTCGCGCTCATCGTCGACGAGGAGTTTGCCGACACCGTTTCGTCGATCCTGCCGACAACTCCGGGCGTCAAGCATGTTGTCGTCGTTGGTGAAGCGGACTTTGACGGCGTCGACAGCATCAGTTACGACGTTGCAACGCAGGCGCAGTCGGCCAAGCGGGACTTCGGGCCACGTAGCGAAGACGATCTGTTTGTCATTTACACCGGCGGCACCACGGGTATGCCCAAGGGTGTCATGTGGCGTCACGAGGACTTCTACTTCGCCGCGCTCACCGGTGGAAACCCGTTCGGTCCGCCGCATGTCAAGGCCGAAGATCTGTACGCCGCAGTGCCGCACGTCCCCGCGATGAACATGCTCAGCACGGCCCCGCTGATGCACGGCGCAGCGTCGTACTCGCTGTTCACCGGATTCTTCATGGGCGCCAACGCAATTCTGATGGCACGATTCGACGCGAAGAAGACGCTGCAGCTTGCCGGAAGCGAAAAGGCAGTCTCCATCACCGTCGTCGGAGACGCGATGGCACGCCCGCTCGCCGACGAATTGGCTACGAACGCCGCGGAGTACGACCTCGGTACGGTGGGTATGGTCTCGTCCGGCGGAGCGTTGTTCTCGCTTTCCCTGCGTGAGCAGTTGAAGTCGATTATTCCGAACCTGATCATCCGTGACGGTTTCGGTTCGTCCGAGTCCGGCGTCGACGGCAACCTCGAGATCGGCCCGGACGGCTTGATGCGGATCGCTGCTCGCGACGAGACTCGTGTTGTCGACGAGCGGATGCGTCCGCTCGAGCCCGGTTCACCGGATACCGGGTACATTGCCCGTTCCGGTCACGTTCCGGTCGGTTACTTCAACGATCCCGTGAAGACGGCAGCTACGTTCCCCGTCATCGACGGTGTTCGGATGTCTGTGCTCGGCGACATCGGCCGCGTGGAAGCCGACGGCTCGATCGTTCTGCTGGGCCGCGGTTCTCAGTGCATCAACACCGGTGGCGAGAAGGTCTACCCCGAAGAGGTCGAGCAGGCACTCAAGAGCCATCCCGCGGTTCTCGACGCTCTGGTCGCGGGTGTGCCGGACGAGAAGTTCGGCGAGCGCGTGGCTGCGGTCATCACCACCCGTGAAGGTTTCGACGTTCCGAACCTCGCCGAAATCGGTGAGCATTGCGCGTCGCAGGTCGCTCGGTACAAGGTGCCTCGTACCGTCGTGAGTGTGTCGGAAATCCGGCGTTCTCCCAGTGGCAAGGCTGACTACCGTTGGGCCAAGGCAACTTTGGCAGAAGCTAACTAGCTCGAAGTCATCCAGCGCGTTTTGTGAGGGGCGCGCTGGATGACTTCCGGGCCGAGCTGAAAGCTACTTCACCACCCCGGCGGCCAGGAGGGCGCGGGCTTCGGGACGACCGTCGAGGAGCGCATTCGTACGCAATTCGACCTTCCAGACGCCGTCGTTCTTGACCAGTTCCCACCGGTTCGCGGTGATGCGAAGAACCTTGAATCCGGACGGGTTCTCGGGATCCTTGATCACGAGCTGCGAATGGCAGGTGGCGACGGCTTTGTTGCCGTCGATGCGGATATGTGCCGGCGTCATCATGTGCGCCGCACCGTTCATGATCCAGTTCTGATGAGAGGCGCTGCGCACCATGGCGCGCAGTTCGCCGTGGCCGTGCATTGCTCCCGTGTCGACGTCGTAGACGCCGTCCTCGAGCCACAGATTTGCGACCTCGTCGGCGGACCCGCTGTCGACGGCGGGGCTGTACGCGGTGAGCAGTTCGGTGATCGCCAACTTGTCTTCGAGCAGTTCGACCCGGGCAATCAGTGATTCGACCAGGGCAAGAGAGTCGCTCAGTGCGGTGGCGTCGGTCATCGGCATTCCTTACGTAGACGAAGTGGATCGATCAGGTGAAATCGACGCCCTCGGCGAGGGCGAGGCGGTGAAGCTCTTCGAGTTGTTCACCGAAGTGATCTGCGCTCGACGCGCTGATCGACGTGCTGGCGATGGTGGCACCGGCGTCGCGGAGCCGGGTGAGTGAGCGGACGACGCGTTCCGGGTCGCCGAGCGGATCGAAGGCAGCGCCGGTGGACAGGACGACGTCGAAGTTCTCGGGGAGCGGCGCTGCCGCGAGCATGTCGGCAAGTTCCGAGAGGCGCAGTCCGAAGGGCACCCAACCGTCGCCGTGGGTCAGCGCTCGGCGCAGTGAGCGCTTGGTGCGGCCGCCGATCCACAGTGGCACGCGCGGCTGGACGGCGTGGGGCTCGACGACAAATCCCGAGTAGTCGTAGAACTCGCCGTGGTACTCCGGGAGCGGAGTGGAGAGCGAGGTGCGTAGCGCTGCAATGGCGTCGTCGGCGCGAGCGCCACGATCGGTGAACGGAGCGTTTATGAGATCGAATTCTTCTTTCAGCGTTCCGACTCCGAGGCCCAGGACAAGTCGGCCGTTGCTGACTCGATCCAGCGTTCCGTATCGCTTCGCGATCTCCAGCGGGTGGTGGTATCCCAGTACGAGCACCTGGGTTGCGAGCCGAATTGTGCGTGTTCGGGCTGCAAGATATCCGAGAGTTGCCAGCGGATCCCAGTAGGTTCCACCGCGTTCTTCGGCGATTTCGGCGGGAACTGCGATATGTTCACTGCAGGTCAGATGGTGAAAACCGAGGCGATCGGCAGTTTCGGCGATCTGTGCGACCTCGTCGATTTCGGCCATGGCTTCCCAGTCTGATCGGGTGCTGGGGTGCTGGATCAGTACCGGTGTGACAAGTCCGAGGTGCATCGAGTGTTTATAGCTGTGGAAGACCTGTCGTGACACCGAAATTTCCGCTGATCGGGATGAGATTGCCGGATCGGCTTTCCAGATACTGTGACCTAGGTTATAGTCACTAGAATCAATTCCAGTTTCCGGGAGGCGTCAATGACCATCGTTGAAATCAACGACACCATGACCACTACTCAGCCGACCAGTGCACAGGTCAAAAAGGACCTGCCGCCGTCGATGGTCGAACGGATGACGCTGATTCTCGACGCCTTCGACGGACGCGCAGCACGGCTCACCCTGGAAGAGGTGGCGTGCCGCACGCAGTTGCCGCGCTCCACCGTTCATCGCATTCTCGATCAGCTCGTGAAGCTCGACTGGGTCGACCATGCATCGTTCGGTTACTGCCTCGGACGGCGGGCGCTCGGCCTCGGTGGCGGCGACGGTGGCCACAGCCAGATTCGTGAAGCTGCTGCGCCCCTTCTGCACGAACTGCATCTGCAGACCGGAATGGTTGTGCACCTTTCTGTGCTCGACGGCCGCGAAAGCGTCTACCTCGACAAGGTCGGCGGCCGTTTTGCCGCTGCGCTCCCGTCACGTGTCGGTGGCAGGGTTCTGGCGCACTCCACCGCGGGTGGCAAGGCAATGCTCGCGTGGATCGATCCCGAGCGCGTCGACGCTTTGTTCGGCGCGACTCTTCCGCGCTGTACCGAGAACACCATCGCGGAGATCGGCATTTTGCATCAGGAACTCAACCGCATCCGTCAGCGTCGAGGCTTGGCCTTCGAGCGCGGTGAATCCGCTCGCGGTCTGGCGTGTGTGGCAGCGGCGATTCGTGGGCATGAAGGCCCTGTCGGCAGCATCGCGCTGTGTGGCGACATGCGGACCGCTCAACTCGAGCGAGTTGCCCCGTTGGTAGTCGACGCGGCCCGTGAGGTCTCGCGGTCGCTGTACCCCGAACTGGGTGCGCCGCGCCGTGGCCGCAAGGCTCCTCCGATCCCGACCAACACCTTCTCGGCAGACACGATGGACCGTCTTCTGGCGGCGTCCACCGAGCAGTGGATCTGAGCTTTCCTGCCCTTTCTGTCTCGCTGATCGGGACGATTCGTAGCAGCTCAGCGGTGGTGGTGGCACCGTTCGGAGTATGACGACTGAACTGAGTTACGAGGACACTCTGAAAGAGCTGCAGACCGATCTCGGTGTGCTCCGCTATCACGAGGCCGGAGACGGTCCGCCGCTGGTGCTGCTGCACGGATCGGGCCCCGGAGTCACCGGTTGGCGCAACTACCGCGGCGTTCTCGCGGACTTCGCCAAGCACTTCCACTGCTACGTGCTCGAGTTCCCCGGCTTCGGCGTCAGCGACCCCGGCGACGGCCACCCGATGATGATGGCTCAGGCTTCGGTCAGCGCGTTCCTCGACGGACTGGGCCTCGGTCCCGTCCACCTGATCGGCAACTCCATGGGCGGCATCGTTGCCACCAAGGTCGCGATCGACGAACCGCACCGCGTCAGCAAGCTCGT
Source organism: Rhodococcus sp. NPDC056743 (assembly GCF_042790355.1). NCBI lineage: Bacteria > Bacillati > Actinomycetota > Actinomycetes > Mycobacteriales > Nocardiaceae > Rhodococcus > Rhodococcus sp. NPDC056743. The sequence goes on along the minus strand of NZ_JBHTZI010000002.1, from coordinate 132,366 downwards.
CACCATCGGCGGCATGGGCAAGAACACCTTCTCGCCCGGCCCCGGTGAGGGCATCAAGCTCCTCATGGAATTCACCGACAACCCCACCCGCGAGGGCCTGATCCGCTGGCTGCAGTCGATGGTCTACGACCCCGCCGTGGTCACCGAGCAGCTCATCGAAGAGCGTTGGGCGCTCGCCACCGAGCCGACGACCCTCGAGATCGCGCGTCGTATGTACAGCAGCAAGGCCATGGCTGCCATGGGCGCCGCCGCCGCTACATCGACGGCCGTCCCGTACTGGGCACAGCTGAACAAGATCAAGGCTCCGACACTGCTCACCTGGGGGCGTGATGACCGCGTCAGCCCAGTCGACATGGCGATTCTGCCGATGCGCGACATCCCCAACGGTGAAGTACACATCTTCCCCAAGTGCGGTCACTGGACGATGATCGAAGCCCGCGACGCGTGGGTCTCGGCCGTTCTTGCCTTCCTCACCCGCCCGGAAACCGACAGCTGAAGACAGTCGCCACAGTGAAGGTCGACTAGCCCCGTGCGCCTTTCCGGCAGGCCCTCACAAAGGCGCACGGGCTGCTCCCACTCACCGGGAAGCATTTCTGCACTACCGAGCCGCACCTGCCACGGTTTCACCAACAGATTTTCACCTCGCCAGATCTTCCAGGAGGACGCGATGCTCAGTGATACGCAACGAGTTTTCCGCCGCAAGGTTGTTGGTGGGCAGGAAGACCAGTTGATCTACATCGCGCTTGGACTCGCCGCGAAGAAGTCTGCCTAGGCATTCGCCGGGTACCGAAACCAGAAAGCCGAGAAAACCATGGGACAGGTTCTAGACAACATCTCTCAGTTCGCCGACGAGATCCGCGCCGGCGGCGTCGAGGGCGACAAGCTCATGCAGCTGTCGGACGGCAACGCGAAGCGCCTTCGTGATTCCGGCGTCATCCGCATGTTCCAGCCCAAGGAATTCGGTGGGCTGGAATCGCACCCGCGTGAGTTCGCCGAGACGGCAATGGCTATCGGCGCGATGGACGGCGCAACCGGCTGGGTCAGCGGCATCGTCGGCGTCCACCCGTGGGAGCTTGCGTTCTTCGACAAGAAGGCTCAGGAAGAGGTCTGGGGCGAGAACCCTGACACCTGGATGGCTTCCCCGTACGCACCGATGGGCGTTGCCCGTCCCGTCGACGGTGGCTACATCCTCAACGGTCGCTGGTCTTTCTCCTCGGGAACGGATCACTGTGACTGGGTCATGATCGGTGCGATGGTCGGTGACGCCGAGGGCAAGCCCCTCATGCCGCCGAAGCACCTTCACGTCCTGCTTCCGCGCAGCGATTACGACATCGATCAGGACAGCTGGAACGTCGTCGGCCTGCGAGGCACCGGCTCCAAGGACCTCATCGTCAAGGACGCTTTCCTCCCCGGCTACCGCACCATCGACGCTTCCAAGGTGTACGACGGCAGCGCATGGAAGGAAGCCGGCCGCACGGAGACCCTGTACAAGTTCCCGTTCTCCTGCATCTTCCCGCTCGGCATCACGTCCTCACTGATCGGTATCGCCGAAGGTGCTTTGGCCTGCAACATCGCAGCCCAGCGTGAGCGCGTCACGGTCAGCGGTGTCCCGATCAAGGAAGATCCGTACGTTCTCTTTGCCATCGGCGAGGCCGCTGCAGAGATCGCTGCTTCTCGTGCGGCGATCCTCGAGACGGTCGACCGTTTCTGGGACATGACCGAAAAGGGTCAGGAAGTATCGTTCGAGCTTCGTTCCATCGGCCGACGCACGCAGACGGCTGCTGCGTGGCGTGCGGTGCGCGCAGTGGACGAGATCTTCGCGCGTTCGGGTGGCGGGGCACTTCAGCTCAGCACCCCGATGCAGCGATTCTGGCGTGACGCCCATGCGGGTCTCTCGCACGCCATCCACGTGCCCGGATCGATCTTCCACGCGTCGACCCTGACTCAGCTCGGTGGCGAGCCGCAGGGTATCCACCGCTCGATGATCTAGTCCCACAAACATTTTCGATTCAAGGACGGTTAGGCATGACTGAAATTCGGGGCTTGGGATATCTCAGGATCCAAACGCAGGACGTGGCTCGCTGGCGCGAGCTCGTGGTTGACGGACTCGGACTCGCGGTCGGTAGTGGCCCGGAACCCGACGGCCTCTACCTCCGCCTGGACGAGCGTCGCTCGCGACTGATCGTCCTTCCGGGTGAGTCGGACAAGGCGCTCGCAGTGGGCTGGGAAGTGCGCGATCAGTTCGCTCTTCAGCGTGTTCGCGAAGCTGTCGAGAAGGCCGGCGTCGAGGTCGAGATCCTCTCCGAGGCCGACGCCAGCTACCGCGACGCCGAGCAGGTCATCGCATTCGACGATCCCAACGGCAACCGTGTCGAGGTCTTCTTCGGACCGGTTCTCGACCACAGCCCGCTGGTCACCCCGCACGGTGGACGCTTTGTCACCGGCGATCAGGGGCTCGGTCACGTCGTGCTCCCGGTTACGCGTTTCGACGAAGCGCACACCTTCTACACCGAGGTTCTCGGCTTCCTGCCGCGCGGCTCCATCCGCCTCGGCGGTATCGATGCCCCGCCGCCGGCTCGCCGTGTCCGGTTCATGGGCGTCAACCAGCGTCACCACAGCCTGGCCCTGTGCCCGGCCCCGCCGGTGGACGAGCCCGGTCTGGTGCACCTGATGATGGAGGCCGAGACCCTCGACTCCGTTGGTCAGGCACTCGATCGTGTTGCCAAGCTCGGCTTCACGATCTCTTCGACCCTGGGACGCCACACGAACGACAAGATGGTGTCGTTCTACGTGCGCGCACCCGGTGGATGGGACCTCGAGTTCGGTTGCGAGGGAATGCTGGTCGACGAAACGTTCTACACCGCTGAGGAAATCACAGCGGACAGCTACTGGGGTCATGACTGGTCGGCAAGCGAACCGCTTGCGGCCTTCACGCCCAAGAGCTAGTTCCACAGGCAAAAGGCTCGGCCCCGACTTTCATGTCGGGGCCGAGCCCTTTTGTTGTCAGTGATCAGGAAGCTGCTGCAGCCAAACCGATTTCGAGGTCGGCGAGGATATCGTCGATTCCTTCGATTCCGACCGCGAGTCGGACGAGTCCTGGAGTGACTCCGGAAGCGAGCTGCTCTTCGGGAGTGAGCTGCGAGTGTGTCGTCGACGCGGGGTGGATGACAAGTGAGCGGACGTCACCGATATTGGCGACGTGGCTGTGCAGTGTCAGGGCGTTGACGAACTTCTTGCCCGCGTCGACCCCGCCTGCCAGCTCGAACGCCACGATCGCGCCGGTGCCCTTGGGTGCCAGCTGCTTTCCGCGCTCGTGCCACGGGGATGACGGCAGTCCCGCGTAGGCGACCGATGTCACCTCGGCGCGGCCGTCGAGGAACTCGGCAACCTTCTGCGCGTTGGACACGTGGCGCTCGATACGCAGGCTCAATGTTTCGATGCCTTGCGAGATCAGGAACGCGTTGAACGGTGCGATTGCCGAACCGAGGTCGCGCAGGAGCTGTACGCGGGCCTTGAGGGCGTAGGCGGGTGCGCCGAGGTCGGCGAAGGTGACGCCGTGGTAGCTGGGATCCGGGGTGGTGAAGTTGGTGTGGCGTCCCTGGGTCCAGTCGAAGGTTCCGCCGTCGACGATGACGCCGGCGATCGCGGTGCCGTGTCCGCCAAGGTATTTGGTGGCTGAGTGGACGACGATGTCGGCGCCGTGCTTCAAGGGCTGGATGAGGTATGGAGTTGCGACCGTGTTGTCCACGATCAGCGGGATGCCGTTCTCATGGGCGATCGCGCTGATGCCCGGGATGTCGAGCACGTCGTTCTTGGGGTTGGAGATGGTTTCCCCGTAGAACGCCTTGGTGTTCGGACGGATGGCTTCACGCCAATGCTCGAGGTTGTCCGGATCTTCGACGAAGTCGACGGTGATACCGAGCTTGGGCAGCGTGTAGTGGAAAAGGTTGTACGTACCGCCGTACAGGCGCGGGCTCGAGACGATGTGGTCACCGGCTTCGGCGAGGTTGAGGATCGCGAAGCTCTCCGCTGCCTGACCGGATGCGACCAGCAGCGCTGCGACTCCGCCTTCGAGGGCGGCGATGCGCTGTTCGACGGCGTCCTGCGTCGGGTTCATGATGCGGGTGTAGATGTTGCCGGGTTCGGCGAGGCCGAAGAGTGCAGCAGCGTGGTCCGTGCTGTCGAAGACGTAGCTGGTGGTCTGGTAGATCGGCAGTGCCCGGGCATTGGTGGCGCTGTCCGGGCCCTGTCCGGCGTGGACCTGCTTGGTTTCGAACGACCAGTTGGCGGTCGGATCCGTCGGGGCTGGGGTGTTCTCGCTCATGAATTCATACTCCGTAGTGAAGGTGATTGATGCGGGTCAGGCAGTTTCGACGACTGTATGCACTGGGACGGGATTGCGGGTGAGATCAAGCACGGGGCAATGAGCGTCGACCGTCTCCTGCAACTCCAGGTAGCGCTCACGCGATTCCGGGCCGGTCAGTGTGACGACAACACGAACCTCGGAAAAGCCGGGGCGGACAGCGTCGTCGAATCCGAAGAAGCCGCGCACGTCGAGGTCGCCCTCGGCGCGGGCGGAGATGTCGTCGAGCGCGATACCGAGCTTGTCTGCCCAGACTCGGTAGGTCACTACCTGGCAGGACAGAAGTGACGCGAGGTAGTACTCGACCGGATTGGCGGCCGTGTTCTCGCCTCCGAGGGCCGGCGGTTCGTCGACCTCGACGCTGTATTTGCCGAGCGTAACTGTGCTGGCGACAGCATCGTGGGCTTGCGCCGACGCCTTGAAGACGACGTGAGCCTTGCCGGAATCCTTGCCGATCGCGTCAGCGTTCGCGGCGACAACGGAACTCAGGTGTGAAACGGAAGCGGTGGTCATGACAGAAAGATCCCCTGATCTGGGTGAGCATACGAATACCTTCCGCGGGCGGTGACCGCGGAAGTAGGTCCGATCAGAAGATCGGACACCCAGAGGTACAGACGTGCGCAAAATCGACATGGCGACGCCGCGTCAGCAGCGTGCGTGTCGTATATGCGCCGAATCCCATCACGCCAGTGACTGTAACCGCCTGGCAACCTTTCCCACCAGCCCTATAGGGAATCTGTCCCGAATGCTGGTAGCTCACGCGCTCGGGACGTTGTTCCAGCGGGGCACTCGGCGGTTGGCAAATGCGTCGAGTCCTTCGGCGATGTCCGGTGACGCCAGGATGTGATCGCGCGCCGTGTCGGTGACTTCCCAGCCCTGCGAATCATCTTCTGTGTACAGGGCATTCACCGACTTCAAGGTCAGGCTTACGGAGGTGGGGGAGGATTCGCAGATTTGCGACGCCATGGTCAGGGCTTCTTCGAGTGCCTTGCCCGGTTCGGTCACCGAATTGACGACGCCCAGGTTCAGGGCGCGCTCGGGATCGAGTGTGCGGCCGGTAATCAGCAGTTCACGAGCAACGTTGAGGGGTAAGGCGCGTGGCGCCCGGAACAGGGCGCCCGACGTGGCGACCAGCCCGCGGCGGGTCTCAGGAAGGCCGAATTGTGCTGTGCGAGAGGCAACAACAAGGTCGCAGGCCAAGGCGATTTCGAATCCGCCGCCCAGTGCGTATCCCTCGACTGCTGCAATCAACGGTGTGGTGCGTTGCCGCCGGATGATGCCGTATTCGCCACCACGCGGCATCCGAAGGTCGGCACGCTCACGGATGTCGGTGCCGGCGCTGAAGACAGTGTTCGTGCCGGTGATGATGCCGACCCACAGCTGGGGATCGTCGTCGAGGAGATCGAGGGCGGATTCGATGCCTTCGGCGGTTTCGCGGTTGATCGCGTTACGTCGTTCTTCGCGTTCGATCCGAATGACGAGTACCTTGCCCTGGCGTTCAGTGGTTACAGTCGACATAATTGGACTGTAGTCCATCTAAATTCTTCCGTACGCTGATTGCACGGCCCAGCGCTGAGGAGGCGAGTCCGCGTGGTTTCCAGAGACACAGTTTCCAAAGACGTGGTTTCCAAACGTGAACAGAACAAGCGTGACACCAATGATCGGTTGCTGTCCGCCTCTCGTGTTCTCTTCTCGGCACAGGGATTTGCCAGCACTACCGTCGAAGACATCGCTGAGCGGGCAGAAGTTTCGCGGGCCACGTTCTTCAACTATTTCCAGGGCAAGGATGCGGTTCTCGAAGCGCTGCACAGCGACCATCTGGATCAGCTTGCGTCCATGGTGGACAAGCTGATGGGGGCACCGATGTCCACGACGGACCGAATCGTCAAACTTTTCGAGGATTTTGCACTGCAGTCGGTGAAGCATCCACGCTATTTACGTATGGTGACAACGGAATTGGAACGCGACTTTGCCGCGTCCGGTGCGGGAGCCTCCCACGACAAGCGGTTTCACGTGGAACTGCTGCGCATTGTCGCTGCCGGTCTCGATGCCGGTGAAGTTCGAACCGACTATCCACCGTTGTTCCTGGCGCAGATGATCGGTGGCGTCTACGGCACGCTGGTCAGATTCTGGCGTCAGGATGCCGAATTCGACGTGCTTGTCGAATTCGACCGTGGCGCAAGGTTTGTCGCGGAAAGCATCGCAGTCCGTTAGGCGTGCGGAGTGGGCACCACCTGTAAGAGTATCGACTGCACAGTGTCGGACAGATACGTAGCGGCGCTCTCGTCGCCGGAGAAATGACGAAGCAGACTCTGTTGGAACAGGCCGTCGAAAACTCCGTACATAGCGGAAGGCGTGATGGTGGGTTCGGTGTCGAGGAGTTCTGCGTAGCGGCTGACGATGCGCCAGATCATGCTTTCGAGGCTTGCATCGATTGCGGCTACGTCTGCGCGGAAAGAGTCCTCGAACAGAGACTGTGCCCGCAGGTCGTACCAGAGCCGGTGCATCGTCGCCTCGTTGAGCATGGTCTCGGCCAGGATGGCCCCGAATCCGGCCCGCAGCTCTGCGGGTGTCTGCGCGGTGGAGACTATGCCGTCGTAGCGGGTGACGCAGCGTGCCTTGTAGTGGCGCACGCAGTGCGTGATGAGGTCGACCTTGTCGCTGAAGTAGTAGTGCAGGACGCCGTGGGAAAACTCGGAGTTCTGAGCGATTTCGCGCAGGCTCGTACGCGCGTAGCCGAGTTCGGCGAGCGTTTGCAACGCCGCTTCGGCCAACTGATCGCGTCGTTCGGAGAACTTGTCGACCTGCCGACGTGAGACCTTGTCGGCATTGCTCGGGGAACCCTTTTTAGTTGTCCCACTTGCATTCTCGACGGTGGTAGTCACGGCGTTACGTCCTGTTCCTGCGAATTGTTCCATCAGTATGACCGGCTGCTGGACACAGTGTAGTCCCTGCTCTTTGACGAGCGTGTAACAAAATCTTGACAGTCGTCAAGATTTCTCTTGACACTCGTCCAAAGTTGAATACTATGTGACTCACGCCACTTGGCAGCGTCGCTGTGAACGGTGGCATCGCGAGATTCATTTCAGTCATGGAGGCAGTGAAAAATGAGCGTGTTTGATCTCGAGGGACGAAAAGCGCTGGTCACGGGCGGCGCCAAGGGTCTCGGTGCTGGAATGGCGGAAGCGTTGGCACAGGCGGGAGCGTCGGTGATGATCGGCGACGTTCTCGAAGACGAGGGCCGGGCAACCGCGGAAGCCGTCGGTTCCGGCGGAGCCAAGACCGGCTTCGTCAGGCTCGACGTCACCGACGACGCCAATTGGGCTGACGCGGTCACTGCCACCGCGGAGACCCTGGGCGGGTTCGACATTCTCGTCAACAATGCGGGCATTGAAATCTCTTCACTGGTGGTGGACCTGGACGCGGATGACATCCGACGGATGTGCGAGGTGAACATTCTCGGCACCGCTCTCGGCACCAAACACGGTTTGCGCAGCATGCGGCCTGGTGGGATAGCGGGTGGCGGCGGGTCCATCATCAACATCTCGTCGGTTGCCGCGACGATCCCGTTTCCCGGAATCAGTGGATACTCGGCCACCAAATCCGCCGTCGACCGTTTCACTCGCGTTGCTGCGACGGAGTCCGGCAAGCTCGGCTACGGCGTACGCGTGAACTGCGTTTATCCGGGGCTTGTCGCGACAGAGATGGGTCTGGGTCTCGCGTCGGACATGGAGAAGCTCGGTTTGTGGCCCAGTGCGGAGGCGGCCGTGGGCGACGTCATCGGCCTCACACCGCTCGGACGTCTCGGTGAAGTGAACGACATGGCGGACGCCGTCGTCTTCCTGTCCTCGGATGCTGCACGCTTCATTACCGGTATCGGCCTGCCCGTCGACGGCGGCATGGGTATGTAACCCACACAGTCATTTTCAGCTCGACCCCAACTTCGAAAGGTTCAACCACCATGTCTGACAAGAAGCCAGTCGTCGTCTACGGCGTTTCCGGGTACACGGGACGCCTCGTGTGTGAATACCTGCGGGAATTCAACATTCCGTTCATCGCCGCCGGCCGAGATGCCGCACGCATCCAAGAAGTGCTCGACAAGATTCCCGGCCTCGACACTGTTGATCACGAAGTGGTCGAGGTGGAGCACACGGTGGAAGCATTGACCGAACTGTTCACCGGCGCACAGGTAGTCAGCAACATGGTTGGCCCGTTCATCAAGTTGGGCGGCACCGTAGTAGAGGCGGCGCTCAACGCCGGCTGCCACTACATGGACACCACCGGCGAGCAGGACTGGGTTCTCGACGTCCAAGAGAAGTTCGGCGACAAGTACCAGGAGAAGGGCCTGTTGCTCTCACCCGGTATTGCGCAGATGTACACGACCGGTGAGATTGCCGCCAACATCGCGCTGGAGAATCCGGGACTCGACACCCTCGATATTCTGGTGCTGTGGAAGGGATTTCCCACCTACGCATCCACTCAGACCATCTTCACGATCCTCAAAGCCAACTGGTACTACCTCGAGCAGAACAAGTACGTGCAGTGGGCGCCCGGTTCAACCTTCGACGTTGTTGTTCCGGGGCAGCACGAGACGGCACTGGCCCTGCCGTGGGGTGGAACCTGCCATCCGGTGTGGTTCAAGAACGACCCGCGCGTATCCAACGTCAAGGCCGCGGGTGGCGTGTTCGACCGCTCTGTGATGGAAGGCGTTGTTGCCACACAGAAGATGGTGGAAGAGCAGATCAAGACGTTGCCCGCGGATCAGCAGGAGGCGGCGCTGGCGGAAATCGCCGGTTCGGTGCAGGCAGGCATGCCGCCGCGCGAAAACCCGCGCATCAACACGTCGATGGACTCGGTATACGCGTCCGGTCCGCTCGGCCGTGCCCATGTCGTGATCCACGGCAACTGCAACTACAAGCAGACGGGCCTGTTGCAGGCATATGCGGCGCACTCGCTGTTGCAGCAGCCGCCCAAGCGCGTCGGATTGGCGTCGGCGTGCCAGGCCTTCGGCCACCGCGAACTGTTGGGTGCGTTGCGTAGCTTCGGGTTGGCGCTGGAACCCGAAATTACCGTCAACACCTAGACCACCACCCGATTCTGCCGGAGAGGCTCCCGCTATGCGTTTGACCGACTATCTCGACAAGGGAGCCTCTCTCGGTTCCACCGCGCCATGTCTGACGATGGGGGAGTGCACGCTCACCTACGGCGACGTTCAACAGTTCAGTCGCCGGTTCGCCGCATCGCTTGGGGCCTCGGGAATTGCCCCGGGAGACAAGGTAGCCATTTTGTCCGGCAATGATCCGACCTCGTTTTCGTGCGTCTTCGGTATCAGCCGGGCGGGAGCGGTGTGGTGCCCGATCAATCCGCGCAACGAAGCTGCGGAAAACCGAGACCTGTTGGATCTGTTCGATACCCGTGCCCTGTTCTTCCAGAAATCGTATGCGCCTCTTGTCGACTCGATCAGGGAGGCGCTGCCGAAATTGGTGACGCTGGTCTGCATCGACGGTGAGACCGACTGGGCACCGTCCCTCGAAAATTGGCTCGGTGCCGAAGAATCGGAGGCGGCGCCGCCCGACGACGTGACCATGCTCGTCGGGACCGGAGGCACCACCGGGCGTCCCAAGGGTGTGATGCTGACCGGCCACAATATCGAGACGATGACAGCGATCACTTTGATGAGCTACCCCTTCGAGGGGCGTCCGGTGTATCTGGCGTTGGCGCCGTTGACACACGCAGCCGGGGTTCTCTGCTTTCCGATTATGGCGTTGGGCGGGGAAATTGTCATCATGCCGAAACCAGATCTCGGTGCCTTCTTGGAGAACGTACAGAAACACAAAGTCACGCACACATTCCTGCCGCCGACGCTCATCTACATGCTGCTAGAGCATCCCGATCTGGCGGCCACGGATCTTGGCTCGCTGCAATGCTTCTGGTACGGCGCTGCGCCCATCTCGCCGACCAGGCTCGCGGAGGCAATCACCAAGATCGGGCCGGTCATGGCGCAACTGTTCGGACAAAGCGAAGCGCCGATGATGATCTCGACGATGGCACCGAAAGATCATTTCGGCCCGGATGGGGCAATCGCCACCGAGCGACTGTCCTCCGCCGGGCGCCCGTCGCCGCTGGTTACCGTCGGGATCATGAACGACAAGGGCCAACTACTCGGGTGCGGAGAACGTGGAGAGGTCGTAATTCGCAGTTCGCTGGTGATGGCGGGGTACTTCAAGAATCCGGAAGCCAGCGCCGAAGCGTCGGCACACGGGTGGCATCACACTGGTGATATCGGATATCTGGACGAGGACAACTTCCTGTTCATCGTGGACCGTGCAAAGGACATGATCATCACCGGCGGATTCAACGTCTATTCGGTGGAGGTCGAGCAGGCACTCATGGCCTATCCGGGAATTCAGGACTGCGGGGTGATCGGTCTGCCGGACGACAAATGGGGTGAGCGGGTTGTAGCCGTCGTGCAACCGCATCAGGGAGCGGTCATCGACGGAGTAGAGGTCATGGCCTTCGTGAAGGCTCGCATCGGAAGCGTGAAGACGCCGAAAGAAGTCCTCGTCTGGGAAGATCTGCCGCGATCGAAAGTGGGAAAGGTTCTCAAGAACGAGATCAAGGGCGTGCTGCTGGGATGAGGCATTGACAGGTTAAGGGATGATCCTTAACGTTGATGGTGATCTGGTTCACTGTCGCTGCACTCGAAGGAGTCTGAAGATGGCCGTCCTGTTTCCCACCATGATCTTTCCGATCCCGACGGACCCACTGGCTGCTTATGGCCCGTTGGTGGCAAACCGGAATCCGGAAACGGTTGCACCGCAGCCGTATATCCATTTTGCGGTCAAGGCGCACACGCCTACCATCGGTGCGGAAATCTCGGGACTGAGACTGAGCGGCGACCTGTCCGAGGAAGTCATGGCCGAACTGCGCCGCGCCTTGCTCGAGTGGAAGGTGCTGTTCTTCCGGGATCAGGATATCGACCGTGCAGAGCATCGCGCCTTCGCGGAACGCTGGGGTTCGCTGGAGCAGCATCCGTTCTTCAAGTACACCCAGCCAGGTCAGACCGACATCGACGTCACGACGCTGGCCAAGGATGCAATGGTCGGGGGCGTCGAGAACAACTGGCACAACGATGTGACGTGGCACGAGCATCCGTCTTTTGCGGCAGTTCTTCGGGCCGTCGAGGTGCCGGAAGTTGGAGGCGACACGTTATGGGCTGATACTGCTGCGGCCTACGACCTCTTGCCGCAGGACATCAAAGATCGTATCGAACACCTTGAAGCCGAGCATGATTGGATCAATGCGTTCGGAAAGTCGATGCCGGCCGACGCGGTGGAAATGCTGCGTCCCAAATTCCCGCCGGTGCAGCATCCGGTTGTGCGAGTCATTCCCGAGAGCGGCAGGCGAGTCCTGTTCGTGAACATGACCTTCACGCAACGGATCGTCGGGGTTTCGCAAGAGGAGTCGAACGAACTTCTCACCCTGCTGTACCGGCACGTCAATCGTCCGGAATTTCAGGTCCGGTTGAAGTGGGAGTCGAATACCGTTGCCTTCTGGGATAATCGGACGTGTCAGCACTATGCGTCGAGTGATTACTTTCCGGCCCGTCGTGTGATGGACCGGATCTCGATCGTCGGAGACCGACCGCTGGGCGTCCGGTAGTTCGGAGAGACAGTGCCGCAGATGTAGCAGGTGTACGGACCGTCGTCACGTACTTGTGAGTTCATTCAAGAAAGTTGAAGGGAGTTGGTGATCAGGCGTTCACTGGTAGTGATTGGGTAGTCGCCGGGCGTGTGAGATCCGGACGTAGGCGATGCCCCGAAAGTGAGCGAAGATGAACAGGCTCGAAGGTAAGAACGTCGTGATCACGGGGGCAGCCAGCGGAATTGGCCGCGCTGCTGCCGGGTTCATGGCAGCCGAAGGAGCGAAGGTTCTGGTTGCCGATCTCGACGCGTCACACGCGGAGGAAGCTGCCGCCTCCATTCGTGAGTTGGGCGGTACCGCAGTAGGTTTCGGCGTCAATGTCATGGACGAAGAAGCCGTTGCTGCAATGATCGAACGAGCGGTATCCGAATTCGGTGGCGTCAATGTCCTGTGTAATCACGTGGGTGGAAGCAACCCGCGCAAAGACCTCGACCTGCTGCGGTTGGACTTGGACGAGTGGGATCGCGTGATGGCGCTCAACGCTCGCAGCACTGTGGTTGCGTCGCGTCTGGCGATTCCGCACATGATCGAAGCGGGTGGTGGATCGATCATCAACACCGCCTCTGTCGGTGGATTGATCGGCGACTCCTTGCAGTCGGCCTACGGAGCGGCCAAGGCTGCGGTGATCCGACTGACCCAGTACATTGCTGTTCAGTACGGACCGGAAAACATCCGGTGCAACGGCGTGGCCCCCGGTGCAATTCTGACGCCGGCGTTGGTGAACAACATCCCGGCCGACGTCATCGAAGGAATGAAGCAGGCAAATGCACTGCCCTACCTCGGGCAACCGGAAGATATTGCTCATGCCATGGTCTTCCTGGCGTCGGACGAATCCCGCTACATGACGGGGCAGACCTTGGTGGTCGACGGGGGACTCACCAGCAAGAGTCCCCTCGCAACCGGACGATCCGCGATGCTGGGCTGAGTTACCGTCGCCAACCGCTGGGGCCGGTGCCCAGAACCTCGATGGAACCCTGACTGGCGTGGGAATGCTTGGTACGGTGCGTCATTCGCCAGGTTCCGTCTACCCGGGCCCACGAATCGTGATAGTCGCCGAGGGTGTAGAAGTTCAGATGAGCTTTGCTCCCGGTGCCCACATGCATGTCGCTGACATACGCACGGCTGGTGGCAAGATCGCCGACGACCTCGACCAGCACATTGCCGATCAGATGTTGGGTGGGGCCGCAGTCGTCGAGGAACGAGCGGATGGAGGCCACGACCTCGGAGGGTCCACGAAGAGTTCCGGTGCCCAGTTCGGCGGTGGCGTCCGGTGTCATGATTCGGTGGATTTCATCCCAGTCGCGGGCGTCCATGGCCCTGGCGAACTCGAAGATGGAGCGGGTGATCTCGCGTTCGTCGAGAAGAGTGGTGATGTCGACGCTCATGCTGTGCGCCTTTCTTAACGTCGGGGGGTTAACAAAGGCGCACAGCACCTGTCAGCGGTTGAGCAGCTTACGCATCGCTTCGGCAGCGCCCTTGACCATCTTGTCGCGGGGGAAGCCGCTGCGCTTCTGAGCACCCTCGTAGTTTCCGGCGGCAACCCAGATCGGGCCGTCGGCAAGGTGCTCGAGGCCTTCGCGTGCAACATCTTCGGGCTCCGCGACGTTCATGCCCGGGATGTCGAAGTTGAGGCCGGCACGAATCATGGCCGGTGTGCGTGTGACACCGAGAATGAACTCGACGACGTGAACGCCGTACGGCTGAAGCTCGAGCCACAGGCTCTCGGCGAAGATGCGTCCGAATGCCTTGGACGCCGCGTAGATGCTCTGGTGCTCGGAGCCCATGAATCCGGCCAGCGAACCGAGCAGCATGATGCCGCCGCGTCCGCGATCCTTCATCAAACCGCCGAAGTGGTGCGAGAGTTCGAGTTGCTTGTTGATGTTCAGTTCGATGACTCCGGCAAAGCCTTTCAGATCGCCGGTGACGAACTCGTGGCCGTAGCTGTTGGCGCCGGCGTTGAAGATGAGCAAGCCCACCTCGACGTCGTCGGTGACGGCCTTGATCTGATCGAGCGCGTCGGGAACAAGCAGATCCAGTGCGAGAGTGCGTACTTCGACGCCATTGGCGCGTGCCTTGGCTGCGGTTTCCTCGAGCGGACCCGGCTTGCGGGCAATGAGCACCAGATTGATGCCGATCTTGCTGAGCTCGTCGGCGAACCCCGAGCCGACACCTTCGGAACCGCCGGCGATCACTGCCCACGGGCCGTAGTACTGAGGATCGATCATTACTACCTTCTTCGAAAGATGTTGGCTTGACTAGTGGAACGGCGCCGGTACCGGCTCGCTGTCGTCGACGATCGGCTTGGGTACCGGCTCGTCGTTGAGGATCTCGAGCTTGCCGGCCGTTGCAGCGTTCACGATGGAGGCGATCAGCGCACCGCACTCCTTGCGAGGAGCGCCGGGGCGCCCCTCGCGTCGGCCGAATTCACGGTCGTCGGCAATTTCGAGGCACTTCGCGCGGGCCTCGTCGGTCCACTGAACGGTGGTGTGTTCCCAACTGTTCTTCTGGACCAGGACCTGCGCCTTGCACTCAGCGCACTGAAGAGGCTGCATCTTCTTCTGCCTTCTTCGCAGCGAGGTTGTCTTCGACTTCCTTCTGCCAAGCAGCGACGGGGCGCGCGGTGTCGAGTTCGAATTCGAAGCGCTCGGTCATCTCGGGAGCGATGTCCGCGACGTCGACGTAGAACTGCTCGTACCAGCGGCGGAGCTGGTAGACCGGGCCGTCCTCTTCGCACAGGAGCGGGTTCTCGATGCGAGTCTTGTTCTTCCAGATCTCGACGTCCTGCTCGAAGCCCTTGGCGATGAACGTGCCGAAGTTCGCGGCCATCGCGTCGGCAGCTTCACCCTGGAAACGATCCGACTTCTTGACGATGATGCCGTACTGAAGCACGAACTTGTCCGCGCTGACCGGGTAGTGGCAGTTGATGAGCACGGAGTCGACGTTGTAGTCCTCGTACTCGTAGGTCAGGTCGTCGACCATGAACGACGGGCCGAAGTACGTGGCGACGGAGTTGCTGCCGACCATCTTCGGGGTACCCGCTGCGTGCGGACGCATGTCCGAGCGAGCGACGCCGCGCATGTACTGCGTCGCGGCGTGCCCCTCGAAGACGTTCTTGAAGTACGTCGGGAAGGAGTAGTGCACGTAGAAAAAGTGCGCCATGTCGACGATGTTGTCGACGATTTCGCGGCAGTTGGTGTCGACGGTGGTGGTGTACCAGACCCAGTCGCTCCACTCGTCGCTGAGCGCGCCTTCGATGCGGGGGATGGCTACGTCGTCCGTCGGCGGGTTGCCCTCGGGGTCGTGCCAGACGAAGAGCATGCCGTCCTGGTCGAGGGTCTGCCAGGCACGCGTCTTGGCGAGCGGGGGAACGCGACGTGCGTACGGAATCTTCTGGCACTTGCCGTTGCCGCCCCAACGCCAATCGTGGAACGGACAGGCAATGGCGTCGCCCTTGACGGTGCCCTGGCTCAGGTCGCCACCCATGTGACGGCAGTACGCGTCGAGGATCTTGACGTTGCCTTCACTGTCGGCGAAGACGACGAGCTTGGTGCCGAACGCCTCGATGGAGTGCGGCTCGCCGTCCTTGAAGGACTCCGTGAGTCCAATGCAGTGCCATCCACGTGCAAAGCGAGTCGGTGCGGTTCCAGCTTGGATCTCGCGAATCTCGTCGTTGTCGGACTGATTGATCGTCACGATGAGTCCCGTCCTTTCCAGGGTCAGTGTCGAAATACGACGCTAAGCGAGCTGTGAAGGACACCCCGCGGATCGTCTCACTGGGCGGGACCGGCGTGTGACTGACTCGAAGATGGCATCCGTCCCGGCCTTCGGGATGTCCGGTCACCGGAACAGCGGAAGACGATATCGTGACGGGGCAGCCGCTATGTCTATCTGCCGATCCGGTTTCCGTCGATCGGTGCAAGGAGTGTCTTCCCATGGTCAACAAGGTTCTGAGCACCGTTCGCGATCTGCTTCCCAAGATTGCCGAGCGAGCTCAGAAGGTGGACGACTCCAGGAAGATATCGGATCGAACGATTCGGGAGCTTTCCGACGCGGGTGTGTTCGCGATGTTGCAGCCGAAGCGTTACGGCGGCGCCGAGAGTGATCCGGTCCAGTTCTACGAAGTGATCCGCGCGATCTCCGCCGCGTGTGGCTCGACGGGGTGGGTCGCGTCCGTGGTGGGCGTTCACCCGTGGCATTTGGCTTTGTTCGAAGATCAGGCGCAGGCGGACGTCTGGGGTAAGGATCAGACGACGCTCGTCTCCTCTGCTTACGCGCCGGTCGGGCGGTTGACGGCGGTAGAGGGCGGCTACGAACTGTCCGGAAACTGGGGCTTTTCCTCAGGGTGCGAGCATGCAACCTGGGCTTTGCTGGGCGCGATGGTCGTAGGAATGGACGGGCGTCCGGTCGACTTCATGACTGTGTTGGTGCCGCGTTCGGACTACGAGATCCGCGACGTCTGGGACGTTGTGGGCATGCGTGGAACGGCGAGCAACGAGATAATCGTCAAAAAGGCATTTGTCCCGGAGCACCGACTGAAGCGCAACTACGAGACGGCTCACTTGCAGGGGCCAGGCCAGGCCGTCAACACCGGTCCGCTGTACAAATTGCCGTTCGGAAGCATCTTCACGTCGACAGTGGCAGCACCGTGCGTCGGTATTGTCGCCGGTTGTTACGAGGGCTACCTAGAGGTCATGCGTGAGCGCGTTCGGCTCAGTCTGGGCGGTGGACGGTTCAGCGAGGACCAGTTCGCTCAGGTGGCGGTGGCGCGGGCGTCTTCGGAGATCGATGCGGCGATTCTGCAGATGGATCGAAACATACGAGAGATGTACGAACTCGCCGTGGCCGGTAAGGAACTGCCGCTCTCGATGCGACTGCGTGCGCGGCGTGACCAGGTACGGGCTACGGAGCGTTCGGTTGAAGCTATCGACATGCTGTTCAAGACGGCAGGCGGGAACTCGCTGTCGCGGGGCAATCCGATCGAGCGGGCCTGGCGGGACGTTCACGCCGGCAGCGTGCATGTGGCAAACGAACCGGAGCGGGCGCTGGCGCTGTACGGGCGGGCAGCGTTCGGTTTACCGGTCGAAGACAATTTGATCTGACTGCCGCGGGTTCACAACGTCAGGTTGCGGGGTAACCTCCGCCCTGTGAGGCACACCTCCGAACTGATCATCGGGTCGATTGTCGACCTGGCCGGTGTTTCGCGAGCGAAAGTGGTGCCCGCGAACAGGGTTGACGTTTTTGTCAACAGTGGGATGGGCGCGTCGCCCAGTTGGAGTGTGTTCTGTGCCGACGACGCCCTCGCCTTCACCGAAGAGCTTTCCGCGGTGGGTGATCTTCGCCTGAGGATCACGGAAGCGGATCTGCGCGCCGTGGGTGACGATGTGTCGTGGGCACCTGCGACACTGCACGAGTTGGACGGATCGGTATCGGCGGTGTGCAGTCGAACAGCACTGCGACGCACAGTCAAGGCGCTTGCGCATGACAATCTCGAAGCCCGGGTGGGCCACGAAATCGAGTTCACACTCTTCGGTGGGGATGTGGCCGAACAATGGTCTGCCTACGGACTCGGGGCGGCGCTTGCACAGGAGCAGTTTGTCAGGGATCTGTTGGTGAATGCCGAACGCGCCCAACTGAATATCGAGCAATTTCACGCGGAGTACGGTCCGGGGCAGTTCGAGATCTCTCTTGCACCCGACTCGCCGCTCGAAGCGGCCGACAGCGTGATCGTCGCCCGAATTCTGATCTGCCGCACTGCCCGATCGCATGGAATGGCTGCGTCGTTTTCTCCGATGCCTGTCGTGGGAGGCTCGGGAAACGGCGCACATCAGCATATTTCGTTGACTCGGTCCAGTGAACCGATCTTCTCCGGTGGGAAACGGGATTACGGGATGACGGAAGCAGGCGCATCTGCGGTGGGTGGCCTACTGGCTCACCTCGCAGACCTGGGCGCGGTATTAGCGTCGTCGCCGTTGTCCGGGTTGCGGTTGCAGCCAGATACCTGGTCTGGTGCCTTTATCTGTTGGGGTCACGAAAACCGCGAGGCTGCAGTCCGATTCTGCGCCGAATCCATCGGGAATCCGCACGGCGCCAACGTCGAAGTGAAGGTGATGGATTCCTCCGCAAATCCGTATCTCGCTACCGCGGTCATTCTTGGTGCCATGCACGCAGGTATTGCCGGCGCTCTAGCACTGCCGCCGGAAGTGAATGTCAATCCGTCCGGTCTGAGCGAGGTGGAGCGGGCGGCCTGTTCGATCACGCGCATGCCGACGGAGATGGGCGAAATGCTGCACCGACTGCGTCGCTCGACTGTTGCGAAGAGCGCCATCGGGAGCGCGATCATCGATGCAGTGGTTTCAGTGAAAGAACTCGAACATTCCCGGTGCTCGGGGTTGGACGAGTCGGCGCTCGTCGAGCGATTGCGATACGCCTGGAGCGCTTGACGGGGCGTGCCGGACGTTCTAAATTTAAGTTATTCCTTAATTAAGGAGTTGCTTAAATGACTAGCGAGCTCGACGCGGTGTTCGGGGCATTGGCAGATCCCACCCGGCGTGCAATGTTGTCACGCTTGACCAGCGGTTCTATGACGGTGGGGGAGTTGGCCGAGCCATTCGAGATGAGTCGGCCGGCGATATCGCAGCATCTGAGGGTCCTCGAGAAGGCCGGGTTGATCGAACGGACAGCCACTGCGCAATGGCGCACCTGCACGCTTCGCGCCGAAGGTCTGAACGATGCTGCTGTGTGGGTCGACGAACACCGTCGCGGCTGGAACGAGCGGTTCGATCTTCTCGACGAGCGGCTCCGTGAATTGAAGACGCATGAAACGAAGAAGGAGAAGGGCAATGAGTGAGCACAATGTCGATCAGACCGCAGAATTCACCATCATCCGAATCTTCGACGCACCGCGTGAACAGCTTTGGCGCGCCTGGACAGACCCGGACGAGGCGGCCCGCTGGTGGCATCCGCGTGGTGTGAGTAGCCCTCGCGAGCACGTAGACATCGACCCACGCGTCGGTGGAACATACAGCTACTTGATGATCAACGACGATGACGGTGCCGAATATCCCACCGGTGGAACGTATCTGGAAGTCGAGAAGCCGGAGAGACTGGTCTTCACCTGGGGGAGTCCGGAGGATTCTGTCGAGAGTGCGCCCCGCATAACGGTCACGTTGGTGGAGTGAGGGAACAAGACGGAAATGACCTTCCATCTTGTTGGGATCCCCGGGTTCAAGGGCGACGGGAACGTGTACGACGGTTGGAACGAGGCCTTCGACATTTTCGAGGAGCGATGACTCAATAGTCGTAAATCAGGCCCTACGTCCGTGCGCCGGTGATTGAATGTCGGAAAGGTCGTACTTCACCGGTGTAAGGGAGTCGAACGCCATGGCGCGTAACGTGACCGTAGTACTCGACGGCTACACCTATTTCGAATGTCCACGTTGGCACGACAACCGCATCTGGGTATCGGATTTCTATAGCCATCAGGTGGTTTCGGCTCGCGAAGACGGAACGGATGTTCGTGTCGAGGCCGAAGTTCCCGGTCAGCCGTCTGGTCTCGGTTGGTTGCCGGACGGCAGGTTGCTGGTGGTGTCGATGCGCGATCACAAGGTCCTTCGTCGTGAACCGGACGGGCAACTGGTCGTTCATGCTGATCTCTCGAAGTATGTGAGCGGCAATGTCAACGACATGCTCGTCGACGCTCAGGGCCGTGCGTATGTCGGCAACTTCGGGTTCGATCTGATGAATCTGGCGGCGGTCGAGACTGCGGATCTCCTGCGGGTCGATCCGGACGGCAGCGTGCATGTTGTTGCGCGGGATCTGCATTTTCCCAACGGCATGGCACTGACTTCCGGTGGGGAGCTGCTGGTGGACGAGACCCTCGGTAATCGCATCAGTGTCTTCTCCGTCGCGGACGACGGTTCCCTGGGGGAGCGCCGTGATTGGGCGACGTTCGGGGTCGTGCCGGATGGTTCGACGATGGAGTCCACTATTTCCCAGATGGTGATTGCGCCCGACGGGTGTTGTATCGATGCCGACGATTCGATGTGGGTTGCCGACGCAATCGGTAACCGGATACTTCATGTTGCGCAGGGGTCTGGCGTGATCGACGAGATTCCGTTCGACACCGGGGTGTTTGCCTGCGGCTTGGGCGGAGCCGACGGACGAACACTGTTTGTCTGTGCGGCACCGGATTTCAACGAGCATGCACGTAAGGTGGCAACGGAGGGCAAGTTGCTGTCGATACGTTTGGAGTAGTTGGGTTCTCATGGAATTAGTGACGTCGTTACCTGCCGACACTCCGCTGCGTCAGGTAGCGGAACGTGTACGGCGCATCGAGGAACTCGGTTTCGACACCGTGCATGTCTCGGAGACTGTTCGAGACCCATTCGGCGTTGCTGCGCTGGCCGTCGAGCACAGTTCCACCCTCACCGTGCGGACGTCCATGGTGGTGGCATTTGCGCGAAGTCCGATGCTGACCGCATTGGCGGCCTGGGATCTTGCGGACTTCTCCGGCGGTCGGTTCCAGTTGGGGCTGGCAACTCAGGTGCGCGGAAATATTGTCGGACGGTATTCGATGCCGTGGACGGATCCTGTTGCACAACTGCGTGATTACGTCGGTGCAGTGCGGGCGATCTTCGAGGCTTTCCGATCCGGCAGTGCACTCGACTACGAGGGCACGCACTACACATTCAACCGGTTGCAGCCGTATTTCAATCCGGGGCCGATCGACGTGCCGGCGCCCGAGATCTGGACTGGCGGCGTAAACCCGCGGATGTGCGCACTTGCCGGCGACGTTGCCGACGGTTTTGTCGCACATCCGACAAGTTCGCATCCGAAGGTGCTCGCGGAGAGGATAATCCCGGCGCTCGAGTCCGGCGGCCGAAAACCTCGAATCGTCGCAGTTCCGAAGGTGATCACGGGGCGGGGCGCCACCGCAGTCGCCGCGGCCCGTGAGCCGGTACGCCAAGAGCTTGCATTCCTCTACTCCACACCGGCCTATCGAGTTGCGTTGGACGTACTGGGGTTTTCGGAGGTCGGTGAGAAGCTGACTTCCATGGCACGCTCGGGCGACTGGGCCGATCTGGCTGCGGTTCTCACGGACGACGTACTCGACGATCTCGTCATTCAATGCACCTACGCGGAACTGCCCGCGTTGCTGACTGCGAAGTACGGGGATCTCTGTGACGGACTTGCCCTGGCGGTTCCCGCGGATCCCGCTGACGACGAGGACTTTCGGAAGATGTGCCTGGAACTTCGATCTTCGCAGTAGGAGTTGCTACCGTGCAGTGAGGCAGGCGATATGAAATCGCCTGCCTCACTTGCCTATCAGTTGGTTACTTCGCCATGTCCTGAGCTGCTCGGTAGGAGAAGACCATCGCCGTGCCCAGCGGAACGCCGGGGCCGGGGTAGAAGCGGCCACTGAGGGATGCACTCGTGTTTCCTGCGGCGTAGAGGCCGTCGATCACGGTACCGTCGGCGCGCAGAACGTGGCCGTCGATATCGGTGACCAATCCGCCCTTGGTGCCGAGGTCACTGAGAACGATGCGCGCCGCGTAGAACGGGCCCGTCTCGATTGCGGTGAGTGCTGCATTGGCGCCGCCGTTTGGCGGGCAGAAGAACGCATCGTAGGGATCTTCGCCGCGGTGGAACTGCTCGTCGACACCCAATTTTGCTGCGTCGTTGAACTTTTCGACCGTGCTGCGCAGCGCGTCGGCCGGGATTCCGGTCTTTGCTGCGAGCTCTTCGAGAGTGTCTGCAGCTACCCAGGTTCCAGCTTCGAGGTGCTTGGCGGGAGGGGTGTTGGGGATGCTGATTGCGGGCAATCCGCCGCGTTCGCGGGAATCGAAGATCATGAACGACGGCACGGCAGAACCGTTGTCGTTGTGGGCGTCCATGGCGCGGCCGAACTGGTCGTACGGCAGCGACTCGTTGAGGTAGCGCTCGCCGGCATTGTCGACGACGAGGCCGCCACGAACGCCGACCATGAATGCGGCGCTGCCGTCTGGCTGCTCGACGCCGGGGCAGAACCAAGCCTGATCAAGCAGTGCTGTTGCGCCGCCGACGGCAACACCGGCACTGATTGCGTCGCCGGTATTCGCGCCGAACGGTCCCATGCTCCAGATGGCTTTGCCGGGGGTACCGGCCTGCTCGCGGAGAGCGTCGTTGCCTTCGATGCCGCCGGCTGCCATGAGCACGCCGCGGGTTGCCTTGATGCGCTGGGTTTCGCCGCCTGCTTCGACCTCGGCGCCGACAACACGACCGTCTTCGACGATCAGAGACGTGAGAGTGGTTTCGGTGCGGAGGTCGGCGTTGCCGGTGCTCTGGACGGCTGCCAGCAGACGGCCGATCAGTGCGCGTCCGCCGATCATCTTGCCGGGCGCGTGGCCCTGGTCGGTGCGGTCCTGATCGAGTTCGGGTCGAACCAGTTCTGCGATGTCACCGATGTCGGCCGGATCGAGGTCGAGAGGGTTGATGGAGCGTCCCGTGTCCATCCGGCCTTCGGCCTTGTAGTAGTCGGGGAAAGCCCGGAACTCGAATTCGATGTTCGGGTTCTTTTCCAACAGTGCGACGACAGCGGGAGCCGTGTCGACGTACGCGTCCTGGCGATCGGACTCGGAGTCACCGAGCAGTGAGCGCAGGTAGGTGCGCGCATTTTCGGTGGAATCGGGCAGGCCGGCGCGTTCCTGGACCTGAGTTCCCGGCAGCCAGATGGAAGCTCCGGAGTACGACGACGTTCCGCCGAAACGGTTGGTCTTTTCGATCACGACGGTGCTCAATCCGGCAGCTGCGGCGGTATAAGCGCCGGTCAGTGCCCCGCCGCCGGAACCGACAATCAGTACGTCGCATTCCGTGGTCCAGTCCTGCATCATTGCGTCCTAACTCGAAGAGGGTGGGGCCTATACGCAATACCCAGTGGCGCGCGTTGGCTACGTCAGGTCTCACTGAGCGGGCAAAACACCGGTGAGGCGGCATGGGGTGCGAGAATTGACTAGGTCGTGCGCGGCCGCTACACACTCACAAGATGATTAGGGGCGACGGTGCCGAGAATTGCCGAGGTCAGGGACGCGGCCGAGCCCAGTTCGGACGAGCAGCGGGCACGCCATGTTCGGATGCTGCAAGCTGCCGAGGAACTGGCAACCGAGAAGGAGCTTGCTCGCGTCCAGATGCATGAGGTCGCGAAGCGCGCCGGAGTCGCCATCGGAACGCTGTATCGGTACTTCCCGTCGAAGACGCACCTGTTTGTCGCGGTGATGGTCGAGCAGATCGATCAGATCGGCGACACTTTCACGAAGCATCAGGTGCAGTCGGCAAATCCACAAGATGCGGTCTACGAAGTGTTGGTGCGCGCCACTCGTGGGTTACTGCGTCGGCCGGCCCTCTCGACAGCGATGCTGCAATCGACCAGCACCGCCAACGTCGCAACAGTTCCCGACGCAGGCAAGATCGATCGCGGTTTCCGTCAGATCGTCCTGGATGCCGCGGGCATCGTGAATCCCACCGAAGACGACAACACTGCGTTGCGTCTGTTGATGCAGTTGTGGTTCGGCGTCATTCAGTCGTGCCTCAACGGTCGGATCTCGATTCCCGATGCGGAGTACGACATCCGTAAGGGCTGCGACTTGCTTCTGGTTAATCTTTCCCGGCACTGACAGGCTTCATCCGAAGTGGATGAGCTTGTCATATCTTGAAAAGTGAAATCAATTCTAATTTAGTGAGAGCGCTGAACTTGCACCGCAACGTTGCTCGGCGTACATAAATAGAATACATTGCAGAAAAGTGAATAGGTGAGCCAGCTCACCGACCGAAATCTCCACGGAGGAGCAAGCATCATGGGTCATGCAGTCATCGTCGAAGCCGCACGCACACCGATCGGCCGTCGCCGCGGCGCCCTGGCGGGACTGCACCCCGCCGAGATTCTGGGAGCAGCGCAGCGCGGGGTCCTCGAACGGGCAGGCGTTGCACCGGAAGACATCGGACAGATCATCGGCGGTTGTGTCACGCAGGCTGGCGAACAGTCCAACAACGTCACGCGTCAGGCGTGGCTGCACGCCGGTCTTCCGTATGGCACGGCTGCCACCACCATCGACTGCGCGTGCGGATCTGCTCAGCAGGCAGTGCATTTGATCTCCGGCCTGATTTCCTCCGGTCAGATCTCGGCCGGTATCGGCTGCGGAGTCGAGGCCATGAGCCGTGTGTTCCTCGGCCAGGCAAATGCGCCTGGAACCGGAAACCCGTACCCGGACGACTGGACCATCGACATGGGTGACCAGTTCACATCCGCGCAGCGCATTGCCGAGAAGCGTGGCATCACGCGCGCCGACGTCGACGCTTTCGGTCTCGAGTCGCAGCGTCGCGCAGCTCAGGCGTGGGCAGAAGGCCGCTTCGACCGCGAAATCATTCCCGTCAAGGCTCCCGTCATCACCAAGGAAGGCGTGCCGACCGGCGAGATCGCCACCGTGACGCGTGACGGCGGATTGCGCGAGACGACGGCGGAAGCGCTCGCCGGACTCAAGCCCGTCATCGAGGGCCACATCCACACGGCCGGCAACTCGTCGCAGATCAGCGACGGTGCCGCTGCGGTGCTGCTGATGAGCGAAGAGCGTGCACACGAATTGGGTCTCAAGCCCCGCGCCCGGATCATTGCATCCGGCATGGTCGGATCCGATCCCTACTACCACCTCGACGGACCCATCGAGTCCACTCAGCTGGTACTCGACAAGGCCGGAATGACGTTGGCCGACATCGATCTGGTCGAAATCAACGAGGCATTCGCTTCTGTCGTACTCTCCTGGGCCCAGGTTCACGGCGCAGACCTGTCCAAGGTCAACGTCAACGGCGGCGCGATCGCACTCGGACACCCCGTCGGTTCCACCGGCGCACGCCTGATCACCACGGCGCTGCACGAACTCGAGCGTTCCGACAAGTCGACGGCACTGATCACGATGTGCGCCGGTGGCGCTCTCTCGACCGGCACCATCATCGAACGCATCTGATCCGTACTCACACTTTCGAATTGACGAGGTAGACATGACTATTGGATTGAGTGAAGAAGATCGCGACCTCCGCGATTCCGTACGGGGCTGGGCTGCACGCCACGCAACACCGGCCGTCATCCGCGAAGCTGTCGAGGCCAAGGTCGAGACCCGCCCGCAACTCTGGGACGGACTCGCCGAGCAGGGACTTCTCGGACTGCACATCGCTGAGGAATTCGGCGGCGCCGGATACGGATTGGTCGAACTCGCGATCGTCGTCGAGGAACTGGGACGCTCCATGGTTCCCGGCCCGTTCCTGCCGACCGTTCTGGTCAGCGCAGTGCTCAGCGACGCCCGGGTTACCGCACCACTTGCCGGCCTTGTCGACGGCAGCACACTCGGAGCTGTTGCGTTGCAGCCCGGTTCGCTGAAGATCACTCGTGACGGTGACACTGCCACTCTCAGTGGCACGTCCAGCCAGATTCTCGGCGGACATGTCGGAGACCTGTTCCTGCTCGCCACGGACAGCGGATTCGTACTGCTCGGACGTGACCGACTCGAGGTCACCGACCTGGCCAGCTACGACGTCGTGCGTCGTAACTCCGAGGTCAGCGTCGACGGACTGGTACTCACCGACGCCGAGATTCTCGACATCGACAGCCAGCGTGTACTCGACATCGCCGCAACACTGTTCGCGGCCGAGGCTTCAGGTCTCGCCGACTGGGCGGTCACCACATCTACCGACTACGCCAAGGTACGTCAGCAGTTCGGACGCGTCATCGGCCAGTTTCAGGGCGTCAAGCACAAGGCTGCTCGCATGCTCACACTTGCCGAGCAGGCTCGCGTCTGCGCCTGGGATGCTGCCCGCGCTCTGACTCCCGCCAACGAAGTCGGCGCCGAAGAGGCCTCTCTCGCAGCGGCAGTCGCCGGAGCCACCGCTCTCGAGGCAGGCTTCTCCGTCACCCGCGACTGCATCCAGGTGCTCGGCGGCATCGGTTACACGTGGGAGCACGACGCTCACCTGTACCTTCGTCGTGCGCAGTCATTGCGAATCCTGCTGGGTTCCACGGCGTCCTGGCGTCGTCGCGTTGCCGAGCTGACCATCGCCGGCACCCGCCGCGTACTCAGCATCGAGTTGCCGCCTGAGGCCGAGGCGATCCGCGCCGACGTCCGCGCTGAACTCGCTCCGGCGCTGGAGCTCGAAGGTGCCGCGCAGAAGACCTACCTGGCGGAAAAGGGCTACACCGCACCGCACTTCACCGCTCCGTGGGGGAAGTCTGCCGACGCAGTCAGCCAGCTTGTGATCGCCGAGGAACTTCGCGCGGCAAAGATCAAGCCGCACGACATGATCATCGGCAACTGGGTCATCCCGACGCTCATCGCGCACGGCAACGAAGATCAGCTTGCCAAGTTCGTTCCGCCGTCACTGCGCGGCGACATCGTCTGGTGCCAGCTGTTCTCCGAGCCGGGCGCAGGTTCCGACCTCGCTGCTCTGAGCACGAAGGCAACCAAGGTAGACGGTGGCTGGAAGTTGCAGGGCCAGAAGGTGTGGACGTCGATGGCACGCGACGCGCACTGGGGAATCTGCCTCGCACGCACCGACGCCGATGCACCCAAGCACAAGGGTTTGTCCTACTTCCTCATCGACATCAAGAACAGCGGACTCGACATTCGCCCGCTGCGCGAGATCACCGGTGAAGCACTCTTCAACGAGGTGTTCTTCGACGACGTCTTCGTTCCCGACGAGTGCCTCGTCGGCGAGCCGGGCGACGGCTGGAAGCTCGCTCGCACCACGCTGGCCAACGAGCGTGTCTCGCTGTCCAACGACTCGTCTTTGGGCTCGGGCGGCGAGGCTCTGCTGAGCCTGGTCGAGGGACTGCCAGGCGGCATCGACGACGAGCAGCTGACGGTACTCGGAAAGGTGCTGTGCGACGCGCAGTCCGGCGGTCTGTTGAGCCTACGCACCACGTTGCGCTCGCTGTCCGGTGCTCAGCCGGGCGCGGAGTCCTCCGTTGCGAAGCTCATCGGTGTCGAGCACATCCAGCAGGTGTGGGATGTGGCTATGGAGTGGGCCGGCCCGAGTTCGCTTCTGGGCGACCAGCATCGGATGTCCGCGACGCAGATGTTCCTGAACTCGCAGTGCATGTCCATCGCGGGTGGTACAACCAATGTTCAGCTCAACATCATCGGTGAGCGAATCCTGGGTCTGCCCCGTGACCCCGAACCGGGAAAGTGATCTGCACATGAGCAATCGCACGTTCGTAATCGGCGTAGGTATGACCAAGTTCGAGAAGATCGAGACTCGCGACTGGGAATACCCGGACATGGTGACCGAGGCTGTCACGAACGCACTCACCGACGCCGGGATCGGTTACGACCAGATTCAACGCGCGGCAGTCGGTTACGTGTTCAATGCGTCGACCGCCGGCCAGCGAGCCCTGTACGAAACGGGTCTGTCCGGTATCCCGATCTTCAATGTCAACAACAATTGCGCTACCGGTTCGACGGCGCTGATGATGGCACGCGAGTGGGTCCAGGCCGGCCAGGCCGACTGCGCCTTGGCCGTCGGCTTCGAGAAGATGACCAAGACGGCACTGACCGGAAACGGCGAGATGCCCAAGGTCACCACCTTGGACTCGCAGCTGAAGATCATGGTCGAGGACTACGGATTCGCTCGCTCGCCGATGACCGCGCAGCTGTTCGGCAACGCTGCCGTCGAGCACATGCAGAAATACGGCACCACGGTCGAGCAGATTGCTGCCGTTGCGGTCAAGAACCACAAGCACTCCGTCAACAACCCGTATGCGCAGTTCCGTGACGAGTACACCCTCGAACAAGTGCTCGAGGACAAGATGATTCACGCACCTCTCACACGTTCGCAGTGCTCGCCGACCTCGGACGGCGCCGGAGCGGCAGTAGTCGTGAGTGAGAAGTTCGTCCGCGAACACGGACTCGAGGACCGCGCGATCGAGATCGTCGCGCAGGCAATGGCCACCGACACCGAGGCAGCGTTTGCCGAGAAGTCGATGATCGACGTGGTCGGCGCGCCGATGACGGCCGCCGCCGCCGAGCAGGTTTTTGCCGAAGCAGGCATCACCATCGACGACGTCGACGTCATCGAACTGCACGACTGCTTCGCGATCAACGAGATCATCACTTACGAAGGTCTCGGAATGTGCGCGGCCGGTGAGGGCGGCAAGCTCGTCGAATCCGGAGCCACCACCTACGGCGGCCAGTGGGTCGTCAACCCGTCGGGCGGTCTGATCTCGAAGGGCCACCCGCTGGGTGCCACCGGATTGGCGCAGTGTGCCGAACTGACGTGGCAGCTACGCGGTACCGCAGACGCCCGTCAGGTCGAGGGCGCTCGAATCGGATTGCAGCACAACCTCGGACTGGGCGGCGCGTGCGTCGTGACGGTCTACCGAGCCGGAACTTTGGAGAACTGATGGCTATCGATCTTGCGGTGGCATTGTCCGCCGAACCGACTGTGCGCGAAGCGTCGTGGACCGACCGCGACGTCATGCTCTACCAGCTGGGCCTGGGAGCCGGAGTGAACGCTCTGGACCCCGCCGAGCTCACCTGGGTGTACGAAAAGGGTTTGAAGGTTCTTCCGACCTTTGCCATGGTTGCAGGCCAGGGTATTTCGGCAGGTGTACTGCCCCCCGCCGCGATGAACATGCCCGGCATCGACATCGATCTGCGCAAGATCCTGCACGGCGGACAGTCGCTGACCCTGCACGCGCCGATCCCGTCGACGGGTACCGCGCGCATCTCCACTCGCATTGCCGATGTGTGGGACAAGGGCAAGGCTGCCGTCATCGTGCTCGAAACCGCGGCCGCGGACTCCGACGGTAATCCGTTGTGGACCACGGGAATGCAGATCTGGGCCCGTGGCGAAGGCGGATTCGGTGGAAACGCCGGCCCCGAAGTTGTTGCCGGAGTGCCCGATCGCGCGCCGGACGCCGTGCTCACGTCCGCGACCAGTGCGTCGCAGGCGTTGCTGTACCGCCTCAGCGCAGACATGAACCCACTGCACGCCGATCCCGCATTCGCGAAGATGGCCGGATTCGACGCACCGATCCTGCACGGCCTCGCGTCGTACGGCATCGCCTGCAAGGCCGTCGTCGACGGTGTTCTGGGCGGCGACCCGTCGCGAGTGAAGAACTACTCGGTGCGGTTTGCCGGTTCGCTGTTCCCGGGCGAATCCATCACTACATCGGTGTGGCAGGACGGCAACACCTTGACGCTGGCAGCAACCTGCCCCGAGCGCGCGAACGCACCGGTTCTCACGCACGCCACAATGGAGATCAACTGATGAATCTCGGAACACACCCCACTGCCGCAACACATCCGGGTGGCACCGTGCTGACATCGCCGCCGCAGGACGCACCTATAGACCGGGCAACCGAGGCAGCGCGCAAGCTCATCGACGCGCTACAGCGCACCGATCGGGAGAACGCAAACCTCGATCGAGTTGCCGAGGAACTCAACAGCATCGTCGCTCACCTCGAGCAGCATGCGCCCGAGGTCGAAGAGCGATTGATCGACATGTGGAACGGTGAAGGCGTCACCCGCCACGATCCGGTGACCGGTCGGGAAAATGCCATCGCACCGCCAATAGTTCTCGAGGGACTCGAAGACGGTTCCGTGCAGGGCGTTGTCACCTTGACCTTGCCGTACCAGGGACCTCCCGGCCACGTGCACGGTGGCGTATCGGCGATGCTGCTCGATCACGTTCTCGGTGTCGCCAACGCTTGGGGCGGAACCGCCGGTATGACAGCACAATTGAGCACGCGCTATCACCGTCCGACCCCGTTGTTCGTACCGCTGACCATCAGCGGCAAGTTCATCTCCAAAGAAGGCCGCAAGGTTCACACGGTGGGTGAGATCAGGACTCCCGACGGTGAAGTGTGCGTTTCGGTGGAGGGTCTGTTCATCGACAAGACCATTCCGCGCCCGCGGTAGGGATCTGACCACCCCCCGGTAGGGGATCTGATCAAGGAGGAACCCCTGTGGGGAAGCTCGACGGACGTGTAGCAGTTGTCACCGGCGCCGGCATGGGCATCGGACGCGGTGTGGCAGGTGCCTTCGCGCGTGAAGGCGCGTCGGTGCTGGTTGCCGAGATCGACGAGGCAGCCGGCCTCGAAACTGCCCAGTGGTTGCGCGACGAGTGGGGCGCGGAAGCGGAATTCATCCGCACCGACGTCACCGACAAAGCTCAGGTTGTTGCCATGGTCGACAAGGCCGTCGAGCGGTTCGGACGTCTCGACATTCTGGTCAACAACGCTTGGCGGACTTTCGGTTTCGCTCGACTCGAGAAGATGACAGACGAGCAGTTGCGCGGCGGATTCGACATGGCAGTGATGGCCGCTTTCTGGGCCATGCAGGCTGCGTTGCCGGAACTCGAGCGTCATGGTACGGGCCGAGTGATCAACATGTGCAGTCTCAACGGCGTGAATGCTCACATGTACTCGGTGCAGTACAACGCGGCCAAGGAAGCGCTGCGGACACTGACTCGCACTGCTGCCCGCGAGTGGGCTCCCAGGCAAGTCACTTGCAACGTCATCTGCCCCGGTGCGCAGAGTGCGGCGTACAAGCGCGTCGCCGAAGCCAACCCGGAGAACGCGGCTGTCATGGCGGCGCAGAACCCGATGGGGCGGATTGGCGATCCCCTCGACGACATCGGCCCCGTTGCCGCTTTCCTGGCAAGTGACGACAGCCGCTACGTGACGGGAAATACCCTCTTCGTCGATGGCGGTGGGCACATCAACGGTGTGCAGTGGGCACCTACCGTGGACTGACTTCACCGGACTGACCGCACCCCGGATACACACGTGGCTCGACGCTGATTCAGCGTCGAGCCACTGTGCGTTTGTGGGCCTTGGCCGGTGCCTGTCTCGAGGCCTGACCGAACCATGTCCTTGACAGCGCCTCCTGGCTCGCCGATAGTAGTCAAGCGAACGATCGCTAACCTCTTGATTGCAGGTTGGAGGCTTTCAGGGCGTGCAGTGGCGTCTGCGATCGATCACTCAGGCTATTCTTCCGAGCTGAAAGTACCGGTACAGACATGGAAATTGAGCATTCGACTCTCTTCATCGACGGCGACTGGGCAAAGCCTGCGGCGGGCGGCGTCATTCAGGTAGCTTCACCGGCTACCGAACAGTTGTTTGGCAGTTTTCCGGAATCTTCGACGGCAGATGTCGACTCGGCGGTCGCTGCGGCCGGCCGAGCACTGCGCTCCTCGGAGTGGGCAAACCTCGACGGATCCGAGCGTGCCGCGATTCTCGACAGGTTCGCAGATGCAGTCGAACGGCGATCGGAGGAGCGTGCCACTCTGGTCAGCCGTCAGAACGGTATGCCGATCACACTCGCCCGGTTCGCCGAGGGTGACGCTCCGGTGCAGTTGTTGCGCTACTACTCCGATCTGATCCGTTCGTCGTCGGTCGAAGAAGTTCGTCAGAGCCTTTCCAGCGCCGGTACGACGATCGTTCGCAAGGAACCCGTCGGTGTCGTGGCCGCGATTGCGCCGTGGAACTACCCGGCCATCCTGTCGATGTTCAAGATCGCCCCAGCGCTCGCTGCCGGTTGCACGGTAGTGCTCAAGCCTTCTCCCGAAACGACACTCGACTCCTACCTGTTGGCGGAAGCAGCTGTCGAAGCCGGCTTGCCTGCCGGAGTTCTCAATGTCGTGACCGGCGGCCCAGACATCGGTCAGTACCTGGTTGCCCACCCTGGCGTCTCCAAGGTTGCGTTTACCGGCTCGACGCCCGCGGGTAGGCACATCGGTCGGGTATGCGGTGAACTGCTGCGTCCCGTCACCCTCGAACTGGGCGGAAAGTCGGCCGCGCTGATCCTCGACGATGCCGACATCGAGACAACCGTGGCGGGCCTGGCCACGGCATCCCTGCTGAACAGCGGTCAGACGTGCTACATGTCGACGCGAATTCTTGCGCCGGCGCATCGCTATTCCGAGTTCCTCGACGCGGTGACCGCGATGGCGGCGTCGCTGCCGATCGGTGACCCCGCCGACTCCGATACCTTCGTCGGCCCCTTGGTCAGTGAGCGTCAGTACAAGCGCGTTCTATCGATGATCGATGCTGGAAGTGCCGAGGGTGCAACGGTCACGACCGGCGGCAAGCGTCCGGCTCACCTCGATCGTGGATGGTTCGTGGAGCCGACAGTATTCGGAAATCTGAGTAACGACGCGAACATCGCGAAGGAAGAGGTGTTCGGTCCGGTTCTGACCGTGATTCCCTACAGCGACGAAGCCGACGCTATCGCTTTGGCCAACGATTCCGAGTACGGGCTCGGCGGCACGGTGTGGACTGCCGACCGTGATCGGGGAATCGACGTGGCCCGGAAGGTGGAATCAGGTTCCTTCGGAGTGAATACCTATGGCCTGGACTGGGGTTCGCCGTTCGGTGGGGTCAAGGCCAGCGGTGTCGGCCGTGAATTGGGACCGGAAGGGCTCGCGTCGTACTACAGCCTCAAATCGATCTTCTTGCCGGAGTAGCACTGCTCGAATGCCCCCGGAGTTCCGAACGTACTGTTCGAGACTCCGGGGCGTCGCTGCTGCGGTTGACTATCCGCCGACAGCCGAGATTCCCGCTTTGCGGCCGAAGAAGGTGCCGTCGCCCAAGGATGTTCCGCTGATGTATCCCCAAGAATGCAGGCCGGATGTTGCTCGGCCAGCGGCGAACAGTCCAGGGATAGCCTCACCGTCCAAATTGAGGACGCGGCCGTCGACAGTTGTCCACAATCCGCCGGTCGTGAATACCTCGGCGCCGCCTCCCCCTGATTCTCCAAGCTCGGGAGGCGCCATCCCGCGACGGACATCGATTGCGGCAAAAGGAGATTGGAGCGGACGCAACCATCGCGCGGATTTGTGGAAGTACGGGTCGACTCCATCTGCTGCATGCTTGTTGTACTCGCGGACAGTGGTGACCAACGCTCCGGCGGGCATCCCGATCTCTTTCTCGAGCTCCTCGAGGGTTTCCGCCACGAAATGCGGCTGCACACCCCAACGTTCCACTTCGGGGACTTCTTCGTACGCCTGCTCGTCGAGAATGACCCAGACATCGAGGCCGTGTCGGTACAACGCAGCCTGTCCGACCAAACCGGGATAGACGTCCTCGTTGATGAAACGTTGCCCGACGTTGTTGACGATCATGCCGCGCACCATCATCGCGGGAACCAGCGTGATTCCCACCTGGCCGGCAGACATGTGTTTGACCGCAGCTCCGACTGCTTGAGCGATAACGATGCCTCGGCCGTCGTCACCACCGTCGCTGTTCACCCCCAATCCCACAAGTTGTGGTGCGTGCTGAGCCACCATTTCGGCATTGTCGGCGAAACCACCTGTTGTGAGTACAACTCCGCGTCGCGCGCGGTACGTGACCGTCTTGCCGAAACTACGTGCGCTTACCCCCGCGACGCGATCGCCGTCCATGATGAGGCGGGTGACGTATGTATCGGTGTGTACGCCGATGTCGCGTGCAGCCACCTGTTCGGAGAGTTTTGCCATCAGTACCTTGCCGCCGAAGCCATCGGCGGTGATGCGGTGACCACGCGGAGCTGGTTTGGCGAGTTGGTCGTAAGGCCAGCTGTTTTCGCCCAGCCACATCAAACCGTCATCAGTGGGCGGCACCCACGTCGGAGAATCCCACAACGACGGTTTGAACGGCACGCCGTGGTCGACCAACCACTGGTAATGCTCCAAACTGCCGTGTGCGTAGGCATCGATTTTCTCTTTGTCCGCGTCCGGCCCGAGCGCAGCCATGAGGTAGGTCGCCATGTCTTCGGGAGTATCCGAGAATCCGCACGCCCGCTGAGTTTCGGTGCCGCCGCCGAGATAGATTTCGCCACCGGACAGTGCGGACGATCCGCCGCCACCACTTGCCCGTTCGAGCAGAATCACATCACTGCCGTGATCGGACGCTTCCAACGCCGCCGCTGCGCCCGCGCAGCCGTATCCGACGACGAGGATCTCGGTTTCATGGTCGAACTTCTCTACATCGTGGATATTCAGTGGGGCTACGGGATGGCGTGCGCTCATAGAAGATCTCCAATTCAGTTGTGTTTTTCGCAGGCTACGGATGCCTCCACGTGCTGGTGAAGTAGGTATGCCGTTCAGTGGGAAACCGGGCAAAAGGGGATATCGGTACCAATGCTTGAGTGATTTCTGTGCTCGGCGACGTATCCTGAACCCAGGAAACGAGAGCTCTGCACCGAAGAGACGAGGCTCGGGATGTCCGATTGGGTGAAGAAGATCGAGGCCGAGGCCAAGGGGCTGATAGCCGAGGCAGAAGAAGAGCTGACGGTGTTGGAGGGCGTCGACACCATCGATCCTCTTGCCGAGCAAGATGAAGACACGCCCGCCTCGGATTGAGCCCTAGGCGCGCCGGAGCCCGTCAGAACGGGCAGCTGCTGATTAGTACAGCGTCGACGGCACTGCGCTGACTGACGTCGAGCGGGAATCTGTGAACTGCGTATTTGGCTTCAGCCCAACGCTGCGCATTTTCTCGTCGGTGTCTGAAATATTCAGCTCACGAGCCGGAGTTGGCACAGGTGTCTGCCGTCTTGGCAGACGTTCTTCGGCGCCCTGCGTTGCTCGTGCAGGGGCGCATAGCCTCGGCGAAGAAGGCTCGAGCGTGAGATTTGTTGTGGTCTCGAGTGGGACTGCGTCGGAACTGTTCCCCCACTTGTATCAATTAGTTGTATAGTTTTTTCTCATCATGGGTACCCCCATATCCATGCCTGTTGGTGAGCGGCTGGGAACGAGTAGGGGTGAAGACAATGGGCGATGGTTCGACGGTGTTGGTAGGAAGATTGGTTATCGACCTACCCACGTCCACGGTGACTGCCTGTGCCGCTGCGGCGAGCATTCTCGGCGAAACGTTCGTCGAATCGGTGGAACGATTGGTCAACCAACCCCGGCGTGGTTTGCGCGACGTGCGTCCAGAAGTCGCCGACGCACTCAGTTCGAAGCGATGCAATCACGTAGTCCTGCGGCGGCGAGACGGAATACCGCGGGAGCCGGTAGTGATGGCTGTTGAACCACCCAACGGCCAATCTGCATTGATTGTCGCTCACGTAGTGGATCACAGCAGGGACGAAGACTTGGTCGCCGCGGACCGGGCGGTGCTCGTGGATCTTTTAGCGGATGGTGGCGCAGATGGAGCAGCCAGACTGGTGGGTGCGGTCGCCGAGCGGTATGGCGTAGACGATTACACTGCCTCGGCAATCCTGCGATACAACGCAGAGAGGTCTTTCGGAAAGTCGAATATCACGGTGTGATCGTTGCCTGCCTAGTTTGGTTGCCCGTCTAGCGGGGCATGCGCCCGTTGCTCTTTCGATGGCTTGGTCGCCTCGGAAGCTTCGCCCTGTCCCGGTGCGCCACCTACTCGGCTGCTGTCGATTCCCCTAATTCCCGATCGCAGCTTCGTCGGATGGGGTGCCACTCGGCTCGCCGCGCGTCTGAGCGAGGATGTTCGAAAGGCGCCGGACTTCCTCTTCCAGTATTCCCACAGCGGCAACAAGCGACGATAGTACGGATACGACCGCACCGTCGGCCAAACCTTCGTAGACGTAATCGTCCACAGCTCGGTCGAACTCGCGAGCGATGGCAATACTCATGCTGGAGCCCGACGAGAGCTCTTCACGTAGATCGGCCGCAATCACGAGGTATTCCTTTCGTCAAAAATTAATCCTGGCATCTTAAGTTTAACGTTCCAGGTTCGGGGATGTCGACATTCGATGATATCGAAGGCTCGGCGTTGGGCCATCGTTTTCCCGTTAGGCTCAACCTGGCCTTGGTCTTTCATGCGATATGACGTTGGGGCAGGATGCCGTACCGGTCACCGGAATCATCGCAATGAGCAGAGCGCGAGGTTCGATAGGATAAGACGAGCTTCTCACCTCACATCTAGCCGGAAGAGGGCTGACCGTGGTGTCAACCGAATCGAACGTCATCGCCGAGTTGGCGGCCAGACAACAGATTGTCGAATCGCTGTACTCGTACTGCCGTGCGCTCGATCGAATGGATCGACCGCTGGCCGACAGTGTTTGGCACCCAGGCGGGACTGCTGACTACGGTCCAGGATATCGAGGAAGTGCAACGGGGTTTCTCGATTTCGTGTGGGCTTACCACCTCAGGCTAGAGTCGCATTCCCATATGGTGACCAACACCATCATCTCGGTTGATCTGAATTCGGGCACAGCGAAGAGCGAATCGTATGTCGCCGTGTGGTTGCGGTCGGCACCGTCGCGAGGAACGGTCACTGATGTCTTTCACCGCGGCCGATATGTCGACCAGTGGTCTCTTCGCGAGGGCTTGTGGGCAATCGATCACCGGATCTACGTTGCCGACCTCATGCACGAGACGTCGAATAAAGCGGGACCTGAAACCTGGGGACGCAGGGACACTACAGACCCGAGCTACCAGGTTCTGGGCTGACGCAGCGATATCTCCGGCGCCGGCTCAATTACCTTGAACAAGAAAGTTGACTCGGGTCTTCGCAGGCGTCAACGCGTTGATCGGAGCAACACTGGCGGTCGAACCTGCTTTGCGCGTTGATATTTCGTTACCTCGATAGCGAGCGAACATGTTTTGTTCGCCCGCTGTCGGCGCGCCTGGAAGTAGGAGGGACGAAGGGGCAAGTTGCGCGAAGCTTCGTAACTTGATCTGTTTTCGCTTACCCCCGACCGGGCAGATCGTGACCACCAGCAACCTGCTGGTCGACTGATTCCTACCTGGCATGCACAAGATTTCACGCAGTAGTGATCCGCAAAACGAGCCGGATCACTACTCACATTCCCAGTTCAAGCCGGCTGGTTGGCGTACGGCAGGGAGATACTCAGAGCAAGTGTCTCCCTGCCGGCACACCGCACGTTCTCAGTCGCCGGCTTTCGCAGCATCTCGCCGTGACACCACAGGTTCGGCCAAGTTCTGCTCGATGACGATCTTCTGCACTCGATCAATCGCCTCGGCGAAGCCGGGGCCGAGCCGTTTGCCGGGGGTGAACGTTGCGGGCATGTTCACCAGTCCATTAATCTGCCCTACGGACTCGTAGTGCACAACCTTGTCTGGATCGACGGTGAAGTCGGGCATGCGCTCGAGTACTGCGGCGATCATCCGCTTGAAGAGGACGCGGGCGACGTTCGAGCCGATGCAGCGGTGGATGCCAAGTCCGAACGCAGCGTGACGGTTTGCGCCGCGGTCGAAATCGACCTCGTCGGGGTTCGGGAACACATCAGGTGAGCGGTTTGCCATCGCCCATGAGATCCAAAGGCGTTCACCTTCTTTGAACTCGACGCCGTTGATCTCGACATCCTGGCTGAAGGTGCGTGCGTCGCCTTGTGCAGGCGTGAAGTAGCGGAGGAATTCTTCCGTCGCCGCGTCGAGAAGTGTATCGATCTCTTTGATGAGGCGAGTCCGCTCCGCCGGATGCTGGGACAACCACAGGATCGACTGACCGGTCAGTGCGGTGGTGGTATCGAAGCCGCCACCCACCAGCAGCATCGCGGTGCCCGTGACCTCCTGGTCGGTGAGGAGCTTGCCCACAACGGTTGTCTTCACGAGAGCGTTCATCAGGCCTGGTCGGGGATTTGCGCGCACCTCGGGCACCGCTGCGGTCAGGGCGGCGCGGCTGTCCATGGCCATTTTCGTCACCCGTTCGTGGTCGGGCGACCCTGGCGGCGTGTACATCAGCGCGTGAGCGGGCTCGTTGTGAATTTCCCAGTCGGTGAGCGGTAGGCCCAACATGCCCATGGTGACGACAGCCGGGACGACATTCGCGAGGTCGTGAACGAAATCGATACTGCCGCTTTCGATCTTGTCGTCGATGCACGCATGAACGAGTTCGTCGATGACCGGAATCCACCGTACGACGGCAGCGGGCGACAGATAGGGATTGAGCGTCTTGCGGAAGTCGGTCTGTTCCGGCGGATCCAGTTCGAGGAATGACGGTGTGTCGTATGGGCCGTAGTCGTACGCCGGGATGGAGATACCCTTGTATCCGTTCTTGCTGCCGTCGGCGTCCCGGAAGTTGGTCACCGCGTCGGATCTGCGAGCGAGTGCGAAGACTTCGTCCATTCCGCTGGCCACCCAGTGGTCTTCGTATGAATCGGTCCACGCGATCGGGCATTTCGCATGAAGTTCGTGTGTCTTCTCCGCGAACTCGTTGCGAAAGTTCGGCCCGTGGCGTTCATAGTCGATCGGGCATTTCTTCAGGTCTTCGACATTGCGAACATCGTCTGCTGTCATGATTACTCCGGATGCAGTCAAGGCGCTCTTAGCCAGCGCCAGAGGATATTACGGTTCAGGATTCCTGAATTGCATGCTCGAGAACCTCGACGATTGCGCGCTCCGGGCATGAAAGCATAGCCTCGCGTGCCACGCCCTCGAGTTCGGCGGGGACGTCACCGTCGATCGCGTAGGCATGACCGTCTTCGTCCCGGAGCTGAAAGAGGTCAGGCGCGACCATCGAGCAGATCGTGTGCCCCTGACAAATGTCCTGGTCGACATGGATTTTCATGGTGCATTCTCCTTCGGAGCTGTCGGTGGGTGTTTACGGGTGGAAGGAATGCATCTTGAGGTAACCGCCTGCGTCGACCCGCATCTGTGTGCCGGTGACGTAGCGTGCTTCGTCCGAGGCGAGGTACAGGACTGCGTTGCTGATGTCGACGGGTTCGACCCACGGAATCGGCATTGCCTGCTGAACATGGAAGGGGCCGACAGCATCGTCGAGAGTCGGGCTCTCGAGATCCGGACGGAAAATCTTGTACATGGCCTCGCTCTGCAGCATGCCGGTGTTGCAGTTCGTCGGATGGACGATGTTCGCGCGAATCATCTGCGGTGCGAGAGCACGCGCGATTTCGTGAATGTACTGCGAGAGCATCATTTTCGCGACCGTGTAACCGGAGCCGCCCGGATCTGCGCCGGGATTCTCCACGACATCGTTGGGCATGAACGCTGCAGTCGATCCGGTCGCGATGATCGACGCACCAGCCTTCAGATGCGGCAACGCCTCGTGGATCGCATTCTGCGCACCCATCAGGTTGACGCCGATGACATCGAGCCAGCCTTGCATGTTCGGGCCCCCCAACATCGGGGCGATACCGGCGTTGGCGACGACGATATCGAGCTTGCCGAATTCCGAGATCCCCTGATCGAGTGCGGAACGCAGCTGCGGCGCCTCACGCACATCGGCTTCGACAGCGACGATACGGCGGCCCTGCGCCTCGACCAGACGGACGGTCTCCTTCAGGTCCTCGGGTGTCCCCAGCGGATAGGAGTTCGTCTCGATGTTGCGGCACAGATCGACCGCAATGATGTCCGCGCCCTCCTCGGCAAGCCGCACCGCGTGACTGCGTCCCTGTCCGCGGGCTGCGCCCGTAATGAATGCGACCTTACCTTCAACTCTGCCCATCGAAGTTTCCTCTCGAGTGAATCTCAATGTTGTTCAATACGTGGATATCTGAAATATCAGGCAAAGAATCAGGCGGGACGGTCGATGCCGTTCTGCTTAGTCACCGAACGGTGGTGATTCCACATCTGGTCGTTGATCTGGATGGAGCTGGCTCGCGTACCGTTGGCCACCCGCTTGTGCCCACCCGACTCCGCGCTCCGCGCACAACTGGAACCTCATAGAGACACCACCCACGACCAGTCCGTCAGCGCCGATGCATCAGGTAGCGCTCGTTGACTCCATTCCTAACGTATTATACTTCGTATACTCAGTGATCTCGACCACATGAACTCTAGGTCCTGTTGCCGAGTGGCGCAAGTCCCATTTCGTCCACTCTTAGGTTTGCCGGCGGGCAGCTGGAAAATCCATGCATGCAAAGGGTTTCGATACGCCATTGTTCGTGTGCCGCTGGCGGTCGGGCCGCGAGCAGATCGCCTGTTCGTATCGGGGTGGCTTCGCCGGTACCTGGTCGTACCTGCTGAGGATCTACGACGGCGTTGGCTGCTGATCTGGCGCGGAAAATAGCAGAGTGACGACCGCTGGTTGTAGACCGAGGTACAGCGGGCGTAGCAGTTGCTACAGCTGGGTACGGGCGCAAGTGAAGGTAGACCCCGCCCAATGGCTGCGGATAGCGGGCGTCAGGTTGCCTGGGGGAGGATCTCGATGAGATTGCAGCGCACGAACTTGAAGTCATGGCCCATTGCAGGCGCCGCGAGGGATGCGGCAGAAGTATCTTTCGGCAACGGATTTGCCTGGTCCGGAGATATCCGTTCGCCAATGGCTGCGAGTTCTACGTGAGGGCCGAAAGACGGCCACAGTCGTGAGGGGCGGCGAGTGTATCGCCACCCCTCACGACTGAAGGAGATGGAAGGACTCAGGTGCAGTGCACATCTCGGTGAAGTAGTCCGGCTGGCGATGCCAGAGTCGAACGCTGCGCTTGGACTGCGGGACGTTGGAATGAGATTTCCGCGGGGAACGATTCGCCAGCGCACGCGACCGCAACTTCAGTGGAGTATGTCTCGAACCTGGGCATTCAAGTGATCGGCCGGCATTATCGAGCGCGCCACCCCCATGTGTTTCTTCCAATGGGCTATCGCACCGGCTTCGTCACGTGCACGTAGAAGTTTGATCAGTCGCCGCTGTGACCGTACGAACAATTTGTAGTTTGCCTGGTAAGTCTCGACGTCATTGCGGCTGCGTTCGAGAGCGACAGAAACGGTGTGGCGTTCTACGATCTCGTGAAGCATGCCGGCGGTCAGTGCAAGGGTGGCATTTCCTGAAAGTTGAACCATCAGGAGGTGGAAACGTGCAGCAGCGCTGCCGAAGTCGTCGGCCGCGTATCCAGCGGGGATGTCCTCGTCGACGAATCGCTCGAGTTCGTCGAACGCAGCCTCCGTCCCGTTTGCCGCAAGAAGTCCGGCTGCGGCGGGCTCGATAGCTTCGCGCGCGACGAGAACATCGGAAACCGTTGCCCCAGAGAGTTCGAGGAGTAATGACGCGGGGCGTGCCACTACCTCTGGTCCCGGCACACAGACCCGGGCGCCGGTACGAGATCCGCGACGGACCTCGACGAGACGTTCAGCTTCGAGAACTCGTACGGCTTCGCGCAGAGTCGGTCGACTGACCGAGAAGTGTTCCATCAGTTCTGCTTCGTGGGGCAGATGATCGCCGTCGACCAATTTGCCTTCGACGATCATTCGACGTAGCTTGCCGGCGACGAGTTCGGCCGTCTTCGGCGTACGGACCGGCCGCCCTGTGGTGCTGAGTAGGTTGAAAGCCGGAGCCTCGGTCATGTCAGTCACTGGTCTACCTTGTCTTTGGTCTGGAGCAACTTCATACACCTAGTAAAGCACCCCGTAGTGCCTGATCGGGCAAGGTTCGCCAGCGGATGACGATGAGATCGATTACTGCTGGGGATTTAGGGTTTACGAGGCAGTCTCAGCAGTATATTTTTCGAGAAATGTAACTATGTTGTGAAGTAATCGGACGCAGGTGCTCGTACTACAGGCCCGCGACCGCGCTCTGTCGAGGTCGGCGCTCTGTCTTGCCCGATTCAGCTAACTGCACGCGTCGGCGGGTGATTGCACACATTTCACCAGGTCTGGGGTGACAGTCGGTTGGCGAGGTACCCATTGAGTTGGGCAAGATTCCTTTCAACCTGTGATACCTGTATGCACGCGACGCACTCTCTCGGAGACGGTTTGGCAGACAGTCACTGCGTCTCTGCTCGCCGTCGTGCAGATGCTGAACGAGTACTGATCGGATAGTTCCGCCGAAATCTATTTTATTGCAGTACTATTCGGTTTAGTTAGGTCGAATTGCCGCGCATGAGTCGATCCTGGTGCCGCGTCTCGAACGAGGCCTAACTTCGCTGCACTGTCTCGTGAGTGCAGCATCGCCGAAATATATCGCGCCACCAAATCAAGTATGTCCAGGCGCCACCGACCGTGAAAACCTCGGAGGGGTAGGTCTGGGCAGAGAATGGAGATTGTATGTTCCCCCCTTTTCAGGTGATCGAATGAAGGCTGCAGATCAGTACCACGTCGCTATCGTCACTGATGATCCAGAAGCAAAGATGCTCGAGCTCTCGGAACTCTTCGGATACACGTGGGGCGACATGATGGGAGGCCCGACGACGGTTACCGTACCGAGCGGAGATTCGACCGTCGATACGACCGTCGATCTCAAAGCCTGGTATTCACTGTCCGAACCGCGAATCGAGATTGTTCAGAGCGTTCCAGGCTCCGTGTGGACTCCCACTGAGGGGTCTGGCATTCACCATCTGGGCTATTGGGTGGACGATGTCAGCGCGGCGTCTGCCGAGTTGACGCGTCGAGGCTACGCAGTCGAGGCAGTCGGCAACTGGCCGGACGGTACTGCGTATTGGGCCTACCACTGCAGCTCGTCCGGTCCACGCATCGAGATTGTCAGCCGGAATCTCAAGCCTGTGCTGGACCGCTATTTCGAGACCGGGAAGTTGTCGTCCTAGTTCGGAAAGTCACCGACGTGTGCGAGGTTCACAACTTCGCACACGTCGGTTGTTTACGCCCGAACGCCAGGTTTGAGGCCGCCGAAAATCGACTCGACTGGGCGGCTGTTGATGCAGGCGTAAAACTGCGTTTGCCATAGACCTTCGTCCGTGAATGAACAAAAGATCAGTTCGTCTCTGCTCCGGAACAGTTGTTGCCGTTGATGAGTGGAGTAAACGATGCTGCTATCTCTGCGACTGAGGGCAGAGATAGCAGCATCCATCGATCTACCGGTTATGGTCTACCGAAATTCGATGTGGAGAACCAGCCGTTACTTGATGATGACCGTACTCGGGTCGGTTTGCACACCGTCCTTCATGGTCAAGACGATCAGACCGTTTCCGCATACGGCCTTGAAACCGGCGATTGCTTGTCCGTCACACGTGAAGGTCAACCCTGCGCCGGCGGGCAGCGGGATGTCCTTGGCAGAACGGATTGCCGTGTCTAGTGCTGCCGGCGATGTATCGGTGCCGGCGACGGACTTGGTGGCACGAATCAGGCCGAGCATTCCCTGATAGCCGGTCACGGCGTAACCCTCGGTGGGTGTGTTGGGTGAGTACTTTTTCATAACCTCCCGGTACAGAACGCTTTCGGGGGAGTTGGAGACTGTGTCCGCGGATCCGATGATCTTAGTGCCGTCCATGGCGGCACCGACGGCGTCGACGACGTCCGCGTTGGCGCAGGATTGAACTGCCATGGTCTCGGTGGTCGAGCCCAGTGTGTTCAGTGCTTTCAGGATGGAAGTGCAGATCGTTGACTCGCCGTAGACGACGATACCGTCCGGGTTACTGTCGAGCCCCGCGTTCACCTGTGGAGTGGCGTCGGGGGTGCCGAAGGGGATGGGGATGATCTTCAGATTGGCGCCGTTGGCGGCGAATGCGGGTACGCCGATCTGTTCGAGTGATCCGGTTGCCGCGGGGAGATCAATCGTATATGCGACAACGTTTTTCATCCCTTGCTCTCCGGCGTATTGAGCCATGGCCTGGGAAGTGTTGGAACCTGCGGTCCACATGTACGCACCATCGCCAGTGGTCTCGACGGCGCTGCCACCGAGCGCGGCGACGTAGGGGATACCTGCTGAAGTGATGATGGGTGCGATGATCTGGCCGAGGCCACTGCTGGGGAGTACTACCGCGGACACCTTTGCTTCGACCATCTGGTTTGCGCAATCGCGTGCAGAGACAGGTTCTTCTTGTTGTTTGCAGATCACCAATTCGACAGGGCGGCCACCGATTCCACCGAGTTGCTCGTTCGCATATTTTGCGGCGGCTTCGGCGGCTTCCCGATTTTCGGGCTGTGAAACAGCCTGCCCATTTTCGTTGTTGACGAACCCGATCTTCACAGGTGTGCCTGTGGCGGCGATACCGGGGAATGCGCCGGCGGGCAGATCTGCCGAAGAGGAGGACGATGAGGAGTCGGAGGTGTCGCCCGCGCTCTCGCTACTACAGGCAGTTAATGCTGTCATGGCAACGACGGCAATGGACGCCGCCACTATCTTTGAGACATTCAGGCCGTTCGAGGGTTTCATCGGAGGTCCTTCTGTTGGGATGGATACCATCGGCCGCCGTTGAAGCCATGGCGGACGTCAGGTGAATCGGAGGGAGACGGCAAAGCGCTCCGGGTTTCGTTTTTTCCTGCTCGTAGTGGCGTAATCGCCTGCCTTGTGTCAGACGATCGTGCTCGGTTCAACAGCGTTCACGGTCTCTACGGCTTCCGTGCGTGGACGTTCGTTCGCGCCCAGATATGCGTCTTCGATCAGGTGAGGGTTTGCCGCAAGTTTGGCGGCATCCCCTTGTAAGACGTTGTCACCGTGGCGCAGAACGAGTGCTGTGTCGGCTACCGTCAGTGCGAGTTGCACGTGCTGTTCGACGAGTATGACGGCAGTTCCGGTGGTATCGGCGACGGTTCGTAGTACCGGGAGAAGCCGTTCGACGATGACAGGTGCCAAACCCATGCTCAACTCGTCGACGAGAAGAACTTTCGGGTGCTGAATTAGTGCGCGGCCGATTGCAAGCATTTGCTGCTCTCCACCGGACAGTGCGCCGGCGTGGACTTTCAGTCGTTTATTCAGCTCTGGAAAATAACCGAGAATCTTTTCTCGCGATGCGGCCCATTCCCGTCGTGATTTCACCGCCAGTCGAAGATTTTCTTCCACCGTCAGAGTTGTGAACAGTGCGCGATCGTCGGGGACGAACACCAGCCCGGCGTCGGATGCGCTGCGTGCGTGCCCGGACTTGACGTGATGTCCGGTGATCTCCACCGT
The DNA here is from genome assembly GCF_042790355.1 of Rhodococcus sp. NPDC056743. NCBI lineage: Bacteria > Bacillati > Actinomycetota > Actinomycetes > Mycobacteriales > Nocardiaceae > Rhodococcus > Rhodococcus sp. NPDC056743. The sequence continues at coordinate 87,568 of NZ_JBHTZI010000002.1, read as the reverse complement.
GCCGCCGAGACTGGGCAACAGACCTGCCAGCGTGAGCAGCATAGTTGTCTTGCCTGCGCCGTTCGGTCCGAGGAGCGCGAGGATTTCGCCTTCGCGTAGTTCGAGATCGAAATCGCGAACGCAGGGTCGGCCCTGCGAATAGCCGGCATCCATATCGGTGCACTTCAAGACCGCGGTCATGCATTCAGCTCCTGTCCGGTGTGCGTCGCGCCAAGGTAGGCCCGGGTTACTGTAGGGTCCGTGCGTATTTCTTCCGGAGTGCCGATTGCGATGACTTTGCCCAGATCGAGAACGACAATCCGGTCGCAGACTTCCAAGACCAGCTCCATATCGTGATCGACCATGACGACCGTCAGGCCTGAATCACGTACGGCTCGTAGTCGATTTCCTAGCCACATGCTTTCGGTGCTGCCCAGTCCGGCAGCAGGTTCGTCGAGCAGTACGACGCGTGGCCGGCCGGCGAGAGCGCGGGCAACCGAGACCAACTGGCGTTGTCCTTGAGAGAGTTCCTTGACCGGGCGGTCCGCGACCGAGCTCAGGTGTAGTAGTTCGAATAGTTCGTCGAGTCCCGCGGAATCGAGTGGCGGGTTGTCCGGTCCTCGATGGTGTGACGCAGTGGTGCCGACGGAGACGTTTTCTCGCACTGAGAGATCGTCGTACAACTCGATACCTTGGAACGTGCGCCCGAGTCCGGAGCGACTGCGTTGAAAAGCTCTCTTGCCGTCCAGGTTCAGGCCGCCGATAGCGACACTGCCGGTGGCGTCGGCAAACCCGCTGATCGCATCGATAAAGGTGGTCTTGCCGGCTCCATTGGGGCCGATGAGTCCGATGATCTCACCGTCGCGTACATCGAATGAGACGTCATCGAGTGCTGTGATTCCGCCGTATCGGACACCGATTCCGTGGCTGGAGAGGACGACGTCACCGATCGGACGGGCAGTGCCGACGTATGGGGTTGTGCTGTCCAATCCCAACTCGACGTGCTCGGACTCTGTGTCGGGAGTTGCGGGGGTGGTCCTTCGGCGCAGGTAATCGACCATCTTGTGCACTTCGGAGATGATTCCCTCGGGATTCATGATGACGGTGACGACAAGGAGAATCCCGGTGATCACCGCGTAGTAGCTACCGACGTTGGCCACGCGGTCGAGGAAAATGAACATTATTCCGCCCGCCCCCATGACTCCGGCGAGTATTCCGCCGGAGACACACGTGACACCGGCAAGGTAGGCGACTGCGAACATCGCGATACCGCCCATAGCAGAAAAGGATTCAGGAACGGCCATGGTTTGTTGGTAAGCCATCAAGGATCCGCCGAGACCGGCGATGAACGCGCCGATCGCGAATGCAATCAGTTTGGTGCGGGAAACGTTGATGCCGGAAGCCGCAGCAGATCGCTCGTTTGCTCGTACTGCGAGCATTGATGCACCGAGCCGACTGGTTCGTAGTTTTGCCGTACCAACGGCGATGATCACCAGTACTACAAGGCAGAGAATGCCGAAGGAGATTTTCGGATAGGAGTCGCCGGATCCGATCCCGAGATCGATACCGAACAGCGATGGGTCGTCGACTTTTGCTCCGTTGACGCCACCGTTCAACTTGTTGTTGCGGAACCAGAACATCTCGAGGAATACCGCGAGGCTTAATGTAACCACCGCGACGGGTAGTCCTCGGATGCGCAGTGCCGGTAGGCCGACGACTACCCCGATCACCATCGCCACCAGTGCTGCGAGAACAGGGGCAATGGGGAAGGGGATTCCCCACTCCGTGGTGAAGCGGCTGAGCATGAATGCGGCCACTCCGGCAAGCGCTAACTGCGCCAACGATATTTGTCCTGCGAAGCCGGTGACAACCACCTGTGAGATCGCGATGACAGCGAGGGTGAATGTCAAGATCACCGCACCGCGGTAGCTGCCGTGAGTGAAAACGAGAAATCCGAGTGCGATCACAGTGAAGACGACTGTGGGGATCACCAGGTTCTTGGGTCGTGGCGCGGCACCAAGGGTGTTCTGGATGATCGCACCACGTGTGGGGAGCGGTCGTCCGCGGAGGACGAGGAATACGAGGATCAGGATCAGCGGAATCAACTCGGCCATTCCCGCTTGCGGTAGCCAGCTCACCGTCGCCTGCAAGTGTGTCATTTCCGACTGGAGCACCCCGATTCCGAGACCGGCAGCCACAGCCGGCCCGATGGAATTGAAGTTTCCGACTAGCGCCGCGGCGAGAGCCGGAACGATGAACATTGTGTAGGAGATCGGGATGAGCGGCACGATCGGGGCGATGAGGATGCCGCTGAGCCCAGCGATCATGGTGCTCAGTGCCCAGTTGGCGTAGGCGATTCGTTCGGGGGAGAGACCGGTGACGATCGCGCCTTTCTCCGATTCGGCAGCTGCTCGGGTTGCCAGTCCGAATCGGGTCAATCGGAAGACGAGTACGAGCAGGATGGTCAGGGCGATGATGATGACGGCGAACCAGATTCGGTCTGCCGGTATACGAATGCCGCCGAATTTCATGACATTGGTGGGCAGGATGGCTTTCACCGAGACTGGAGTTGTGCCGACCCTCGCCGCCAAGAGAGCCTGAACGGCAAGCATCAGAGCGATCGAGGCAACGGCCTTGGCGGTGGCCGGCGCGGTCCGGAGCAGCCTGAATACCGCGAAGTACATCAGGACGCCCAGGGCTGCGGCGATGGCCATTGCTATCGCCATCGCTGGGATCAGTCCTAGCGGGCCACCCAGATCGAGGGTTTTGGGCAGGCCAGGTATCGGGATCAGGAGTTCGCCGCCGCGTAGGTAGGCGTACGTATATGCGACGTAGAGCGCGATAGCGCCGGTCGCGAAGTTCACTACGCCCGAGCTTCGGTAGGTCATGACCAATGCCAGGGCGAGCGCTGCGTAGACAGCGCCGTTACCCAGCCCGAGGAGCAGGAACTGGAGATCTTGGGTCATCACTTGGGTCTTTCGCTAGAAAGGGAAGAGTGGCTACTGCATTCGGATCAGTTGAGGATGACCTCAGGGTCAGCTAGCTAGTCGCCGCGACGGCCGCTGACCTTCGCGCTGACATCTCCCGAGAGACTTAGGTCACTAAGTCAGGTTTCTACTATGACACAACATGATGATGTACGTCACTAAGTGGGTGAAGTTTCAGCTCGCCCGGGTCGGCTGCAAGTGTGTCGCCGGTTGTCCTGCGGCGGGAGTCGTGTTCGAACACTTTGCACGGGATGAGTGTAGTGATATCGCATAAATACTTGCAGGACAACGGATTTATGCTTTTAGTTGATGTCGACTGAGCTGGCGGAATTGCTACTGTTCGGGTATCGCTGAGTGGGCGATCTCCAGCTCAATAATTGGACAATGATGAGTAAGTATATAGATAACTTAGATATCGAACTATTTACTGTTTTCACACATCGAATTCCGCACTGCACTAATCGGTGTGGAGGTGGCAAGGGCCTTTGCTGCCTTTGTGGCTTGCAGCGAAGTCGGCTTCGGCACGGTAGATGCTCTATGGCGTGGCGACGTGCCTTCAGTATGAAGGTTTTCGCCTGAGCGAAAACGTCTCGGCGGTCGTCCCAAGAAGGCGTGGCGAGATGTCGGAGGTGTCAGGTTTCGCGACAGATACAGGCCTGCGTGTCGAGTCGACCGTTCTAGTCGCTGTGGCGAGGGGCGAAGCGCTTTCGGATCAATGCTGATTGGGTGCATTTCGTAGCCGGATCGTCGGCGGATAAGGACGGAAATCGTTGTGCGCCAAAATTGTTAGAGCCCAGAATGCAGAGCTGGAAGGACAGCGATCTAGGTCCAATTTCATACTCTCGTAACGAAGGCTGCAGATGCTTCGTTGAAGTCGGTACGCGCGCACTGGGAGGCGTCACAGGCCCTGCCGGGCTGATGGCTTCCTGATAGAGATCGACCGAGTCCCAAGTTGGGCGGATGATCTCCAGCTTGGTTGGGGCGCTTTGACAGAGCGATATCGATGACTCGATCGTTGAGCGAGTTCGCCTCTGGTGCTGTTGCCGGATGCACCCGGTATTACTGCATGGAAATTGACTCTCCGCCTTGATGTCCCGGTTGTATATTTGTCCGTTCCGTCAGGCGGAATCATCGGCGATGACTCAGCTCTGAAACTGGTTGACTTGGTGAGTCGGTTCGGTCGAGGCGCGTTCAGCGCTTCATCGAACAACAGCAGATCTAGGCTTCGGAGGTAGAGAGAGTATGGGACTATGTATAGGTGATCAGATCGAGTGAAGAATCGACGAGCATGATGAATGCGCTTGCTGTCGTGGCAGATTGGAAGACGCCACAGCCCGCGAATCAAACTGAGAATAGTCGATCGGTACAGCCTCGACTGGACCGGGGATTTGTCGAACATAGACTGATCACGATGCGTAGAGCGGTTGGGCAGCTTGTCGGCGTTGGTTCCCTGGACTGCGAGCGACTGGAAATCGATCCGGCGACAGGGCTTGTCCTTGAACGGATCCTGGCGCTACTGGTCGATTTGGCGGTTACGATCAACAATCATGTCGCGGAAAGCCTGCTGGGTGAAGTGCCACAGAAATCGGCAGATTCGTTCGGCGCGGCCGAGAAGGCCGGGATGATCGACGCAGAGTTAGCGACCGCCCTAGTGCCATCGGAAGGTCCGCACAACGTTCTTCTGCAGCTGTATATGGACACTGAACCCGAAGAGGTCGCCGCGGTTGTGTCGGCAGCGACTTCCGGATATGCGGAGTACGTGCAACAGGTCACTCGCTGGATCGAGGCAAATGCGTCTGTGTGACTGATCTGTCAAGGAATAGCGAGCCAATTCTCGAGCGGATCTCGGTAACTTGGACATGCAGATAGGTAGCGTAGATAGGGAACACCCTATCGGGTCACGGATCTCAGTATCGTGATGAACATTCTAAGATCTCGGTCTTCGAGATCCGTGTTTCTTGGGGATTGGGAGCGACCGGCTTGATGACGAGTGCGGAAGATGCAGAGGCATGGTCGGCGGGTCCGGAGAAGCGCGCGTCGCAGGTTGCTCGGCAGCTCGAGGATGAGATCATCGGTCGGAAATGGCCGGTTGGGGAGGTCTTGGGGTCGGAGCCCGAGTTGCTGGAGCGTTTTGGAGTGTCGCGGTCGGTTTTGAGAGAAGCGATTCGGCTGCTCGAGCACCATTCTGTCGCGCGGATGCGTAGCGGTCCAGGCGGCGGGCTAGTGGTGTGTGCGCCGAACGCATCGGCATCCATGCGCGCGTTGGTGATCTACCTGGAGTACATCGGGGTCAGCGTCGAAGATCTGCTCCACGCCCGATTGCTGCTCGAGCCGCTCGCAGCTCGGTTGGCAGCGGGAGTGATCACCGAGGACGGGATCGATCGGTTGCGGTCGATCGTGAGCCTGGAGCAGGAGCGGATCGGCGATCCGAATTGGTCCTTCGACGACGAGTTTCACATTCTGCTTGGAAGCTTGTCCGGTAATGCAGTGCTGCAGCTGTTCATCGAGGTGGTGATGCTGCTGACATCCCGCTACATTCGCGCTTGGGGGCCGACCTCCAGGGAGGCGGGAGCGTCGGCTAAGGCTGTTGCCATCGCGCGACACGTTGAAGTCGTGGATGCTGTAATCGCAGGTGACGCCGCAGCGTCGGAGATCCATCTAAGCGCCCATCTCGAAGAGATTCAGGAGTGGATGCTGGCCAACCAGATCCGGCGTCCCTCCAATCGCATGCGAACTCGACCGAGCGACCCCAACCCGAATGCCGCTAAAGGCACCAAGCTTGCAGAGGTGATCGCCGGCCGTATTCACGACGACATCACGAGCGACGGCTGGCAGATCGGTGAGGTCTTCGGATCGGAACCGGACCTTCTGGCTCGCTACGAGGTCAGCCGTGCGGTCCTGCGTGAAGCGATCCGGATCCTCGAACACCACAGCGTTGCTCGCATGCGCCGCGGGCCTGGCGGTGGACTGGTCGTACTGGCCCCCGACCCTACTGCGAGTATTCGTGCGATCGCTCTCTATCTTGATTTCGAGGGTATGAGCCCCGACCAACTTCACTTGGTCCGTGAAGTGATAGAGCTAGGGTGCATCCAGACCGTCACCGCCGCCGCAACTGCTCCCGACGTAGCTTCGCGCCTACGCGCTGCACTTGACCACGCCACAATGAACGGTGACTCCGGCGACGTGTTTCACGCCGAAGTTGCAGACCTTGCCGACAACCCGGTCCTGACACTGTTCTTGCGCGTCATCACCGATCTCTGGACCCGCCACAGTCGCTCCGAAGAGTCCATGACTCCAGCCGTCGAGTCGCAGGTCCGGTGCACGCACGACAAGATCCTCGAGGCAATCCTCCTTGGGGACGAGGGGCTCGCTCAGCATCGCATGCGGCGTCACCTGCAGGAGCTCACCACATGGTGGCATTAGGTTTGGGAATGTCTACCTGTCGGCGACCCAATGCAAGCGCACACATACCGATATTGAACGGCACGCTCTTATCTCTTATTCGGACATGTTGCAGGGCGCAGTGATTCGCCTATGTCTGGGTGCTCTCGTGGCCGCCCAGTCGCGATGTGGGATGTCAGGGACCCTGACCACCTGACTTCAGGACATGGTCAGGTGGTCAGTGCGGGAACTCGTGTTTCACAGTCTCGTGTTTCACAGTGTTGAGAGTCAGGGTTCGATATGCGGGTCCGGACGCATTTCTGGTCCGGTGCGCCGGTCGTGCTCAGCTTGCGCATGAGAAGTCGCTACAACCGGGTGCTTGTTCCCCCAAGTCTGTGGGTCGCATTCCAGATCGCGGCGGCGGTGCTCCGCACTGCTTCCGTCGCTATGCCCCATCTCATTCGCCCCGCGGGTGCGGTAACGGATACGGCCCCAATTACGCTTCCAGAGTTTCGGATTGGTGCGGAAACGCAAACGAAATCTTGATAGATCTCGCCACGATCGAACGCTATTCCGACCCTGCGAACCTGACTGAGCTCGGTTCGCAGCGCAGCGGGGTCCGTGATCGTATTCGTCGTCCTCCTGAGCATGGGTGAGGAGGTTACTGTGCGGATGGCATCGTCGTCGAACGCGGTCATCGCCTTGCCTAATGCGGTGCAGTACGCGGGATTTCGTCCGCCGCGCCGGGTCGGCAAACGGACTGCGCCTACCGCGATACGATCGAGATAGACGACCTCGGACTGATCGAGGATGCCGAGTTGTGTGGACATTCCGGTCTTGGCTGCGAGGGCTTGCAGATGTGGGATCGCGGCTTCGTAGAGTTGGTTTCCTTCGACGGCAAGACTTCCCAGCTCGAACATGCGAATGCCGATGCGGTAGCCGTCCGGAGCCCGTTCGATCCATCCCACCTGGCACAGTTGATCAGCGAGGCGATGCAACGTCGATTTCGGCAGCCCAGTGCTATCACTGAGATCGCCGAGACCGAGCACCTGCTGTTTGCCGTTGAACGCCCCCATGATGGCAGCGACCCTTCCCATCACGGTGCGTTCGGGTCGGAGCCGGACGTCAGTTCCGACATGATCGACCTCCATGGACGATATGTACTCGTCCATGGACTCGACCACTGACTCCATCGGCGAAATCGACGTGCACTGCGTCAAACTCGATGTCACGGCTGCCACCTCCCAATTCAGGCTACTAATAGACACCCAATTCGATCTGAATCTAGGATTGCATGCGCACATCCCGGACTGTTTTCTAAATTAGTGTCCTTTATTCCTGTAATCAGGGTCACATCAACGAGCGCGCATGTCAACCCCTGCGTGTCGAATCAGCTAAATCGCCCGCGTAGGCGCAGTCACTGCCTGGTGGAGACGTACGCACAGCGGCGTGCCAACCTTGTCCGCTGCCGGATACTGCAAGTGCCGATATCCAAACTCTGGTCCTCGTGTGACGAAAGTGTCGCGAGGCCGGCACGGATTTCGGCGAACGGAAGTGGACTCAAAGCCGGAACGGCGGCTTCCGAGCCGTGGGAAACTCGAGCGTCGACCCTGCCCCTGGGACGTGGTGCCATATTTGGTGGAGTGTCGAAACAGTGTGCGCAGGGCAATCCGGATCTCGGGCCCTCGCGATTGCTTCCGGCGGGATCGAAAATGCTCGGTCACATCAGGTATTCGAGGCCGATCACGTCCAATGCTCCGGTGATACGGCATACGGCCGGCGCACTAATCCTCGAGTTGGTTTTTATTCGCGGCGTTCGCGCCAGGAGGGGGACGTTGGCTGCGGCGCAGTATGCGACTTCTGGAACCTGTCGGGTGATGCGATTTGACCCTCGAACTTCGATCGAAAATCAAAAAGCAAGTACCGCAGCATAATTCATCGAAGAATGGTGATACATAGCTGATCTCTGTGTTCATGATCGACAACGGTGTCGATGGTGTGCCTAGCGTCACCGGCGAGTTACCCGATCGTGCGCGATCAGCGTGGAGAGATTCGTGAACGTCATATACCTACGCGGCGTTGTCGGAACAAGTCGGCGCATCCCGAAATCAGGAAGCGAAGGGTGCTTGCCGCTCGATCGGTGACGTGGTCTGGATCGGGGTCGAGGGATGAACACACTTTCAGCGGTCGCCCAGGTGCTCCACGACTGGAAGGTAAGTCCGTCGACAGGAAGTCCGCGAAGTCACTGACTGCGCGGGCCTGAGTGCGCGCCGTTGGTCAACTTTCAGGATGATCTTTGGTCGATGTGGATCGCAACAATACCGGGAGGGGATTTCTCCGCTCGCCCAGATTTCACTTGACACAAAGCAATCGACCGCACGCACGGAAAGTTGGATAATGCTGACGTCTAGGCAAATCGGTGATTCAATCGTCGCAGAAATGGTGAAGGGTTCGGCCAGTGGGCACTGGCCGGTCGTCCAGGAAAGAGCGGGTTCGACATTCACGCAGGAAGATTCGAGGGCTGTCTCGGGTTGTGAATAGTCGCGGGGCGGACGCATTGTGGGCAGCGGCCGTGCACATATCCGTGGGATCGTGATCGTCGGCGACAGAAACGCTGCCGGGATCTATTTCCGGCGGATGGGATAACAACCGCCCGTCCGAAACTTTGTCGACCGCATGCTCGGCTCAACGAGCCGTTAGGACTTGTGAAACCTGCCTCGAGGAGCCGGACCAGCGGTCGATCATCAATTCGTGTTGCCGCACCAATCTGCAACTCCAGAAGGACAATTGGACTACATCTGCTACCGCGCCGCCCGGTCGATGATCGGATGGGGTAGTACGTAGCGGCACGAGCGGTGCGGAGCGCGGTAGCTTCGATGTCTTCGCACGCGCAAACTGCCGCCCTGTCTCTCCGGGTTGAACAAGTTCAGGGCGGCGCCGTCATGTGAAATCGAGTAGCGATCGGCTGCTACTCAGCGATGTACCCAGCCTGCGTCATGCCAGTACGTCTCGAGCTTCTCCATCGCTTCGGGCCAGGTCTCGATGTAAGTGACGCCTTCGGGTCCAGCAGTCATGATGTATGGCGTGCCGGCCTCACTGATCCAGAATTCGCCTGGACCGATGGTCTGGCTACCTTCCTCGCCGTCTTTGCCCCAGGCCACATGGAACTCACCCTCGAATACGATGATCAACTCGTCAAGATTGTGATGGTGACGAGGCACCGAGAAGTTCGGGGCGCACCGAAGGCCGTTGAGATTGAACGACCTGTCTACCTTGTTCGAGACCCACATATTGCCCTTGAAGGTCTGTTCCATATCAACCGGCGCATCGGCGAGGAGTCCTCCTTCGTTCCAGAGATAGGAGGGAAGGTCCTGATCGACCGACAGGTCGATCCAACCTTCTTCTTCGGCCAGCAGATTGAAGTATTCGATTGCCATACGTCGAAGTCTGTCGAACATGATCGGGTGTGTCACCAAGGGGTTCCGTTGGACGGAATGGCATTCAATTGGCAGTGTTCGACAGTCCCGTTCCATCAAACGGAATTCTCCGGAGACAGGATTATCCAGCCGCACATACTATTTCGAAATGGCACTTACTTTTGGTGATCTGGTGGACGACGCGGATTGGATTCCTCTGGGCCTTGATGTGGCGCCGAGTTACTTCTGGAAGGACGGTGGTTTGCTGATTGACGCGCCGGTGGATTTCGCGGCGACATTCGGCGGGTCGATGTGGGTGACCACCAAGCCGATCCAGGTAAAGCGGTTCAATCGAAACCCTTTGCGGGTGCGACCGAACTTTACGGTACCTCGCCACCACCACAACATGGACGAGCTGCTGTTTGTCTTCGCCGGCGAGTACAGCATCGAGTACGAGGAAGAAGGCGAGTGGAAGACCGTTCGAGTGCGTCCGGGGGAATTCTTTCTCAGTCGTGCCGGCACCGCGTACACGATGACAGCCGGGCCAGAAGGTGTCACCTACATCGAGACCTGGCCGAAGCCGGTGGCCGAACTGGAGACGTACTGGCATGACTTCGGCTGGCTGGAAGCACCGTCGAGCTAAGAGGAGGAGACACGACTGATGGCTGAACTTACGTATGAAGACACCAGCAGGACTCTGCAGACTGCCAGAGGGCAACTGCACTATCACGAGGCCGGTGACGGACCTCCGCTACTCCTGTTGCACGGTTCAGGTCCGGGTGTCAGCGGATGGGCTAACTATCAGGGCAATCTGTCCGCTTTCGCCGAGCATTTCAGGACGCTTGTTCTCGATTTTCCGGGATTTGGCACGAGTTACTCGTGCGAGGAAAATCCGATGGTCGCAGCGTTGCCGGCAGTGCTCGATTTCCTGGACGGTATGTCTCTCGATTCTCTTCCAGTCGTCGGTAATTCGATGGGAGGAAACATCGCGGTGCAGCTCGCGTCCAGGCATCCAGAGCGGGTGAGTCGGCTCGTTACGATTGGAGGTGTCGGACTGCCCGTGTTCAGCCCGTCGCCTCCGGAAGGAATCAAGCTCCTCGTGCAGTTCGTCGAGGACCCTACACGGGAGAAGTTGATGACATGGATGGAGTCCATGGTGTACGACCCCTCCATCCTGACGGAGGAGTTCGTCGAGATGCGTTGGCGGACAGCATCGGACCCGGATGCACTCGCCGACGTCAAGAAGCTGTTCAACTTCCGTTCGCTGGCGGCTATGCGTAACCGGGGCACCAATGCTGCCGATCAAGTTGGAGCACTGACGAAGATCCAGGCACCGACACTGATCACCTTCGGACGAGATGATCGTGTGACACCGCTCGACAGCTCGCTCGTTCCGATGCGACTGATCCCGAAATGTGAGCTGCATGTCTTCTACGATTGCGGGCACTGGGCGATGATCGAACGCAAAGACGAGTTTGAAAGCGTGGTGCTCTCGTACCTGCTCCGCGACCGGAAGCTTGCACCAGTGCTCTGAATTCCTTCTGCGACAATCTTTCTGCCCCGGCGATCCAGTGGACCGCCGGGGCATAAATGTCTCAGATCGGAGTATGTGAAGTTGTGTCGCCAGAGCCGCACGATGTCGACTCTGGCAAAGGCGGCGCTCATAGATCGCGGCAGAATTGCCGCGCAGATTCGTGGTTAGGACACACGGCGTCGCAGTAGACGTGCCGCTTGGTGTTGTCGGGCGCATGGCGTCGCTTTGAAATGTGTGGTTGGACTGCTGGACCAGCCGTGGAAATTCCTTGTAGACAGAGATTTTGACGTAGCGAGCAGTGGAGAACCGAAGTTCGGCAGAAGTACTTGTGCTTATCGTGTGGACGTTCTACAGTTTGCGTGATGGAGCTCACTACATATACAAAGTATGACATGTCATACAGGTGGATATTGGTAAGTGTCTCTACCAGGCCCTGACGAACCAGGGCAGAGGCCGGCCCTGCCGTAACGATCCGATCTTCAAGGAAAGTGACAAATGAGTAATTCCGAGTACCGCATGTTGATCGACGGTGCGCTGGTCGCCGCGACCGGGGGCCGTACCTACGAGAATGTCAACCCGGCGAACGAAGAAGTCATCGGTGTTTCGCCGAATGCCGGTGTGGCGGATGTCGAGCGGGCGATCCTGGCCGCGCGGCGGGCTTTCGATACCACGACGTGGTCGACGGACACCGAGTTTCGTCAGCGGTGTCTGGTGCAGTTGCAGTCCGGTCTGCGTAAGAACGCCGAAGAGATGCGGCCGGTGATGGTCGCAGAGGGTGGCTTGCCGGTCGCCTTGACCTACGACGTGGCGCTCGACGGCTCGATTGAAATGATCAGTCACTACATCGATCTCCTCGACACGTTCGAGTTCGAGCGGGTCATCACCCCGGTTGCCGGTGACGAGCAGGCGCACCGCATCGTGCGGCGTGAGGGTGCCGGTGTCGTCGCGGCGATCACCGCATGGAACTACCCCATCTTCTTGGCGATCGCGAAGTTGATCCCCGCGTTGGCTGCGGGGTGCACCGTGGTTCTCAAGCCGGCGCCGGATACTCCGTGGAATACGTTGGAGATCGGTCGTATCCTGCTCGAGCACACCGATATTCCGGCCGGTGTGGTCAATATCGTCAGTACTGATGACAATGACGTGGCGTCGGTGCTCACGACCCATCCTGAGGTGGATGCGGTCACGTTCACCGGGTCGACTGTCACGGGTCGGCGGATCATGGCGGCGGCTGCGCCGACGGTCAAACGTCTCACTCTCGAGCTCGGTGGTAAGTCGTCAGCGATCCTGCTCGACGACGCGGATTTCACCTCCGCAATTCCGTTCGTGGCGGCCACCACCCTCAGCCACGCGGGTCAGGGCTGTGGTATCTACTCGCGACTGCTGGTGCCCCGCGCCCGACTCGACGAGGCCGTCGAGATTGCGGTCGCATCGATGCAGCAGATCCCGTGGGGGGATCCCACCGATATCGCCAACTACATGGGACCGCTTGCCAACAAGCGTCAGTACGAATCGGTGCTCCGCTACTACGAGATTGCGAAGGCGACCGGGCGGATTGCGCTGGGTGGCAAGGCCAGTGACCGTTTCGAGAAGGGCTTCTGGGTCGAGCCGACTGTGCTCACCGACGTCGATTCCCTCTCGACGGTGCCGCAGGAGGAGATCTTCGGTCCGCTGCTGAGTGTGCTGCCCTACGAGGACGATGCCGACGCGGTCGCGATCTCGAACAACACGATCTACGGTCTCGCCGGCGGTGTGTGGAGCGCGGATGTCGAGCGGGCGCAGCGGGTGGCCAACGGTATGCGAGCGAGCTCCATCCAGATCAACGACCAGATGTGGAATCACCGGTCGGCACCGTTCGGTGGCTACAAGCAGAGCGGAATCGGCCGTGAGTGGGGCGTTGAAGGTCTCGAGGATCTCCTCGAGGTCAAGACCATCGCCCGTCCCGCCTGATTCTTAACCTGATATTTCAGATATCCACGTATTGAACAACATTGAGATTCACTCGAGAGGAAACTTCGATGGGCAGAGTTGAAGGTAAGGTCGCATTCATTACGGGCGCAGCCCGCGGACAGGGACGCAGTCACGCGGTGCGGCTTGCCGAGGAGGGCGCGGACATCATTGCGGTCGATCTGTGCCGCAACATCGAGACGAACTCCTATCCGCTGGGGACACCCGAGGACCTGAAGGAGACCGTCCGTCTGGTCGAGGCGCAGGGCCGCCGTATCGTCGCTGTCGAAGCCGATGTGCGTGAGGCGCCGCAGCTGCGTTCCGCACTCGATCAGGGGATCTCGGAATTCGGCAAGCTCGACATCGTCGTCGCCAACGCCGGTATCGCCCCGATGTTGGGGGGCCCGAACATGCAAGGCTGGCTCGATGTCATCGGCGTCAACCTGATGGGTGCGCAGAATGCGATCCACGAGGCGTTGCCGCATCTGAAGGCTGGTGCGTCGATCATCGCGACCGGATCGACTGCAGCGTTCATGCCCAACGATGTCGTGGAGAATCCCGGCGCAGATCCGGGCGGCTCCGGTTACACGGTCGCGAAAATGATGCTCTCGCAGTACATTCACGAAATCGCTCGCGCTCTCGCACCGCAGATGATTCGCGCGAACATCGTCCATCCGACGAACTGCAACACCGGCATGCTGCAGAGCGAGGCCATGTACAAGATTTTCCGTCCGGATCTCGAGAGCCCGACTCTCGACGATGCTGTCGGCCCCTTCCATGTTCAGCAGGCAATGCCGATTCCGTGGGTCGAACCCGTCGACATCAGCAACGCAGTCCTGTACCTCGCCTCGGACGAAGCACGCTACGTCACCGGCACACAGATGCGGGTCGACGCAGGCGGTTACCTCAAGATGCATTCCTTCCACCCGTAAACACCCACTGACAGCTCCGAACGTTCTCGCCTCGGTGTGATGTGAAGCGAACCTCCGGTGGGGGTGTGGCTTATCGAAGCCCCGCCTCCGACCGGAGGATTTGCTGTTCTTCAGTATTCCCGGCAGAACGATATCGATGGTGCGCGGTCGCTCGTTGGCGACGGTGCGGTTTACTCCGATCGAACGAAACTCCGGATGCCGCGCAGAGATTCCGCGCACTAACACCAGCGAGGTCTGCCGACTAGTACCGACCTAGTCGGGCAGCGTTGTGTTACGACGTAATCGTCTGTACAGCAGTCTCTTTCTTCATTGCAAGGTTTCGTGCATCGCCGGAACGTGGCAGTTCATGTTGCTGTGGGCACTCAGAGGTGGAATGAATCGTGAATCTGACGCAACTCGCCGAGCAATACGAGAGCAAGCTTGCCGTTGTCATGGGAGGAACGGGAAAATCGCTGACGTATCGGCAACTCGAAGAACAGTCGAATGCGATTGCGCATCTATTTCGACTGCGAGGATTGATCGCGGGCGATCACATCGCGATCCTCATGGAGAACGAGATTGAAGTTTTCCCTGTCGTATGGGCGGCGCAACGCTCCGGGTTGTTGTACACGCCGGTGAATTGGCATCTCAGCGCCGATGAAGCGGCCTATTTCGTCGAGGACTGTGGCGCTCGGCTGCTCGTACATTCTGAATCACTGAGTGATCTGGCGCGGAAGGCGGAAGCGGCAGCACCCCAGCTGAAGTCACGGTTAGTGGTGGGCTCGGGTGCGGGAGATTCGCTAGAAGTAGAGATACAAGGGGTGCCCGTCACACCTATTCCGGACGAGTCCGAGGGCTATTACATGTTCTACTCGTCCGGCACCACGGGCCGTCCTAAGGGAATTGTGCCGGAACTGACAGACCAGCCCTTTGGGTCAGGGCTCCCTATTGATTCCAGGATGGCCTCTGCCTTCGGATTCGGGCCTGAAGCGGTGTACCTCAGTACAGGTCCGCTTTACCATGCCGCACCCCTCGCTTGGTGCCTGGGAACAATGCGCAACGGAGGGACTGCCATTGTTATGGAGCGGTTCGACGCCGAGTCTGTTTTAGTCCTCATTGAGCGGTTCTCGATTACACATGGCCAGTTTGTTCCCACGATGTTCGTGCGCATGCTCAAACTCGACGACGTCACCCGCTTGCGATACAACATCTCGAGTATGGAACTGGTAGTTCACGCAGCAGCTCCTTGCTCCATCGAAATCAAAGAGCGGATGATCGACTGGTTCGGGCCGAAGCTGACCGAGTTCTACGGTGGTAGCGAGGGCACTGGATTCTTCATGATTGACTCCCCGAACTGGTTGGCGCATAGGGGTTCTGTCGGACGAGCTGTTATCGGTGTGGTCCATGTGTGTGACGATGAGGGGGTGGAACTACCAGCTGGGAATATCGGAACGGTGTGGTTCAGCGACATTCGCAGATTCGAGTATCACCGTGATCCTGTGAAGACCGCAGAGTCCTTCAACGACAAAGGTTGGAACACGCTCGGCGATCTTGGGCATGTCGACGAAGACGGATACCTCTATTTGTCTGCACGGCGCACCGATCTGATTCTCTCGGGCGGAGTCAATATCTATCCTCGGGAAATCGAAGACGAACTCGCCCTCCATCCTGCAGTCGACGATATTGTGGTAGTCGGACTTCCTGATGATGAGATGGGGCAGAAGGTGCACGCAGTAGTCGCGGTGGCGCCGGGTGTCGTAGCCGACGAAGCACTGGTCGTAGAACTCATCGAATACTGTCGAGCGCGTCTTGCCCGATATAAAGCTCCGCGGTCGGTGAGTTTCGACGAGGTACCCCGGCTACCCAGCGGAAAAGTACTTCGCCGCGAGCTGATGGCACGTTTCGGCGAAGCATGAACGAAGAAACCGGTCAGCCCAGTTCTGGCGTGGTTCGGTCCCGATGGACTGCGGAGAAGTACTTTCCGCACAACGGAATACCTGGTATCGAGCCCGTCGAGAATCTTGATAGCGTCCCATCAGGGCCAAGCTGGTGTTTCCGACGGCTTGACTCAGAGATCGAACTCTACTTTTCCGGGCCGAAAAAACCGCCCGAACAATTCAGATTGAAAATACGGATTGGCGGGGCTGATGGGGCATGTAAGCGAAGGCGTCGACGATTGGTTTGAGGGCAAGGCGGCGGTTGTCACCGGGGCATCGCGCGGCATCGGACGCGCTGTGGTCGGGAAGCTGGCGGTCCGAGGTGCATCGGTTGTCCTTAATGGGCGGGATCAGGCGGTTCTGGATCTCGCTGTGAAGGAAATCGAGGATGCCGGCGGCTCTGCGATCGGGGTTCAGGGCGACTTCACTGAACCCGGATTCCCCGAAATGCTTGTCAATGCTTGTCAATCCGAGTTCGGCAGAATCGACTTTGTAGTCAACAACGCGGCGACCAGTGCTCATTCGGGACGGGTTCTGGATTGTGGAAGGGAAGCCTTCAGCACGACAATCCTGTCCAACACCTGGCCGGCCGTGGCGATTATCCAAGCAGCCGTGGCAGGTGGCCTGCCAGCAGGTTCGGCGATCGTCAACATCTCTTCGGCCGGAGCACAACGCGTTCACGAGACGGCGGGTGTCTACACTGCGGGAAAGTCCGCACTCGAGAGCCTGACCTTCACTCTGTCACGCGAACTCGGCCCGCATGGCGTCACAGTAAACGCCATCGAACCCGGCATTATCAAGACAGATCTCGCCGGAGCGATTTGGAGAGGCGAGCGCGAAGAAGCAGAGAGCCGACTCATCCCGATGCAGCGCCTCGGAGCTCCTTCCGATATTGCAAACGCCGTACTCTATCTCCTTGGGCCCGAAGCACGTTGGGTCAACGGCTCGGTATTTCGCGTCGATGGCGGACGCTTCCATGTGGGTGGGGAGTCCGCCCACAAGATCGGCGTCTTTCAATGACTTCTCCTTTCGCGTCCCCATAGGTCGCAAGTGCGACTGCCAAGAACCGGAAGTTTCTTCGAACAGATGGGTAGAGAGACGATGACAATAAGAGTTGGTGTGGTCGGTTTGAGCGCGACGGGAAGCTGGGCGTCGTACGCGCATCTTCCCGCACTGCGGGCTGTCGAGGGCTTCGAAGTGCGCGCGTTGGCAACGAGTTCCCCCGAATCAGCGCAAGCTGCAGCCGAGGCCTACGGGGTGCCGCTGGCGTTTTCGAGTGTTGAGGACCTCGCACGATGCGACGAGGTTGATCTCGTGGTGGTGGCAGTCAAGGTGCCCCACCACCGAGAGCTCGTCCTCAAGGCTTTGTCTGCAGAGAAGCCAGTGTTGTGCGAGTGGCCCCTTGCCAACGGGGTCGCCGAGGCGGACGAACTAACCAGGGCCGCTGACGGCAAGCACGCTTACGTCGGTTTTCAAGGAACAGCTGCGCCGGCTGTGCGCTACCTACGGGACCTTATCGCCGACGGATTTGTCGGTGAACTGGTCTCCACCAGCCTGATCGCAACAGCTGGCCCCTGGGGTGGGCCTGTCGGGGATCGCACTGAGTACCTACTCGACAAGTCCAACGGTGCCACTCTGCTGTCTATCGTCTTTGGCCATCTTGTGGATTCGTTCAGCTACATCGTCGGCGACTTGGCCGACCTGAACGCTACTACGGGTGTACGGCGCCCCACGGTGCTCAACATCGATTCTGGTCAGTTCGTCACTGCCACGGCAGAGGATGAGATTGTCGTGACGGGAAATCTCACCAACGGCGCGATTGCTTCGCTCCATCTCAGAGGGATGAATGATCACTCCAGTAAGTTGATCTGGGAGATCAATGGCACCGATGGGCACCTGCGGATCGACGGGACCGGGGGCACTCTGGCCAACCCGGTGACCATCCGGGGAGCGCGCGGTGACGGTGCTTTGAGTGAACTGCCGGTTCCTGACGGCTACGATCACCACGCTGATTTGGTCGGCTCACCTGCCCACGCTGTCGCCCACGCCTACGACCGTCTTCGACAGGACCTCGATGGGGGCACCAGGCAGGCGCCGGACTTCGCGCACGGGCTCCAGCGTCACCAGTTGCTCGAGGCCATTGAACGAGCAGCGAAAACCGGTTCACGCCAGTGCATTCAGGACCAGTGACGGAGTTCCACATGAACGCAGAAGATCTACTGCAGCAGTTGTGGACCGTCGAGTCCATCAAGCGGATGCGTGCTCGCGTCGCGCGATTCCTGGACACCAAGCGGTGGGACGAGTTCGGGGACTGCTTTACAGACGACGCAACACTCGAAGCGCCCGAAGCAGATCTACGGTGGAAAGGGCGGGCGCGAATCGTGCAGGGAATCAGTGCCGGTATGGACGGTGTACGTACTGTTCACCACCTACACGCTCCGGAGATCGAGATCACCGGCCCGGACACTGCGACGGGTGTCTGGGCCATGTCGGACGTTCTCGAGCGCGTCTCTCCTCGGGGATCCACGATCACGAACGGCTACGGGCATTACCTGGAGCGCTACGAACGCCAGGAAGGACAGTGGCGCATCCGATCTTTGCGCCTGGAACGACTCCGCATCGACAGCTGATATGTAGATCGACGTCAAGCGTCATGGTGAGGCGCCGCCGGGAATCTACCCCGGCGGCGTCTCGTTGTTTCCTTGCTGAATCCAGTTCAGCGCCGGATACAGGGTCCGTAGCCACTTGAATTGATGCACAGGACTTTTCGCTGCTCGCCCGATCACAGTCGTTGAATCGGCCAGGTGCGTCTCTCGGCAGGCTCAGCTGCTCCGTTGGACGGCTGGGACGAGATTCTCGATGGCAGCGGAGCCGTGATTCTGTTGTCGGATCAGCGGTTGGTACGTCCGAGGTCGACGGGTAGCTGAATGCCGGTGACGTGACGGGCTTCGTTGGAAGCGATCCATGCGACGGCAGCGGCTATATCTTCAGACTCGCTAACCGGGTCGGGGAGACTTCCCATGAACAGCAATCCTAGGTCTTGACGTGCCTCCATCTTCTGATGCAGTTCGGGGACAGTGAGACCGGTGGCGACCCCGTGCGGATGAACACTGTTGACACGGATTCGGTACTTGGCAAGTTCGTTTGCCATCGTCTTCGCGAGGCCCGTTACACCGTGCTTTGCCGCTACATAGTCTGCGAGGAACGGAAGACCCTTCAGGCCGGCGACTGAGCTGGTAAAGACGATCGAGCCACCGGTTGCCTGCTCGATCAGGATCGGCACAGTGGCTTTGGCCGTGTAGAAGGCACCGTGCAAGTTATTGTCAATGGTGGCGTGCCAGTGATCGAGATCGATCTCCCAGGACAACGAAGCGGTGGTCATGCCTGCATTAGCCACTACAACATCAAGTCTGCCGAGCTGATCGACCCCGTTCTCGACCGCGGCTTTGAGTGCGCTGAAGTCTTTGACGTCTGTGACGCTGGTGACGACACGTCGGCCGAACTTCTCCACCAGTCGTGCCGTTTCGTCGAGGTCTTCGGTTGTCGGGCCAGGGTATTCAGCAGTAGGGAGGTCTTCACAGATGTCGAGCGCGATGATGTCTGCGCCTTCGGCTGCGAAGCGGACTGCTTCAGCGCGTCCCTGTCCTCGGGCCGCTCCGGTGATGAACACGACCTTCCCCTCGTACCTATGGCCGTTGGGGGCGTCGGGGATCGGCGCTTCGGGAATATCAATGGTCATTTTGCTCCTTGGTCGTGGAATATGGCAGAGTGCCATCAGGCACAGTATGTCTTCAGTCGAACCTATGCAACGTCAATTCGTTTCTGTTTCAATGGATTTCGATCTGTCAGCTAATTGATTTCGAGGTGGCTGGTGTAGGGATTGCAGGTTGCCGTCGCACTCACTCCGTGTCGGTGAACGCACATGTTTCATTGATATCGGTTGCGCAGCAGTGATTTTCCCGGATGGGCTTCCTTGCGGAAGCCGAATTATCGGGTACGAATGGAGATATGAACTGGCGCAGAACATTTCTGGGAACGCGAGGATGGCATTGAATGACCGTGAGGCGGGGCCAATCTGCTGTATCTAACCAGATTCAGCTCTGGGACCATCGATCGTAGCCACTGGACGCTACGGCCTGGCGCAGTGCCTGCGAGTTATAGGTAAAGAACTCAACCGGGTCGAACTCGACCACTACGCGGTTCGGCGTGTCGAGCAGCGACAACTGCTGGTTCGTTGCTTCTTCGTCGGCGCCCATTCCGACTCGCTTCAGGAACAACGGCAGAAGCCAACGCACCAGATCGCGATCTCCGTCGTGAACTGTCGCCATCGTCTTGGAGGTGACCATGGCGCCGGTCATCTCGGTGCCCAGGCTCGAGACCACGACACAACTCTCGGGACGTGCGCGCAATGCCTGCACTCGCTTGCGGTTAGTCGTGGTGTGGACCCAGAACTTACCTTCCGATCGCACAAATGAATGTGGCATGGACACCGGCCATCCGTCCTTGTTCGTCCAGCTGACGGTGCACTCGTGCTGTAAGTCGAACAACTTCTCACGGTCGTCCTCGGAGAGTTTGAAGGCCGACAGATCCTCGAGATTATCGATTCTTTTTGCCATGCTCAGAGATGCTATGGGGGTTGCGCGCAAATCGGTCTTGACGATTCCGCTCAACGGTACAGCCCTCGACGAAACTTACTGTGCGACATCAGGGGTCGCGAAGGATCCCGCATGGATTCATCCGGTCCGGTAGAGAGCTTGTCGTCCGGGAGTGCGTTCCGAGCACCCGGTTCGCCCTGGCGAATCCTCGAACGTGAGTCCGCCTATCTGCTGTATACGGAGCATAGAGGTCTATCTCGACCGTTCACCCATGTTTAGTTCAGTGCCGATACGGGGTTCCGCCAGGCGGTAGCGATGAGGAGATCTCAGTGCCAGGCCTGCATGCAGAGCTTGACGCAGCAACAATATCGATTTCGCTATCGCATTTTTCCACCGGCTAGGCAGAGATCGACTGAGTGCAAGTAGATCTGGATGCGGACCTGGCGTGACGACCGTGTGGATCTCTGGCGGCGAAGCTGGAGTTTCGGCGAACGCGAGGGATGCCCGTGGATCATTGACAAACTGAGCTCTAGTGATTAATTTAACACATACCAGCTGGTCGTACGGCTTGTGAAAGGTTCTCCGCGTAAGCGTTTGTGGAGGAAATGCTTGACTTCCCATGTTGCGAGTCATCCGAATGGTTTACGGAGAGGTGTCCGATGAGGACTGAAGACTTGATTCTTGTAAGCACGGACGATCATGTGATCGAGCCGACCCACCTATTTGAAGGTCGACTTCCGAAGAAGTACGCCGACGCGGCACCCCGCTTCATCACCCGCGAAGACGGGACAATGGCGTGGGTGTACGGGGACGCCGTCGTGTTGAACCCCGCGGTGCAGGCGGTAGTGGGTCGACCGAAGTCAGAGTGGGGCATGGACCCCGTGTGTCGGGAGGAAATGCGACCGGGCGTCTACGACATCCACGCACGTGTCAAGGACATGGATGTCAACGGCATGCTGGGTTCGATGTGCTTCCCCTCGTTCGTCCGTTTTTCCGGTGCACTCTTCTTGGAAAACGGTGATCGTGATCAGTCTGCCGCCATGGTCCGTGCCTACAACGACTGGCATATCGACGAGTGGGCTGGTACGTACCCAGGCCGGTTCATTCCGCTGGCCATTCCGATTCTCTGGGATCCGGTATTGGCAGCCGAAGAGATTCGCCGGGTAGCGAAGAAGGGTTGTCACGCAGTTACTTTCACTTCCAATCCTTACGACTTGGGTCTGCCGAGCATCTATCAGGACCACTGGGATCCGTTCTGGCGTGCGTGCGAGGAAGAAGGAACTGTCGTGTGCATGCACATCGGCTCCAACTCGAAAGCGCCGACGACGTCCCCGGACGCACCTGTAGAGCTGATCTACTCGCTGTCGCCCATCGGCTCGTTCGAAGCTGCCGCGGATCTTGTGTGGAGCAAACTGTTCATCAAGTTCCCTCGACTGCGCGTCGCACTCTCAGAAGGTGGAATCGGTTGGGTTCCATACTTCCTGGAGCGTTTGGACTACCTGTACAACCACACTCAGCATTGGTCGGGTATGGATCTGGGTGGCCGTCTGCCTTCGGAACTGTTCAACTCGAACGTCATCACGTGCTTCATCGACGACGAGGTCGGCGTCGACAACCTGCATCGACTCAACATCGACAATGTCACGTGGGAATGCGACTATCCGCACTCCGACACGATGTGGCCCAACTCCCCAGAGGGAGCAATGCGCTACATGAACAGAATCTCCGATGAGACGATCAACAAGATCACCCACCTCAACGCCATGAAGCACTTCCAATACGATCCGTTCGCTCATATTGCCCGAGAGCAGGCCACGGTCGGAGCGCTGCGCAGTCGAGTTCCGGATTGGGACACCAGTGTCGTACCTACCGCGCACATGCGTCCGGATGCCACTGTAGGAGCATAATTTCATGACCGGCATGTCCGATGACCGGTCGCGGGAGTTGGGTGACGGCTCGAGGTTCGTCAACGTGATGAGGGCGAAGTCATTCCCTGAGTCGAAGCCATGATGCCTGCGACGCCACCAGCAAGAGACCTGGCTGAGTCCATAGAGGTCCGGTGGCGCCGCAGGCATCAGGGCAATACGCAGTGTTCGGATCCGGCGCACCAGGCAACACCGGCATCAATTGTCTGACGGAGTTCGTCGGTTAGGTGGAGTCGACATCGGATATGTCGATAATTCGCAACATGATTCGACCTCTCTCGTCGCGCTGGACAATCACTGAAGGGCAACCGAAACTCGATCCCTACGCCAGCCGGTACGAGTCGTGGATCGATAGTGGTATGTGTTTGCCCCCTCGGGGCCTCGAAAATATCGAATAGATGTAACAGAGCTTCTGTCGCACTGCGACTAGTCGCGGACTCGAATTCGGATAGCGGATTGTGAGAACGCCGATACCGGGTGTGGACTGAGAGAAAGTGACAAATGAGTAATTCCGAGTACCGCATGTTGATCGACGGTGCGCTGGTCGCCGCGACCGGGGGCCGTACCTACGAGAATGTCAACCCGGCGAACGAAGAAGTCATCGGTGTTTCGCCGAATGCCGGTGTGGCGGATGTCGAGCGGGCGATCCTGGCCGCGCGGCGGGCTTTCGATACCACGACGTGGTCGACGGACACCGAGTTTCGTCAGCGGTGTCTGGTGCAGTTGCAGTCCGGTCTGCGTAAGAACGCCGAAGAGTTGCGACCGGTCATCGTCGCCGAAGCCGGATTACCAATTGCCTTGACCTACGACGTCGGGTTGGACCGCTCGATCGATTTGATGAGTCACTACATCGGTCTCCTCGACACGTTCGAGTTCGAGCGGGTCATCACCCCGGTTGCCGGTGACGAGCAGGCGCACCGCATCGTGCGGCGTGAGGGTGCCGGTGTCGTCGCGGCGATCACGCCGTGGAATTACCCGTTCCACCTGGCGCTCGGCAAGCTGGTTCCCGCGTTGGCTGCGGGGTGCACCGTGGTTCTCAAGCCGGCGCCGGATACTCCGTGGAATACGTTGGAGATCGGTCGTATCCTGCTCGAGCACACCGATATTCCGGCCGGTGTCGTCAATATCGTCAGTACTGACGACAATGACGTGGCGTCGGTGCTCACGACCCATCCTGAGGTGGATGCGATCACGTTCACCGGATCGACTGTCACGGGTCGGCGGATCATGGCGGCGGCTGCGCCGACGGTCAAACGCCTCACTCTCGAGCTCGGTGGTAAGTCGTCATCGATCCTGCTCGACGACGCGGACTTCACCGCACTGATCCCCAGAGTGGTCGCTGGTACCTGCAGTCACGCGGGTCAAGGTTGTGGTGTCCCATCGCGGCTACTGGTGCCGCGTTCGCGCCTCGGAGACGCAGTGGACCTCGCTGTGGAGGCTATGCAGAAGTTCCCGTGGGGTGACGTCAACGATCCTGCCAACTACATGGGGCCTGTAGCCAACAAGCGTCAGTACGAATCGGTGCTCCGCTACTACGAGATTGCGAAGGCGACCGGGCGGATTGCGCTCGGTGGCAAGGCCAGTGACCGTTTCGAGAAGGGCTTCTGGGTCGAGCCGACTGTGCTCACCGACGTTGATTCCCTCTCGACGGTGCCGCAGGAGGAGATCTTCGGTCCGCTGCTGAGTGTGCTGCCCTACGAGGACGATGCCGACGCGGTCGCGATCTCGAACAACACGATCTACGGTCTCGCCGGCAGCGTGTGGAGCGCGGATGTCGAGCGGGCGATGCGGGTGGCAAAGGGTATGCGGACCGGAGCGATCAGCGTCAACGGCGCCACATGGAATCACCCGACGGCACCGTTCGGTGGCTACAAGCAGAGCGGAATCGGCCGTGAGTGGGGCGTTGAAGGTCTCGAGGATCTCCTCGAGGTCAAGACCATCGCCCGTCCTGCCTAGCCAATGAACAACATTGAATGCCGACTGATTTTTTCGAAGGAGACTGCACCATGAACATTTATGTCGACCAGGACATTTGTCAGGGGCACACAATCTGCTCGATGGTCGCGCCTGACCTCTTTCAGCTCAGGGACGAAGACGGTCATGCCTACGCGATCGACGGTGACGTCCCCGCAGAACTCGAGGGCGTCGCGCGCGAGGCTATTCTCTCGTGCCCGGAGCGCGCGATCGTCGAGGTTTTCGAGCATGCAATTCAGGAATCCTGAACCGTAATATCCTCTGGCGCTGCGTAAGAGCGCCTTGATCGCATCCCGGAGTAATCATGACAGCAGACGATGTTCGCAATGTCGAAGACCTGAAGAAATGCCCGATCGACTATGAACGCCACGGGCCGAACTTTCGCGACGAGTTCGTGGAGAAGACACACGAGCTTCATGCGAAGTGCCCCATCGCGTGGAGCGATTCTTACGATGGACACTGGGTTGCCAGCGGAATTGACGAACTGTTCGCAATTGCTCGTCGATCGGACGCGGTAACCAGCTTCCGGGACGTCGACGGCACCAAGAACGGGTACAAGGGCATCTCGATCCCGGCGTACGCGCAGAGCGGTCCGTACACCGCGCCGTCGTTCCTCGAGCTGGATCCGCCGGAACAGACCGACTTCCGGACAATTCTCAACCCCTACCTGTCGCCGGCCGCCGTCGCGCGCTGGGTTCCGGTGATCGACGAGCTTGTTCGTGCGTGCATTGACGACAACATCGAAAGCGGCAGTATCGATTTCGTTTTCGATCTGGCGAATGTCGTCCCGGCTGTCGTCACCATGGGACTGTTGGGCCTGCCGCTCACCGATTGGGTGATCCACAACGAGCCGGCTCACGCGCTGATGTACACACCTCCTCATTCTCCTGATTTCGGTCGGGTCAGGCAGATTTTCGAGGAGAGCAAGCTCGCGCTCATGGAGTCGGTGAAGGACGTTCGAGCGAATCCGCGACCTGGTTTGCTGGACGCACTTGTCAGGTCGACGGTAGTCGGTAAGCCTCTCTCCGATGAGCAGATCCGAGCTACGGCGGCGTTGTTGGTCGGTGGTGGATTCGACACCACCACTGCACTGACCGGTCAGTCCATCCTGTGGCTGTCCCAGCATCCGGCGGAGCGGGCTCGTCTCATCGACGAGATCGACACTCTTCTCGACCCGGCAACGGAGGAGTTCCTCCGCTATGTCACACCGGCGCAGGGTGATGGGCGGACCTTCAGTCAGGATGTCGAGATCAACGGCGTCGAGTTCAAGGAAGGCGAGCGTCTCTGGCTTTCGTGGGCCATGGCAAACCGCTCACCTGATGTGTTCCCTAACCCGGATGAGGTCGACTTCGACCGACGCGGTAATCGGCACACAGCCTTCGGTCTCGGCATCCACCGCTGTATCGGCTCGAACGTCGCTCGCGTCCTCTTCAAGCGGATGTTGACCGCGGTGCTGGAACGCATGCCCGACTTCGTCGTCGATCCTGAAACGGTTGTGCACTACGAGTCAGTGGCGATGATCAACGGCCTGGTGAACCTGCCGGCGACTTTCGCTCCGGGCAAACGGATCGGGCCAGGGTTGGAAGAAACTATCGAGCGAGTCCAGCGGATCGTTATCGAGCAGGGTCTGGCTGAGCCGGTGGCGTCAAGGAGAGGTGCTGCGTCGGTCGGTGGTTGATCTTTAACGCTATTGGGAGGGCGGAGATTGAATTCCGTCCTCCCAATGCACTTTTCGTGTCCATATGTCATGACGGGCAATACGGTTCTGTTGAGAGTCTTCAATGCGGAATGTGGGGGAGTAGATGAACAAAGTTGTTTGCGGTTCGGTCGCGGTCGAGTCCTCGCGTCGCGCGTTCCGTTTGAGTCAGGCTGAATGCAACCGGATGGTTGAGTTCGGCGCGAAGTGGGTTCATTACGGCGCGGTACCGGATGAGGAAGTTTTCGTAGAGTTCGGAATCAGCAGTCGGCAGTTCTACGAAAGATTGTCGGCTGTTGCGCGGAGTAAGCGAATGGAGCTGAGCCTCTCGCTGAGACGGGATCTGCTGGAATTGTGCCGCGCCCGACTGCAGACGTCATCGCGCTTGGGTGCGTAGTGCAACGATTTCGTTTCACTCATGCCGTTGTCGCCGAGTTCTTCCCGGCATGGCTGCTGTGACCCCGGGGACATGGACACCGGGCGTGATCGAGTCGGAATCGACGTCCCGGATCAAGGCCTCCATGACGGGGAATCGAATCTAATGCGGATACCGATATCGTCAAGGATGTCGGTATCCGCGTCGCGCGTAGCTCCGTAGCTTTCGTGAACTACCCGCAATGATCGGAAGATTTCGAAAAACATCGCACAGGCCGTCAGGCTCCTCGTCGGAACTTACTTGGCCGAGATAGTGTTCCGCTTCAGCTGGCTAGGAGACCGTCCTCGATCCGGCGCGGCATTGGCTATTGCAGTAGCGGGCCCTAGTGATGCTTCGAGCCCTGAGGTGAAGAACTGGACCAGGTCCTCGAGTAGGACATCCATCGGCAAGGGGAGTTTCTCGCCAGACGCCAGAACGGCCTGATAGCGAGCCAGTGTATGAACGGTACCCGTAAGCATGTGCATGCAGCGCTCTTCGAGGACTTCTTCGGAAAGGTTGGCCAGGAGTCGGCCCAACAGTCCCAGTACGGTACTGGCAGTGGCGGACGGAATTACAGTATTGCTACTTACGCTGAGGCGTGAATAGCCGCCATTCTCCAGGATGTAACGGGACATAAATGCAAGGTAATGATTGTCCTCGTCCAGATGGCTCGCCAGAGGGAAGACGAATAGTCGCACAAGGTCGGAAACTTGAGGTTGGCCGCGCACCATCAAATCTGCGAACATTTCCACACGACGTTCTTCGCTGGTGTGGGCCCTGTACGCGATGATTTCGCTCACCAGAGTTTCCCTGTCGCCGAAGTGGTACTGCACCACGGCATGGTTCTTCTGGCCGGCAGCGATGCCGATGTCTCTCAGAGGAACTGCTGCGATTCCGCGCTCGGCAAATAGCTGTTCGGCTGTGATGAGAAGTAACAGTCGGGTCGCGTCGCCCCGTGAGTTTACTCGTTCCTTACCAGCGGCAGACCGGGTGTTCCCGCCGTCGCTCGAAGGTATCTTGTCGGCTGGTGCTGTCGGCATATTTGCCCAGGGAAGTGCCTATTGTCCGGCGCTGTCCCTGCCCCCTCTCGTCTGCTCATCTCTATCCGCGAGAGCGTATGCCTTGTGTCAATTTCCAGATCGGATCGCTCTACCCGGTCGCGCTCGTGCGAATTTGGATTCTAACTTACGGTACCTCGAATCGGGCAGCCTTGGTGTTAAGTATAACTGCTTAAATTATATCAGGGACAATGCCGTCAAATGATTCAGTGAAGGAGTTGGCGCCTGTAGCCTGGGTCACACTTCGGGTTCTGTGGTGCCGCAAATTATGTGCAGTGCGAAGAATTCAAGTACGAATTAAGTTCGTCTGGTTAATCTTTGCGCCTCTGGCTCTGTGCCGGCATCTGGTTTCCAACAGCGGCCGGCAATCGACGTTCCATTGGGTGTTGTTCGGCTTCCGGAACAGACCTGTCGCCGTAGCCGGTGAGGCTACGGCGACAGTCCGGCGAGATGCGAGTCAACGTTGACACTGATGGTCTGCCTGCACAGGTTGGCCGGCTGACCAGTCGGCCAATCTGTATTTGGTCAGTTCAACCAGACCTTTTCCCAGTCCCAGGCTGCACCTGAACCAGTCGGAACAACCGTGATGCCCTGGACCTTCTTGTCCGAGGCGATGTAGGCGCCGATGTACTGCCAGATACGCATGGGTGCGTCGCGAGAGACCTCTGTATTGACGATTTCGTAGGCCTTTGCGACTTCGGTGGCGTCCTTCGACGAGCGGGTGAGCTCGAGCGCAGCGTCAACCTTGGGATTCGAGTAGCCGGTCGCGTTCTGCGGTGCATTGGTGTAAAAGAGGTCGAACAGCAGATCCTTGGACGCAGACTGATAAGTCGTGGTCATGAGTTGGAAGTCGCCCTTCCTCTGATTTGCCAAGAGAACTGGGGGGTCGAGGGGCACGATCTTGACCGTCAGGCCGTTGATCTTCTGCAGTTGGGCCTGGAGCATCTGAGATGTTTGTTCCATCACCGGGAAACCTGCATAGGTCGTGAGCGAAATGGTCTCACTGGTCTTCGAGGTCCTGCTCAGGTAGTCATCGAACAGTTTTTGTGCCTCGCTCAAGGCGAGTTCGGGGAATGCTGCGCCACTGTCCGAAGGCATGAACGCGTCAGCAGTCACGGTCTGGGTGCCGAGAGCTGCCACCATCTGGTCAGCGTCGATTGCGTGCAGCATCGCGTTCCGTAGACCAGCGTCTTGGACGGTCGGATCCTTGTAATTGAAGATAACGCCGCTGCCACCGATGAGTTGACCGCCATCGGTGTTGAAGCCGCTGTCCGCCATTTTCTCAGTATCAATAGTGCTGGAAAGAGGGGTCATCAAAGCTTCTCCACTGATGACCGCATTCATCTTCTGAGGATCGGAGCCAGCTTGTTTGATGGTCATCGCATCGAGGTATGGCAAGCCTTGTTCGAAGTAGGTCGGATTGCGGACGAGCTTCATTTCGGAGTTGCGGACCCATTCCTGCATGAGGAAGGGGCCGGCTCCGACGGGCTTGTTGCCGACTTCCGCGCCGGCTGCCTTGATCCCGGTGGGCGAGCCGATTGCACCAAGGCCTCTGACCAACTGCCAGGGCAGTTGGAAGTTCGCTTCGTCGAGCGTCACCTTGACGGTAAGCGGATCAACGATCTCCCACGCCATACCGTTGGTGGCAGACGCTGCGGCGGAAAGCGTCGCGGGATCCTTGATGCGGTCCCAGTTGAACACGACCGCCTCGGCGTCAAACGGGGTGCCGTCGCTGAATGTGACACCCTCACGGAGCTTGAGCGTCCAGTTCACCCCGTCCGAACTCTCGAATGATTCTGCGAGATACGGTACGAACGTGTCAGTCGCGGCGTCATAGCGCACCAATGTGCCGAACACAGGCGAACAGCGGTGGTACGCAACCAAACCGCAGTTCGCCGGGTCCATGGACTGGGTTTCGCCTCCCATTGCATATGCCAACGTGCCGCCGGTCTTCGGCTCGCCTACAGAATCGCCCTCGCTTCCCGAAGAAGAAGAACAACCTGTCAGGGCGATACCCGTGGCGACAACAGCCGCGAGGGCGCCAACGACCCGCCGAGACTTCATACCTTTTTGCGTGCGCAAAGTGAACTCCAATCTCATTTGATTACCAGCCCCCTACTCGTGAGGGTTCGGAAGATGTCTGTGCTTGTGGGACTTCGTTTATCAGGCGGGATTTTTTGACAGCACCGAGCTGTGACCAGCTGTCTGCAGGGTTGCCGAGTCGTCGAGAGGGAAGTGGCAGGCGACGAAGCGACCCGGACGAACCTCTCGAATTTCCGGCTCATCAGAGGCGCATTGGTCTTGCGCCAACGGGCATCGTGTCCGGAACCGGCACCCACTCGGCGGATTCAGCGGGGAAGGCAAGTCACCAGAGAGCGCGGCCTCCCGAATCGGAGCATCGGGATCAGGTTCTGGAATCGACTGTGCGAGTGCGCGAGTGTAAGGATGGGCCGGGGACGAGAAGAGTTCCTCCGAAGTGCCGATCTCACAGATCTTTCCGAGATACATCACCACGATGCGGTCACTGAGGTTCTTCACCACGGCCAGATCATGGGCGATGAAGACCATCGTGAGCTGATACCGCTCCTTCATTTCATGAAGCAGGTTCATGATCTGAGCCTGAACCGAAACATCCAGTGCCGATACCGGCTCGTCGCAGACAATCACTTCGGGGTCGAGCACCATAGCGCGCGCGATGGAAATGCGCTGGCATTGACCACCCGAGAATTCGTGGGGCCGGCGGTCTGCGGCAGTATCAGGGTCAAGTCCGACCCGCTCGATCATCGCCTGCGTCTTGGCTAGAACCTCCGACTTGCTCAGGTCGTCGTGTATGCGCAGGCCCTCGGCAATGATGTCCTTGACCTTGCGCAAGGGGTTCAAAGAGGAAATCGGATCCTGAAAGATCATCTGAATCTTGCGGCGTTGGCGGCGCAACGCAGAGCCTTTAAGGCCGACAACGTTGACACCGTCGAACTCGACGGATCCGGAAGTAGGACCCGGAAGCTGCATGATTGCCTTCGCCACACTGGACTTGCCGCAACCGGACTCCCCGACCAAGCCGATTGTCTCACCGCGGATAGCGTCAAAACTGACGTCCGACACAGCATAGACTCGCTGCCCGCCGCGACCGGCGTACTCCACCACCAGATTTCGAACGCTGAGAACGACGTCGTCCTGGTCGCGTAAATGAGCTGTTCCACTGCCAGCCATCAGATCATCACCTCATTACCAACCGGCGTACCCGCAGCAGTGACGCCTGCTTCGGAATTTCGTAGACGAGCGGCATCTCCGTCAGTAGTGCCCAGCGGGAAGAAGCAGGCTGCCGAGTGTTCTGGCTGGTATGGATCTATCTGCAGCATCGGCGTCTCCTCGAGACAACGAGATTGCGCTGAAGCGCACCGCAAAGCAAAACTGCATCCCGCAGGCGGGTCGATCACAATCGGGGGACGCCCGGGAATGGACGGAAGCCGAGTATGGCTCGGATGAGAAACCTTGGGGATCGCATCAATAAGTGCCTTGGTATAGGGATGGCGCATGTTCGCGAACAATTGGCGCGTAGGCGCCTTCTCGACCACACGTCCGGCGTACATCACCGCAATGTTGTCAGCGCGGCCGGCAACCACACCCAAGTCGTGGGTAATGAGGATCATCGCCATACCCGACTCTTCCTGCAGATCCTGCAGAAGGTTCAGGATTTGATGCTGAACTGTCACATCCAGTGCGGTGGTCGGCTCGTCCGCGATAAGTAGTTTGGGTGAGCACGCGATGGCAAGTGCGATAGTAACGCGTTGACGCATGCCTCCCGATAGATTGTGCGGGTACTGGCTGAAGCGCTTCTCCGGTTCGGGGATGCCTACCATTCGGAGCAGTCGGGTCGCCTCTTCCGTGGCTTGTTTCTTGTTGAGGCCGAGGTGGAAACTGAGCGTCTCGGTCAGTTGCTTTCCGATGGTGATCACCGGCGTCAGTGACGTCATCGGGTCTTGGAAAACCATCGATAGGTCCACGCCCCACAGATGTGGATTGTCCTTGCGGGTAACTGTTGCCAGATCCACTCCGTTGAGGATGATTTTGCTACCCGGAAGGACATGCGCGTTGGGAGCGAGGATCTTCATGATTGCCCGGGACAGTACGGATTTGCCCGATCCGGATTCACCGACGATGCCCAATGTCTCACCGCGACGCAAATCGAGATCGACACCTTCAACAGCCCGGACCAGCCCCTTCGGCGTCTGAAACCACACCCGCAGATCCTTGACCCGAAGAACTTCGGTCGAGTCGACATCCGCCGAAGAATGTTCGTGCTCGGGAGACTTGACTGCCTGACTCATATCGCCGAATCCTTTCCAACACGTCCACGAACCCAGTCGCCAATCCTGTTGAAGGAGAAGACGGTTACGAAAAAGAACAGAGCGGGAATCAGTACAAGCTGAGGGTGCCGGCTCATCTGTTCGCGTCCGGCGGCGAGCATTCCACCCCAACTGGGCGTCGGCGGGGGAACGCCCACACCGAGGAAGCTCAAAGATCCCTCGGCGATCACGAGCGTCGCCATCACGACCAACGCCAGCGACAGGATGGGTAGCATGACATTCGCCAGCAGTTCACGGAGCAGGATGCGTAGCGGCGATGCACCCAAAGATTTTGCGGCAGTAACGAACTCTCGTTCGGCGAAGGCTAACGTGTTGGCCCGGGCGACACGTGCGAAGTTCGGGATGCCCATGATGGCCAGCGCAATCACCAGTGTGCTCAGACTCGGCTCGAGAACC
The DNA here is from genome assembly GCF_042790355.1 of Rhodococcus sp. NPDC056743. Taxonomy (NCBI): domain Bacteria; kingdom Bacillati; phylum Actinomycetota; class Actinomycetes; order Mycobacteriales; family Nocardiaceae; genus Rhodococcus; species Rhodococcus sp. NPDC056743. The sequence goes on along the minus strand of NZ_JBHTZI010000002.1, from coordinate 55,050 downwards.
GCAACCATTGCGATCAGGAAGATCAGCGGGGGAAACGAAAGTGTGAAGTTGATAAACAACGAGATGAACTTGTCAACTGCTCCACCGAAGTAGCCCGCGAGCATCCCCAGGGTTACGCCGAGGACAAGTGAGATGCTTGTGGCACCGATGGCAACTGCAAGCGACACGCGAGCGCCGAATATAAGACGAGACAAGACATCTCGACCCAGTGAATCAGTTCCGAGAATATGACCGTCGGTGCCGGGAACCGCATTGAAAACACTGGAGACGTCGTTCGGATCCGGCAGCGGTAGCACGTTCGCGAAGATCGCTCCCAGACACACAACGGCAATCCAGATAACACCGATCAGGGCGCCGATATCACGCCGGCGCCGAATGGGTTTGATAACCACTTCTGGCAGTGGGGACTGCGCGTTCCGTTCCGCCACGGCGACGGACCCGGGCGAATCCTGGATTACTTCGCTCATGACGTCCTTTCCTTCCTGACTCTCGGGTCGAGCAGCGGATAGGTGAGGTCAACTAATGCGTTGATGAGTATGTATCCGACAGCGCAGACCAGCACCACAGCCTGCACCACGACGTAGTCGCGGGAGTGAATTCCATTGATGGCTAGCGTTCCCAAGCCTGGGAGGGAAAAGATCGCCTCAACCAAAATGGTGCCTCCGATGAGTCGCCCGATCACCATTCCGGACACGGTCACCAGGGAAAAGGAAGACTGCTTCAATGCGTGCCCCGACAGGATGCGCCATGTCGGCAGCCCCCGTGCGCGGGCAGACAGAACGTGATCCTGTTGGAGGGTAGTCATCATGTCGCCCTTGAGAATTCGTATGAAAAGTACGATTTCGGACGCGGCAAGAGTCGCCACCGGGAGTATAAGTTTCTCAATATGTGCAATCGGGTCTTCCGAGAACGGTACCCACCCCATCGGCGGAAAGATATTCAGTGTCATTGCAAAAACAAAGATAAGCACGATTCCCAGAACAAAAGACGGTGTAGCCAGCATGGCCGACGAAACGATCGTGGTCACCCGATCTACTAGTCCGCCAGGACGGTATGCCGACCAGACTGCCGTCGGAATCGCTATGACCAGAGCCAAAATTATGGAAACCAGAGCAAGTTCGAGGGATACGGGAAGCCGCTCCATGATCGATTCTCCGACGGAAACGCCCGTTTGATATGACCTTCCGAAGTCACCATGGAGAACCCCTCCCATCCAACTGAAATACCGTTGCAGCAGTGGATCATTGAGTCCGTACGCATCCCTGGCGGCAGTTATCTGCTCAGGGGAGGCATCTGGTGGAAGGAGTGCATCCACTGGGTCGCCTGGAATAAGCTCGAGGAGCAAGAACACCGCCACCGACACCATGAACAGCAGCATCAGGAACTGGAACAACGAGCCAGCTCGCTGCGTGAAATTCCATGTTTTCACTTTTCTACCATCTCTTTACATCCCAATCTCTTAAACCCCACGGGACATCCTTCTTCCGGAATTTGCTCGAGAAGCGCAGTCGAGCGTGTGGGGAACAGCGGTGCGATGACAGTTGCGAAGTGCGTCCGGATCGGAAGTGGACCGACGTGCCGGCCGAGAAGTCAGCTGAAGCGATATGCCTTCGGCCAGTTCACTTCCCATGCAGTTCTGGTGAGGAAGGTCTGCATTTGAGCCGGCTCGGATACTGGCATCATCGTCCTCACACGGTGTCGGGATCTAAACCAGTTTGTTAAGCACTCCTGCGAAACGGCGCTCGTTATCGTTCCGGATAACGAAACACATGTTCCGTGTTTCGATTAAGCTTGGCAGCTGAGGTTGTCAGCGTCAAGGGGTGTGCCCGGTCCTGTTCTTCAGGGGAGTCATTCGCTCAGGGCTATCCAGGTAAATTACTTGGTTCAAGAACTCGGATACGGATGAGCCCGATGTGTGTAGTGGCGCAGAGCCGCAACCTCGGTCGACCGCAGCAGGCCGAGGTTGCGTGGATTCGTCGGTAATCGACCCAGCCAATCTTCCTGCTAGTTTGCGAGTTCATACTGTTCAAGCCCAAAAGTGGCCTCCGCCTCTGGTGGATTCGAACGTGTTGCACTCACCGCATGTCTCCACGAAGGCGTTGTCCTATCTGGCGATATTGCTCCGGTGCGGACACGATCAGCCCTCGTCGTTCGCGTAGCCCTGGAGCTGCGGTGCTCAGTGGCGGCCTTGTGAAAGCTACAGATGTGAGCTGGGATCCGCAGTCGTTTCGGCGAATAGGGGCCGACAGATTGGTAATGCCTCCAGGCTTGAATGCCCAGATGACTGGATCGCATTAAGCGCCAACGGTTCTTTGTTGTCGCTCTCATCGTGCGCAGTCGACGACCCGGGGCGTGAACGTATCGACCACTGGAAGCTGTGCGCAGGCACTTCGGTCAACAGGGTTTCCATCAACGCGATCGTACGGTCCTATTTGGTTAAAATCACCTGTCTACAAATGAATTTGGTGCCGGGTATAGCTGCCCGACTCGAGTAGGCAGATGGCCCGCAGAGTCGTATGTCGTCCACTTGCATGGCTCGGTCTCGACGTTCTCAACACGTACCTTCGGGGCGATAAGATCGTGGCGTTAAGCGTCAGTCCCACTGAAGCTGATTCCTGCAACGATTCTCGTGACGGGGGAATCTGACATTCGGTCAGCTCTTAGGTGCAGTCCCGCCCATACTGGCGGTGAGGATCTCGGCCGAGTGGATGACGAGTCCGGCAAGGACGGGTTCGTCTGTTTCGTTGAACCGACTCTCGGGGATCGTGACGCCGACGTCGCCGAAAACCTCACCGGAGGGCCCGAACACGGGTGCGGCTACAGCCACGGCGCCAGCGATCCGCTCGGCGCGGGAACTGGCGTAGCCCTGGCGCTTAATCTCTGTAAGGCGTTCTGTGAGACGCTGCGTATCGTCGCAGATATCAGCCGATGTGCCGAGCTGTTTTTCCAGGATCTCGCGGCGATCCTCATCGGGTAGGAACGCGAGGATTGCGAGTCCACTCGCGCCTGTGTGCACCGAGAGCCATTTGTTCAGTTGGAGCACGTAGCGGAGCGGATGAGCGGACTCAACGGACAATGTGAACATCATCTGTTGACGTTGACTACTGTAAACACTGAGGAACGAGGTTTCTTCGCTCCGTCGAGTCAGCTCACGGAGAACGTCGTTCGCCTTGTCGTGCAGTGGGAACTGGGCTATCGAAGTTCGGGCGATTCGCAGGAATTCCAATCCGATTCGGTAGGTGCCGCTGGGGGTCCGATCTACCATTCCGAGTTGTTCAAGTTCGCCGAGTAGGCGGTGGGCGGTGCTTGCGCTCGCGCCCAGTCGGGTACCTAATTCTCGGACGCCGTAGGCCTCTTCGCCGCTATCGACCATATGGATCAAAAGTTGTATCGCCCGCCCCAGCGGATCGCGGCGCCGCTTGATTTCGTTCTGCTCCAACAGTTCCTGTGGACTCTCTGCGACCAAGTTCATCTCCTCGGGATCTGCTCTTTGCGTCATTCGCCTTCTGTGTGGCACTTGACTCTTCGCAGTGAAACGAGTGTCCCGTTCAATCGAACGTTAGCATCAACGTGGTCCCTCTGTGTGAAGTCGGGAGTCCGGCGCGACCTTGCTCGGGTGTGTTCCGGAAACCCCGTCGACATCGAGCAACACATGTGACTGCACTATTTGTCGATGCTCATATCAGGTGGTTGACACAATCCAAGCTACTATGCTTAATTACTAGGATTCGGCTTGGTCGGTCTGGATGGTCCAAATCTGACCTGATCCAGGCATGGAGGCAGGCGCATTGCTGTGCGGCGGTCGGCCCGAGGTGAGTGCGAGGCACCGCCGGATCAGGGAGCGAGATGATCGCGGAAGTGGTTGTGAGCGAATGCAAGGGCTTTTTGCGTAGTCGTGACACGAGTGGGGACCATGCCTGAAAACAGAAAAACCATTGTAAATTCTCACGCTCACTTTCGCGTGAAAATGATCTACCACCCTGTGCTTCACGTTTTTGATCTCGACGAAGCCGAAGATTTTTACCGGCGGGTATTCGGCAGGTCGAGCACCCCCCTGACGTCGGTAAGGAAAGCGCCGCCGAAGCCGAATCATTCCATCGACCATTCGATCTTCACTGCTGTTGGCGACGTTCTGATCGATAGTCTTGATCCGAAGCGGTACATCACCGGGGGAGTCCAGCGACCTGCAGTCGAGCAGGGTCATTTGCAGACCTTCGGATGGTACATCGAGGGAATGCCCGAACTTTACCGCGAACTCAAGCATCATGGCATCCGAGTTACCAACAGCCAGGACGAAATTGCTGAAGGCGACGACCTGCCGATGGCCGGCCCGATTCCGCACTTCCATACGCTTCCGGTGGACGCCGGAATTCGTTACTACTTCTTTCCGCAGTTTCCCTTCAAGCCCGACCTTCGACTCGCGCCTGACTGGTCTATTCCCGCTGTGTCGGAAGAGGACCCGCTGGGTATCGAATACTGTTCGCACCACACGGTATTGACTGACAAGCCGAACCGGGCACACAAGTTCGTCGTAGATGTCTTGGGCGGAACAGTCATTAACGAGGGTCGCGACGACGTCCGGTGTGTCACCGGTTCGTACGTTCATCTTGCCGATGCGATCCTCCAGTACGCAGCACCGGATGCAGATTCGCCCGCGCAAGCAGACCTTGCTGCGAATGGTCCGGACGACGTGTATCACGCAATAACATGGAAAGTTGTCGACATCGATCGGGTCGAACGTCATGTCGAAGACCAGGGCGTGCGCATCTTGACCCGCACTGACGACACGATCATCACCGACCCCTCTACCAGTCTCGGTGTCCCGTGGGGCTTTACTACAAAGAGGATCCCAGGGGATCCGCGTTGAACATGCACTGCTGCGCATGCCGGGCCAGCCCACCAACCCGCCGGGTTCCGAGAAGATCGCCGAAAAATTCTCTTCCCATTTCTTAACAACATGTGCTTAACTATCTGTGTTGGTAGTCACATCTCGAACCAAAATTTGGGCGCTCGCCGCCCGTCCCACCCGCACCCGTCGATGCCCATTGCGTCTGTGTATCGATGTGCTGACCCAGGAGGTCGTATGAGTACGGAAACTCTGACCTACGCAGACGTTGTCGCAGGTGTCCAGGCCAGTCTCGCGGCATACACCCAGGCGATGGATTCTGGCCGTTTCGACGATGTCCTAGCCACATTCAGCAGAGACGCCGTATTCGAGATCACCAATTTCGGTTTGGTTGCCGAAGGGCATGATGCGATCCGTGATTACTATGCCACGACCACAGGTGGAGTGCCCTTACGCCATGTTGTCGTCAATACGCTTGTCTCCGAGCAGAAGGGAGGCGAGGTGGAGGTAAGCAGTGACCTCCTTGTCCTTCAGAAGGGTGAGGCCGGTTGGGGGCTTCTCATGGTCGGCAAGTATCAGGACACCCTGCGGTTCGTAGGAGGCACGTGGCTGTTCCAGCGCCGGACGTTGTCCTTTGCAATCTGAGTTCCGAGGTCTTTGATCGACCAACTGGTCACCTCGGAGTAGTCCCGGGAGATAGTCGAAAGTCCGAGAATGAATCCGGTGCATCCGGAAGATAATGCCGCGTTTGAAAGGTCAATGGTTATGGCCGTTAGGGATTGGTCGAAGTTCGTGAGTCTTTTCGAGGGATTGGGTCGGTGCCTGTGATGAAGCGTGTGGCGGTGGTGACCGGCGGTGGTTCAGGTATCGGTAGCGCAATTTGTCAGCGCCTGGGTGCCGATGGTTACGCGGTCGCTGTTCTCGACCTCAATGGTGACGGTGCTGAGTTGACAGCGAAAGAGGTCGTTGCTGCCGGTGGCCAGGCTGTCGGATATCAGCTTGACGTCAGTGATCGAACTGACGTCGATCGAGTCCTCGGAGAGGTCCGGGCCGAGTTGGGTTCAGCGAGTGTGCTGGTTACCAGTGCCGCGGTTGCTATTCAGGAGCCGTTCGCGGAAATCAGTGTGGAGTCCTGGAATCGGATCATGGCGATCAATCTGACCGGTACATTCAACTGTGCGCAATCTGTTTTGCCAGAAATGGTCGAATCTGGTTGGGGACGAGTGGTTTTCATTTCCTCGTCGAGCGCCCAGCGTGGCGGTCCGAAGATGGCACATTACGCCGCGTCGAAGGGGGGTGTCATCGCGTTGACCAAGACCCTGGCTCTCGAATACTCACCGTTGGGCGTGACGATCAACAACATTTCCCCTTCTTCGATCGACACCCCCAGTGTTCGTCGTAAGCAAGAAGCCGGTCTGGTCCCGTCGAATGAAGTGATGGGTCGACACATCCCAGTAGGTCGAATGGGCACCGGCGCAGATATCGCAGGGGCGTGCGCGTACCTGTGTTCTGACGACGCGTCCTTTGTCACCGGGCAGACCGTCAGCGTCAACGGCGGATCCTACCTCGCCTGAGCTTCGCCGTAGCCGCGCCGGCTACGGCGACAGGTCCATTCCGGACAGGAATCCTTTTCTCCAAGGAGACAGCGTTTCATGAGTACCTTGACTATCAACACACTGACGCCGTCCATGGGCGCAGAGATCAGCGGCATCGGCCTCGACCAACTCCTCCACGACGACACTGTCCCGGAACTGATCTGGAATGCACTACGCGAGCACGGTGTCCTTCTCTTCCATGACCTCGGGTTTACTCCCGACACTCAACTCCAATTCAGTGAACGACTCGGCACCCTGGACCGCACCAACGGGGAGCAGTACAACGAACCCGGAATTCAGCGGGTCTCGATGGACCCGAAGAAGAATGGTGGTCAGGAAACCGTGCGCGGAACGTTCAACTGGCACATGGACGGCTGCACTCTGCCCGCCGAGAAGAACCCCTCACCGGCAACAATCCTCACCTGTGCGGTCACATCGGAGACCGGCGGACAAACCGAATTCGCCAGCACACGTGCGTTCTTCGACTCGCTCAGCAGCGACGAGAAGGACCGACTGTCGGCGATGCGTGTTGTGCACTCCGTCGCCGGTTCTCGGCGACGAGTAATCCCGAACCCTACTCCGGAGCAGGAGCAGGCATGGGCGGCGATGCAGAGTCGTGAACACCCGATGGTCTGGCGGCACCGTGAGGGCCGCCCTTCGGTGATCATCGGTGGCACGTCGGACTATATCGTGGGTATGGGTAAGGACGAAAGTCGGTTGTTCCTCGACGATCTCGTTGCGCGGGCCACAACACCGGATCGGGTGTACAGCCACGAATGGTCGGTCGGTGACACCGTGATCTGGGACAACCCGGGGATGCTGCACCGCGTGCAACCCTACGAAGACGGCTCCGCGCGCGAAATGATCCGCTGCACACTTGTCGGTGAGGAACCCACCGAATAACACCCAGCTCGGGTTCGTAGGGTCTGCTGCACAGCCGGCAGAAAATGTAAGGCAATATGACAACGCGTAGACCGTGTGGGGGAGGTCGACAGAGGTGACCGACCCCGGTCCGACTGGATTGTCAGTCCCGTCTACCAGAGCGCAATGGAGTGACGCAGTGAGTGAACCCCGGATTGTTCCTCGCCCCTTGGAAGATTGGGACAAAGAAGTTCGAGACGCGTTATCTGTCCTGAGCACGGGCACGCGCAACTCGACTGTCGAAGCACAGCCACCGGTCGTGACTCCTCCCCAGCCCCGATCAGTGCCCAACATCATCGCTATCTACGCGTGGCATCCTGAGTTGAGTCGCAGTTGGTTGACGTTTTCCAATCATCTGCGCGATTCGACGTTGAATGACCGGGAACGGGAGCTACTCACGCTCGCGACATCATGGTTACGGCGAGGTGAGTACGAGTGGGCGCAACATACAGGAATGGGTCGAGCTGCGGGGCTCTCCGATGACGAGATCGAGGCCGTCAAAATTGGTTCAACGGCGACCATCTGGAGTCCGATGGATGCGGCCCTGCTCCGAGCGGTAGAAGAAATCTGCCAGGACCGTTACGTTTCGGATGCCACGTGGGCTGAGCTTGCAACATACTTCGACCGCAAGCAGATGATGGACGTGGTTTTCCTGATCGGTGCCTACGACATGCATTGCATGGTGTTCAACACCTTCGGGCTGGAACTGGAACCTGGAATGCAGGGTTTCTAGTCGCTCGGAGGCTCATCCACGATGAAAGTCCTTGTGGAGCAGTCGGTCAATTCGCAAGTGGGCATACCCAGTGGTGCGGCCCGCCTCGACGGCCTGTGGGGCGTCGGCGTTTGTCGATGCCGCGAATCGGAGTCGCCAGGTCCAACTGAAATGATCGAATCCGATTCCGCCTGATGGTATGAGCGGTGGACTGGATGCCTTCCGAACGGCGACAGTCAATGTGTTGTGGGCTCGGCGATCGGTACACGCTCGTGGCGAGTGCCCACTCATATCTACAAGGCTGAGGGTGAGGTTTCGGATGAAATCATTGAGTGATCTGTTACGTAACTGTATGCAACTCGGATATGTGGCAGACGATATCGATGCCGCCGCAGAGTTTCTCGAGAAAACACTGGGGACAGTCCAGTGCGCGAAGCACTATCGATCGTCGTTGGGTCGTCTACCTGATGAGATTGCGGCCGAAGAGTCCTCACGTGCGAATGGGAATGAACCTCAGGGGTCGTTCGTCGTTGTCGGAGGAACACTAGCTGAGGAATGGGTGATCGATGTCGCGTTGGTCAACGCCGGCGCGACTAACATCGAGATCATTCGGCCGGTCAGTGGCGCGGTCGATCTTTACCGGGGCGCATTGCGCGGCGGCGCTCCAGCGACGCTCCATCACATGGGTTTCCGCGTGGACGATTTTGACGAGGCATCCGCAATCGTTGCCGAAAGTGGGCGTACATGGGCGCAATACGGAAGAAGCGGCGGTATCCGGTTCGGTTATCTGGATCTGACGGCGGAACTCGGTCACTTCGTCGAGGTGATGGAACTCGACGAAGCCGGTGCGAACGGATTCGCGAAGCTGGAAGCGGCCTCGAACGCGGTCAATTGATTTCTGCTACATCGGGTGTCGCACATTTCCGGTAATACACGAGAGGAATGAAAGTGGAAAGCAACAAGATCGATGATATCTACGATGTCATCGTCGTCGGTTCAGGTGCCGGGTTGGTCGGTGCACTCGCTGCGGCATCGCGCGGTCTGCAGACTCTTGTCATCGAGAAGACCGAGTTCATCGGTGGTACAACCGCATACTCGGGGTCTGGCTTGTGGTTGCCAGGCAATGCTGCGGAGCGTCGAGCCGGGGTCGACTCCGGTCCGGATCAAGCCCGGCCTTATCTGGATGCGATCGTGGGTGACGATGCTCCCTCTGCGCTGAGAGAAGCCTTCCTGCAGGTGGGGGCACCGATGATCGAGGAGCTGGAGAGCCATGAATGGCTTGGCCAGTTTTACTGGCAGGGGGTTCCTGACTACTTCGAGAAGGCTCCGGGCAGCTTATCGACTGGGCGCACGATTTTTCCTGAGCCGCTTGATCGTTCGGCTTTGGGTGACCTCGAGCCGCTGGTTCGGCGGCCGCAGTGGGCTGAGCGTTCGGGTGCAGATCCGGGGTCCGTCATGACTGGCGGGCAGGCGCTGATCGCTCGACTGTTGCTTGCCTTCGTAGCCACTGGCAACGGAACGATCCGCATAAACACCGGTCTGGAGCGGCTCGTTCTGGAGGACGACCGCGTAGTTGGGGTCGACGCAACCTCGAATGGTGAGTCGATCACTATCCGTGCGCGTCAGGGCGTTCTCCTTGCGGCCGGTGGCTACGAGAGGAATGCGGAACTACGTCAGAAGTACCAGCCAGAAGTGACGGACGAATGGTCCCAGGGTGCACCCGGCAACACCGGCGACGCCCTTGTTGCCGGCATGGAAATCGGTGCAGCGACAGATCTTCTCGACGAAGCCTGGTTTGTTCCAGGGCTTGTGATTCCCAATGAGCGTCCTGTGTTTCACACCGCGGTGTGGAGTGGTATTTGGGTGAACGATGCAGGCGAGCGTTTCATGAATGAACGACTTCCGTACGACAGGTCGGGCCACGAGATACTTCGAGCGCACCGGGCGTCGAATGTTTCGCATATTCCCACCCATTGGGTGTTCGATCAACGCCAGTTCGACAACGAAAGAGCATTTACAACTCCTCCGGTGGCCCCACAGACCACGAATTGGTTCGACGCCGACAAGTTCCTTGCTGCGGGCGTCCTCGAGAAGGCCGACACGCTCGAGGAATTAGCAGAGCTGATCGGTATCCCGGCCGGCGCGTTGGCTAAGAGCGTCGAGCAATTCAACGAGTATGCGCGTAGCGGCAAAGACGAAGCGTTCGGTCGAGGTGACGCTCCGTGGGATCGAATTATCGTCAGTAGCTGCGGTAGCCATGAAGACGGTCCGAATCCATGCCTTGGTGTAATCGACAAGGGGCCGTTCTACGCGGCGCAGATCGTCCTGTCGGATCTCGGGACGAAGGGCGGACTGAAGACGGACGAGAACTCCCGAGTTCTGAGGGAGGACGGATCAGTGATTTCAGGTCTCTATGCCTCGGGCAACACGATGGCACCGATGACTGGTCGGATTTATCCCGGTGCGGGTGGTCCGGTGGGATCGTCGATGGTCTTCTCGTACTTGGCTGCTCTGGACATGGCTGGTCCGAACGGCTAGTTTGCGGAGCATTCTGACGAAAGTAGTTGGCCCCGAAGGAGTTTCCTTCGGGGCCAACTACTTTCTGATCTGGTGCTTAGGTGGCGTCGGTCGAGTGACCGGGAAAGAGTGAGAGTGCAGGGTCCAAGGCAACGGCCGCGTTGTTGACAGCCGTGGCAACCTCACCGAATCCGACCGACATGAGACGAACTTTGCCTGTGTACGACGTTATGTCGCCGGCGGCATAGACATGTGCGGCGGTCGTCTGCATGCGAGTGTCGACGACAATCGTGCGGCGATCCAAGTCCATACCCCATTCAGTCAGCGGTCCGAGATTGCTGATGAATCCCAGGGCAGCGACTACCGCATCCGCCGGGAGGATTCGAGGCTCACTCTGACCATCGATTCGGATGTGGGCTTGCTGCAGTGTGCCGTTTCCGTGGAGCGCCTCTACCTGTGCGTCGGTAATGATCTCGACGCCGCTGTCCATCAGTTCCTGAACACTCGCCGCGTGGGCTCGGAACGCGCTTCGGCGGTGCACCAGAGTTACCGATCGGGCGATCTTCCGCAGCGCAAGGGCCCAATCTACGGCGCTGTCGCCGCCGCCTACGACGAGTACGTCGCGGTCAGTGTGTTCCTGCGGGTCGGGTACGAAATAGCTCAGGCCACGGTCGAGAAACTCTTCTCCGGCAGGGAGTGTGCGGGGAGTGAAGGTTCCGATGCCGGCGGTGACGATCACTGCACCGGCATTGACAACGGTGCCATCGGAGAGTGTGACAACAGGATGGCCGTCGGTGTAATCGAGAGTGACTGCTTGGCGCCCTAGAAGGTAGATCGGTTTGAAAGCGTCGGCTTGTGCCTTCAGCGCAGCGACAACTTCCCGTCCGAGGGAGCCCGGGACGGCAGCGATATCGCGGATCTCTTTCTCGGGATACAGTGCGGTGATCTGTCCTCCGCACTGGGGAAGGGCATCGACGAGCACGGTGGACAAGCCACGAAAACCTGCAGAGTATGCACCGAAAAGTCCAACGGGACCTGCACCGATGATGAGGATGTCTGTCGTAACGGTCTCGGCCATGGGCCAACCTCCTGATGTGTGGCAACGATGAGTTTGGTCTGATACCGATCGGGTCGGCAGACCAACGTGTGGAATGTCAGATCTTGTTGGTCTCTAGATCGGCTGCTGCCGGTGCGTCGCCGTCAGTGGTATTCGATGCTGGGTTCGGGCTGTTGACCGAGAATTCCTCGAAGGTCTCTCCACTCCGCTCGCGGAGAACGGTGACACCGATGACCAGGGCAACGACACAGATTGCGGCCGAGATCCACAGCCACATGGTGATGCCCTGGTCTTGGTAGAACACGCCACCTTCCGGTGCGGCCATCATGTAGGGAGCCAGGACGGCGAACATGACGACGGGAAGAATCGAGGATGCTCCTGTTGTGCACAACTGAACGGTGCCGGCGGTCGATCCTTGGTCACCGGCAGGCGTAGCACGCATCACCAGATTCGGTATCGCGGCGTTGGACACGCCGCCGGCCAGGCCGAGGAGCAGGCTGCCGATCATCACAGTGGCGAAAGTATCGTGTGCCAATGCGAGCGAGACCAATGCTGTTGCAAAGAGAGCGACTCCCAGGGTCAGGAATATCCGCGGGTTCCGCCCCCGTGCAAGGAGGAAACCGATGATGACGCCGCCGATAACCGTAGCCAGTTGTTTCGGAGTCGCGATTCCCGAGAATTCGATGGTGTTCAATCCGAGGCCGTACGTGCCACCGTTGTCCTTCGAGGTCATGGCGAGCAAGGGGATCAGCTGGTAGATCGAAGCAGATATCGAGTATGAAATCGCTCCGGCGAACGCCACGAAGACGAGGGGTTTACGCCGGAAGAGCGAAAGATTGATGATGGGCTCGTTGGCATTACGGGTGTGCCGTACGAATAGGAATCCCAACGCAACGCCGATGAGCAGAAGCGGTGAGGCTTCGAGCCAGCCCCAAGTCCGGCCCATACTCACGTAGAGCATCACCGGCAGAACCGCGCCAGCCAGAACGAGGCCACCGACTAGATCCGGCTTGGTTTCACGGCGCATCTTCGATTCGGGCAGGGTCACCCAGATGGCGATGCACAGGCCGAGGGTCCATATCGCATCGAACAGGAACATTCCGCGGAAGCCGTAGTTTGCCAGTAGCCAACCGATGACTGTAGGTGCCGCGAGTGAGAAGGCGCCCATCCCGGTCACGGTAATACTCGCCGCGAACGCAGCTTGCTTGGGCGGATAGATGTCACGGACGAAGGAGGGGATCAAAGAGAGCGTTGCGAGGATGGGCCCCTGGAGGACACGGCCGATCAGCAGGATCGTGAAGTTCGGAGCGAGGGCACAGATGAGGGCGCCGACGCCCGACACGATCATGGTGATCAGCAGTACACGGCGTTTGCCGTAGAGGTCGGCAGTTTTACCGAGTAGCGGCGCGCATACCGCACCGACGAGGAAGTAGACGGTGGTCAGCCAGCCGCCCTGCGTCGTCGGGAATGCCTTCAGAATGTCGGGCAGGCCGATAGAAACCATGCTGGTGCCCAGCGAGAGCGCTTCGAGCACCATCGCCATGAGAATTGTTCCGACTATCAGGCGGACAGTCCAACCCTGCGCGGATCCAGGATCGCTGCCATTCTTTGTCATGGAAAGTGCCATCTGAAATCTCTTCTCATCGAGGTAAGGACGAACCTGCTGGCATACGGCCTCGCCGGTGTTCGCTCTATGAGGGACTAGGTGTGGTGCAGAAGACGGTCGGCAACGTTGCATGCTCCGGCAAGGTGGGGTCTTCAGGGCCACAATGACTTCCGTAACGATGCTGAGGCGAATGGCCGGCATCAGATTGCCGTCGGCGCGAGGCGGGGGATAGTGCGTGTTGTCGGCGCCAGTGCAGTAGCCGCACCCTCACACGCGGGTCCGTCATTGTCGGGCAAGCATAAATCGTGTTCGTGCAAGTCACATAGTCCCGGTTCCGTTTGATGGAATGGCGAATGGACATTCGGAAACGACTGGTGGAGAGTCTTTTTCAGGCCGGATATATGGGTTTCGGCGGGTGGCAGTGACTCCTCGCGAACGTGCAGATCTGGTTAGGACGTTGTTCGAGCAGTAGGTCGCGCATCGCTATGTTGCGCCCAAGCACTGCTGTCAACAGTCGCTGCGTATCGGATTGCTGTCGGGGAAGTAAACCTTCTGCGAGGCCCCGGAAAAGCTAGTGGACGAGGAAGGCATATCGCATGAGTGACGAAGTTCGAGTGTGGATCGAACACAACCTGTGTACTGGAGATGGGCTCTGTGTTCAGTACGCCCCCGATGTCTTCGAGTTCGACGCGGGTGGAGTAGCGCACGTCAAGAGCGAGCCTGCTGGGCCCTTGTTGACCGATGAGGGTGCGTCGGCGAATGTGCCGGAACACCTTCGCCTCGATGTCATAGATGCAGCAGACGAATGCCCCGGCAACTGTATCCATGTGGCCCGCCTATCAGACGGTGTCGAAATCGCCGGTCCGAACGCCGGCTAGTCGTTGTTCCAGTTTCCCGTGCAGACACGCACGATTGAGCATCAGTTACAAGAGGAGTGATTGTCGATGTCCGTTCTGGATGAATCCAAGGTCGATCGGGTTGTTCCGTGGTTCGAGGGTGATGTTCCGGCGGAGCAGGTTCCTGAGAAGTACCGTCTGGGTAGAGCTTTCGTTCCCAAGACTCGCTTCCTTGATCAGGAGTTCTTGGATCTCGAGCTCGGCAAGATGTTCACTCGGACGTGGCAGATTGCGTGTCGGGTTGAGGAGTTGCCGAGTGTCGGTTGCTTCGTGGAGTACGAGATCGGTCGTTATTCCATTCTGGTGGTGCGTGAGTCCAAGGATTCGATTCGTGCATATCACAATGCGTGTCGGCATCGCGGTACTCGTCTTGCGCGTGGGCGTGGTCGGGTGGGTTCGTTGATCTGTCCGTTCCACGGGTGGCGGTGGAATCTGGATGGTTCGATCAAGTTGGTGCTCGATCGTGAGGAGTTCGTGCCGCGTTCGGACGACGATCTGGGTTTGGGGAAGGTACGAGCGGAGCAGTGGGCGGGTTTCGTGTTCATCAACATGGATCCTGAGGCGAAGCCGCTGCTCGACTATCTGGACCCGATCGCGAGGATTTTCGAGCCGTTCCAGATCGAGAATTTTCGACTTCGGTGGGGCAAGGGTGTTGTGATGGAGTGCAACTGGAAGACGGCGTTGGATGCGTTTCTCGAGGCGTATCACGTTGCCGGTACTCATCCTCAGCTTTTCCGTCTCGAGCGGACCAATGACAAGATTGCGTCGTTGCGGGAGCTTGATATTCGTCCGTGGGCTCCGACGACGGTGTATGAGCGGCATGCTCATTATTCGGCGATCGGTCCGAAGTCGTCGGCGTCGAAGGGGGCGGGCAAGGATCCGTCGAAGCGCAGTAGTGACGGTAAGTCCGATGAGCGTTTGACGGTGGCGAATGCAGTGCAGTATCTGCATGAGGATATGCGTGGGTTGGAGAACGAGCGTAGTTGGCGTGCTGCGGAGGCGTTGAAGACGTCGGAGGTACCTGAGGGTATGTCGGCGGGTCAGTACTTCCTTCAGTTGTATCGGGAGCTTTCGATTGCGGAGGGCTACGACTGGCCGGTTATTACGCCCGAGCAGTGGACAGAGGCGGGTAGTGCGTGGAATGTGTTCCCTAACAGCATTATTCTTCCTGGTCAGGGTTCTGTGTTCTGGTATCGGTCGCGTCCGGTCGACAATGATCCGAACAAGTGCCTGTTCGAGGTTTTCAGTCTTGATCAGATTCCGGTTGCCGATTACGACAAGAAGCGTGAGTTTACGCCGGAGTACTTCGATGATTACCGCGATGCCGATATGGGGCAGGTATTCAATCAGGACTTCGCGAATATGAAGGAAGTGACGGTGGGTATGCATTCGCCGAGCTTTGATGGTCATCGGCTCAGTGAGGAGCAGGAGATGACGATTTGGAATCATCATCGTGTTGCGGATCGCTATATCTGGACCGACTGACCTCGGCACTCGGCATTCGTGTTTTGTTTGGTTCGTTTTTCTTTGCGTCATTTGATGATTGGAGTGGAAAATGGGGATTCGATCTCTCGGCTATGTCAGGCTGAATGCGCCTGACATCGACGCGTGGAAGACGTTCGGGGAGGACTTCCTCGGGCTGATGCGTATTGACGGAGACAATCCGGACTCGCTCTATTTCCGAATGGACCACTATCCACCGCGTCTGGTGGTATCTGCGGCGGAAGAGTCCTCGCTCGGGGCACTGGGTTTCGAGGTGCTGAACCAACGTGACCTGGCTGAAGTCGTGACTGCCGTAGAAGCAGAGGGAATCAAGGTCACCGCTGGTTCAACGGAAGAATGTGCTGAACGACGGGTTACAGGATTCGCTCGGTTCGACGATCCGGCCGGAAATCCGGTCGAATTGTTCTACGGTCCTGTGCTCGATCACGTTCTCATCAACACGCCGTTGGTGAGTAGATTCGTCACCGGTGACATGGGAATGGGACATGCCATCGTCTCCGCCGAGGATGTGCCGTCGGCGTTCGACTTCTATTCTCGTGTACTTGGATTCGTCGAGCGGAATACAGCAGGCCCGACGTACTTCATGGGTTGCAACCCGCGACATCATTCATTCGGTCTTGCTCCCACGCCGGGCCCGGGCAAACTGCTCCACTTGATGGTCGAAATGGCTTCGATCGATGATGTCGGTCGCGCCCTCGACCGCGCCGCTGACCTGAACATTCCGATGATGAACACACTCGGCAAGCACACGAACGACCAGATGCTGTCGTTCTACGTCTATTCGCCGGAGTTGTACGCCATCGAATGTGGTTGGGAAGGCATTCGGGTTGAGACCGAGGAACCGACCTACGCAATAACCGAAGGGGCGCTCTGGGGACACAAGTTCACCCCGCCGCCGCTCCCCGCCTGATTGCAGACATGATGCCCCGGTGCTCCTTTTGAGCGCCGGGGCATCATTCATATAGAGTGAAAGTTATTGCACAGCAATGTAACTAGATTGTCGGTCCGGATAAATACTGTTCGGCAATCGCTCGTCCAAGCGGATCAGTTGAGGATGTCGCGGACTTGTGTGTTTTCGTTGCCGGCCAGCAGCATTGCCTGTGCGGCCTTCATGTGTTTACTCCAATGAGTCGATGCGCCGTCGCCGTCGCGTTCGCGAAGGAGTTTGATGAGTTTTCGCAGCGATCGGATGAACAGCCTGTATCGCTGCTGAGCGGCTTCGGCATTGGACATGGCGCTTTCGCGGGCGATATTGCCGGAATGTCGTTCGAAAATTTCTTGGAGCATTCCACCGATCAGTGCAAGTGTGGCGTTTCCCGACAACTGGACCATTCGGAGGTGAAACCGTGCTGCGGCAGGGCCGAAATCACCTACTGCGAAGGCAGCTGGCACTTCCTCGTCGATCAGTCGTTCGAGTTCGTCGAAGTCTTCAGTTGACCCGGTTTCGGCGAGGATCCGAGCTGCTGCTGGTTCGATAGCTTCGCGGGCGGCAAAGACGTCGACAACGGTGGCGCCCGATAGCTCCAGTAGGAGCGAGGCAGGTCGGGCGACTACTTCGGGGCCTGGTACACACACGCGTGCGCCTGATCGCGATCCGCGACGGACTTCGACGAGTCGTTCGGATTCGAGGACTCGAACCGCTTCTCTGAGTGTCGGGCGGCTCACCGCGAAGTGTTCCATCAGTTCAGCCTCGTGTGGGAGGTGGTCGCCGTCCTTCAGTTCGCCGTCAACGATCATGCTGCGAAGCTTCAGTGCAACCAGCTCTGCAGTCTTCGGGGTGCGGATGGCGCGCCCGGAAGGTGATCGTTGCTCGAAGACGGGCGCTATGGCGGCGTCATCGGTCATGGGTACGTACACCTTCTCTAGTCAACGGTAACTATGCATACTCAGTAAAGCATCCTATTGAGAATATCGGTGCGAGCTGGGCGCATTGTCACTGCGGTGTGGGTGGGCCCGTGTGGATATTCTCGAACCTTGTGGTCGTCGAATGCGGACAGCATGAGTGTGTTCCGTTCTCGATTCCCTGAATTTCATGGACTGGCAATGTCACATCACATAGTAAACTATGTTACCTTCGTTGAAATGGACGGTGCGGTAGCTCACCGTGATACTGACTGCCGGATTTCCGGCACACGCCAAGGAGTGGCAATGTTGACGACACGGTTTACCGAGGAATTTGGCGTTGAGCACCCCATCGTGCAGGGCGGCATGATGTGGGTTGGACGAGCAGAACTTGCTGCAGCGGTGTCCGAGGCCGGCGGTCTCGGTATCATCACGGCACTGACGCAGCCGACTCCGGCGGCGCTTGCACTCGAAATCGAGCGGTGTAAGGCGCTGACGGACAAGCCTTTCGGCGTCAATTTGACACTCACGTTGTCGGTCAACCCACCTCCGTATGCCGAGTTCCGGCAGGTGATCATCGATTCCGGAGTAAAGATCGTGGAGACAGCCGGTTCTGATCCGACGGTGCATGTCGAGCACCTGAAAGAAAACGGTATCAAGGTCATTCACAAGTGCACCAGTGTGAGGCACGCACTCAAAGCCGAGCGGATCGGCGTCGATGCCGTGAGTATCGATGGATTCGAGTGCGCAGGACATCCGGGAGAGGACGATGTTCCGGGCCTGGTACTGATTCCTGCAGCGGCGGATGCGCTGAAGATTCCGTTCATCGCCTCCGGCGGCTTCGCCGACGGGCGCGGTCTTGTTGCGGCACTAGCACTGGGCGCGGACGGAATCAATATGGGCACTCGGTTCATGTGTACCCAGGAGAGCCCCATTCACGAAAACATCAAGCAGCAAATCGTGGGAGCCTCAGAACTCGATACCCAGTTGATCTTCCGCCAACTCCGCAACACGATGCGTGCAGCGCGAAACTCGGTCAGTGAGGAGGTTGTCGAAATCCTTGACAAGGGTGGGCGATTCAAGGACGTCAAGGATCTTGTTGTGGGTACCCGCGGCCGTAAAGTCTATGAGTACGGGGATCCGGAGGCCGGCATCTGGACCGTTGGTGTGGTTCAGGGGTTGATCCATGATGTTCCTTCGGCCGGTGACCTTGTGCGCCGAATCGCTGCGGACGCGGAGACACTGCTGGGAAACCTCGCCCGCAATGTTGTTGTCAGCCCTGTGACTGCGGGCTGAGAGTCCGATGGCAGAGACAAGTTCGGCAGTCGTGAAAAATGACGAGTCGCCGCTTCTGGTCGAGCGAGACGGACACGTCACGGTCTTGACACTCAATCGTCCGGACCGACGCAATGCGATCAACCGGGCAATGCGAAAGGCGATCAAGAAAGAACTCTGGAAGGCCGACGCCGACGACGACGTCCGCGTCGTTGTCATCACCGGTGCCGGCAGCTCGTTCTCCGCAGGAGTCGATCTCCCCGAGGCGCTTTCAGGTCCATCTCCGCGAACAGAAGGTGCGACGCCGACACAGGTGTTGAGAGGAATTTCGAAACCTGTCATCGCCGCAGTGAACGGACCGTGCTATACCGGCGGTTACGAACTAGTGGTGAGTTGCTCGTTCATCATTGCCTCGGACCTCGCAGAGTTCGCCGATACTCATGCGCAGATCGGCCTGCTCAACGGTTGGGGCGGCAGCGCGATGCTCCCACGGATGGTGGGGTTGCCCGCAGCCGTACAGTTCATGCTCAGCGGAGAACCGATAGACGGTGCGACTGCAGCACGGATCGGGCTCGCGAATGAGGTTGTCGTGCATGACCAACTCATGGACCGCACTCTCGAGATTGCTCACAAGATCGCAGCCGGTCACCCTGGTGCGATCCAGCGAATGCTGCGTCTTCTCAAGGAAGGCGCAGGAGCATCCACCTCGCACGCCCTCGGTCTCGAAATCGAGGCGTCGGTGGGCTTCCGCTCGAACGGTGCTGATGTCGGTGCTCGTTTCGGCAAGCGTCGCGCTGAAAAAGACTGATCCAGAGAAGTTCTCGAACCAAGCAAGAGGAGGTGGCCGCGGTGGAAATGGCTTCTACGGCAGTACTCGACGCTCATATCGGCGACTGGCGTGTTCGGCTGACCGCACTACTCGACGACTACCGGGCACGTACGCGTCCAGCTACGTCCCGGGCTCGATTCGAAGAGTCGGTCTCCTGGCAGAGTGAACTCGTGGACGCGGGTTTGGCGGCCCCCGGCTGGCCTGTCGAGGTCGGTGGAATGGAGCTCTCACTCGAAGACCAGCTCGACTACTACCGGATGACGTCGCAGGCGGGAGTTCCGAAGCATCCATGCGCTATGTCGATGATTGTGGCACCTACGATCATCGTCCACGGGACCCAAGAGCAAAAGGACCGTTTCCTCGATCCGCTCTTACGTGCGGATGAACTCTGGTGCCAAGGCTTTTCCGAACCAGGTGCTGGAAGTGACCTCGCGTCACTGTCTACCCGCGCAGTCCGTGACGGAGATGTCTACCGGGTGACCGGTCAGAAGATCTGGACAACGAAGGCAGACAAGGCCGATTGGATCTTTGCGCTTGTCCGGACCGGACCGGCCGGTCGAGGAACATCGGGCATCACCTACCTGTTGATCCCGATGAACTCACCGGGGATCGAGGTGCGGCCCTTGCGCGATGCTGCCGGAGGCCACCATTTTGCCGAGGTCTTCCTCGACGACGTCGAGGTACCGGTAGCGAACCGCCTCGGGGTCGAAGGCGAGGGATGGTCCATCATGCGGACATCTCTCGGCCATGAACGCGCTACCGCGTTTCTCGCGGACGAGTTCCGTTACCGAGGGACAGTCGACAAAGTTGTGCGTCTGGCGATTGATCAGGGCTATAGAAGCGACCCACTGATTCGTCAGGAGCTTGCACAGCTCGAGACGTCGGTGCGGAGCATCGCGGCGAACAGCGCGAGGGCGCTGGATGCGGTACTGCGCGGTGAAGATCCAGGTGGTGTCGCGTCGATCAACAGGCTGGTCAAATCCGAATTCGAACAGCGTCTGCATTCGTTGGCGCTGCGGCTGACCGGGAATGCGGTCGTTCTCGGCGCCCGTTCTACCGGAGTGGTTGAAAATGGACGTTGGACTTTCGGATACCTGATGTCACGAGCAGCCACGATCGGCGCCGGAACCGCGGAGATCCAACGCAACACGATTGCGGAGGGCGTGCTCGGACTGCCGTCACATCGAGGCGAAGGTCAGCGGATTCCCACGGTGACACCCGGCCGGCCGCTCATCACCCCGGAAGAGGACGAAGCAGCATTGCGTGAGGTCGTCGGTTCGATGGTGTCCTCGGGTGTAGAGACCGAGCGGCTTCTTACCCGGGAAGTGGCACCCGCCGACTACGACATCGGGCTCTGGGACAATCTGGTCAGCTTCGGGCTACCCGGTTTGGCCGCACCGAGCGCGTTCGGTGGAGGGGACGCTTCACTGCGTCTGTTGTGCGTTGCCGTCGAGGAAGCCGCATACCATCTCGCGCCCGTTCCGCTGGTCCCCACGACAATCGCTCTGGAGTTGCTCCTTGCAGTCGGGGCGCAGGACGCGGCCGAAGCTGTCATCGGTGGAGCGACTGCGGCCTTCGTCGCCGCGGTGGACGATCGTGGATGGGTTTGGGAAGAGGGATTGCCGGTTGTCGAGGACGGCCGGCTGACCGGCACCGTGGAACGTGTCGTGGGTGCGCCGGTGGCCGATGTGCTGGTCGTGCTCGCGACTGATGCGGCTACCGGTGATCCGGTGCTTGCGACCATGACATCGGAGGAGTTCACGGCAACGACACAGAACCCGCTGGACCTCACGTCGACGGTAGGCATAGTCACGTTCGATCGGGCTGCGGCGACGACCGTAGCCACTGGAACCGATGTAGTCCGCGCACTCGAGTCCGCAGGTCGTGTTGCCCGCTTGCTGGTTGCCGCGGATTCGGTCGGTGTTGCGAATCGGGCGCTTGCACTCGCGGTCGAGTGGGCCGGCCGGCGTGAACAGTTCGGTCATGCCATCGGCTCTTTCCAGGCGATCGCTCACAAATGCGCGGACCTGCTGGTCCTCGCGGAAGGCGCTCGAGCCCAGGTGCTCGAGGCTGCGGATCGTGATGCTGCTGATCCGGATGCTGCAACGGCTGCCGATCTTGCTGCGGCAGAGGCGTTGTCGACAGCGGTGAAGGCAGCCGAGGAATGTATCCAGATTCATGGTGGTATCGGTTTCACCTGGGAGCATCCATCGCATTTGCTCCTTCGGCGAGCAATGGCGAATGAGGCTTCGATCTGTCGGCCCGAGGTGTTGAGGGATCTCGCCGCTGACGAGTTGATCGCCCGTCTGGGTTGATCCGTGTGATCCGGAAATGACGAAGGCCGTGAACTCTGGGTGACCAGGCTTCACGGCCTTTTGCTGCGCATCTGGTTGACCAGTACAAAGATTGGGAGACGTTCGATGGCGCAGGAGAGTGGTTGTTCAGAGCGGAAAGCGGAGCAGGCCCTCCTGCGTTGTACTTGCCACCAGCGTGCCTTTCCGGTCGAAAAGGCGGCCTGTGCTGATTCCGCGTCCCCCACCCATCCAGTATCCGTGCTGTTCGTATAGATGCCATTCGTCAGATCTGAACGGTGCGTGCAACCACACCGTGTGATTCATACTCGCAAGCTGGAGTCCTGGTGTGTCGATATGTCGGGCATGGGGAGGGAGAGTCGCCGAAAGTAGGAACAGGTCTGAGCAATATGCGAACCCTGCGGCATGGATCAGACGTTCGTCCCCCAGTCGTTCCAGCGTGCGAATCCACGCGCGTTGCCGCGGCGGCCCGTCCTCTCCTCGTCGGCAGGCGAGTCGTGGGTACTCTTCGGGAAAGCGGAACTCGATTCCGACACCGGCCATCAATGGTGGGAGCCAATTCGCCTCGGCCGCTTCCGAAAGGGTGAGGCTGTCCTGAAAGTGGGGTAGATCCTCCGGTAGCGGTGGCACGGGGAACGGCTCTACATCTTGATGTCGCAGTCCCTCTTCATCTCGTTGGAAGGATGCCGTGGCCAGGAGCAGCGTGCGTCCACCTTGAACAGCGCGTATGTGGCGGGTGGTGAAGCTCGCGCCATCGCGCACGCGCTCGATGTGGTAGTCCACCGGGAGATCGGACCTTCCTGGGTGGACGAAATTTGCGTGCAGTGAATGAGCGTGGTGCTCGTGCTCGATGGTGCGGCCTGCCGCGAGGAGTGACTGTCCCAAGGTCTGACCCCCGTAAACACGGCGGGCACCAGTGTGTGATTCACCGCGAAAGCTGTTCGAATCGAGTTGCGCGAGTTCAAGGATCGAGCTGACCGGTGGGCGGGAAAGGCTGGCTGTGGCGGATGTTCCCAAGGGATCTGACATAGCTAAGAAGTATAACTAAGTAATCTTTATTTGGTATTGCGGCGCGCCCGCGGCTGATTCGGCACGTCGGTACGAATCAGCCACGGCAGGAGTGGGTTTGGTGGATCGCTGGAACTAGCGGGGTGCGAATCGCTGCCCGGCGTCCAGGCGCAGGGCCTGTCCATTGAGCATCGGATTGTCGACGACCGCGAGTGCGAGCTTGGCATATTCCTCCGGTCGGCCCATTCGCTTCGGGAACGCCGCGTCCTCGACGAGAGGTGCGACCTGCTCGTCGGTGAACTTCGCGGTGGCGCCGGTGGCGAACAAGCTGGGTGCAATTGCGACGACGCGGATGCCCTGTGGTCCGAGGTCTCGTGCCATGACCAGCGCCATCGCGGCGATGCCGGCCTTCGCGGCGCTGTAGGCGACCTGGCCGATCTGACCCTCGAAGGCGGCGATGGAGGAGGTGTTGACGATGACGCCGCGCTCCTCGTCCTCGGGGTCGTTGCTCGACATGTGGAAGGCCTGCAGCCGATTGAGGTTGAAGGTGGAAATCAGGTTGAGGTCGATGATTTTTCGGAAGCTGTCGAGGTCGTGCGGGCCGTTGCGGCCGAGGGTCTTCTTCACGGATCCGCCACCAGCGGTGTTGACGGCGATGTGAAGTCCGCCCAGTTCGGTCACGGCGTTGCCGAGAGCCTGTTCGGCTCCCTCGAAATCAGTGATGTCGATCGGATGGAAGACGCCGCCGATGTCGGTGGCGATTTCTTTGCCGTCACTGGTCTCCCGATCCAGGATTGCGACCTTGGCTCCCGCCGCGGCGAGGGCTTCGGCCGTCGCTCGGCCCATGCCCGATGCGCCGCCTACCACTACGGCCTTCTTTCCGGTGATATTCATACGTTGTCCTTGCTCGTGTAGGTGTTCGCCTTGTGAAGGCTTGAGTTAACTTATAGTACTATCTAAACTATGTGACGCGCGCTACCTTTAGGGGGCACAGGCGCGTTGTCCGAAGAATTCTCAGTGGCCGTGCGCGGCCGAACTGCTTGTCCCCATGAACGGAGCAATCGTGATTCTCAAGGTCGGTCAGTCGTTGGCCAGCAATGTCGACACCACCACGCTGATCGTGGTTCGCTCCCCTCAGGGAGGTGACGTGACACTGACCTGTGGTGGCTCTGCGATGGAAGAGGGCAAGAAGCCCTCGGGAGACGGTTCCGCGATCGATCCGGCGAACACGGGCGGCGCATTACTCGGCAAGCGGTACGTCGACGAGTCTTCGGGCCTGGAGGTGTTGTGCACCAAGTCCGGTCAGGGGCAGCTCGCATTGGATGGGGTCGCGCTTGTGCTCAAGACCGCAAAGCCGCTTCCGTCCTCCGACTAGCAGTCTGCTTTTCGGCGAGTAGTGCGTACCCAGAACGAAGACGAGTGGAGTGACGGATGAATATTTCGATGCTGCTGGACATGGCGGTCGACGGTTTCGGCGACCGCGTTGTCATCGGATCGAAAGACGCGGGCATCTCCGCGGCGAGGTTGAACGAACTGGCAGCGGCCGGCGCAGACGTGATCCGGAAATCCGGTGCTGACGCGGTCGTGTATCTGGCAGTCAACGGCCCGGCTTTTCCGGTCGCGATGTTTGCCGCTGCGCGCGCAGGCGTGCCGCTGGTTCCGGTCAACTACCGTTTGGGCCGCGAGCAGCTCGATTCACTTCTGTCGAATCATCCCCGAGCGCTGGGTATCGCTGACCCGAACCAGGCTGCCGTTCTGGCGAGCGCCGGACTTAGTGTGCATACGCCGGAAGAGTGGATGCGCTTGCTCTCTGGTTCGGACATGACGACGACCGATGAGGGTGAGGCTCCCGATGACGACGGCGCGGCGGTCGTCATCTACACCTCCGGCACGACCTCCGCGCCGAAAGGTGTGCTTCTTCGCCACGAGAATCTGTCGTCGTACGTGTTCGGATCGGTCGAATTTGCAAGCGCGGAGGATGCGGATGCGGCCTTGGTCAGTGTTCCGCCCTATCATATTGCGGCAGTAGCGAATGTGATCACGAATCTCTACGCCGGTCGTCGAACGATGGTCCTCGAGCAGTTCACACCGGAGCAGTGGCTCGATACGGTTCGCAGTGAAGGCGTCACGAACGCTCTCGTGGTTCCCACAATGTTGGCCCGAATTGTGGATTCCGATGCACCAAAGGACATTCCGTCCTTACGTGGCCTTGCGTACGGCGGAGCGCCGATGCCCACTCGGGTGATCGAGCGCGCGCTGCAATTGTGGCCTGAAATCGGTTTTGTCAATGCTTATGGATTGACCGAGACCAGCTCGACCATTGCAGTTCTCGGCCCTGAGGATCATCGCACTGCGATTGCCGGCGATGACGAAAAGGCCAGGGCACGACTTGGTTCGGTGGGTCGTCCCGTCCCCGGGGTTGAGATCGAGATTCGCGGCGACGATGAAACTGTCCTGGAGGCAGGAGAAGTGGGTCGAATTTGTGTGGCCGGTGACCAGGTGTCTGCAGAGTATGCAGGAGTTGGTCGGATGGTCGACGGCCGGGGTTTCTTCGATACTCGGGACAAGGGATATCTCGACGACGAGGGCTATCTTTTTGTCGGAGGTCGTGTGGACGACACCATTATTCGAGGCGCGGAGAACATCGCTCCGGCAGAGATCGAAGATGTGATTCTGCGGCACCCAGCCGTGCTGGACGTTGCCGTCGTCGGGATGCCGGACGAAGAGTGGGGGCAGCGAATCGAGGCGGCGGTTGTGCTTCGTCCGGGTGAGGGTGCCGATGTGGACGAATTGCGTGCCTTTGTGCGCGAGAAGTTGCGCAGTAGCAAGACGCCTGAGCGAATCGTGTACTGGGACGAACTCCCGCGCACGGAGACGGGCAAGCTTGTCCGACGACATGTGGTGGAACGGCTCGGTACGCAGGTAGCTCCGATCTGATCCGGTTACATTCAGCTGCAGTCGATTTCGACCTCGTGTCGTTTTTTCATGCCAGCATCCGATCCTCGTAATCCCTTACATATATTACTAAGTTGACCTACTATTGGGTGGGGTCGAGTTGGATCATGCCGCTCGCCCAGTTGGCGTGTCGGCATAGACATCATTTGCGCCCTATCGATCACGGAGGAATTCCATGAGCACATCGGAGATCACGGAAGCCGAACCCGAGGTTTACAGCTTCCTCGAGGACGACATTCAACGGGCCCGGGACCTGGTCGGCATTTACCACGCCGTCACCCAGCGCGAGCAGTTCAGCCGGGTCACGCCGGACGTGGTGCGCAACTTCGCCCGCAGTTACGGAGACGACAATCCGCTGTTCGTCGATGAAGAATACGGACGCGACACGCGCTGGGGTGGCCAGATCGCACCGCCGATGATCAACATCGGACTGCGCAAGGAATTGCTCGCAGATCGTGTACCTCGCGAACAGCGTCGCCCGGCCTTCCGTGGTATCCACGTGTTTGTCTCCGGCAGTACAACCGACTGGTACCGACCTGTGTACGACGGTGACACCGTCTACTCGTTCCACGGCTTCGAGAAGGTCGAGCTCAAAGAGTCCGAGTTCGCGGGCCGATCTCTTCTCGTCACGCGCATTCACGTGCAGTTCAATCAGCGCGCAGAGGTTGTGCAGGCGCAGCGCGTGCTCACGATCCACACAGAGCGGCACGAGTCGAAGAAGCGAAAGAAGTATGACGCAATCGAGCCGGCGACGTACACGCCCGAGGACATTGCGAAGATCGACGAGATCTACGCGGCCGAGAAGCCTCGAGGTGCAGAGCCTCGATACTGGGACGACGTACAGGTCGGCGAGAGCCTCGACCAGATGGCAAAGGGCCCGCTGACAGCTACCGACATGATGGTTTTCCATTCCGGTGGTTACGGTTTCGCGCCCTACACGCCGTCGGCCTCACGCCTGACATACAAGAATCGGCAGCGCATCGCCCCGTTCTACATTCCCAACGAACAGGGCGTTCCGGATGTGGCTCAACGGATCCATTGGGATAGTGAGTACGCCCGCTCGATCGGCCTTCCGGCTGCATACGACTATGGAATGATGCGTGACTGCTGGCTGACTCACGTCCTGACCGACTGGATCGGTGACGGCGGCTGGATCGAGACGATGTCCAGTCAGATGCGTAAGTTCAACTACCTCGGTGATACTCACATCTTCACCGGTGAGGTTGTGGGGAAGAGGAAAGAAGGCGACCGGCACCTGATCGACATCGAGCTCCGGGGAACAAGTCAGCGCGGCGAGGTGACCTGTCCGGCTACAGCGACGGTGTCGCTGCCGAGCCGGGAGTCCGACCTTGCCGTTCTCCCGACCGCACCGGCGGAGTGGGAGCTGATTGCCGCGCAGATGCTCAAGCGCAACGGTGAGTTGCGTGCGCAGGCACGTTCTGGCCCGAAGGCTTGAGCAACAGCGCCGATCCGCTCATGTGCCGGCGAGTCGGGTGGCTCGGTGGCTGAGAAATTTCGTTACGGTGTGTCCCTAACTTCAGGAGGACCTGTGGACTTGAGCAGTTTGACGACGGTGATCGCAGAGCAGAACGATCATGTTCTGACGATTACGTTGAACCGCCCCGATCGGATGAATTCGTTCACTAATGTCATGCGGAGCGAGTTCCGTTCTCTGTGGCACTACGCGGCGGAGACGGACGACGTCCATGTTGTAGTCCTGCGGGCAAACGGGGACCGCGCATTCAGCACCGGGATGGACGTCAAGGAAGGGACGTACGTCGCCGAGAACGTATTCACCCGCCGAGACCCGGGCGCTGATCTGTCACCGAAGCAGAACGGGTGCTGGAAGCCGTTGGTCTGTGCGGTGCATGGCATGGTCGCGGGTGGTGCGCTGTACTGGATCAATGAGGCGGACATCATCATTGCAAGTGATGATGCGCAATTCTTCGACCCGCACGTTTCTTACGGCCTGGTCGCGGCGCTCGAGCCGATCGGGCTCGCACACCGCATCCCCATCGGGGAGGTGCTGCGCATGGTTCTGCTCGGTCTCGACGAGCGGATGTCGGCGGAGCGTGCCCGCGAGATCGGACTGGTCAGTGAGATCGTGTCGCGCGGTGATCTGTGGGACCGTGCGCAGGATCTTGCCGGCCGGATCGCGGCTAAGCCGGCAGCCGCGATCCAGGGAAGTATTCGTGCGATCTGGGAGTCGAAGGACTCGACTCGCTCGCACGCGCTTGCCACGGCGATGTCGTACACCTCGTTGGGCAATCCGATCGGGAAGGCTCAGGTCAGCCGATCAGAGGTGCCGACGCGAAAGTACGAGGTCCGATGACTGCCGCGTTGGCGCATCGCGCCGGTACAAAGCGCAAAGGGAGCTGAGATGGATTACGGCATGACGGCCGAACTCGAGGATTTCCGCGCCGAGGTGCGGGCATTCGTGAAGGCCAACGCGCCTGCGATCGCGCCCAAGGCGGGGGTACGCACGGCCGAGGACGCGGAAGAGCTTGCATTACTGAAGGACTGGACACGCAAGCTCTTCGGCGCTGGATATGTAGGAGAGTCGTGGCCGGAACGTTTCGGAGGGCAGGGCAACCCCCATTCGATGGAACGCGAGGTCGTTGTCGGAGAAGAGTTGGCTCGCGGCCGCACACCTGCCGCGGTTCAGGGAGCCTCCAAACTTGTCTCGAACGCACTGCTCGACTATGGAACCGAGGAACAGCGAAAGGCGTTCTTGCCCGGCATTCGTTCGGGTGAGCTGATCTTCTGCCAACTTTTCAGCGAGCCGAGTTCCGGTAGTGACCTGGCATCACTGCGTACGAAGGCGACACGTACCGACGACGGTGGGTTCCGGATCAGCGGACAGAAGGTCTGGACGACCAACGGTCAGTGGGCTGACTACGGGTATCTGCTGGCGCGTACGGATCCGGAAGTATCGAAGCATCGGGGGATCAGTGCTTTCATCCTTGATATGCGATTGCCGGGTGTGGAGGTGCGCCCCCTCCGTGAGATGACTGGCACTTCGGATTTCAATGAGGTGTTTCTCGACAATGTCGAGATAGGTCCCGACTCCCTGATCGGTGATCTGAACCAGGGCTGGGTGATTGCCAATTCCAGTCTTGGGCACGAACGCAGCGCAGTTGCAGCCAGTGCAGCCCGGCTGCAGCAGAATGTTTCAGCACTCGTCGATCTCGCCAAGAAGGTGACGAAGAACGGACGTCCCGCTATCGAAGACGGCGCCGTACTGGACAAGCTCGGTCAGCTGACTGCGTCGGTCGAAGCGCTCTCGGCGATGGTGTACGCCAACGTAAGTCGGTGGTCACGGAAGACAGAGCGGGTCTTCGACGGCCCGATGGCAAAACTGTTCTTCAGCGAATTGGGCGTCGAGATCGCGCGATTCGCGCTCGAGCTCAGTGGTGAGGCGGGCGTCCTTGTCGAGCGCGACCCGAATGCAATCGATTGTGGGCGTTGGCAAGACGAATTCCTGTATGCCCGCGCTTATACGATCGCGGGCGGAAGTTCCGAGATCATGCGCAACATTATCGCGGAGCGTGGATTGTCGATGCCGCGCTGACGGGCCGCGATGTAGGCAGCAGTCGGCGCCATTGATTTCGGATGTGCAGCCATGGCAAGGGGAGACTCGTGTTATTCGAGTCTCCCCTTTTTCTGTGTCGAAGACACCACCGCAGATACAAAAGAATTGACCTAGTTAACTATGTGATCTATCTTATAGTTACGCGCGTTCTATCGGCGCGATCGAATGTCGAGTGGCGCCTTATGGGCGAGCCGGGGGAGCAAAGGCTTCCCCGTCGGCAGAACTGGAGGCAGTCAATGGCGGGAATCAGAGACGGGTTGGGTGCTCTGTGGTTGGCACCCGATGGCGCGAACATGATCCAGCAGGATGGTCGATGGATCACATGGGGTGAGGTTCGCGTTCTCGCTGAACGTATCGACGAGCAACTCAGTCGGGTGGGATGCGACGAGGGTTCTCGTGTCGGCGTTGTTCTGGGAAACAGGATGGAGTCCGTCGCGGCCCTCGTGGCCATCCTCGGCAAAGGGCGGACAATCGTCACGCTGAACCCGATGCAACCGGCTGCACGTCTGTCATCGGACCTGGTGAGTTCCAAGCCGCAGGTCGTTCTCGGTCCCTCGAGTGCCTGGCTGGAGAATGAATTTGCCTCGGCTGCTGAGGATTCGGGAATTTTGGGCTTCGCTGTAGATGGTCTCGAGCTCCGGCAATGCAGTGGAGGCTCCTCAGCAACGATCGAAGCCCTGCACACCGAGGAACATCCGGTGGCGGTGGAAATGTTCACCTCTGGAACAACAGGACCTCCGAAACGGGTCCCGCTGACGTGGCGCCAGCTCGATTCTGCGATGTCAGCGGTGCACGGCCACACCGGTGCGGCCGGCCCAGAACGCGACCCGCTCACCGGACGGGTGTCATTGGTGTTCTTGGCGATGGTTCACATCGGCGGTCTCTGGGCAGTTCTGCAGGCGCTCACCGAAGCTCGACCCTTTGTCCTGCTCTCGCGGTTCACCGTCGACGGGTGGGTCACTGCGGTATCCGAGCATCAGCTGAGGGTCGCGAGCTTGCCCCCGGCGGCAATGCGATCGGTACTCAGTGCCGATATCCCGGCAGAGAAGTTGTCGAGCTTGCGTGCGGTGACGGCCGGCACGACCTACGTCGGACCGGATCTGGCCGAGGAGTTCACGCACCGATATGGCGTGCCCGTATTGATCATGTACGGTGCCACCGAGTTTTCCGGTGCCATCGCCGGATGGACCAAGCCGCTGCATACCGAGTGGTGGGCGCGTAAGCGTGGCAGCGTCGGGCGTCCGTTTCCGGGCGTGCATCTGCAGACTGTCGACGACAACGGCGAGGTCTTGCCGGTCAACGAGACCGGCAAGCTCGAAGTGCGGGCGGGTCAGACCGGTAAAGGTGCGAACGGTTGGCTGCGCACCAGCGATCTCGCGCACATCGACGAGGACGGGTTCCTGTATATCGACGGTCGAGCAGACGACGCAATTGTCCGGGGCGGCTTCAAAGTTCACCCGGAGGTCGTGTCGAATGCCTTGCGCGCGCATCCGTCGATCCTCGACGCCAGTGTGTACGGGAAAGCTGACGATCGGCTAGGACAGGTGCCGGTCGCTGTTGTCGAGCTTGTGGATGGTGCGATTCCTTTGGTCGAGGACGAGGTGAAGACATTCCTCCGTGGCCAGTTGACCGGTTACGAGGTGCCCGTCGATATCCACACCGTCGACGAACTTCCGCGCGGAGTATCGCTCAAGATCGATCGTCGCCGACTGCTGGAGTTGGTGGCAGACCTCGAAGCCGCCCGCGTCTGACTCAGGCGGTCGTCGATCGCTCGCGATTGTTCGCGGAACCACTTAAACGAATCCGGGCTGCTCTGCCCGGCAACGCAAGGAGTACAACATGACTGCAGTCATCGTAGAAGCAGTGCGCACCCCGGTCGGCCGACGCAACGGCGGTTTGTCGAGCGTTCATCCGGCCGATCTGTCGGCCGTAGTTCTCAACGCGTTGGTCGAGCGCGCCGGTATCGAGCCTTCCGTTGTCGAGGATGTCATCTGGGGCTGCGTCCAGCAGGTCGGGGACCAGGCCAACGACGTGGCTCGTAATGCGGTGCTGGCAGCCGGCTGGCCCGAAACCGTTCCTGGCGTGACGGTCGACCGTCAGTGCGGCTCGTCGCAACAGGCACTCAACTTTGCTGTCGCCAGTGTCGCGGCAGGACACTACGACGTTGTTGTTGCCGGTGGCGTCGAGTCAATGTCGCGAGTGCCTATGGGATCGGCGGGAACCTTCGAGGGGAGCCCGTACAGCCCGGCTTTCATGGAGCGCTACAACGGAGTCAAACCGAACCAGGGCATTGGCGCGGAGGCGATCGCCGAGAAGTGGGGTCTGACGCGAAATGACTTGGACGCGTTCTCTGTTCAATCGCATGAACGTGCCGCTGCTGCGCAGGATGCGGGGCTGTTCGACAATCAGATAGTTCCTGTGACCACGCCGGACGGCACCGTGATCTCTCGCGACGAAGGAATCCGTCGCGGCTCTTCGGTCGAATCACTCGGAAAGCTCAAGACGGTCTTCAAAGAAGACGGCGTGATCCATGCAGGTAACGCGTCACAGATCTCGGATGGCGCGTCGGCGCTGCTCATCATGAGCGAAGAGGCCGCTGCGCGGTACGGGGTGACTCCGATAGCGAAGATTCACTCGGTCGCTGTTGTCGGAGACGACCCGATCATCATGCTCACGGCTCCGATCCCGGCCACGAAGAAGGTGCTCGAGAAGGCTGGTCTGACTGTCGACGATATTGGTGTCTTCGAAGTCAATGAAGCATTCGCGAGCGTGCCACTTGCGTGGCTGGCAGAGGTTGGAGCGGACCCCGCGCGGGTCAACCCCAACGGCGGTGCAATTGCTCTCGGGCATCCCCTTGGCGGATCGGGCGGACGGATTCTGACGGACATGCTGCATCACATGCTTCGCAACAACATCCAATACGGCTTGCAGACGATGTGCGAGGGTGGCGGACAAGCCAACGCCACCATCCTCGAGCTCGTAAACGCGCGCTGAAACCCGATCCAGCACAAGGAGAGACAACAATGAGCGAAACGAACGAACCCGCGGTTCTCGTAGAGCGAGTGGGCAATGTCATGGTGATTACGATCAACCGTCCGTCAGCACGTAACGCGGTGAACTCCGCAGTAAGTGCGGGTATCGGCGGAGCATTGGACGAAGCTGCCGCGGACCCCGATGTGCGTGCGATCGTCCTGACCGGAGCAGGAGAGAAGTCCTTCTGTGCGGGTGCCGATCTCAAGGCTATTTCGAGAGGTGAATCGGTATACGCGCCGAATAATCGAGAATGGGGATTTGCAGGCTTCGTCAATAAGTACACCGACAAGCCCACGATCGCCGCGGTAAACGGAACCGCACTGGGTGGTGGCACGGAATTGGCGATGTCCGCGGATCTCATCGTTGCGGCCGAGAATGCAACCTTCGGTTTGCCAGAGGTCAAGCGTGGACTTATCGCGGGCGCTGGTGGTGTCTTCAGGTTGCCTGAACAGATGCCGCAGCGCCTGGCAATGGAAATGATCTTTACCGGCGATCCGATCAGTGCCGCCCGCGCACTCGAGGTCGGTCTGATCAACCAGGTTGTGCCCGAGGGGCAGGTTGTCAGTGCGGCTGTCGAACTCGCACAGCGGATTGCGGTCAACGCGCCGTTGTCGGTGCAAGCCAGTAAGCGCGTCGCTTACGGAGTAGTGGATTCGATCCGCGTCGAGGAGGCTGACCGGTGGGTTTTGTCAGCCGCCGAGTGGGATCAGCTCGCAACCAGTGAGGACTCCAAGGAGGGGCCACGCGCGTTTGCGGAAAAGCGCGAACCGGTCTGGAAAGCACGCTGAACCGAGCTCTCTGATTATTCCGAAACGACCCGGGTTGCACTCACTCAGTGCAACCCGGGTCGTTTCGTGTTGGAGCTTGCCGATTCGTAGTCTTGGTTGTTCGGCTCAGACGTTGACGAGGCGGCGACGGTGGTAGCTCACCGAACCGTCGAGTAGCTCGTCGACTTTGATTCGGCGGATGAGTAGATGCAGGTCGTGCTCCCAGGTGAATCCGATTCCGCCGTGCACTTGCAGTGCCGTCTGAGCCGCGGAGCTGGTTCCGTCACCGGTGAACGCTGCGGCCGCCGCGACGGCCCGAGCGCGGACACCCGGGTCCTTCCCGTCGAGAGCCACGGCCGCGGCCCACAATGCCGCGCGCGATGCCTCGATGGACAGGGCCATATTTGCACAGTGGTGTTTAACGGACTGGAAGCTTCCGATCGGTTGCCCGAACTGCGTGCGTTGCCCTGCGTACTCGACAGTGAGGGCGAGCAGTGCTTCTGCGGCGCCGAGCGCGTCGACGGCTCGGAAGGTTGCCAACTGATCACGAACGAAACCCACTGTGCCGCTGGATAGTAGCGTCCACTCGCCGGCTTCGAAGGTGAGATCGACCTCGGCTACCGTCCATGATCGCGTTACATCCAGAGTTTCGAGGACACGCGTGTTGACGGCTGCGATGTCCACTACCGCGGCGACCTCGGCGCCGTCGATAGTCGATGTGACGAGAAGGAGTCGGTGGGCATCTATCAGGCCCGTTATCGGAGCTGTAGTCCCCTGCACTCGAAGTGATGTCCCTTCGACTGTGGCGTGCAGCGCGGAGTCTTCGGGGGAGCTGAGGGCCGGCACGACCAAGGACGCCCCTTCAGTGGTCTCGTCGAGGGCCGGGTGGCCGATTTGTTCGAGCAAGCGGGCCGCCGCAGCCAACTCGGCCACTGGTACGGGGCTTCCTGCGCGGCCGTGCTCCTCGGCCAGCACCAGCAGGTCGACGTGTGTGCCACCCATCTCCGTGGTGAGAAGACCAATCAGACCCGACTCGGCAAGACGGCGAAGGCGTGCAGGCGAAACTCGAGCCGGCGCATCGTCTATCAGTGGGCGGCGTTCCATGAGGGGTGAGTTCTTCACCAACCAGGCCCGTTCGGCCTCGGCTAGGGCTACCTGCTCGTCACTCAGCGCGAAGTCCATGGCTCTCCTCTATAAGTCGCATTTCTTGACATAGTTAACCATGTCATCTACCTTTTCGGTAGTGACGCCAAAGAGCGCGTCGGCATCGAGAGTCCACTTCCTCGCCCGTCTGATCCGGTCTGGCGTCGAGTGGTGGTCGCTGCATCCGTGTTACTCGCTAAGGATAGTGTGCACAACTTGGTCGACGGCCGCGCCGGGTGGCCTGAATCCTCCCCGGAAACTCGCACGTCACAATTTGGCGTAGCTGTCTCCGCGGCTTCATGTATCTAGATAACTTAGTTATGTAAGAACAAAGGGGAGTGCGACGGTGGAATTCCTGCGTGTCGAACGTCGCGACGGTGTCGTAACGGTTGTGATGTCGCGTCCGGAGAAGAAGAACGCGGCGAATTTGGAGATGTGGCGCGAACTGGCCGAGACGTTCACCAGTGTCGAGCATTCACACGCCGACCGCGTGTTGGTGCTGACGGGAGACGGCGGCGACTTTTGTTCCGGCGCCGATCTGGCGAGCGTGAACGGTGATCCGCTCGACTTCATGTCTGATGCAAGTGATGCGGCGCGCGCGTTGCACGCCTTGACAATTCCCACGATCGCCAAAGTGGACGGTGTCGCGGTCGGTGCGGGGTGGAACCTCGCGCTGGGCTGTGATCTGGTGGTTGCCAGCGATCGAGCTCGATTCTCGCAGATCTTCGTTCGTCGTGCGCTTTCCGTCGACATGGGCGGTTCCTGGTTACTCCCAAGGCTGGTCGGAATTCAGAAGGCGAAGGAAATCGCTTTTTTCGGTGACATGTATTCCGCGGCGGAAGCAGCAGAAATGGGTTTGGTTACGCGGCTGGTGCCGGTAGCCGAGCTCGACGCAACTGTGGGCAAGATGGCCGAGCGGCTCGCTGCGGGACCTGCGCGTGCGCTCTCCCTGACCAAACAGCTTCTTGATGCGTCTGCAGACGGGGGGAGTCTGGAGTCTGCATTGAGGTTGGAAGCACAGGCTCAGGGCAACAACATCACGGGCGGCGATGCGGCTGAAGCTAAGGCGGCGTTCCTCGGGAAGCGGGCGCCGGTATTCCGCTGAGGCTGATCGAGGGTTACTCGCTGCCGCCCGGCACCCTTCATTGAACCAATCAACTAGCGCGACCGTACGTGTGCGGTTGTCCCAGAATTCGACCGATCCCTCTCCGACCGAACCGGCTCCGGTACTCAGGTTTTGTCGCCTGCCGGTACAGGAATTGGAGGAGGGAGTCGCTCTCACGAAGGTCCATGCCGACAATTCGGCTCGTGAAATTTCGTTGACGTAGAGCAAAGGTGCTCCAGTGTCCGGACTGGTTCGCACAGCCGGATACTCGACCGGCGGAAAGCATTTGACCAAAGCTGCGAGGTCTTCTGGCGCCAGTCCTGGTCCGTATGCCGTACGGGAAATTCGCGCGCGCCGCAGCGACATCCGGCGCCCTCCTGAGCATCATCAGGTCACTGGATGGCCTTCGAGTCAAACATATATAGTTGATTTAAGCAACTATATTAGGTGGAAAATTCGCAGCGCTCAAAGCATCGAGATCTATGCTGATCCTGTGAATTCGACAAAATATGACGCCGATATTCGCGCGATCGAAACGGCGATAAGTCGGCTCGTGCGAGGTTCACGGAAGGCGTTGATGACTAATTCGGCCTCGATTGCGCCGGAGATGGCGCCGTCTGCTTTTGTCATTATGACGCGAATTGCGGACACGTTTCCGGCATCGCCGGCTGAGTTGATCGTGGCCACAGGATTGGATAGAAGTGTGGTGAGTCGGCATCTGACGGCTCTCACCAAGGAAGGCTATCTGGTCTCCGAGCCTGATCCGCATGACGGTCGCGTAGCCTTGTTCTCCCCAACGCCGGAAGCTGCGGTGAAATTCGGCGCCGTGAGCAAGGCCAAGTATGACTGGATGGCTGACGCGGTATCGCATTGGGCGCAGTCGGATGTGTCAGCGTTTGTCCTGCTGTTGGAGAGATTCAATACCTCTGCGTATGGAAATTGAAGACTATGGCGCCCAGTGAAAGTGGATGGGCGGGATGAGACTTCACGCAGTTCGTAATCCTCGGAATCGAAATCGGCGCGACGTTCGCTCGCGTGCCGATTCCGATTCCGTCATGACGACAGGGATTAAACCGGACCCATGCGGATCGCGCCATCGATTCGGATGGTCTCGCCGTTGATCATGGCGTTGTCGACGATTGCCAGCGCGAGCTTGGCGTACTCGGACGGAGCTCCCAAGCGGGACGGGTGGGGGACCTGGGAGGCGAGCGATTCCCTTACCTTGTCGGACAAGCCGCCCAGAATCGGCGTCTCGAAGGTGCCGGGCGCGATCGTGACGACGCGCACGAACTTGCGTGCCAGATCGCGTGCCGCGACGATAGTCAGTCCTGCGACGCCCGCCTTGGCGGACGAGTAGGCGGCTTGGCCGATCTGTCCTTCGAAGGCGGCGACGGACGCGGTCATGATGATGATGCCGCGTTCTCCGTCGACCGTGTCGTTCTTGACCATTCGGGCCGCAGCGAGCCGCAATACGTTGAATGTTCCGACGAGATTCGTGCTGATGACATCTTGATATAGCTCCAGGTTCCCTGGCGTGCCGTCCTTTTCGACTACACGCAGTTTTCCGCCGCGTCCAGCGCAGTGCACGACGGCCCGCAACGGAGCTATGCTCTCTGCCGCTGCGAGAGCTGCGTCGACAGCCTCCGTATCGCGGACATCGGCCGGCATGAATGTTGCCAGTTCGCCCAGTTCCTTGGCGGCCACTTCGCCGTTCGAGGACGGCAGATCGATGATGACTGTCGGAACGCCGCGGGCTACAAACGCCTCTGCGGTCGCCCGTCCGAGGCCGGAAGCGCCGCCGGTAACTGCCGCAGACGCATTGGTGAGGTCCATGAGGAGTGCCTTTCGGTGAGGTGAGTAGGAATCGGTCGTTTCGAACGAGCCGGAAGATCCACTCTTGTTTATAACTTAGTTATAGAGGTAATATTTGTCTATTGTCGACAGGGCGAGAAGTGACGTGTGCTGTCGATCAGACGGATGGAGTGGAAGTGAATTCGATCGACACAGGACTACTGATCCTGCGAATCTGCTTGGGTCTGACCATGGCCGCGCACGGATACGGGAAACTCTTCCGAGGTGGCCGAATCCCAGGCACCGCGCGATGGTTCGAGAGTATCGGCATGCGGCCTGGACTTCTACACGCGTGGTTGGCTGCTGCCACTGAAGTCGCCGCAGGCATCGCACTTGCGCTGGGTCTGTTCACCCCGTTTGCTGCTGCTGGTTTCGTTGCGTTGATGTTTGTCGCTGCGTGGACCGTGCACCGCGACAAGGGATTTTTCATCGCAGGCAACGGGTGGGAGTACAACATGGTGCTCGCAGTGGGTGCGGTCGTCGTCGCGATCACCGGGCCTGGCACGGCAAGCCTCGATAACACGTTCTTCGGTGGCGAGTTGTTCGCCGGCTGGGCGGGCGGTCTCACGGCGGCGGTCGGCGGCCTAGTGGCGGCGGGAATTCTGCTCGGAAGTGCCTATCGCCCCGAAGTTGTCGCCGCGGAACCTGCTCGAGGTTGACCGTGAAAATTGTTGAAGGTCAGTATGTTGCCTGGACCAGTAGTGCCCGGAGTTGCGGGTGACCGGCCGGGGGTTGGTCAATCTCCGAGACGTCGGAGGGTTGCCACTCCTAGGCCAGGGCGCGACCGCGCACGGCATCCTGTATCGCGGCGACGCTCCGTACCCCGGTGATTACGCGATTCCCGAAATTGCATTGTGGCCACCGGAGAGCGTCATCGACCTGCGAGGTGCACGAGAACGTGCTCGATTCGCCTACGAATGGCCGGTAGGTACGAGCGTGTATCACGTACCGCTTTCTGCCGCTGCGGCCCCCGACGCTCAGCCGAGCGATCTGCCAGGCGTCTATGCGCGCATGGTCGACCGCGGCAATTCTTGGGTCGGTGAACTTCTTGATCTGGTTACCCGGCCAAAGGGCCCGGTCTTGTTGCACTGCACCGCGGGTAAGGACCGTACCGGCGTTGCGGTCGCGGTATTGCTTCTCGCTGCAGACGTACGACCCGAGGCCGTCGTCGATGACTACGTGCGTACTGAGCAGACATTGCCTGACCTCATGGCTCGATGGTTCGACGTCGGTGTGCGCACCGCCAAGTCGCCGCCACTACCGGAGCAGTACATGCACGCGCCGGCCTCGGCGATCGAACCGATCGTCGAACGGATCACCGCGACCCGCGGGGGAGCGGAGCAGTGGATGCTCGATCACGGTGCGGATCCTGTCCTGCTCGACGTGTGGCGAACTCGTTTGCGAGGAGCAACTGTGCCGGCGCTCAGCCAAGGAGCGGATGGCGGGTGAAGGGTCTCTCGGGTTCGATGCGCACGGCTGAGGTTATCGGTGATCTCAGCGAATTGTGGTACCGAGAGGGTTTCCATACACACCGAAGTTGGGTCGACGTTCTACCCGAGAAATGTGTGGAGAATGCTCGTACCCGAATCGTGTACGTCGCGGCCGACGGCTCACAGAGTGAGACTACGGTTGGTGAGATATACTCTGCCGCAAAAGATGTTGCTTCTGCGATGCGAGGGTTTGGTATCGGTTCGGGTGACTCTGTAGCAGTTCAGCTACCCAATTGTTTCGAGGCATCGGTCGCCTACGTCGCCGTACTTCTGGCAGGCGCGGTACTGGTTCCGATTGTGCATGTGTACGGTCCGAACGAGGTGCGGTTCATTCTCGAGCAATCAGAGGCGAAGCTGTTCATCCAGCCCAGTCGTTGGCGCTCGATCGACTACTGCGGTCGGGTCGAAGGCTACGGAGATATCGCGTCTCTCGAACGAATTGTCCTGGTTGGCAACGATGTTCCTGATGGTTGTATCGTGTGGTCTGAGCTGACCTCGGACGAGACCTGCACTGTGCCGATCGTGCATGCGGACGACGTTGCGCTGCTTATCTATACCTCCGGGACCACAGCGGCACCGAAGGGCGTTCAGCATAGTCACAATTCGTTGTTGACGGAGGTTCGGTCTGCGTCCCGCTATCTCCGCGGCCGCGACGATTCGGTGCAACTCGTATCCTTTCCGCCCGGGCATATTGCCGGCGTCAGCAGTGTGCTGCGTCCTCTTGTACACGGCTGGAATGCGGTGTACATGCAGATGTGGGAGCCGGAACTTGCTGTCGAACTGATCGCGTCCCATCGGGTGACTGCGACAGGTGGGACCCCATTTCATCTCGCCGGAATCCTCGACGTGGGTGGTGCTGTTGACAAGCTGATGACGTTGTCCGACTTCCTCATTGGTGCATCTACGGTGCCGGAGGATCTCGTACGTCGGGCGCAGACAGCAGGTATTGCAACATTTCGTTGTTACGGATCCACTGAGCATCCGACGGCCACATCAGGTTGTGCCGACGACCCCGAGGAAGCGCGTTTGGGAACAGACGGCGCACCGATGGACGGGGTACGTGTGCGTGTCGTCGATGAACTCGGCTTCGATGTTCCGGTCGGGGTCGACGGCGAGATCATACTTCGAGGTCCGGACCAATTTATCGGCTATCGCGACAGCAGCCTCAATGCCGAGGCAT
This sequence comes from Rhodococcus sp. NPDC056743, assembly GCF_042790355.1. Taxonomy (NCBI): domain Bacteria; kingdom Bacillati; phylum Actinomycetota; class Actinomycetes; order Mycobacteriales; family Nocardiaceae; genus Rhodococcus; species Rhodococcus sp. NPDC056743. Next base: position 15,015 of record NZ_JBHTZI010000002.1, on the reverse strand, counting down.
TCACAGAAGACGGGTGGATGCGTACCGGCGATCTCGGGCACCTGGATCGTGATGGTCGGCTGACGATCACCGATCGCCTAAAGGATGTTGTCATCAGGGCTGGTGAGACGATGTCTTCAGGGCAAATCGAAGACGTGCTCGTCACGCACCCGGCGATCCAGGAGGGTGTGATCGTTGCCGCTGCGGATGAACGTTACGGCGAAGTGGTCGCTGCCGTTGTCGTTCTTTCTCCGGGCATGAAACTTGAACTCGTAGGGCTTCGTGAGCATTTCGCGGCGTCTGGACTTGCCAGACAGAAGACACCGGAGCGGCTTGTTGTCGTTGACGAGCTCCCTCGAACAGTGCTCGGCAAGATTCGTAAGGCAGCGCTCCGGTCCGCATATTTCACCTAGGAACAGTCTGCGGAAGATGCTCTCGGAGTTCAGTCTTCAGATTCCGAGTATTCTCCGGGGCCGGTTCTACTGAGTGGAATGCATCTATTGACATCGTGTCGAAACCTCAGAATCATGTTCCCAGAATGACAATCTCACTTTTCGATTGTCCGTAATCCGAAGGATCCTCCATGACAACGGAATCCGATCTCAATGAACTACTTTCAGATCTCAGTGCCCGGGCTGCTGATGCGAGTCGTAGTTGGCAACAGGATCTCGAGGTCGCCAACGTGCGGCCGCTGACCGGTGGAACATCGAGCCTGACATTCATCGCCGACGTTTCAGGTGGGGCAATCGACGAATCTGTCGTCCTCAAGGTTGCGCCTCCAGGACTGGCACCCGTTCGAAATCGAGACGTGCTGCGTCAAGGTCGTGTAATGCAGGCATTGCAGGGTGCTGCCGGGGTGTCGACACCGGCAGTCTATTTCGAGGACGCAGGCGATCCTCCCTTCGTGGCAATGCAAATGGTCGCGGGTGAATGTGTGGAACCGCTACTCGTCGCTGAGCGGCCTCGGGATGAACAGACTCGCGCACAGACTCGCGAAAGGTACCTCTCCGCTACCCGGATGCTCGCCCATCTGCATTCGGTCGACCCTTCCGATATCGGTCTGGGCGGCGAGCCGGTAATGTCATTGGGTTCTGAAATCGACAGGTGGACTAGAGCATTCGAGACTGTTTCGGATGACCTCAGCGGCGATTATTTGCGATGTGCGAAAGCGCTACATGCGACGATTCCCGTCCCGGCGAAACCGGTTGTCAACCACGGCGATTACCGACTGGGGAACACGCTCTGTGACGGAGACCGCGTCACAGCGTTGATCGACTGGGAGATTTGGTCTGTTGGTGACCCGCGAATCGATCTGACCTGGCTCACTTACTTCACCGACGAAGCCGGGCACCCTGCCGCAGCCTCTGAAGAGCCCTGCGGTACCCCAACTGCCGATGAAGTTGTCCGGACCTACGAACAGACTCTGGGGCGGGCGGTGGAGGATATCGAGTGGTTCCACGCACTTACCCGATACAAGGAAGCTGCCGCCACAGCATTGCTGATCAAACGTGGGCGCAAGCGAGGCAATTTGAGCCCCGCATTCCAGAAGATGGAACCAGCGCTTCCTGGCCTGCTGGCAGAAGCATTCGCGCTGATCGGATATTGATTGCGGCAATCGAAGAACGAGGGCGTTAGTGATGTCCGAACCACGTCGCGATGTAGATAGTGCACCACCGGTGATTGCGGGCGGGAGTCAACTTCGTCGAGTCCCGAAGCCTGGGCGGCAGGCTTCGTACAACGACGAGGTGAAGTTACTGATCCGGGCGACGCAGACTGTGATGTTGAGCAAGGGATGTACCGATCAGCCCAAAATTGCTGAGATCGTCCGCGAGGCAGGAATGTCGAATCAGGCATTCTACCGACACTTTCGGGGTCGAGACGACATCATCGTCGCGATCTATGAGCAGGGGCTACTGAATATCCATGCCTACCTGGAACATCGGGTGTTCAAGCAATCTGGATTCGGCGGGCGGCTCGCCGCCTGGATCGACGGGATTTTGGCGCAGATCGAAGATCCGGATCTCTCCGATTTCAGCCGGGTAATTATCTGGAACATGGGCCAGATAGCCAGAACCAAAAGCGAGATCAAACCAGTCGGACACGGCCGTATCCGGGATCTACTCTGCGCCATCCTTATCGAGGGGAATGTCCCGGAACCCGAACGCACCGCGATGTTCATTCAGACCCTGGTGATGGGCCTGACAACAACGTATCTCGAAGCCGGTCACACTCCTACGGAAGAAGAACACGAGCATCTGCTGCTCTTTTGCCTCCGAGCCGTCACCGAGCACTGAAGTTTGACCGACCGTACGTGTCGCTCGAGTGTGATACCCGAACAAACAAAGGACTCATACGATGTGGAATTTCCAGACCGATCCTGAATTTCAAGCGAAACTCGACTGGGCGATGAAATTCGTCCGGGAGGAATGCGAGCCGCTTGACCTGCTCTTCCCTCATCTCGGTCAGCCGTACAATATGGAGAACAAGGCCGCTCGCGCAATCCTCGGCCCGTTGCGAGATCGGGTCAAGGAGCAAGGACTGTGGGCGTGTCATCTCGGCCCTGAGCTCGGCGGGCAGGGCTATGGGCAGCTCAAACTTGCGTTGCTGAATGAGGTTCTGGGGCGGTCCATGTGGGCTCCAACGGTTTTCGGTACCGCGGCACCGGACACCGGAAACGCCGAAATTCTCGCGATGTACGGAACCGATGCACAGAAAGCGAAGTATCTGCAGCCGCTTCTGGATGGCGACATCGTTTCATGCTTCTCCATGACCGAGCCGCAGGCAGGGTCTGATCCCAAAGAGTTCGTGTGCGCGGCACGCAGGGATGGTGACGAGTGGGTTATCAGTGGTGAGAAGTGGTTCTCGTCGAATGCGCGCTATGCGTCCTTCCTCATCGTCATGGCAGTGACGGACACCGAGGCGTCGCCGTACCGCCGGATGTCGATGTTCGTCGTTCCCGCAGAAACCCCGGGAATCGAGATTGTCCGCAACGTCTCCGTCATGGGCGACCGAGAGGAACTCGACGAGGGAACTCACGCCTACATCCGTTACAACGATGTGCGCGTTCCGGCCGATGCGATCCTCGGTGGTCCCGGACAGGGCTTCGAAGTAGCTCAGTCTCGACTCGGCGGCGGCCGCGTCCATCACGCTATGCGCACTGTCGGCAAATGCCAGCGTGCACTGGACATGATGGGTGAGCGTGTGCTGTCGCGTCGCACTCAGGGCGAGACACTTGCCAAAAAGCAGATGGTGCAGCAGTTCATCGCCGACTCGGCAATCGAGCTCGAGCAGTATCGACTGCTGGTGATCAAAACCGCCTGGGTGATTGACAACGAACCGCACGGTGCGGCACGCACTTACATCGCAATGTGCAAGGTTGCGATGGCGAAGATCTATCACGACATCATTCACCGCGCGATTCAGATTCACGGTTCACTGGGAGCGACGACTGAAACCCCGCTGCATATCTGGTGGAGCGGCGTCATCTCGATGGGCTTGGCGGACGGGCCGACCGAAGTGCACAAGGTCGCCGTCGCACGCGGTGTACTCGCGAACTACGAGCCCACCGAAAACTTGTTCCCCAGCGAGCACATTCCCACTCGATTGGCCGAGGCAAAAATTAAGCATGCCGCTATTCTCGAGGAGCATGGAATCGCATGAGCAATCACTTTTCTCTCGAAGGTAAGGTCGCCCTCGTCACCGGCGGCAGTCGAGGACTAGGACGTCAAATGGTGTTGGCCTTCGCGGAAGCGGGCGCCGACGTCGTGATCACCAGCCGCAAGGCCGAAGCATGCGCCGACGTCGCCCGAGAGGTAGAAGCCCTGGGCCGTAAGGCTCTTCCGGTGAGCTGTCACGTCGGTAAGTGGAACGAAATCGATGCACTTGTCGAGAAGGCCTACGAGGTGTTCGGGCGGATCGACGTCTTGGTCAACAACGCCGGTATGTCTCCACTCGCGCCGTCGTCGGCTGAAACCAGCGAGGAGCTCTTCGACAAGGTCATCGGCGTCAACTTCAAAGGCCCGTTCCACCTGTCCTCGTTGGTCGGTGAGCGCATGGCAGCAGGTGACGGCGGATCGATTATCAACATCTCGTCGTCGGGAGCGCTCTTCCCGCAGCCGCGATTCGGCCCCTACGCCGGCGCGAAGGCGGCACTCAACACACTGGCGGGAGTATTTGCGCGCGAGTACGGACCCAAAGTGCGAGTCAATACGATCTCCGCGGGCCCATTCTTGACCGACATCTCCAAGTCGTGGGCAGAAGAGAAGCGGCACACGACACAGAGTGCGATCGGCAGGCCGGGAAACCCCGAAGAGATCATCACTACTGCCCTGTACCTTGCGAGTCCCGCATCCAGCTACACCACGTCGTCGCTGATCCGCGTGGACGGTGGCTTGTACTAGGCCTTAGGCAGGTGCACCCGTGCGTGCCGGCTCGTTCCCGTTGAAAATCGTTTTGTTTCAATAGATATGGAGAATTCCGTGGGTACCCAGGCTTTGATTGGTCGTCGTGTCATCATCACCGGTGGCGCTAGTGGAATGGGAAGCGCTCTGGTCAAAGCGTTCGGTGAATCGGGCGCAAAGGTTGTCTCCTTCGACGTCACAGCTGACGAGGGAGCGCGGATTGCTGCTCAGGCAGGCGCGGAGTTCATTCGGTGCGACGTCACCGACAAGGAATCGGTTGACCAGGCCTTCGCGCGGGGTCTGAAATCCTTGAAGGGCCTGGACGTCTTGATCCACGCCGCTGGAATCGCTCCTGGCGCACCGGCGGAGTCCACGCCGCTGTCGATGTGGGAGTCCACGATGGCGGTCAACGCCACGGGGACGTTCCTCACTAACCAAGCGGCATTCGAGTATCTGAAAGATGGCGGCGGACGCATCATCAACTTTGCTTCCGCAGCAGGTGCAAAAGGCTTGATGGGCAAGGCCGCGTACGCAGCAAGCAAAGGCGCCGTACTGGGCTGGAGTCGGACCGTAGCGGCCGAGTGGGCGCAGTACGGGATTACGGTCAACTCAATTGCGCCGGCAATTCGTACGCCGATGTACGAGACGACGCGGGCGTCGATGACACCTGAGCAGTTGGTCGAGCACGATCGGAAAATGACAAACCTGATTCCGCTCGGTGGCAAACTCGGAAACGTCGAGGATCTGGTTCCTGTACTCGAATTTGTTGCGGGTGAAGGCTCACGATTCATGACGGGGCAGATTTTTGCAGTCGACGGCGGGTCGCTCATGGTCAGGTAGGGCGGGCGGCAGCGCGATAGCAACCAAAAGTGGTAAACCCAAGCAAATCCCACTCGGCAGGAAGGCCATAGCATGCGAGCAGCGCGGTGCGAGATCCACGGAGATCCGGACAAGATCGTGATCCGTGAAATACCCGATCCGGTGGCCGGACCGTCGGAGGTGCTTGTGGGAATCGAGGCTGCCGCCGTGAATTATCCGGACGTCCTCATCGCTGCGGATCGCTATCAGGTGACGGTGCCGACTCCGTTCACTACGGGAAGCGAATTCGCTGGGCGAGTGCTGGCAGTCGGAGCCGAGGTCACGAACTTCGTACCCGGGGATGCCGTGATGGGCACGGCATTCGGCGGTGCATTTGCGGAGCAGATCACCGTTCCGCACACCGCACTGTCGGCGGCGCCTGCAGGGTTGGACATGATCCATGCCGCAGCATTCAACGTCACTTACCGAACTGCGTACCACTCGCTGACGACTTTCGGGGATGTGAAGCCGGGGAACTGGGTGGTGGTTCTCGGCGCCGCTGGTGGTGTGGGCACTGCGTGTATCGACATCGCGACTCGTCTCGGAGCTAAGGTGATCGCCGCAGTATCCACCGCGGAACGCGCTGAAGCCTGTCGTGCGCTCGGCGCCGTGGAAACGATCGCCTATGACGACGAGGATCTCAAACTGCGGATCAAGGAAATCACCGGCACGGGTGCTGATGTGGTGATCGATCCGGTCGGTGGTGCGTACTCGGAGCAGGCGATTCGGGCGATCGGGTGGGGCGGGCGCTATGTCTGTCTAGGATTTGCGCAAGGTGAAATTCCGCGGATCCCGATGAATCTGGTTCTCCTGAAAGGTGCGATCCTGCGAGGGTTCGAGATTCGAACGCTCGCCGCTCATCTACCGCAAGCTGTAGAGGATGGTCGCAAGGAGATCGAACGTCTTGTCGGACAGGGAATGAAGCCCTACGTCTCCGAAACCTACACACTCGATGAAGTGCCGCTGGCCTTGACCCGTATGTCGGAGCGACTCACTACCGGGAAATTAGTCATCGACATGACCAGGCGTTGATGCCGAGCCGATGCCTACGATTGCTTTCGAGTGGCCGTAGGCATCGGCCATTTTTATTACCGGCCTTGCCAGTTCGGCGTTCGACGCTCCGAAAATGCAGCCGCTCCTTCGCGCGCATCAGCGGAAGCGAACACTGGATCCGTATACACGTTCTGGCGCTCGAAGGCCTCCGAATCGGTCCAGGTCCGTGATTGAAGCGCCAGAGCCTTACTGGCGCGCACCGCCAGCGGAGCGTTCGCGCTGATCGCTGTTGCCAAAGTGCGTGCGCCGTCCGCCGCGGAACCGTCGTCAACCACTCGATTGACCAGGCCGTGCGTGAGCGCAGTCTGTGCGTCGATCGGTTCGCCGGTGAGCAGCATCTCGAGTGCGACAGCCCGGGGCAGGGCCTGGGGAGCACGGAAGATTCCGCCGGCGCGCGCGGCAAGGCCGCGTTTTACCTCAGGAAGTCCGAACTTGGCACCACTGCCCGCGACAACCAGGTCACAGGCCAGAACCATTTCGAATCCTCCGCCCAGCGCCCATCCTTCGACCGCGGCGATCAAGGGCTTCGCCGGTGGTGCTTCGACGAGGCCACCGAAACCGCGGCCCTGTACCACTGGCCGCTCACCGAGCTGGAATCTCTTCAAGTCCATTCCCGCGCAGAAGGTTCCGCCACTTCCAGCGAGAATCGCAACTGACAGATGCGGGTCCTCGTCTAGGAGAGTCAACGCGGCGGCGATCTCGGTCGCAGCGGTCAGCGTCATCGCATTACGCTGGGCAGGCCGGTTGATGGTGATCGTGAGAATCCCGGCATCAGCCTCCACGAGCACGTCTGCCGTTGTCAGCGCGTTCATCGAGGCGCCATCCGGATCGCGCCGTCCAATCGAATTGTTTCACCGTTCGCGTACGAGTTCGTCAGGAGCGCGGTGGCCATCGCCGCATAGTCCTGCGGGCGACCCAGTCGCTTCGGGAAGGGTACGCCCGCGGAAAGGCCTTCACGGATGTCCGAGCGAAGTCGCGCGAGCATGGGGGTGTCGAACAATCCCGGAGCTATCGTGTTGACTCGGATCCCGTAGCTTGCCAGATCGCGTGCCGCGACGAGTGTCATGCCGTGAACGGCCGATTTTGATGCGGTGTAGGAGGTCTGACCGATCTGCCCGTCGAATGCAGCCACCGATGCAGTGAACACGATGCTGCCTCGCTCACCGTCTAGGGGCTCGTTGCGTGCCATCCGGGCTGCGGCGCAGCGGAGGACATTGTAGGTGCCGATGAGGTTGATCTCGAGCACGTTGCGAAAGCTTTCCAAGTCGTTCGGATTGCCTTCCTTGTCGAGAATCCGTAGACGATCGCCGCCGCGTCCCGCGCAGTGGACGACTCCGCGCAGAGGGCCGATGGCCTCGGCAGCGTCGAGTGCGGGACCGAATGATGTCTCATCGGTGATATCGATCGGAGCAAAGACTGCGGCGTCACCCAGACGTACCGCGGTCGCTTTTCCGTCGGAGTCGGCAAGATCGGCGATCACCACGCGGGCGCCCGCCTCGACGAGAGCGGTGGCGGTTGCTTCACCGAGACCGGAGGCTGCTCCGGTGACCAGGAATGTGTTGTCTCGCAATTGCATGTGTCAGGCTTTCTTTGGGAGGGGAAGATCGAGGGGGCGTGTGTCACGAGGAGAATCGGGTGGCTACGTCGCGACCGATGATTTCTTTCATGATTTCTGTTGTGCCGCCGACGATGGTTTGCACCCTGGCATCGGCGTAGGCACGTGAGATCGGGTACTCGTCCATGTAGCCGTATCCGCCGTGCAACTGCAGGCATCCATTGACGACGCGATTCTGCAACTCGGTGGACCACCACTTGGCTTTCGCTCCGAGGGTAGCGTCGAATGTGCCGTCGTTGTACGCGAGAATGGACTGCTCCAGAAACGTTCGCGTGATGTCTATTTCGGTCGTCATCTCGGCAAGCCGGAAACGCGTGTTCTGGAGGTCGATGATGCGTTGGCCGAATGCCTTTCGCTCGCTGGTGTAGCGGCCCGTCCACTCAAGTGCCGCCTCGGCCGCGCACAGGGCGCGCCATGCAATCGACAGGCGTTCGAGTGGAAGCTGCGCAGTCAGGTGGTGGAACCCACGTCCTTCCTCGCCGACGAGATTAGACGCAGGGACACGCAGGTTATCGAAGGCGATCTCGGCGGTGTCCTGGGCGTGCAAGCCCAGTTTGCGCAGCTTACGGCCGCGTACGAATCCGTCGGTTGTGGTGGGTACGAGGATGAGCGACAGTCGGGGACGTCCATCGACTTCGCCGGTACGGGCGGCGACGAGAACGAGGTCGGAAGAGAATCCGCTCGTGATGAATGTCTTGGAGCCGTTGATGACCCAATCGTCGCCGTCGCGCACCGCTGACGTCTTCATCGCACGGAGGTCGCTGCCGGCCGAGGGCTCCGACATGGCAATGGACGTGACGACGGAGCCCTCGGCCATTCCGGGGAGCCATTCCTTTTGCTGCTCGTCCGTCCCGAATGTCGTCAGGTAGGACGCGACGATGTCCTCGTTGATCGAGAACCCGGAGGCGAGGGAGGCCGCTCCGACTGCGGCAAGTTCCTCCTGGATCACGCAGCGGAAGCGATAGTCTTTCATTCCGCCTCCGCCGAGGTCCTCGGCGATTCGGATGCCGAGAATTCCGTGTGCGCCTGCGGATTTCCATACGTCGCGGCCGGTGCTGGCGTCCTCCTCCCATTGGTCGAGGTTGGGGGTGACTTCACGTTTCACGAATTCGCGCACCAGTGCACGAAACTGGTTATGGTCATCGTCGTAAAATGGTTGAGGCACTTGGCTTCTCCTAAATTGATCGGTAATACTCATGCTCGGCGTCCAGTTTGTCGACATGGGCGAGCCTGCGGTTCAATCTACCGACAGGCCAATGTGAAACCAAGGGATGGATGACATGAAATCTACTGCGCCGCTTAGTGGTCTGCGAGTTGTCGAGTTTCTCGGATTGGGCCCGTCTCCGTTCGGTTGCATGCTGCTAGCCGATTTGGGAGCTGAAATCCTCACCTTGCGCCGCCCCGGGTCGGAGATACCGGCGTTGGTGCGTAACCGGTCGACCATGGAAGTCGACCTCAAAGATCCAGACTCGATTCGGTTCGTACACAATTCCATCGGATCTGCTGATGTCTTGGTGGAAGGATTTCGTCCCGGTGTCATGGAGCGACTCGGCTTGGGTCCGAGTGATCTCGCCGCTGTTAACGATCGTCTGATTTATGCCCGGATGACCGGATGGGGTCAGACGGGTCCGCTTGCGTTCACCGCCGGGCACGATATCAATTACATCGCACTGACAGGTGCGCTGCACTCCGCTACCAGAGTGGGTTCGGTGCCCATGCCGCCGGCCAACCTTCTCGGCGATTTCGGCGGCGGCGCAATGTATCTCGTCACGGCGATTCTGGCAGCAGTCTTCGAACGCGACCGGACCGGCACAGGGTCGGTTCTCGATATCGGGATTCTCGACGGTACTAACTACCTGACCTCGATGCTTCACGAATACCGCGCGACTGGACGGTGGTCTGACGAACCCGGTACGAATCGGCTGGACACAGGCGCTCCTTACTACGACGTTTATCCCTGCGCTGACGGTAAATTTGTGGCTGTCGGCGCTCTCGAAGATCCGTTTTTCGATGTGCTGCTGGAGGTCCTCGGGCTCGAACCCGAATTGGCCCAGGGTAGGCACGACCCCCAGTCTTGGCCTGCTCTTCGAGATCGAATTGCGGCGGCCGTCGCGACAAGAACCCGTGACGAATGGGCTGACTGTGCCGGGCACACCGACGCATGCTTGACGCCGGTCCTCAGCCTGGCGGAGGCGCCGCACCATCCGCACGTTGCCGCACGCGGAATCCTCGTTGCCGAGGACGGCGATGCATGGACTCCGCGACTGCCGATCGGATACTCGGACGCCGCTGAGCCGGTAGACGACATCCTCCGATTGTGGGGTCAGGGGACGGCAGGCTCGTAAATCTCTGTGCCGTATTGGTTTCACCGTCCCGATGACGGACCACCGCCATCGGGACGGTTCGTGGGAGCACAAGATCAAACGGCGACCACGGTCCGCGTCACTCGACGAGTTCGTAGATCGTTGCGTTGGCAGTTCCGCCGCCCTCGCAGATCGTCTGCAACCCGTATTTGAGTCCGCGATCGCGCATGTGGTGAATGAGCCGGGTCGTCAGGATCGCCCCCGATGCGCCGAGCGGGTGCCCCACCGCGATTGCGCCACCGAGTGGATTGATGCGTTCGAGGTCCGCGCCGAGCTCGATCTGCCATGCCAGCGGGACCGGCGCAAACGCTTCGTTGATCTCGATTGCGCCGATGTCGTTGATCCCGAGACCTGCACGGGCAAGAACTTTCTGCGTGGCGGGAATGGGAGCAGTGAGCATCATGACGGGATCTGCGCCGACAACCGAGCCGGCGAGCAGACGAACGATGGGGGCAAGCCCCAACTCTGCGGCCTTTTCCGGCGTCGTGATCATTACTGCCGATGCACCGTCGGAGATTTGTGACGCGTTTCCGGCGTGGATTACACCGTCGTCGCGGAATGACGGCTTCAGCTTGGCAAGCGTCTCCGGCGACGTTCCGCGCCGCAGACCTTCGTCGAGCGCGAGCTGTGCTTCGCCGATGTCTACCGTTACCAGTTGTGAGTCGAACGCTCCGCCGTCGATTGCCTTGGCTGCGAGTTGATGAGATCTGGAGGCGAACTCGTCAAGCATCTGACGCGAGAGATTCCACTTCTGGGAAATCAGTTCCGCGCCGATTCCTTGGTCGAGCTTGTCGACGCTATATCGGTCGAGAACGGTTTGGCCATAAGGAAAGCCGGAAGCTCGGGCTGCGCCGAGTGGAATTCGAGACATCATCTCGACACCTCCCGCGACAGCAATGTCGTAGGCGCCCGACATCACCGCGTGAGCCGCTGATTCGATGGCCTGTTGACCGGATCCGCATGCACGGTTGATGGTGACCGCCGGTACGCTTTCCGGCCAGCCCGCCGCCAATGTTGCGAATCGCGCGACGTTGCTGGACTGATCACCAAGTTGAGTGACACAACCCCACATGACGTCGTCGATCAACGACGGGTCGACTCCGGTTCGTCGGATCAGTTCATTGAGTACCAAAGCGGATAGATCAACTGGGTGGACGCTGCTCAACGACCCGTTCCGCTTGCCGATCGGCGTGCGTACCGCCTCCACGATGACGGCTTCTCTGATTCGCATGCTGTTTTGACTCCTGTCGTTCAAGCGGATGGATTGTGTTGGGCGCCAGCTAGGTAACGGCTCCGGCGATCTTGAGTTCGATCAGTCGTTCGTCGTCGAAGCCGAGCTCGCGCAGAATGTCGTCGGTGTGCTCGGCGAACTGTGGGGCACGGGTCATCTGCACTGGAGAATTATCAAATTTGACCGGATTTGCGACGAGTTTTTGGGGCACACCGTCAGCATCTGTGACCTCGACGATGCGGCCGTTGGCGACGAGCGATTCGTCGTGACCCAACTCCCAGCTGTTCTGCACGGGAGCCCACGGTCCGCTGAGGTTTGTGAAGATTGCGGTCCACTCGTCGTAGGGGCGCGAGGCGATCGCCTCGGTGAACCAGCCGGTGATTTCTTCACTGTGCTCGGTGATGGACTCCATGGTCTGGAATCGGCTGTCCCCGGCGAGATGCTCGAGGCCCAGAGCGGTCACGAACTCGTTCCAGAACTTCGTGGGCTGGAGCATGGAGAATTGCAGCCAGCGGTTATCCGAGGTGCGATAGGAGCCGGTCAGAGGATTCCCTGCCGCGGCGGACTTCTTGCGTACCTTGGGTAGTGGTCCGCCGGTGAACAGCGCCAGGTTGACCGTGAACTGTGTTGCCCAGGCGCCAACTCCGAGTAGAGAGACGTCGACAACCGACGGCTCGCCGGTGCGTTCGCGACCGGCGATCGCGGCTGCGATACCGCCCGCGATGGTCATACCGCCGATGTTGTCGCCGTAGGCGCCGGCCGGCATGAACGCCATGTGTTCTGTATCGGGCGGCATCAAACCGTCGGCGCTGCCTCCGCGAGCCCAGAATCCGGTCGCGTCGAACGAACCACTGTTGGCGTCGGGGCCTTCGCTGCCGAAACCACTACCGGTGACATAGATTATGTCGGGATTGATTGCCCGGATTTCTTCGAGGGTCAATCCCAACTTGGTGCGCAGGCCGGGCAGATAGTTGGTGAGGAATACGTCGCTTCGGCGTACGAGTTCGGTGAGAACCGTCCGTGATTCAGGATTCGCGAGGTCGATGCCGATGCTGCGTTTGCTGCGGTTCGGTCCTTCCATGATCGGTGCGAACGACGACCCGGGGCGATTGGCGTCATAGCCGAGAACGCGGACGAGTCCTCGCTGCGCGTCTCCGTTCACGGCGTGTTCCACTTTGGTGATGTCGGCACCCCAGTCCGCGAGCACAGCCGCGGCAGCGGGCACAAACGTGTATTGGGCTACCTCGAGGATGCGGATACCTTCGAGTGGTCGTTGCATGTCAGCTCCTGATGATGGGAGAGGTTCGGGGGTGAGTGGAATCAGTCGGCGCGCAGCAAGATTGCCCCGGAGGGCACGCCGCCACCCGAGGTAACTACTGCGACGCGTGGATCTGTGACTTGACGGCCGGGTGCTTGTCGGCGAAGTTGTAGCACGGCCTCTCGGAAGAATCCGTAGCCGTGGGTCCGACCCGCAGAAAGCTGGCCGCCGTGCGGGTTGAGCGGTAGACGCCCGTCGATCGCGATACCGCGGCCACCGTCGATGAAGTCCCCGGCGCCGCCGAATTCGCAGAACCCGAGGGCTTCTAGCCAGGACAACGCGTTGAAAGTGAACCCGTCGTAGAGCAAGGCGACGTCGACGTCATCCGGCCGTAGGTCGGTGCGACTCCACAAATGCGCGCTGGGGCCGAGAGATTGCGGTAAATGGGTAAGGGTGCCTTGATCCCACGAGAGATTTTCCATCATCTGAGTACCGACAGCCTCGACGAACACGGGCTTGTGGCGTAGATCCTGCACGGTGTCGACGGCCGAGACGATGACCGCTACCGCGCCGTCGACGGGAACGTCGCAGTCGTACAGGCCGAACGGTGTGGAGACCGGGCGGGCGGTGAGGTAATCCTCCATGGTGATAGGGGTGCGGTACACGGCCTCCGGATTAGCGGAGGCGTTGTCACGGGTATTTACGGCGATTGCCCCGAGAGCGTCCTTCGCATCGCCGTAGCGATGAAAGTAGTGCGACGCTTGGCACGCAATCCAGTTAGCCGCAGACATCGCGCCGAAAGGATGACGGAATTCGAACATGTCCGTCGCCCGGCCGGCGCCGGGCGCCCAAGCACCTGAGCGGACAAGTTCCGAGTGCGAGGATTCCCACACTGTCCTGAAGCACAGCACGTGCCTGCACAGTCCGGAGGCCACCGCAAGCATCGCGGCCACGATCGATCCGTTCTGCCCGGGTAGTTCGCCGCCTGCGTTGACCCAGGTCGGACGTATCCGCAGTGCTTGCTCGACGGGCATGATTCCGCCTTCGGACATGCCGCCGACGGATCTTCCTGGGTAGGTGGACAATCCGTCGATGTCCTCGAGTGTCAGGCCGGCATCGGCGACGGCGGCCAAGCATGCATCGACAGTGAGTGAGAGCGGATCGACCATGAGTCGGCGGCCGATCTTCGACTGCCCGACTCCGCTGATCGCGACCCGATCCTCGAACCGGTCGGTGCTTACGGGTAGGCGCAGCCGGGATTTGTAGTTTTCGGGTTCGGGGAGCGGTCCGGGCTCGTTCTCGGCATCGGGATCGATCTCGAAGAGCGGCAACCAGATTGCGTCGTCGACCTGCTCGAATACGACGCGGACTCGAGTGCCGACCTGGACGTCAGTGGGTTCGCACCCGATGATGTTCGTCGTCAGGCGCACCTGCGGATCCTCCGTCAGCGCGACAATTGCAATGACGTACGGCGGTGGGAAGTTCGGAAGCCACTGTTGGACATTGATCGTCACGCCGACGACAACAGCTTTTCCCGATACCGGTTGCAGTGGGAGCTTGCGTCCATGACAGTCCGGGCACAGCACCGACTGTGGATGTGTCCGCTTCCCGCAATCCGAGCACTGGGCAATCCGCAAGATGCCATCGTTGCCCGAGGCCCAGAACTCGGCGCTTGCAAGGGTCGGCTGCGGCAGTGGCCGGCCGGTATCCACGATGGGACTCACGTGTCCTCCGCTCGAAGTGGCGGTTTCGTTGCTCGTCGTTGGCACGGGAAACCGCTGACCCGTTGGTGCTGGTGTCGCTGCAGATTGTCGGATTTCACAGTGTTACAGGGTATTCGGTTCACGATGGCGATCCCGGATGGCAACCATGGCAGCGATTCTGCGCTGCCGGTCGGAGTGGCTGAACAGGCTGCCGTCGGCGTCCTCGGGAAATTCGAGGCGTTCCTTCTCGGCTTCGATCTCCGCGTCCAGCAATTCACCTGCCAGGTCTCTCGTGAGCAGGTCCTGGTCGACCCAATCATCTTCTGGGAACTGCTCGATCAGTTCTTCCATGGCATTCCTCACGGTTTCTCGGTCGCGGCAGTGGGTTAGGTGCGTGGGAAGTGCAGTAGTGCACGGGCATTGGTTTCGACCATCTTCTCGACCTCGTCGTCGGGTACGCCGATCATCGCGTCGTGTACCTTTTTGCGACTGTTCGGCCAGTTCGAATCCGAGTGCGGGTAGTCACCTTCCCAGGTGATGTTGTCGATACCGACG